>CALUMI010000006.1 GCA_944321725.1 uncultured Muribaculaceae bacterium
TGCTGATTTCCCTGAATTGAGTGCGGATAAGATGTCAGAGGAAATTAAAGCAAGCCGTAAGTTTAATGATAGAATAATGTCGATTTGAAAATGACACGTTATTTGCTTGATACAAACGTTTGCATATTCCTTTTACGTGCCGGCGGTTGTGTTGGCTACCTTTGTCAATTCGTGCTTTCACGCCGACGATATGGCGGCGTTGTTGGTATTGGCAGGCAAGTATGCGGATATTGAAACCGGTGCGCATATATTGTCGGCCGCTTTGCTGTTGTCGGGCGTGTTGGTGAATGTGTGGGTTTATGTGGCAATCAGAAAAATCAAACCTTCAAATTTTGATTGGTGGGTATCGGCTTTTTTTCTGGCTTTTATTTTGTTCTGCATTGTTGTCAGCGTGACCGGTAGCATTGTAACCGGGAAACCGGTGACAGAATTGTTCTTTGAACGCCATATCCTAAATCTGACAATACTAAAATCTTATGGAAACGATTTATCTGAATTTCAAGCGCTACAGCGGCACGAGGGTGACAGGCGGCCACCGGTCGAGCAACGGGTGGGTGACATGTTGGACTGATTATGTGACGCACGAGCTGACCGCAAGTGCGGAAGATGCAAAATTGCCGTTGGAATCCTGTTCGATAATTGAAGATTTTTTGTCACGTTATCCTGACAAGTCCGAAAAGGACAAAGATTGGGGCGTGTATATCGACGACGTATGCAACAAGGAAGATTTGGCTGTGTCAGAACTGTGCAAGCGGCTCAACGATTCGCAGGACTTGTATCAGTTCAGGGAAGAAAAGGCCGCACAGCCATACAAGATAAGCGCGCTGATAGAAAATTCGCGGAAAGAGCATCAGGCCGCGCTCTCCGAAATCGCCACAACACGGAAAGAGCTTGACAAGAAAATCGAGAGGCTCAAGTCTGAATATGAGGGCATTATGGTCAGGCGGCTTTATCCTCATCTGCGCAATCTTATTGTAAACCGGCAAATAGACTTCCGGTCGCATTATGCCGGTTTGGAGTATTATCCGCTTGACTTGATTGCGATAAGCAATGATTATGATTTGCTTATCGAAAGCATACTGCGTTATAATCCGCCATGCTCAAAAATCAACGAGGTGTACACGCTGCTCACCACCGGAAAATATTCCTATTTCGACATACAGACCCGGACTGTCAGCCAACTTACACCGGAAGATAACGACCGGCTGTTTCACTTTGTTTATGAAATGGAGTATAAATACGGAAGGAGCTATTTCGGAGTAAACTCCTATGGCATTGAGCAATCATTTCCGCCAAAACTGTTGCCCGGCATGACGAATTTAGTGACCCACCTGCTGCTTAACAGCGAATATGAAAACTATGAGAAACTTGTAAACAGTTATAGTTTCCGTGACTGCAAATACCGTTTCGACAACTTATTGTGGCTCGCGTATGCTGCGGATTCCAAATGGGACAAAGTGTCAGTCAACGTCATTGAAGGCAAATTGTTTGATTCTATCAGCTTCTACGACAGAAGAAGTTGGGTGCCGTTTCTGAAACGCATCCTCCGGAATGAAGACGCAATACATCGGTTGAGCGCGGCGCATCCATATAAAGGCAAGGACGACAAATCTCCGGAAGATTTCATCCACAGAAGGATTGCGGAGATAATAGCCGAGTTCGACTGATATGTTATTCTATTCATTTGTACTTAGTGTTTATGGGCATTATGGCGATAAATGATTGTAAAAGTGTTATATTTGCAGAGTAAAACTTATTGCGATGAGAAAAGACGGATATTTAAACAAGATTTTAACTGCGTTATTAATTACAGTACCGGTTATGACAAATGCTGAAAACATATTTTTCGAAGAGTTCAAGACCACTCATAATGTGGTGCCTTTCGACCGCATAGAGAAGAGTTTCTACGAGGAGGCAGTGGATAGTGGCATAAAGGTTGGCAAGCAGGAGATTGCAGCCATTGTCAACCAACGCTCGACGCCGACGTTTGAGAATACCATCGTCGCTTTTGAGGATGCCGGAGCGTTGCTCAACCGCACGCTTATGACTTTCTATCCGATTCTTTCAGCCGACGGCGACGACGAGATGAACGCCATTTCGCTGCGCATCTCCCCGAAGTTGTCGGAGTATCAGAGCGACATATCGCTCAACGAGCGTCTGTGGGAGCGTATCAAATATGTGTACGACAACCGCGACAAGCTAAATCTCGACACTGAGGATTCGATGCTGCTTGAGCGCACTTACGACTCTTTTTTGCAATCCGGAGCGAACTTGAAAGGCGCAGACCGCGAAACTTATCGCAAACTGACTGCCGAACTTTCGGAACTGACGCTGAAATTCGAGCAGAATACCGTAAAGGCCACCGCCGCCTATGAGATGTGGCTCAAAAAAGAGGATCTTGCCGGGCTGCCTGAAAGCAGCGTGGAGGCGGCTGCTGTGGCCGCGAAGGAGAAAGGGCGCGATGGCGAATACCTGATCACATTGCAGGCTCCTTGCTATATGGCGTTTATGAAATATTCCGATCGCCGCGACCTTCGCGAGAAGCTCTATCGCGACTATAACTCGCAATGCACTTCCGGTGAGTACGACAATACGGCGATAATGCGCCGCATTGCCGAGATACGTATGCAAATCGCAAACCTGATGGGCTACAAGACATACGCCGACTACAGCCTGAAGCACACTATGGCCGAAACGAAAGAAAATGTTTACAAGCTGCTCGACCAATTGCGCGACGCTTATAAGCCGGCTTGGAAAAAGGAGCTTAAAGAGCTTACTGAGTATGTCAATAAGTTGGAGGGCAAAAAGATGGATTTGCAGGCATGGGATTATTCTTATTATGCCAACAAACTGAAAAACGAGAAATATTCGTTCAACGAGGAGGAGTTGCGTCCGTATTTCGAATTGAACAACGTCATAGACGGCGTGTTCGGTCTTGCCGCCAAACTTTATGGCTTGCATTTCTCCGAAAATCAGAATATATCGGTATATAATCCGGAAGTGAAATCGTTTGATGTGACAGATGCCGACGGCAATTTTGTAGGGGTGCTTTACACCGACTTTTTCCCGCGCGCCACTAAGCGCAGCGGCGCGTGGATGACGGAGTTCCGTTCGGAGAAAATTGTCGATGGAGTGAGCCAACGTCCGCACGTCACGCTGACAATGAATTTCACCCGTCCTACGGAGAACAAGCCGTCGTTGCTTACGTTCTATGAGGTGGAGACGTTCATCCACGAGTTCGGGCACGCTTTGCACAGCCTTTTGGCACAGACCAAGTATGCGTCGCTTTCCGGTACCAACGTTTACCGCGATTTTGTGGAGGTTCCCTCGCAATTCAACGAGAATTTCTTGACGCAGAAAGAATTTCTCGACGGTTTTGCGAAGCATTACATCACGGGTGAGCCTATTCCGCAGGAACTTGTCGATAAGGTGATTGCCTCCTCACGTTTCGGAGCTGCCCGCGACTGCTTGCGCCAACTGAGTTTCGGCTATCTCGATATGGCTTATCACACTATAACTGCGCCCATAACGGAAGACCCGTATAAGTTTGAGGTTGATGCCACAAAGAGCGTTGAGCTTTTTCCGGAGGTTGAGGGATGCTACACTTCACCGATGTTCAACCATATATTCTCCGGCGGCTATGCAGCCGGCTATTACAGCTACAAATGGTCGGAGGAGATTGAGGCCGATGCTTTCCAATATTTCATGGACAACGGCATTTTCAATCCCGAAATCGCTAAATCGTGGCGCGACAATGTGTTGAGTCGCGGCGGAACAGAGCCGCCTATGACGCTATACAAGCGTTTCCGCGGTCAGGAACCTACGATTGAAGCGCTTCTGATACGCGACGGCATCAAGGAGACCCCGAAAAAGAAGTAATAAATCTGTTGGTTTGAAAGGGCAGAGGCTGCGCAATCCGCGCAGCCTCTGTTCTTATAATAAGATTTTTCTAAGTTACATTTGCATTTGTGTTATTTTAAAGTTACAAAACTTTGGTGGTGAGCTTAAAATAGAAGTTCTAATTTGAGCTATTTTGCAGCCGGTTCTCGAATTCTTTTGATTTCACAAATTTAGCAATCTTTTCTGCGTAGGTTCTCTTTGCTCTTTTTGGAATAAGCTTCTCCTCTTGTGTAAAGATATTCGAATATTACTACATTATTGGTTATCTGAAACACAAAGAACGCTCTGTAATCGCCTATCCTGATGCGGTATACTGATTTGTAATTTGTCAGTTTCTTGCAATTTGTTATCTCTTCAATCGAAGATGCGTCGATTACTTCCTGAATGGTTCTGCGTACAGACTCTAATATTTTGCCGGACAGTTTCTTGACCGACTTTATAAACTCTTTGGAATATTCTACTTTCATTTTGAGTTTATGCCAAGCCAATTCTCAAATTCTTTTTTATCTTGCTCATTGACTGTTTTATGGCCGTCAGGTAGCGTGCCGGAAAGATAGGCATAAATTTTATTGTCATCGATGTCAGAGGCATCTTTGATGAGTAGATTTTCTATATATTTTTTTAAATTAGTACCATTTGCCGCTGCTTTTATAGATAAATTCCGAAATACATTCTCCGGAATGTCGATTAATTTTTTTCGGGTTAAAGTTGTTTCCATATTATTAAAATTTAGTTGTGGCAAAACAAAATCTATGAATGCAAAAGATCTGGCTGTTTGCATTATTAGTTTATTCGTTACAAATATATATTATATATAGCAGATTTGCAAATAATTCGGATAGGCAATTTTTGTCATGGTGCCGATGCGCTTACAAAGTAATGGATATTTGTTAAGCGTAGGTGTGGTAGGTTTCAAAACGAAGAACTTATAAAACTAAGATATTTATTCCCTGGTTTCAGTGGCTTTGGAGATTACATGGAGTGTAAATATGTGAAAAGAAGTTAGATAAAGTTGTTTGTGTGTTTTATAGACATAAAAGGCGTTTTATGCTATAAAACATGATTTTTAAAAACATTTCCATGCTTGGTGAGATTTTTTTGTTATTTGTTATTAAAAAATAGGTAATAAGTATTGCGTATTTTTTCCTGTGTTATTACTTTTGGATTGTTTATTTTTAAACAAAACTAACATTAACCTAATTAAATCCAAAAATCAGTATGTGTAAATTACCTGATCGAAAAAGATTTTCCAACCGAGGACTCACGGTTGCCGCAATGGCTGCCTTGTGTCTTTCCGGCAATTGGGGGGGGGTAGAAGCTAACGCTGCTCCGGCTCCGCAGGTCATAGCAGCCCAAAAGGCCACCATGACAATTTCCGGAACGGTTACTGATGAAAATGGCGCACCTATAGTTGGCGCCAACGTAATGGAGCAGAACACTACGAGGGGTATCGTCACCGACCTTGACGGTAAGTTCACTCTCAAAGTTGCTCCCGGTTCTACAATCGTTTTCTCCTATCTCGGCTATTCTACAGTAGAGCAGAAAGCAGCCTCCAACATGGACATTGTCCTGAAAGAGGACAACGCATTGCTCGACGAGCTTGTTGTCGTGGGCTACGGCCAACAGAAGAAGGCAAACCTTACGGGTGCCGTTTCGACTGTCGATGTCAACAAGGATTTGGCTGCCAAGCCGCAGATGGATGTGGCCAAGTCGTTGCAGGGCTTGGTTCCGGGACTTTCCGTCATCAACACTCAGGGTGGTATCGACGAGCAGCCGAAGTTGACCATTCGCGGTGTCGGTACGTTGAGTAATGATGCCACGAGTGATCCTTACCTTATTGTGGACGGTGTGCCGGTCGACGACCTTACGCTTATCAACCCTAACGACATCGAGTCGGTTTCGGTATTGAAGGATGCCGCCTCTACATCTATCTACGGTTCGCGTGCGGCTTTCGGTGTGATTTTGATTACCACCAAGAAAGGCGACAAGGGCGACAAAGTGAAAGTGAACTACACCAACAACTTCTCTTGGAGCACGCCTACGGTTCTTCCGCAGTATGGCAGCGTTGCCGACCAGTTGGAAACCATGCTTTTGGGTAACGTGAACAACGGTACTCCCAATCCGGAAATGTTCGCTATGTATTACGCGCAGGATGTAACCGGCACGGGTACCGACATCGACGGATTGGACATGATCGATCTCGCTCGTTTGTGGTCGCAACAGCACGGCTACAAGAAAGACGACCAATACCGCAATCTTGTTCCTTATCAGAACCGCAACAATGTCGGCGATTATTATCTTGACCCGTCTACCGGCAAGGCGTTGTTCTATGCCGACTGGGATGTTGCCGGAATCAATTTCCGCGATTGGACTCCTTCGCAGAGCCATAATATCAACGTCAACGGAACAAGCGGGCGCACTTCCTACTATCTGTCGTTCGGCTACGACAAGAAAGAGGGCGTGTTGGCAGCCAATCCCGACCAACTGCACCGTTACAACGTTGCGGCCAACATACAGTCTGACGTTACCGACTGGCTGACTATCGGGGCGCGTTTCTCATACACCGACCGTACATACGAAAAGCCTAATCCTACCGAGAACACTTATCAATATATGTGGCGTTGGGGTAGCTTCTTCTATCCTTATGGTATGTTCGACGGTGTGGATCTCCGTAACCCATATTCAATATTGAAGCAGGCCGGAACAAATACAACCAACACGAAGTTCACTCGCATGACCGGTTTCTTGAAAGCCAATATCATAGAGGGTCTGACTTTGAACGCCGACTACACATATAGTTTCCGTAATGTGTTCCAAGACAGGAACAAGATGCCGGCATATGGTTATAACACGTGGGGCACGCTAACATCTCCGAGTACTTTTTCATCTTCAACATCCGTTTACAACTTCTCAGGGCGTAACGCATATTGGGCATTGAACGTTTATGCAAACTACGCATTCAATTTCGGCAAACATAATTTCAATGTAATGCTTGGTGGTAACGCTGAAGGACGTGAGTTTCGCACGCATTATTCCGAGCAGTTGGATCTTCTAAGCACGAATTTCCCGGAAATCAACATGGCTACCGGTACACGCGATGTCGGTGGAGAACACTATAAGAAGGCGACTGCAGGTTATTTCGGACGTATCAACTACAACTGGAACGAAATTTGGTTGTTGGAGTTGAACGGACGTTTCGACGGTTCTTCGTCATTCCCGGCCAACGACCGTTGGGCATTCTTCCCATCTGCTTCTGCAGGCTATCGCTTCAGTCAGGAGAACTATTTTGAGCCGTTGCGCGACGTGGTAAGCAACGGTAAGTTGCGTGCTTCTTTCGGCGAAATCGGTAACGAGGCTGTGGGTGATAATATGTACCTTGAAACCATCGGTAATATGGGGCATGTTTATTGGGTAGATGGCTCAAACCTCATATCGATGTACGATCTTCCTAAATTGGTGTCATCCACATTGACATGGGAGCGCATTCAGACTGCCGACATAGGTTTGGATCTCGGATTCTTCAACAACTCTTTGAACGTGACATTCGACTGGTATCAGCGCAAGACGTTGGACATGCTTGCTTATGCTACTGCGCTTCCTGATGTGCTTGGTGCAGAGGCTCCTTATAGCAACAATGGTGAGCTCCGCACTCGCGGTTGGGAATTGTCGGTAGGTTGGAACAAGCAGTTCGGCGATTTCAACGTTTATGTAAGTGGTAATGTAAGCGACTTCAAGACTGTTATAACCAAGTGGAACAATCCATCGGGCGTGATTGACGAAAACTTCTCCGGTAAGGTGTATGGTGATATTTACGGTTTCGAAACTGACCGTTTGTTCACGGAAGATGATTTCGTTACCAACAATGGAGTGCGTACTTATGCTCCGGGCATTGCGGATCAATCTGAACTTGAGGGCGGTAACTTCAAATTCGGTCCCGGCGATGTCAAATATAAGGATTTGAACGGTGATGGAGAGATCAATGGCGGTGCCGGAACTAAGGACGATATGGGCGACTTGACAGTCATCGGTAACACCACTCCGCGCTACCAGTACGGTTTCCGTCTTGGCGGCTCGTGGAAAGGCATCGACATCGACATGTATTTCCAAGGCGTGGGTAAATGGAGTCAATGGGAAGTAGGACAGTACACAGTTCCGTTCTCTCAAGGAACTGATGGTGTCTACGACTATCAGTTGGACTATTGGACTACTGACAATCAGGATGCTTTCTATCCGCGTCCGTTCCCGGGTAGCGGCGCTCCCGGCAACGTTTCGGGTGTATTGGCCGGTCAGTACAATTTCTATCCGCAATCCAGATATTTGATCGACCGCTCTTATCTGCGCTTCAAGAATTTGACTGTAGGCTACACATTGCCGCAGGATCTTACCAAGAAGTGGTATATAGAGAAACTTCGCGTGTATTTCACAGCTGAAAACCTTTGCGAGCTCATCAACAATATGAATGTGCCTGTCGACCCGGAAGTTGACACGAGTGAGGTTACCAACAACAATTATGGAACTTGGGGACGTATTTCTCCGATGATGCGCACCATCTCGTTCGGTTTGCAGTTGACGTTCTAAACCTAACATTTAAGACAATAGAATTATGAAAAAAATATCATTATTATATGGAGTGTTGCTCATGGGAGCTTTCTCGTTCACAAGCTGTACCGACATGCTTGAGAAAGAGCCTCTCGACGAGTTTACCAACAACGCTGACTTTTGGAGCAACGAGGCTACTGTGGAAAGCTATGCCAATGCTTTCTTTAATGATTTCCTCGGATATGGACGTGGAACCGGATACGGTGACTTTTATTTTCCGGGTCTTACTGATGACCAGGTAAATTACACTTTTGCCAACTGGACTTATATTAACGTTCCTTCGAGTTCTGATGAATGGTCAGGCCCATACGTGGAGATTCGTCGCAGCAACGTGATGATACATGGATTGGAAGAATATGCCGGTGCAATGGATCCCGTAGTGAAGAACCATTGGATTGGTGTTGCCCGGTTGATGCGCGCATACGAATATTGGGATTTGGTGCGCAAATATGGAGATTGCGTGTGGGTTGACACTCCGTTGGATGTCAACAGCCCGGAGCTTTATGCCCCGCGTGAGGATCGTGACGCTATAATGGATCGTGTGCTTGAAGATCTTAATTTCGCAGTTAAGAACATCAACACTTTCTCTTCCAACGTTTCGTGGTCGTCGCAGTTGGCTGAGGCAATGAAAGCGCGTATCTGCCTGTGGGAAGGCACATTCCGCAAATACCGCACGGCAGCTGAAAATGGCAAAGCTGCCGATCTTGATGGTGCAAACAGATTCTTGCAGGCCTGCGTAGAGGCTTGCGAGGTGATAATGCCGCAATTCTCTCTTTGTGAGGATTATCAGTCGCTTTACAACTCGACAGATTTGAGCAGCAATCCGGAGATAATTTTCTGTAAGCCTTATGTACAGAGTGTGTTGTGTCATTCCACTATCGACTACACCTGTATGTCGACTCCGATCAACGGTATGTCGAAAGATGCTTTTGATTCTTATCTGAAGCTTGATGGAACACTTCCGGTCGATGGTGTTGACGATGTTGGTGTTTGGAAGTTGAGTGAAAATGACAATGCTTATCACGTCAATATCAAGAATGTGCTTGAAAACCGCGACAAGCGTCTTGCCATGCAAATCGACTCGGTGCTTTGCTATCAAGGTATTGGATGGCCGCGCGCTACAAAAGATGGTACGGCAATGACATCGACAACCGGCTACTCCGTGAAGAAGTTTGATAACCTTTCAATTGACAAATATTACCGCGAAACAGGAAACCAAAACTACACTTGGGCTCCGTTGTTCTGGTTGGCTGAGGTTTATCTGAACTTTGCTGAGGCAAAGGCCGAGCTCGGAACTATCACATCCGATGATCTCGAAAAATCCATCAACTTGTTGAAAGACCGTGCCGGTTTGCCGCATTTGACGACTTCTCCGGCCGACCTTGGCGACAATGATATGGGTGTAAGCTCGTTGATTTGGGAAATCCGCCGCGAGCGTCGCTGCGAATTGATGTTCGACAACAATTTCCGCTATTGGGATTTGGTTCGTTGGCATCAGTTGGATAAACTCGATACATCGAAGAACCCGGAGATAATGTTGGGCGCCAACCTCGCAAACGATCCGACAACGGATAAAGTGGTAACGATGCAAGGCAATTATATCAATGCTTCCAACGGAATGTCGCGCACGTATGAGGCTAAGCACTATCTGTATCCGATACCGAGCGGACAGATAACGTTGAATCCTGAGCTTGAGCAGCAACCATTGTGGGCAAACTAACGATTGATTTGCTGATTAGACAATAAAGCCGCAAGTATAAGATGTTTCGTCCATATACTACGAATTTGTAACACCGCTTCGTGTGTTCAGAGGCATTGACTATGCGGCGCAGCGACGAGGGAGGCATCAGCCTCCCTCTTTTTTATGGCAAAATAAAGTATCGCATCTTTTAAACCTGCGGATATATTTTCGTACCTTTGCACCTGATTTTTAAGGTTAGAAAAGGTTAATATGATTGCAGTTACGAATTTGGGTATGCAGTTTGGCAAGCGGGTGCTGTTTCAAGATGTGAATCTGAAGTTCACTCCGGGCAACTGCTATGGCATAATCGGCGCCAACGGAGCCGGTAAGAGTACGTTGATGCGTATATTGTCCGGCGAGCTGTCGCCTACTCACGGAATGGTCCAGCAGGGAGCGGGCGAGCGTATGTCGGTGCTGAGCCAAGACCACTTCGCTTTCGATGAGTTTACGGTTATGGATACTGTCCTGCAGGGCCATTCTGTGCTTTGGGACATTATGAAGGAAAAAGACGAGCTGTATTCCAAGCCCGACTTTTCGGATGCCGACGGCCTGCGTGCCTCCGAGCTTGAGGAAAAATTCGCCGAATTGGGAGGCTGGAACGCGGAGAGCGATGCCGGCGCATTGTTGAGCGGCTTGGGGGTGAAAGAGGACAAGCACTATATGCTCATGAAGGATTTGAGCGGAAAGGAGAAAGTGCGCGTGCTGCTCGCAAGGGCTTTGTTCGGAAATCCGGATAATTTGCTTTTGGATGAGCCTACCAACGACTTGGATTTGGAAACAGTGGCGTGGTTGGAGAATTATTTGTCGAATTGCGAGAACACTGTGCTTGTCGTGTCCCACGACCGCCATTTTCTTGATGCCGTATCAACACATACGTTGGACATCGACTACAATAAAATAACATTGTTTGCCGGAAACTACAGTTTCTGGTACCAATCGAGTCAGTTGGCTTTGCGCCAACAGCAGCAGGCGAATAAGAAGGCGGAGGAGAAGCGCAAGGAACTGTTGGAGTTCATTCAGCGGTTCAGCGCGAATGTGGCAAAGTCGAAGCAGACCACGAGCCGCAAGAAGATGCTTGAGAAATTGAATATCGAGGAGATACAGCCGTCGTCGCGGCGCTATCCGGGAATCATATTCACTCCTAACCGTGAGCCGGGCAATAAAATACTTGAAGTCAAGGGACTTGAGGCTTCGGTTGAGGGCGACTTGCTTTTCCGCGATGTGAATTTCGCGATAGAAAAAAATGACAAGGTAGTGTTTTTGAGCCATGATCCGCGTGCCATGACCGCCTTGTTCGAGATAATAACCGGCAACCGCAAGGCCGACGCGGGGACTTATGAGTGGGGGCAAACCATCACCACAGCTTATCTGCCGTTGGACAATACGCGCTTCTTCAACACCGACCTTAACCTTGTCGACTGGCTTTGCCAATACAGCAACGACTCGAGTGAGATTTATCTGAAAGGATTTTTGGGTAAGATGCTGTTCTCCGGAGAAGAGGTGTTGAAAAAGGCGTCGGTGCTGTCGGGTGGCGAAAAGATGCGTTGCATGATAGCGAAAATGATGATGACCGATGCGAATACGCTGATACTCGACTCTCCAACCAATCATTTGGACTTGGAGTCGATACAGGCGTTCAACAACACTTTGCAGGTGTTTAAAGGCAATGTCTTGATGTCGTCGCACGACCATGAGTTCATTCAGACAGTGTGCAACCGTGTGATAGAGCTTACACCCAACGGGATAATCGACAAGATTATGGATTTCGACGATTATCTGACAGACGAGCGTGTGAAAGCAGCAAGGGAGAAAATGTACAAGATTTAAAAAATATATATCAGATTATGGTTAAGCATATTGTGGCGTTTAAGTTGAAAGGCTCGGCGGAAGAGCGCAGAGAGGTTGCTTTAAAGTTTAAAGAGGCGTTGGAGGCGCTTCCCGGTCAGATTGATGTGCTTGAAAGCATAGAGGTCGGGTTGAATGAAAATCCCTGTGAGTCGTGGGATGTGGTGCTGACTGCTGTTGTCCCTACGATGGCTGATGTCGAGAAATATGCCAAGCATCCGGCTCATGTGGCCGCTGCCGCATTGTTGGGTGAACACAAAGAGGAACGCGCGTGTGTGGATTACGAGTGTTAGAAACTGCATCCCGGCATAACAATTCCAAACGAGTTTGATTGTTTTGCTCTCGATTTGCATTATCTTTGCATAAGATAAGCCGCATCTCGGCAGAACACTTAAGCGAGCTTGGTGATTCTGCACTCGATTTGCATTATCTTTGCAAAGAATAAAAAGGTATAAAAGATTGGTTTATAATCTAAATACAGGAAATAATGGCTGACAATAAAAAAATCAAAACCGCGTTGATTTCGGTCTATCATAAAGACGGATTGGATGAGATGCTCAGATTGTTGAACGCATACGGAGTGAAGTTCCTTTCCACAGGTGGAACGAAATCGTTTATCGAAAGTTTGGGATATGCGTGCGAATCGGTGGAAAATCTTACCGGTTACCCATCAATATTGGGAGGACGTGTGAAAACGTTGCATCCGAAAGTTTTCGGTGGCATATTGAACCGCCGCGACAATGAGGGTGACCGCGAGCAAATCTCTAAATATGAGATACCTGAAATAGATTTGGTGGTGGTTGATTTGTATCCGTTTGAGGAAACAGTGGCGTCAGGAGCCTCTGAAGCCGACATCATAGAGAAAATCGACATAGGCGGAATTTCGCTGATACGCGCCGCCGCAAAAAACTACAATGACGTGGTGATTGTGGCCTCTAAAAATCAGTATGCGCCTTTGTGCCGCATAATAGAGGAGAAGGGCGATGCCGTTACATCGCTTGAAAATCGCCGTTTCTTCGCTAAAGAGGCTTTCGGAGTGTCGAGCTTGTATGACAGCGCGATATTCAATTATTTCGACAAAGACGATTCTTCGGCGTTCCGCGTGGCTTTGGATGGCGTTACTCATTTGCGCTATGGAGAGAATCCTCATCAGCAGGGCAAGTTTTTTGGCAAGTTTGGCGACATGTTCGAGCAGCTTCACGGGAAAGAGATTTCTTACAACAATCTGCTTGATATAGATGCTGCCGTAAATTTGATATCTGATTTTACGGAGCCTACTTTTGCGATTCTGAAACATAATAACGCGTGCGGAATCGCTTCACGCTCCTCAATCTCTGAGGCATGGAAAGATGCGCTTGCGGGCGATCCTGTGTCTGCCTTTGGCGGTGTGCTGATTACCAATGGTGAGGTTGATGCCGCAACAGCGGAAGAGATGCACAAGATATTTTTTGAGGTGTGCATAGCCCCGTCGTACACTGAGGAGGCGTTGAAAATACTTGAGCAGAAGAAGAACCGCATAATTTTGGTGCTTAAAAAAATCGATTTGCCGAAAGTGCAGTTCCGTTCTGTATTGAATGGCGTGTTGCGCCAAGACAAAGATTTGTACAAGGAGTCGGTGGCAGATTTGAGGCAGGTTACGGAAAAAGCTGTCACTCCGGAGCAAATCGACGATTTGCTGTTTGCCAATAAGGTTGTGAAGCACAGCAAGAGCAACGCCATAGTTTTGGCTAAGAACAAGCAGCTTTTGGCGAGCGGAATAGGGCAGACCTCGCGTGTAGACGCATTGAAGCAGGCTATCGAAAAAGCCCGCTCGTTCGATTTCGACTTAAAGGGCGCGGTAATGGCTTCCGACGCGTTTTTCCCGTTTGCCGATTGCGTAGAGATAGCGCATAAGGCCGGCGTGACAGCCGTGATTCAGCCAGGCGGCTCTATCCGTGACAACGATAGCGTGGATTATTGCAATAAAAACGGAATCGCGATGGTGATGACAGGCATTCGCCATTTTAAACATTAAGAAAATAATTAGCGGAAGATAAAAATTATGGGTTTGTTTTCTCTGACACAAGAAATAGCCGTGGATTTAGGTACGGCGAACACGATTATCATTCATAATGATAAAATCGTGGTCGACGAACCCTCTTACGTTGCCCTTGACTCAAAGGGCAAATTAATGGCTGTCGGCGAGCAGGCAAAAATGATGCAGGGCAAGGAAAATGCCAACATACGTACCATCCGTCCTTTGCGCGACGGCGTTATCGCCGACTTCAACGCCGCAGAATTGATGATACGCGGGCTTATAAAAATGGTCAGCTCGCGTAGGCGTTGGTTCACACCGTCGTTGAGAATCGTGATTTGCATCCCTTCCGGAAGCACGGAGGTGGAGATACGTGCCGTGCGCGACTCGAGCGAACATGCCGGCGGACGGGATGTGTATATGATATATGAGCCGATGGCCGCCGCTCTCGGCATAGGATTGGATGTAGAGGCTCCGGAGGGCAACATGATTGTCGACATCGGTGGCGGAACTACGGAAATTGCGGTAATATCGTTGGGCGGTATCGTGACTAACAAGAGCATACGTATTGCCGGCGATGTGCTGACCGACGACATACAGGAGCACATGCGCCGCGCACATAATGTCAGAGTGGGCGAGCGCATGGCGGAATTGATAAAAATCAATGTCGGCTCGGTTCTTACGGAATTGGAGAATCCTCCTGAAGACTACGTGGTGCATGGCCCGAATGTGATGACGGCCTTGCCTATGGAAGTGGCCGTGTCGTATCAGGAAATATCGAGGAGCATTGAGAAATCAATTTCCAAGATAGAGGCGGCGGTGCTGAACGCGTTGGAGAACACTCCTCCCGAACTGTATGCCGATATAGTGCGCAATGGCATTTACCTGTCGGGTGGCGGCGCGTTGTTGAGAGGCCTCGACAAGCGGTTGACCGATAAAATCGGAATAAAATTCAACATTGCCGACGACCCTCTGCACGCTGTGGCCAAGGGCACGGGAATTGCGTTGAAAAATATCGGGCGTTTCTCATTCCTCATACGGTGAAGCTGAGTAAGCGTTTTGAACTGATAAGGATATGAAGGTAATGCCTTTGCGTGCATTGCCTTCAATTTCCTTTTATAAGGAGTTGGAATATGACGGATAAAAAATCTTACTACCTGTGCGGAATTTAATATCTTTTCTGATAAGGCATTCTTCATGGTTCGTTTTTCTGTTCTATGTAGCTGTCAGCTTATTGTTGCTGTTCCGCAACAATCCGTACCAGCAGTATGTGTACCTCACTTCTGCCAATGCTGTTTCGGCATCCGTCTACAAGGGAGTGAGCAGTGTGACGTCGTATTTCAATCTGCATTCGATTAATCGTGATTTGCAGGAGCGCAACGCTTTGCTTGAAATGGAGGTGATTGATTTGAGGCATCGCCTTGATGAGTGTAGGATTCTTCTTTCGGCTGACTCACTCAGTCTGCCTGACTCGGTTGCCCGGTCGTATGAGTATCATTTCGCAAGCGTGATTAACAACAGCGTGTCCAAGCCGATGAACTACATAACCATCGATAAGGGCAGCTCAGACGGCATAGAGCCGGAAATGGGCGTTGTCGACCAAAACGGCGTTGTCGGCATTGTCAGTGTGGTGAGTGAGCACGCAGCGAGGGTAATCTCCTTGCTTAATCCGAATATGCGACTGTCGTGCAAGGTGAAAAATTCAGATTATTTCGGCAGCCTTTATTGGGACGGGTCAAGCCCGTATTATGCCATATTGGAGGAAATGCCGCGCCATATCACCTATCATAAGGGCGACACGATAATAACAAGCGGCTATTCGGCTGTATTTCCTGAAGGGCTTATCGTGGGGACTATAGAGAGCGGTATGAGAACCAAAGACGATAATTTCATAGCGTTGAAAGTGAAATTGTCGACTGATTTCACACGATTGAGCACTGTGCGCGCTATAAAGAGCAAACTGACCGATGAATTAAAAGAAATCGAGAAGGAGGGATAGATGGCAAGACAGGTTTTGCAGTTTATTGTTTTGTTTGCGGTATTGATATTGGTGCAGGTGCTTGTGTGCAACAATATCAGTATTTTCAATGTGGCCACCCCGTTTATTTTCATTTATTTTATCATACGTCTTCCCATCGACATGCGGATAAATTGGGTACTTACATTGTCGTTTCTGACGGGACTTGTAGTAGACATTTTTTCCGACACGCAAGGCATGAACTCTCTTGCGTGCACGTTGCTCGGAGCGTCGAGAAACACTGTGTTCGGCCTTTATGTCGGACGGAGGGACGAGCTTGTTGATATGGTGCCTTCTGTACGCAGCATAGGCATAGCGGCGTATATGAAATATTTGTTGACAATGACTTTGCTGTATTGCGCGGTCATCACGTTTGTCGAGGCATTTACTTTGCGCGACGCGCTTTTGTCGTTGTTGAGGGTGGTATGCTGTACGGTATTGTCGTTTGTCATTATGCTCGGCATAGACAGTTTTGTCAACACGAAGAATGAAAAAGGATTATAGTTTAGAAAAGCGTAAATATGTGATAGGCGGACTGCTTGTTGTGCTTGCCGCAATCTATTTGTTTCGGTTGCTTGAGTTGCAGGTGATAGAAACAAAGTACAAGGAGAACGCCGATTCCAATGCTTTCTTGCGAAAAACCGTATATCCGTCGCGCGGCCAGATTTTTGACCGCAACGGCAATCTTGTGGTATATAATAAGCCGGCTTACGACATTATGGTGATTCCGCGCGAGATAGGGGAATTCGACACGTTGGATTTTTGCCGCACATTGAGAATTTCGAAAGAGGAGCTGCGCGGATATTTCGACGATATGCGCGACCACCGCAAAAATCCGGGCTATTCCTCGTATACGCAGCAGGTGCTGATTACCCACATATCAGCACAAGACTACGGGCGGTTGCAGGAAAAATTGTACAGATTTCCGGGATTTTTCATACAAAAGCGCATTTTGCGTGAATATGCCTATGAGGTTGGGGCTAATTTTCTCGGAAACATAAGGGAGGTGAATGCCCGCGACATCGAGAACGACGATTATTATCGTGCCGGCGACTATACCGGCGATTTGGGGATAGAGAAAAGCTATGAGCGGTTTTTGCGTGGGCATAAAGGGCAGGAGATATTGATACGCGACGCTCACGGGCGGATTAAGGGGCGTTATGAAAATGGGGCGAAAGATGTGGCTCCGGTGTCGGGGAAGGATTTGAAATTGGGAATTGACATAAAATTGCAGGAATACGGCGAGCGGCTGATGCAGGGGAAGATTGGCGCGATAGTGGCGATTGAGCCGGCCACGGGTGAGATACTTGCGCTTGTGTCGAGTCCCACCTATAATCCGAAATCGCTTGTGGGGAGAGATAGAGGAAAGAACTATAGGGCTTTGGTCAACGACCCTTATAAGCCTCTTTACGACCGCTCTATAATGGCGGCATATCCGCCGGGCTCCACTTTCAAGCCTACGCAGGGATTAATATTCCGGCAGGAGGGAATCATAGACCTGTCGACTGCTTATCCGTGCTATCACGGATATATTAACGGCGGATTGCGTGTCGGGTGCCATGGCCATGAATCTCCCATTACGTTGAAGCCGGCGATACGCACATCTTGCAATGCCTATTTTTGTTGGGGATTTAAAAACATGATAGACCGCCGCTCAAAATACGGCTCTCCGGCAAAAGCCTTTGAGGTGTGGAAAAATTATATGGTCGATTTGGGCTACGGTTATAGGTTGGGAGTTGATTTGCCGGGCGAAAGCCGCGGTTTTATTCCAAACAGCAAATTTTACAGTAAAATATATGGCGAAGGCAGGTGGAGCGCCAATACGATTATTTCGGTCGCCATCGGGCAGGGTGAGATTCTTGCCACTCCTTTGCAGATAGCTAATTTATGTGCCACGATAGCCAACCGCGGCTATTATGTCAAGCCCCATATCGTGAAAGAGATAGCCGATACGGTGATTGCCCGTGAATATGTGGAAAAGCATGTCAGCCGTATCAAAGGGGAGTATTTTGAGGAAATTGCCGAGGGCATGAGGATGGCTGTCACGGGTGGCACATGCCGAGGCGCGCAATTTCCGGGACATGAAGTGTGCGGTAAAACGGGCACCGCACAAAATCCGCACGGGAAAGACCATTCGGCGTTTATGGGGTTTGCCCCTATGGTTAATCCGAAGATTGCGGTGTGTGTATATGTAGAAAACGGTGGCTGGGGCGCAACATACGGTGTGCCTATCGGCGGACTGATGATGGAAATGTACCTTAACGGGAAGATAGCTCCTGAACGGCAGTATATAGAGGACCGTATATTGCAATCAAACACGATTTTATATAGTGGAGTGGAAAAACATTAAAATAGAACTGCGATATGTTGATAAACAATCTTGACGAGCGGAAATGGAAAACTTTGAAAAGCGACTATTTGATACGCCGCCCGTGGCTTACGGCGCGGCGTGACACGGTTGAGTTGCCCAACGGCACTGTCAATCCGGAGTTTTACGTGCTCGAATATCCCGATTGGGTTAATGTGTTGGCTGTCACGACTGACAATAAGTTTGTGATGATTCGCCAGTACAGGCATGGTATCGGCGAAACCCGATATGAGCTGTGCGCAGGAGTGGTCGACCCGGGCGAGGAGCCGCTAGAGGCGGCGCAGCGGGAATTGTCGGAAGAAACAGGATTTGGTGGAGGAGTGTGGGAAAAAATCATGGTTATTTCCGGCAATCCGAGCACCACGAACAATCTCACCCATTGCTACCTTGCCAAGGGCGTGGAGAGAATTTCAGGACAGCATCTCGAATCCACAGAGGATATTTCCGTGCATCTGCTTACCGTCGACGAGGTGAAACACCTGTTGCTTAACGATGAAATCAAACAAGCGTTGATGCTTGCGCCGCTGTGGAGATATTTTGCCATGAAAAAATTGCTTTGATTTAAGAAAATCAGACAAAAAGCAGCTAAATTAAAAATTTATAGGTTATTAGTTGTTTTTTTGTTTGGAATGGTATACATTTGTCGAAGATATACCATAAACCTAAATATTTGTTATTATGAATAAAGCAGAATTAATTAATGCGATTGCTGAAAAGGCAAACCTGACAAAAGCTGATGCGAAAAATGCATTGGACGCAACTATCGCGGCTATCACAGACGCTATGACTAAGAATGATAAGGTGGCTCTTATCGGATTCGGTACTTTCTCTGTTGTTGAAAAAGGTGAAAGAACAGGTATCAATCCGGCTACGAAGGCTAAAATAACTATCCCGGCCAAGAAAGTCGTTAAGTTCAAAGCCGGCGCAGAACTCGCTGAAAAAGTAAAATAAGAACTGATTGCCTTAAGGACTAAAAGGGTATGCCAAGAGTTTTGGTATGCCCTTTATTATTTCTATAATATTAAAAAATCTTAATACGATTGATTTTTCTGCTGTAAAACTATGTTGTAAAACATATTTACTATACTTTTGTATCAAGTTTTTCATGGTATTAAATTTTAAGGTAGAAAGGTTATTTGTCGGGAGATAAGTAATCTTTTTTTTATTTTTTGCTATGCCGTTTCCGTGGGATGCGCGGGAAAAGTTTGCGGAAGCGGATGAGGTGGATGGTTATTCGTCCGCCGGCAATGATAAGCGTTACGGCGGCTATAATCATCAGTATTCCGCACAGAATGCGTGGAGTGAGCGACTCATTGAACACTGTCACGCCGATGATGACAGCCGTCACGGGTTCCAACGCCCCGAGTATGGCAGTCGGTGTGGAGCCGATATATTGAATTGCGCTTGTGGTGCAAAGAAATGATATGGCTGTCGGAAAGATGGCCAAAGCGATGAGATTTCCCCACATATACCATTTTTCAGGGAGTGTTACCGCCTGACCGAAATCCAAACGGAAAAGGAATAGCGACACTCCGAACAGCAGTATGTAGAAAGTGACAGTCAGTGTGGCCACATTTTTTAGGGATGATTGGTTTATGCCTACGATGTAGATTGCATAGGTTAGAGCCGATATCAGCACGAATATTGTTCCGGTGAGGCTTAATGTGGCGCCGTCGCCTCCTTGATAGAGCATACCTATTCCGCCAAGAGCGAGCAGGATGCAGAATGCGGTTTGGAGAGTTATCTTTTCTTTGAATACAAACGCCATAATCAACGCCACCATAATTGGGTATACAAATAGTATGGTCGAGGCTATGCCGGCGTCCATGTAATTATAGCTGAGAAACAGTGTCAGTGACGATGCTGCCACGAGCAGGCCGAATATCGCCAATGGCAGTATTTCTTTTCTGTTGAGCCTGAAACTGCGTCCGCGGGCCTTTATCATTATTCCTAATATCGGAATGGCAAGCAGATAGCGGAAGAACAGCACAGAATCTGCGTCCATCCCATCGGAATACAGCGGCTGGGCGAAAAGGGGGTTCATTCCGTAAGTGGCTGCGGCAATCGTGCCCAATGCGTAGCCTTTCACTTTGGCGTTCATAAAAATTTATTCTGTCGTGTTGTTTGTTGTGAATAATTCGAGCAATAGTGTCTCTATGGATTTTTTTAATGCGTCATAATTGCATCTGAAATTGTTGGCCATAACCACAACGGCATATTTCGGATTGCCGGCGGGATAATAGCCCGCGTAGCATTGCACTCTTGTCATGCTGCCTGATTTGAGGGCAATTTTCCCCTCTAATTCTGTGCCTTTAAGCAGGCGTTTCACTGTCCCCTCCTGTCCGCATACGGGTAACAGGGTGGGATAAAGAAGTCCTATTTCACTGTCGGTGGCTGCCGCTTTAAGCACAGACGCAAGAAAGTAAGGCGAATAATGATTGGTTCTGGAAAGTCCGGAGCCGTCGTAGATTATTTGTCCGTCGGTGTCTATCCCCCATGCGTTGAGAACCGACCGTTCGCTTTTCAACGCCATTTCGCGTGACGCGAATGTGTTGTCGTGTAAAGCTACTGCCCGCAGCACGGCTTCCGCATACATGTTGTCGCTTCTGAACAGCAGTGATGATGCTATTTCTTGAAGCAGCGGAGATTGGTGCACGTAGACTGTACGGCGATAGCTGCCACTCTTGATTTTGCGGTTCATTACGGGTATCCCCTCGCACACAATGGCTTCTGTCAAATCGCAAGTGAGCGCGTTTGCCGGATCGGGAGTGGTGGTTTTAAGCTCTACAGGGTCGTTTTGTCTTTTTACATGTCCCCAAACTATAAGGTTGTTGCTGTTTTTTTTGCGTGAGGCGGAGGGTGTCCAGCTCCCCTTACGCCCGGTTGTGACAGTGACATTGTTTCTTATTTTCAAGTTGCTTTGATGGGGCAGGGTGTCGATAATCATCGCTTTTCTGCCCGATACGTCGAATATTACGGAGCATTGGTTGTCCGCATAGTTCATTGCATGCACGCCGGCTCCGAAATCTTCCGTGACATCCGCGTCTTCCCAATCTTCCGGCACTCCCTGTTCGGGGCAGATGCTTTCATTTACTATTACTTGTCCGTTTATTTTTTTTATGCCGAGCCGCTTTAATCCTTCGATAGTGCCCACTATAAAAGATTCATGCTCCGGAAAGTGGCGTGATTCGAGGGTGGGATCTAATCCGGCGTTGATTATCAGATTGCCGTTTACCGTTCCGGAATGGTCTGTTAGTCCGTCGATTACTACTTCTGTAGTGAAACGGTAGTTTGGCGTAAGCGCTTTTATTGCCGTCGCCGAAGTTATCAGTTTTGTTATCGAAGCCGGTGTGAGTGGCGTGTTCTCGTTGTATCCTGCCACTATCTCTCCTGTCGTAAGGTCGATGACGCATACGCCCGCCTTTGCGCCGCGCATCGCTTTTGACTGCGCGAAATTTTTGGTGGCTTCGGGATTAATCTCTCCGGCAAAAGCGAGTTGTGGCAGCAGGAACAGTATGGATAATAATACTGCCGCTAATTTCGATATGTTTCTATTCATTTTATGTTTTTATAGAATACAGACACAAAATTACAACAAATTATTCCAACTTGTCATATTGCTGTGAATGACTTTTGTCATTCTAATGGCAGAAGCTCGAGAAAGCGCAGTCGTAGCTCGTTCCATTCCACGTATGGTGAGTTGGCTCCCGGCAGCAGTTGTATGGGCTTTTCATTATATTCGGCGCGCACATAGATTTTGCCCGACGGTGCTTCGAAGTACACTAATTGCAGGTTTGCCGCCATAGGAAACATCTCATAGTCTTTCCAATTATCGGAAAGTGTGTCGTAGTAATGTGTGAGATAGTAGCATCCCGGTGCCTGTATCAGAGCCATTAGCGGCATTAATGTTTCAGCATGGCCGAATCGCAGTTTTGCTGTTATTTTCAGTTTGCCGCTCACTACGCTGTCGGCTGTTGCTACAATGTTTTGCAGCAGTGGCGCCGCCGTTTCTGCCGGGCGTGTCGATATGAGCGACGCGGAATACAGAAGATATTGCCGGAAATTGAATACAGACCACAGTTTGCGGTATTCTTCGATGGTGAAATATTTCGACGCGTCGTGTTCAATGCCCATCGCGCTCATACCGGCTGACACGTAATATTCGGCCAATGCAAGTTCATAAACGGTGTTGTAGTCTAACGGATAGTTTTCACCAAGTACGTGCAAAATAGGCTCGATTGGAATATTCGCTGCCGCAAAACGGTTGTAGGCGGCGGTATATGCGGTGTCTGCGCGGTACGCCTGATAGATGGAATCGAGTTCGTAGTTGCGCATTATCGGAGTGAATTTTTTCCCGGACTCGGTTGAGATGGTTATGTCGTTTGCCGATTTTGCGAGTTGTTGCGTGAAAAAGTACATGCTCATTATGCTGCGCGGCGAGTCCGACGATATGGCGGAAATCGTTGTGCTGTCGAACAGGCCGGGATATTTACAGTACATTTTCATGGCAATGGAGCGTTGTTCTCTTTCTCCTATGCTGTCGAGCTCTCCCCAACGTCCCCCTGTAGCGGATATTACTTTTTCTGTTTCAGCTTTGAGCTGCCGTCCGATTGGAGTGATTGTGCCTAATGAGTCGGCTTTGTCCAAAGCGTTTTTCAGCATTATGGTGTGGTAAGAGCCTGCGGGATAGCGCGAGCCGTGTCTGCCTATGTGGTTGACAAATATTGGTTTCAGCGAATCGGGATATTCTGTGGCGGCTGGCGGTTCAGGGTATGGCGACAAACTTGCGCTGCCGTTTTTATATGTAAAGCCGTTGGCTGTTGCCGCAATCAGGATAAGCGCTATTGGAAGTGTCAGTCGATGTCTCATTTTCGTGGTTGTTTTTATCGACGTGAAATTAATGATTTATTTTGTAATGTGGTTGTAAAAATTTGGAAACTATTAATTTTGTGGCATATTTTTATAAGGTATGGCAGACATTGACAGAATAAAAGAACTGATAGACTCTAACGCCACGTTAGAGGCAATTTCCTTAATCGACGAGATGATAGGCAGTGAGCCTGACAATGATATGCTTTATTTTCTGCGCGGCAACGCCTATCGAAAGCATAATGATTGGAAACATGCCATGAGCGATTATTGCAAGGCGGCGGAGATTAATCCTGACAGCCCTGCCACTCGCGCGTATGATGCGGCAAAGCGAATACTTGACTTTTATAATAAGGATTTATATAATCCTTAGAATTGCAGCATGTATTGCCCGGTGCTGTCGTAAGGAAATTGCCGGGTATGCGATAGTGATGAGCTTGCGAACATCGGTTTCTGGATAGCCCATCCCCGTGTGCGGTTGCGGATGTAGAC
The DNA here is from genome assembly GCA_944321725.1 of uncultured Muribaculaceae bacterium. GTDB lineage: Bacteria > Bacteroidota > Bacteroidia > Bacteroidales > Muribaculaceae > Limisoma. Next base: position 23,846 of record CALUMI010000006.1, read on the forward strand.
TTTGGCTATGCCTGTGTATCGCGAAGCAAGTTTGCGCAGTTTGCGCATTATTTCCTCGATGCTTGTCATTTCCTTTGTGTTGAGCTCTGCCAATTTGTTTCCGGCCACGGATAGAGCCGCGTATAGCTCATCGCCTTTCTCTATTTTTCCATTCTCGATTATCATGTGTTCTGTTCTCCTTTCTGATGCAAAGTAAAACAGTATGTGGGCTTGATTTATGCCCGTTGTAATTAAAAGTGATTAAATATTGCCGGTTGCGAACAAAATGGATTGTTCGGATGTTTTACATTCGGGTTTTAAAAGGTATTATTAATAGGAAAAAGCAATTAATGCGTAAATAACTACTACTCATAACACATTACAGACACATAGGGGACAGCGGCAGATCCGTGAGGACAGGCTGCTGTTATTTTTTTGCGGAGTGGTTGCGCAGTATGTATTGAGATTTTGACTACCTTTGTAGTTAAATTATGAAAAAGTTATGGGTAAGATTATATTGACAGGCGACCGGCCGACCGGTAAATTGCATTTAGGACATTATGTGGGTTCGCTTCGCCGTCGTGTCGAGTTGCAGAATTCCGGCGAGTACGACAAGATATATGTGATGATAGCCGACGCGCAGGCGTTGACCGACAATGCCGACAATCCTGAAAAGATACGGCAGAATATCATAGAGGTGGCTCTCGATTACCTTTCTGCCGGAATCGACCCGGAGAAGACTACGATATTCATACAGTCGCAGGTGCCGGAACTGACGGAGCTTGCTTTCTACTATATGAATCTTGTCACTGTGTCGCGTGTGCAGCGCAATCCGACGGTCAAGACGGAAATCAAGATGCGCAATTTCGAGGCAAGCATACCGGTAGGATTTTTCTGTTACCCGGTGAGTCAGGCTTCCGACATTACGGCTTTCCGCGCCACGACGGTGCCGGCCGGTGAGGATCAGGAGCCTATGATAGAGCTTACGCGCGAGATTGTCAACCGGTTCAACCACGTTTACGGCCCTACGCTTGTAGAGCCGGAGATTCTGTTGCCGGAGAATGCCGCATGTATGCGTTTGCCGGGAACCGACGGAAAGGCGAAGATGAGCAAGTCGCTCGGCAATTGCATTTATCTTTCCGACACTCCGAAAGAAGTGGCCAAGAAAGTGAAGAGCATGTATACCGACCCGTTGCATCTTAATATTTCCGATCCGGGACATTTGGAAGGTAATTGTCCGTTCATTTATCTGGACGCTTTTTGCAATGACAAGGATTTCTCGAAGTATTGCCCCGACTATCAGAGTTTGCAGGAAATGAAAGACCATTATACTCGTGGCGGATTGGGTGACGGAACAGTGAAAAAGACGCTTATAGCCGTGCTTGAGGAGACTCTTGCCCCGATACGTGAACGCCGCCATGAATTCGAGAAAGATATTCCGGCAGTGTTCGATATTCTCAAGCGGGGGAGCGAGGCCGCGCGTGAAGTGGCCGCCGCCACGCTCGACGATGTCCGCCGGGCTATGAAGATAAACTATTTCGAGGATTCTGCATTGATAGCGGAACAGGCCGCGAAGTATAAGGGCAAGTGACGGTCAGGCCGCCGGCTTCGTGCCGGCGTGCCGATTGTATGGAACTTGGTATGTGCTTTGACGCATTTTGATGGTAGGGTAAGATTGGTGTCTGAATAATACTCAATATTATAGAATGCAATATTTAAGTGCCTTTTGCAATGGTTTTTGCTGTATGTTCTTTCTTGTGGAAGGGATTTATTTCTATAAGCGAAGGGAAGAACGCCGTCTTTACAGGACCACGGCCGTGATATTTTTCATTTGGTTCTTGTTGCTGTTGAAAGATATGTTCTACAGCGTGGATATGTTCGTTGATTCCGAGCGTATATACCGGTCTATGTTGTTGTTTGATATGTCGGTAGTGTTTACTTGCTCGTTTTATGCGATGGATTTGCTTAAGCCGAAATATTTTACGACACGTGGAGTCCTGATGCACATTGTGCCCTATTTTGTAGGGCTGGGAGTCTATGCGGCTACCGGATGGAACTGGATTTATTACGCTATGTTTGTGGCTTGCGTGGTTTATAGCATAGTGATATTGGTGTTGATGATAAGGTGGATAGGGGAATATATGCGTGCGGCCGAGAATTATTATTCTGATGTGGAGGCTGTCGATGTGGGCTGGTTGAGTAAGGTCATAGTGCTGTTTCTTATAGTATTTGCTTTTTGGGGAGCATTGATGATGTTCAATGATTATTCTGCGTTGATGGATACGTTCTATTATATGCTCATACTGATTGTGTGGGGGTTGATAAGCTATCGCACAAAAAGGCAGGGACAGATTGCGGAAGAGGCTGTAGCGGCTGTCGAGGAGATTGATTCTGAAGGCTGTGTCCGTGAAGTGCCGATGGATTTCAGCCGTGAGATAGAATTGTTGTTCGGCGAACGGCAGATTGCACGTAATCCCCAGTTGACTATGTCCGAGGTCGTTAAGATGATAGGTACTAACCGCAATTATTTCTCGTTGTACCTTAACAATAAGTTGAATGTGAACTTCTACGATTTCATCAACGGCTATCGCCTGGCGTATGCGGAAGAGCTGCTTCGTTCAGCGGAGTGCGATTTGTCGCAGGAAGAGATTGCCCAACAGGTGGGTTTTAACTCAATAAGCACGTTCCGGCGGGCTTTTCTGAAAAAATACGGCATGACTCCTAAAAAATACCGTACAATGGCGTTGCAGGGCGTTTTACCCCCCCCCCTAAAAGATTGGAAAGGAATTAAATAATTGACGGAATGAACAGAAAATGACGCAGTGAATTATTCGCCGCGTCGTTTTTTGTTGTATTGAACGGGAAATTTGGACGGAATGAACACTCTCAAAAATGTCGTTAATCTAACTTTGCAAATATGTTAATGACTTTAAAACAAACCGGCATTACCATAATAAATGAGAACCATATATCATATAATTGTGTTTGCGACTGTTTTGTTGGCGTTCCAAAGCTGCAAAAGCGGTTCGGGTGATAAGCGGGCTTTTCGCTTGCCTGAGCTTCGCGAGGGCGACATTGTTTTCCGCAAAGGAGGCAGCGTGGTGAGCCGCATGGTGCTTTACGCAGACCGTTCCGGAAAATATTCTCATATAGGAGTGGTGGTGGATAACGGCGGCGAGCTGATGGTTGTGCATGCCGTGCCGGGCGAGCCTGACTATCCGGGTGACACCGACCGTGTTAAAATGGAAAGCGTGGAAGTGTTTTTCGATGAGGAGAGAGCGGCGGCGGGCGCGGTGATGAGGCCTGTTGCCGGTGGCGACACATTGGGTAGTGTTGCGAAGAAGGCTTTGGAGTTGGCCGGTCGCAGAGTGCTGTTTGACCATAATTATGACCTTTCCGACACTTCCAAACTTTATTGCACGGAACTTGTCGACTTTGTGTTCCGTCATGCCGGAATAGATTTGCCGGAAGGCAGAATGACGCATATCAATATACCGGGAATGGTTGGCGACTATTTGCTCCCGTCTGACATCTATGAGAGCCGCAGGCTCAGGGTGATATATTGCTTTTGATTGAGTTAATCACATTATTAATAATTTAAAATTTATCGATTATGAGAAAAACGATTTATTTTTTGACTTTTGTTTTTTCAGTGTTGTTGCTTGCGGCTTGTGGAAGCGACACATCCACTCCTAAGGCTGCCGCTGAAAATTGGGGAGAAATGATGAAATCAGGTGACTACAAAGGGATAGTCGACCAAATTGCTTATCCTGATAATTTGTCGGCGGAAGAAAAGGAGCAATCAAAAGAAATGTTTCTTTCGCTGTTCAACGACAAGGTGAAGGCGCAAGTTGAGAAAAAAGGAGGCATAACTTCTACGGAAGTTGTTTCCGAAACAATTGCTGAAGACGGCAAGACAGCAAAAGTGGAAATGAAAGTTGTTTATGGCGACGGTTCTGAAGAAGAGGAAACTTTAGATTTGGTTAATGTCGATGGCGAATGGAAATTGAGCATAGACAAATGATTTTTTGATATTGTGACCGTGAGGGTATGCCGGGAGAAGGCATATCCTCTTTTTGTTAAAATTCAATATGTTTGCTTATGAAAAAACTATTTATTGCGATTATGGCTTTTGCCTGTTGCCTTTCTTTTGACAGCGACGCGCAGTTTCTTAAGAAATTGAGCAAAGGATTGGAGAAAGTGAGCAAGGAGGCGGAGAAGGTGCAGAAGTTGCTGAATCCTGATTCTCAACAGCAGGATAAGAGAGAAACAGACGGCAAACAGCCGGTCTCCACTCAGGCAAACGGTGCAGAACCAGCGCAGATACAGAATGTGGTGTGGGGTGGTACCTCGTTCAGCATACCGCGCATCACGCCTGACACGCGCTATCTCCGCTTGCCGGATTATGCGCAGGTATCGGATGTGCATGATGGTGTGTTCTCCGTGTATAATGAAGGCAATGGGAAGTATGCTTTCTTCCTGAAAAACGGCGACATGCTTTTCGACTATATATGGTCGGGGCTTGGACGCTACCAAGATCCGCGCTTCGACCGCGGAGCCTGCCTCGTGAAAGGCGAGAAGCAAGTGGGAAGCAATAGTTGGGACAAGAAATATCCGTTGACCATTATCTACAAAGACGGACGGGTGAAGGAATTGTCGTTGAAATATACGCAGGGCTCCAACTTTGTTGACGGTCTTGCTTTGGTGTTGAAAGACACCGGCGATTTCAAGACCGGTTCTGTGTGGGTGTATATCAACACGGCCGGCGAGGAGGTGTATCCGCACCTTGTGAAAAAACAGGGCAGCTATACTTCCAGTATGGCGTCTGGTGCCGGGAACGTCGCTCCTTTGTCCGACGGATTGCGCGCCCACTACGATATGGGTGTAGGCAAATGGGGGTATATCGACGCAAAGGGTAAGGTGGTGATTACGCCGCAGTTCGAGGAAGCGCGGATATTCAGCGACGGTCTTGCTCTTGTTAAGACAAAGAGAGGTTATGACTGGTCTGTCATCGACAAGACAGGAAAAATAGTCCTTGACGGTATTTTTACAGGCTATGGCAAGGTGAGCGATTACCGTGACGGATATTTTTGTTGGAGAGACAGTAAGATGGGTGTCGACAAGTTTTATGACAGGAACGGCAATCTGGCGGCGGAATATGCGAGCGCAACTCCGTTTACCGACGGATATGCATTTGTATATAAAGAGAAATATTCGGCGGATAAGTATGTGACGGTCATAGACACTTCTTTCAAGGAAGTTGGCACTGTGGAGAAATTCGGCATTGACCGTAATGATATAACTCCTGACGGTATTGTGTTCGGTGGTGCCGGTGTGGCGTCTGTTAGCGGTAACGGACAGTTTGTTATCACTCCTGACGGCAAGATTCTTATACGCACATGGAATTCGAGAGACAATCGTCCGGGAGGCGGGTCGATAGGGACATTCACTGAAGATTATATTGCCAAAGCCCGGATTGGAATGTCTGATGAGCGTGGAATGGATACAAAGTGGTTTGAAGGTTTCATCGACGCTTCCGCGCAGTTCACGATAGTGTTTAATGCCGAGGCAGAGACAATTCCCGACCCCGGATACGAGTTGGTGTATTTTCCGGTGCTGACGCCTGTGCCAGTTCCTGTGCCGGGTCCGGGACCAGAACCGGGTGATCCTGTTCCGCCTGACACATTAGTTGTCAGCAATCCGGTTCCGGTACCTATCCCTTATCCTATAGTTCTGAAGACTTATGTTACAAAGCCGAAAGGGCCGCGCGTGGTGGACGAGCCGGTCTATAATGTATCGGTTGTGGCCGATCCTCCGGAAGGAGGTTCTGTAAGCGGTGGCGGCCAATATAAGTTGGGCGAGGCTGTAAATATTACAGCTACGGCCAACGAAAACTGGAAATTGTCGGGAATCGACTGTAATTCGCCGCTTGTTACTCCTGACGGCAATGGCGCGCAATTCACTGTAACCGGGGAGGATCTTATGTTTACGGCGCATTTCATCAAAAAAGACAGCATAGAGGCTATTGACAAGACAGTGGTTCTGTCGGCTCCTGTAAATGTTATGGACCCTTCTGACGCATCGATGAAGATTCCGGCTACGGCCTATTTGGAACTGGATGCCGGAAACGGTATTTCATCGCCATACGGAGAGAACACAAGCGGATTCCTGACTATGATAATCAATCCGGAGGAGTACTATGTCGCTCCGATGCTTAGTTCAGCCGGAGAGGGTAGTGTGCAGGCCAAGTTCTTCTTCGTGCCTATGCGTGTTTCCGGCTTCATTAATGACGGTGGAAAGAGGTATTTGGTAGCGGATGGCGGACAGCTTATGGTTGGAGGTATTAATTTCGAGCTTCCTGATCCGATGATGCACTTGTATCTGAATTTCTTGATGAGTTTCAACGGCAGCGCGGTGGCTACCGTATCTTCCGGACGTTACCGCATAGAGATGCTCGATATAAATGAAGAAACAGGGGAATTCACGTTGGGCAAGATGGAGCGTTTTTCTCCTACTTATGGCTGGTTGCTTTCTGATGACGAAAGATTGAAAGTGAAGAAGAAAAGTTCGCCTTTCTCTTTGTTCAGTATGCGTAATACGGAATCGCTGCTGCCGTCGTGGCTGTTCAGCGGATGCGCCATGAAAGTGTCGCAGAAGCGCGACGATGTGCGTTGGTCGCCGCCTGAAAGCTGGTTTGAGAGCCTCAGCCTGTTTGACAGCATTGTGAAGAATCTTGGTGACTTTATGTATAACCTCACGACTGATGCCGAACAATTCTGGAGCGAATAACAGATAGACTGACTGAAATTTTGGTTAAGAAACAGGTGGAAGCATAAAAGCCGTCCGCCTGTTTTTGTGCATATCATTCTGACACTTATAAGAAGTTGGAGAATGAAGAAACGAAATATTGGCACTATGGGCCGGTTGCCCTTTATGAGGATTTTGAGGGAAATAATGGCGTTCTGTAAAAAAGGTAAGTAATACTGTTAAACAGGTAGTTTGTTAAAATAAAAGGCGTATTAATTTTGCAATGTGAAAATTGCGAATTTATGATACGAAGATTTTTTATTGCTTGTTGTGTGATATTGCCGTTTGCCGTTTCAATTTCGGCGGAAGAAACAGACGCTGTAGCTGTAAATCGCTCGTTGGAGGAACTTGTGGTTACCGGTACGAGAAACGAGACGGACGTGCGCCATCTGTCGCAGACTGTTTCGGTGATTGACCGGAAAGAGATAGAGCAGGGGCTTCAGCCGTCGCTTTTGCCGGTGCTTACAGAGCAAGTGCCGGGGTTGTTTGTCACTTCGCGGGGTGTGATGGGCTATGGGGTGTCGGACGGAGCAGCCGGGGGAATTTCTTTGCGGGGATTGAGCGGCGGTTCGGCGCAATTGATGGTGCTGATTGACGGACATCCCCAGTATGCCGGTATTTTCGGGCATCCGATTTCCGACTCTTACCAGTCGTTGTTGGCCGACAGGGTGGAGGTGCTCCGTGGCCCGGCTTCCGTGCTTTACGGCTCGAATGCCATGGGAGGTGTGATTAACATAGTCACGCGGAAGATGCGTGAGGATGGAGTGAAGACGGATTTGCGTGCCGGTTATGGCTCTTACAACACTTTGGAAACGGAGTTGACAAACCGTGTGCGGAAAGGCCGTTTCTCGTCGGTGGTGAGCGGTTCTTATAACCGGACAGACGGACACCGCGACAATATGCAGTTCGAGCAGTATGGCGGTTATGCCAAGCTCGGGTACGACTTGACGGCGAATTGGAACACTTATGCGGATGTCAACGTGACGCATTTCAATGCCTCTTATCCCGGCCCGGTTTCCGCACCCTTGCTGGAAGGCGACCAGCGAATCACTCGTGGTGTGGCGTCGTTTGCATTGGAGAACAGGTATGAGCGTACATCCGGCGGTTTGAGTTTCTTTTATAACTGGGGTAAGCATTGGATTAACGACGGCTATACGCCGGGAGCCGGAGAGTCGCCTCAGGACGGGCGGTTCAATTCGTTTGACGATATGATGGGGGTGTCGTTCTACCAAAGCGCACAATTTTTCTCCGGAAATCGTATTACATTCGGTTTCGACTGGTTCCGCTATGGCGGAGAGGCTTGGACTGAATATATAAAGGGGGAGAATGCCGGAACCCGTTCTGACTTGGTGGACAAGCGCGAGAATGAAGTGGCGGGATATGTGGATTTAAGGCAGGATATTGGCTCTTGGCTGACGCTGAATGCCGGTTTGCGTGTCGACCACCATTCCCGTGTCGGCACGGAGTGGGTGCCACAGTTTGGTGCGGCGTTACATTTGCCGGAGAATGTCGAGCTGAAGGCGTCGGCTACGAAAGGTTTTCGTTATCCGATATTGCGCGAGATGTATATGTTTCCTCCGCAAAATCCGGATTTGCAGCCTGAGAGCATGTGGAACTATGAGTTGGCTTTCTCTCACCGGTTGCTTGACAACCGTTTGCGTTACGGGCTAAATTTGTTTTATATAGATGGCAAAAACCTTATAATGACTTTGCCCAACCCGAATGGCAGCGGGATGCTTAATCAAAATTCCGGCAAAATAGATAATGCCGGCGTTGAGACTCTTGTGGCATACAGGATAGACCACCGGTGGTCGGTTGATGCCAATTACAGCTATTTGCACATGAAAAATCCGGTAGTGGCCGCTCCGGAGCATAAATTTTACGCGGGGGCTAACTTCTCGAAAGGCCGTTGGGATGTCGCTTCCGGAGTGCAATATATTGCGGGATTATACACAGCTGTTGGCGATAATCCGGTGACAGAGAATTTCGTGCTATGGAATGTGAGGGGCTCTTTTCGGGTGGCTGAATGGCTGTTGATATGGCTTAGGGGAGAGAATCTGCTTGCGCAGCGTTACGAAATCAACGCCAGCTATCCGATGCCTAAGGCCACGTTTACAGGTGGTGTGAGTTTCAGTTTGTAATGCTTTAAAGTGTGATACTGATAAGGCGCATCACCGTTAAGCGATGCGCCTTGTCAATATACGTGAAAAGAGATTTATTATTCTGTAAGTTTGAATTTTGCTGAGGATTTGATGTCGGCAGCCGATGCCGCTATAACAGCCTCGAAATCTCCCGGCTCGGCTATCCATTCATGTTGTTTGTCGTCGAAATAGCTTAGGGCGGTTTTGTCGATTGTGAATTTTACTGTTTTTGTTTCTCCGGGTTGCAAACTGACTTTTTGGAATCCTTTTAATTCTTTGTCAGGGCGGGGAAGAGAGGATTTTTTATCCCTTACATACAGTTGCACTGTCTCGGCTCCTGTACGGTCGCCTGTATTGGTTATTGGCACAGAAACTGTAATGGTTTCGTCGGCTGTCATTTCGTTTTTGTCGATTGAGATTTTGCCGTATTCGAATGTCGTGTAGCTCAGTCCGTGTCCGAATGGGAAGAGTGTTTCCACTTTTTCCTTGTCATACCAACGGTAACCCACGAATATGCTCTCATTGTATGTCACATCCCATATATCGCTGCCGTCGCGTTTTATGCCCGGATAGCTGCTTTCGCCGAATTTATGCGCAGGCACATCGTTTAAAGTTTTCGGGAATGTGAACGGCAGTTTTCCGGAAGGATTTGCATCTCCGACAAGAACAGACGCGATTGAGTTGCCGGCCTCGCTTCCGAGAAACCAAACTTGAAGAATGGCCGGAACATCGTCGGCCCATGGCATTGCCACTGCGTTTCCTGAAACGTTGACATAGACCATGTTTTTGTTTACAGCCGCCAAAGCCTCTATTACGCGGTTTTGATTGTAGGGCAATTCCAAACCTTTGCGGTCGGAATCTTCGCAGTCTTGTCCGCTGCTTTTGTTTAGTCCTCCCACAAAAATCACATAATCGGCATTCTCTGCTTTTTCTACGGCCTCAGCTATCAGCTCTTCTGCAGAACGCGAGTCTGAAAGGTCCTGACCTGTTACCACTCCGTTGTATTCACCCGTGACATCGCCCACATAACCGCGCGCGTAGTCGACATCGGCAATGCCTTTCAGCCGGTTTTTCAATCCGTCTAAAGGTGAGATTTCTCTTTGCGCTTTCAGTGACGAGCTTCCGCCTCCTACTGTCATCATCTTTATGGCGTTTTCTCCTACAACGAGTATTTTTTTGTTGCTGTCGGTTTTAAGCGGAAGCAGGTTATTGTCGTTTTTGAGCAAAACAATGCCTTCTTCGCCTATTTTTTTAGCCGCAGCATAATGCTCGTCGCTGTGAAGTGAGCCGAACGGTTTGTTGCGGTTCATTGCCGTAAGGAAAGTCAGTCGCAACACGTTCCTTACTTTCTCATCGAGTTCCTTTGTCCCTACTTTGCCTTCTTTTATCATGTTTAGATAAGGCATTGCGAGGTAGTACGTGTCATACGCGCTTAACGCTCCTGACTTGAGGCCGTCGGTCCATGTGCCGAATTCGAGGTCGAGCCCGTTGTAAATCGATTGCGGAGTGTCGTGCGTGCCTCCCCAGTCGCTGATTACAGCGCCTTTGAAGCCCCATTCCTTGCGAAGTATATCGTTAAGATATTTGTTGTGGCAGGCATGTTGGTCTTTATAAAGGTCGTATGCTCCCATTATGGTCCATGTGCCGCCTTCCTGCACTGCCGCTTTGAATGGCGGAAGATATATTTCATACAAAGCCCGGTCGTCGACAATGACGTTGGTGTTGTGGCGGCGTGTTTCCTGATTGTTCAGCGCATAGTGCTTGACGCAAGTCGCCACTCCGTTGCTTTGTACGCCTTTTATGTAGGGTACAACCATTTTCGAGGCAAGATAAGGGTCTTCTCCCATGTATTCGAAATTTCTACCATTGAGAGGTGTACGGTAGATGTTTACGCCGGGACCGAGCACAACGTCTTTCTCCCTGAAACGAGCCTCTTCGCCAAGACTTTTTCCATACAAGTATGCCATCTCGGGATTCCATGTGGCTGCAAGGCAAGTCAAAGCTGGAAACGCCACACATGAGTCGTTGGTCCATTTAGCTTGATCCCATTCATCCCACATCACTTCCGGGCGGATGCCGTGAGGCCCGTCGGTGGTCCATAATTCCGGGATTCCAAGACGCGGCACTCCGGGAGAGCTGAATTTAGACTGCGCGTGTATGAGATTGATTTTTTCTTGCAAAGTCATGCGCGACAGCGCATCCTCGACACGTTGCTCCATCGGTTTGCTCTCATCTTGATAGACAGGTACGGCCGCATTAACTGTCAGACACATAGATAATGCCGCCAATGATAATAACTTGATTTTTCTCATAGTTACGTAGTTTTTATTTAGATTGTTTTAATTTAACATCAGTTGCCGTTGAAAAACAGTTGGCCGAAAAACCCGAACCGTTGCCACAAATTTAATCGTTTTATTCTGGATACGAAAATAAGTGTTGTTTTATGGGGCGGACAGCTAATCATTTTTTACAATTATGGGCATGATTGTTTTTTGTTATACCAACTTTCATTATCTTTGTGCGAATTTTAGAAGTTAAAGAATATATATGAATCCTATCAAGAAGACCATCACGCTTGCCGATGGACGCGAAATTACATTGGAAACAGGAAAATTGGCAAAGCAAGCAGATGGCGCAGTCGAGCTACGTATGGGAAATACTATGCTGCTCGCTACAGTTGTGTCGGCTAAAGAAGCCGGAGAAGGCGTGGATTTTATGCCTTTGCAAGTTGAATACAAAGAAAAATTCTCTGCTGCCGGACGTTTCCCCGGCGGTTTCTTGAAAAGAGAAGGAAGAGCTTCCGACTATGAGATTCTTACGGCGCGTCTTGTCGACCGTGTGCTCCGTCCTTTGTTCCCCGACAATTATCATGCCGATACGTTTGTCAACATTATCATGTTCTCGTCGGATGGAGTTGACATGCCCGACGCTCTTGCCGGACTTGCCGCATCGGCTGCCATAGCGGTTTCCGATGTGCCTTTCCATGGTCCTATCTCTGAGGTGCGTGTGGCTCGTGTTGACGGTGAATTTGTGATTAACCCCACGTTCGAGCAGGTTGAGAGAGCCGATATAGAATTGATTGTTGGAGCTACTTACGACAATATAATGATGGTGGAGGGCGAGATGAACGAGGTTTCGGAAGCTGAGCTTCTCGATGCCCTTAAAGCCGCTCATGAGGCCATCAAGGCGCAGTGTCTTGCCCAAGAGGAATTGGCAAAGGAAGTTGGCGTGGTGAAACGCGAATATTGCCATGAGGTAAACGATGAGGATTTGCGCAAGGATGTACATGACAAGTGCTACGATAAGGCATACGCGATAGCAAAAGCCGGCTGTGCCGATAAGCATTGGCGCAACGAGCAGTTCCAAAAGATAGAGGAGGAATATTTGGAAACCATTCCGGAAGAAGAGCGGGAGGAAAAGGCTCCTTTGGTGGCGCGTTATTATCATGATGTTGAGAAAGAGGCTGTCCGCCGTTGCATACTCGATGAGGGAGTGCGTTTGGATGGACGAAAGACGAATGAGATACGTCCGATATGGTGCGAGGTGGACTATTTGCCGGGTCCCCACGGATCTGCGGTGTTCACACGTGGCGAAACACAAGCTCTTGCCACTGCCACTCTCGGTACAAAACTCGATGAGAAAATTCTTGATGATGTTCTTAATCAGGGCAAAGAGCGTTTTCTTCTTCACTATAATTTCCCTCCGTTCTCCACAGGCGAGGCTAAGCCGCAACGTGGCGTAGGCCGTCGTGAGATAGGACACGGAAATCTTGCGCATCGCGCGTTGAAACGTATGTTCCCCGACGATTTCCCTTATACTTGCCGTATTGTTTCTGATATTTTGGAGTCTAACGGCTCGTCGTCGATGGCAACAGTATGTGCCGGCACACTTGCGTTGCTTGATGCGGGTGTGAAAATGAAAAAGCCTGTTTCTGGTATAGCAATGGGATTGATAACCGATTACGACAGTCCTAAATACGCTGTTCTTTCTGATATACTTGGCGATGAGGATCATCTTGGCGACATGGACTTTAAGGTGACGGGTACTGTTGACGGTATTACAGCCACGCAAATGGATATCAAGTGCGACGGACTTTCATACGAAATTCTTGAGAAGGCGTTGAATCAGGCGCGTGAAGGCCGCTTGCACATTCTCAATATAATCAATCAGACAATTCCGGCTCCTCGTGAAGATTATAAACCGCATGTGCCGAGAATTGAGACCATGATTATCCCGAAAGAATTTATCGGTGCTGTAATCGGGCCGCAAGGCAAGGTAATACAAGGCATACAGGAAGAAACAGGCACGATAATCACGATTGAGGAAGAAGGCGAAACAGGAGTTGTTGAGGTTGCTGCTCCTAACAAAGATTCGATACAGGCCGCAATAGCAAAAATCAAGGCTATTACCGCGCAGCCTGAAGAAGGCGAGATTTATACCGGTAAAGTGGTTAGCATACTTGATTTCGGCGCGTTCGTTGAGTTCATGCCGGGTCGTGACGGCTTGCTCCACATTTCCGAGATAAGTTGGGACCGCATGGAAAACATGGAGCAAACAGGGCTTAAAGAAGGAGATGAAGTGACCGTGAAACTTATTGAGATTGATAAGAAGACCGGCAAGTTCCGCCTCTCGATGCGCGCTTTGCAGCCTAAGCCGGACGGTTATATAGAGCGTGAACGCGCTCCGCGTCCTCCGCGCCGTGACAATGACCGTGGCCCGCGTCGCGATGATCGTGGTTCTCGCCGCGACAACCGCAACTTCCGTGACGACCGCGGTCCGCGCCGTGACGGACGCGACAATCGCAACCGCCGTGATGACCGTGACGAAGAATAATTGATACATAATTTGGTTTGAAAGGTGAAGGGCTGACAGCAAACTCGCTGCCAGCCCTTCAATTTTTTTGTTGAATAGCGGATTTGTTTTATGTTGTGAAAAAATCTGTTATATTTGCAATATTAAATCTTAAAATCTTAGAATCATGGTACGATTTGTAACTGTATTTTTGTTGTCTTTCCTTATAGGCATTTCTGCAAGCGCAAACCAGATCACGGAGCAGCAAGCCCGGCAAATAGCGGCGAAATACGCCGACATCGATGTGAACGCCAATCCGCAGCGGATGAAAGCCGCCGGCAACCGGCAAGAAGCGGCGGCATATTATGCTTTCAATATCGGTGACAACGAGGGATTCGTGATAGTGTCGGGCGACGACTCGCTGACCGAATTGGTCGGCTACTCCGACAGCGGCAGCTTCGACTCTGAGAATATTCCCGACAATATGCGCTCGTGGCTGCAGACATATTCCGGTTACGTGAAATCCGTACAATCCTCCGGCTGTAAAACAGACAGGAAAGAAATAAAACGGGCGGCTCCTGTGGTAAAGCCGTTGATCTCCACGATGTGGGGGCAAGGAGATCCGTTTAATATGTTGGCTCCTGAATACAGTTATGGCAAGCATTGTGTCGCCGGATGTGTCGCCACAGCTATGGCTCAATTGCTCAATTATTATGAGTGGCCTGATTGCGGAGCAGGTTCGCATGGCTATACACACGACGTGTATGGTGAATTGTATGTCGATTTTTCTCAAAGTGAATACGATTGGGAAAATATGCTTGATGACTATTATCCGTATACTGTCGCTCAGGCTGAAGCTGTGGCAAAATTGGTTTATGATTGTGGCATATCGGTTGAGATGAATTATGGTGAGGGGGCGAGCGGTGCTCCGGTACGTAATATCACGCCGGCTTTGATTGAATATTTTAAATATTATTCTGATACACATTATAGGGACAATATATCGAGTGATGATTTTATGCGGATAGTGTTTGATGAGTTGGATAATGGCCACCCGATATTGTTTGGAGGTGAAACGTTGGAAGTGGGGCATATTTTTGTTGTCGACGGATATGATTCAAATGGTTTTGTGCATGTAAATTGGGGTTGGGAAGGCTATTTTGACGGCTATTTCAACGTTAATTATATGGCTCCTTATGAAGACCATGCTTATAATTATTATCAGTATGTCATAACTGCAAGGCCGAACACTACAGGCGTGTTGCCTGACAGGGAACAGTTGCGGCTTGGTTATTACTCTTATGAGCAAAGCGAGTATGGCGTGTTGATGGATGATGCCGGATTTGCCCAAGATGATATGCAACCGGTTGCGTTGATGAATGTGATGAATTATGATATAGCGGATTTTAAAGGTGAAATCAATGTGGGCTTATTTGATGAGAATGATTTGTTGGTAAAGCCGATTTCTTCACCTGTTCCGTTAGAATTGCCACACGGTTATTATTGGGATGAGCCTATAGAATTTATTGCAGATTTTAGAGATGTTCCGGATGGGCATTACAAGGTATGCGGCATATCGAGAGAAGAAAGCCTTGACAATGAATATGAATGGATAAAATTTGAGTCGAGATTCTTCGTGGAGGTTGAAATTACGGATGGATATGTGGCGATTAATCCACAAGAAAGCAGTTTGACATTGAACAGACCGGTTGAGAAGCAAGGAAAAATATATATGAACTCATCAGCCAAGTTTGCTGTGTCTATCCATAATGATTCTGAAATTACAGTTAACGGGCAAATAAACTATGAAGTCCGCCGTGAGAGGGATGGGGCTGTTCTGTATGCGGCGTCGTTACAGGCAATAATTTATGATGACAATGATTATGAAATGGTTTTGGAAGTGCCTATAAATAGTGATGATTTCAACAAGTCTGACAGTTATGTGTTTGCGGTGACGGGGTTGCAGCCGAAATATGGTGATTTGTTTGTTTTTGACCCGGAAATGTCGGAATGTGCTTTTACCATAGATGAGGGATTTCAACAAAAAATACTTGTATTGGATTATCTGAGAATTAGTGAGTTGAATTTTAAAAAGACTGAGCGGCAAACCATGACATTAGAAGCGGCGGCTTCTATGGATAGCGGCTATGCCGGAAGAATTTCTGTCGCTGTTTGTGATGATGATAATTTGTTGACGGTCAGTGACGATGCGGAAATGGTAGAAACAGAATATGGCTGGTTTGGCAATATCAAGGTGAATTCTCCCGATATGAGCGGATTGGCGGATGGATTGTATTCATTGATACCGGTTTCTTGCCAGTCGGGTGCTGCCGAGTGGGTGCCGTTTGATTATTCTCTGAGGATATATCTTGAAATAGAGGGTGATGATGTTACGGTATTCTCATTGTCGCAGGATGACGAAGTTAGCATGGATGAAGAGGAAATTGAAGTGGGTGATATCGCGAATCTTAGACTGCCGCTGCACAATAGCAGCCGATTTGACGCGAACGGAGAATTGTGTTACCTTGTTTCAGACGCGGAGGAAGGTGATGTATTGTTTGTCGGGTATGCTGATGTAGATGTCCGGGCTAATTCTTCGGCTGATATTGCTTTGGATTTTACACTTGACCCCAATTTGTTTGAAAACGGGAAAGCGTATGAGATATTTTTATCATGGTACCTTTCGTATACAGATTATGACTATGTTTTAAGTTCTGCATATCCGAATTTCGTATTTACAATAGGTTCTTCCGGAATTGATGATATAGAAACCGACAGGCTGTCGGTATATCCCAACCCGACGAGTAATTATATCACGGTGGATTGCGATGAAAGGATAAACAGGGTGGCGATATTCAGCGCAAGCGGGCAGCTCGTAAAGAGCGTAGCCGGGACAGATGCCGAAGGCAGCATCCATGTGGGCGACCTGCCGGCCGGTTACTACATCGTGGCAGTTGAAACCGAATCGGGCGCGACCGTCAGGAGGCAAATCCTGAAACGCTGATAATCAATATTGTAAATATTTATTAATGTAACATTTCCTCAAGTCGGAGGAAATGTTACATTTTTGTTACCTCGATGTAATTTGTTTGTAACACTCATATATGACCTTTGCACTCGAAATAGAATAACAACTAAATTCAAAACAGTAATGAAAAAGGTTTATTTATTTTTGGTGGCAGGCATAATCGCTATGGCGTTTGCTGCCTGCGGCGGGCAAAAGAAAAATGCAAATGGTCGTGAGGCGGTCGATTTGACCGGAGCGGGAGCGACATTCCCGTTGCCATTCTACACTATGTCGTTCAAAGCATACGGAGACTCTCATGCCGATAAGGTGTCATACGGAGGTATAGGCAGTGGCGGCGGAGTACGCAATTTGAAAGACGGAATTGTGGATTTTGCCGGTAGCGACGCTTTCCTCAGCGACGACGAGATGAAAGAGATGAATCCGGTGGTTCATATCCCGACCTGTATGGGAGCGGTGGTTATGGCCTATAATATTCCCGGGGTGACGGCCTTGAATTTGTCGGGCGAGGTGATTGCCGATATTTATGCCGGAAAAATAACTGATTGGAACGACAAGCGTTTGCAGGACATAAATCCGGGTGTAAATCTTCCGGCAAAGAAGATAATCCTTGTGTTCCGTTCGGATGGCAGCGGCACCACTTTTGTGTTTACTGATTATCTTACGAAAGTGAGCGAGAATTGGAAAAACACTTATGGCTCAGGCAAAACGGTGGATTTCCCTGTCGGTCAGGCAGCAAAGGGCAATCCCGGTGTGGCCGGAATAATATCACAGACTCCTTATTCTTTGGGATATATCGGCTCGGAGTATGCGTTCGCGCAAAAAATCAATTATGCGAGTGTCTACAACAAGCGTGGAGAGTTGATTAAGCCGTCAACTGAAAGCATATCTGCGGCTGCGGGCAATATTCCGCAGGATACGCGTTGCTCGATAACCGATGCCGATACGGAGGGCGCTTATCCTATCAGTTGCTTTACATGGCTGATTATTTATAAAGAGCAGAATTATTCCGACAGAAGTTTGGCGCAGGCGGAGGCTACTGTTGAGCTTATGCAATATATGCTTAGCGACAGCGTGCAGAGCACCACTGCGACGGTTCACTATGCGCCACTTCCAAAACAGGCTGTGGAGCAGAGTCTGCAAAATCTGAAGACGGTTACCTATAACGGCCAACCTGTTTTGAAATAATCGGTTTCTAAACTGTATTGTAAATAAATTAGCATTTTTATGCAGGATAAAATTTTCAAACTGCTGCTAATCTTATCTGCAATCGTCATACCTCTCATCGGCGGTGGGATAATCTACTCGCTCACCGTCGATGCCTCAGGTGCTTTCGAGCATTTCGGATTTTGGCATTTCATTTTTTCCGATGATTGGGTGACGACTGAAGGTAAGGAAAGCTACGGGGCATTGCCATTCATTACGGGTACCCTCCTCACCACTATATTGGCGTTGCTGATGTGCATACCGTTTTCTTTGCCGGTGGCGCTTTTTACCGGAGAATATTTTAAGGGGCGGAAAATCGCGACAATATTAAGCACTATTACCGACCTGCTTGCCGGAATTCCTTCCATAATCTATGGTTTGTGGGGATTTTATGCTTTGCGTCATGTGTTTATGCACCTTAATTTGTCACCGCAAGGTTCCGGAATATTGACAGCGTCATTTGTGCTGTCGATAATGATTGTGCCTTATGCGGCGTCATTGAGCGCCGAGTTTATAAAGATGGTTCCTTCCGACCTTAAAGAAGGGGCATACGCCATGGGTGCTACCCGCGCGGAAGTGATTAAGCGTGTGGTTTTCCCGATGGCCGGCTCCGGAATCTTTTCTTCCTATATACTTGCCATAGGAAGGGCTTTGGGAGAAACAATGACTGTCACGATGCTTATCGGAAACACCAATCAGATACCTGATACGCTGCGCACAACGGGCAACACAATGGCAAGCATCATCGCCAACCAGTTCGGAGAGGCCGATGGCTTGAAGTTGTCGTCATTGATAGCGATA
Organism: uncultured Muribaculaceae bacterium; assembly: GCA_944321725.1. Lineage (GTDB taxonomy): Bacteria > Bacteroidota > Bacteroidia > Bacteroidales > Muribaculaceae > Limisoma. Next base: position 42,596 of record CALUMI010000006.1, read on the forward strand.
GGCCTGTTGCTGTTCCTCATAACGGCGATTATAAATATGATAGGCAAGATACTAATCCGCCGCGCACAACACGTTTAATCGATTTAAATCAGATATTTCTATGAAATTCAACGATACTATTCGATTAAGAATATTCAAGGACAAACTGCTTTACATCACTGTATGTGTGCTTTCCGGACTGACGGCCATACCTTTGTTGGCAATACTCGGGGAAGTGCTCGTAAAAGGATGGCGGCAGCTGAATTGGACATTTCTTTCCGAAGCTACGCCCAATGCCTACGAGGCGCTTATGGCGGCATCTGCCGGTGAGCCTGTGCCGGGTGGGATAGCCAACGGCATAATAGGCACGTTTATAATGCTTTTTCTTGCTGCTGTGGTTGCCATTCCGGTGGGTGTGTTGTGTGGTGTTTGTCTTGCCGAATACAAGAAAAGTTGGTTCTCGATCTGCGTCAGCTATCTTACCGACTTGTTGCAGGGCACGCCGTCGATTATTATAGGAATCATAACCTATATATGGGTTGTAGTGCCGATGAAAGGCTATTCCGCGATAGCCGGAAGTGTGGCTTTGTTCATCATGATGCTTCCTCTGATAATCCGCTCTACGGAAGAAACAATGAAAATATTGCCGGAAACGCTTAAGGAGGCCGGCCTTGCGCTTGGAGGAAGCTATTGGCGTGTGATGCTTAAGGTGATGCTCCCGTCGGCTTTCGGAAGTATATTCACGGGCATATTGTTGGCAATATCGCGTGTGGTCGGTGAGACCGCCCCGTTGATGTTCACGGCTCTCGGCGCGTCGGCAATCAGTTATAATATAGAAAGGCCGATGTCGGCTGTCCCGTTGCTTATTTGGGAGTTTTTCAACGACCCAAATTTGCAAAGTCTGATATGGGGAGCGTCGCTCTTCTTGTTGACTTTTGTACTATGTCTTAATTTATTGGCTAAAAGAATCGCAAAAAAATGGAAGATATAATCAATCCCATACTCCAAATAAAGGATGTATGTATTTCATATACAAGCAGTACGATGGCGGTGAAGCATGTCACTGCCGACATCGGTCGCAACAGTATCACGGCGATAATGGGTCCGTCGGGATGCGGAAAAAGCACGTTGTTGCGAGCTATAAACCGTATGCACGAGTTGTACCGCAATATCCGCGTCACAGGCGAAATCCTTCTTAACGGGGAAAACGTGCTGCTTATGCAGCCTATGGAAGAACGCCGGCATATAGGCATGGTGTTCCAGCGTCCGAATCCTTTTCCGACGATGAATATCTACGACAATGTGATTGCCGGATACATTTTGAACGGCATCCGTCTTTCACGCAGCCAGAAAGATGAGATAGTGGAACGCAATTTGCGGAATGTGATGCTTTGGGACGAGGTGAAAGACTCGCTTACCAAGCGTGGCACGTTCCTTTCCGGAGGACAGCAGCAAAGGCTTTGTATCGCCCGCTCTCTTGCTCTGCAGCCGGATATTTTGTTGATGGATGAGCCTACTTCGGCTCTCGACCCCATTGCGACAAAGCATATCGAGGAACTTCTTGTTAAATTGAAGAATGAGGTTACCATCCTGATTGTGACTCACAACATGTCGCAGGCCATGCGTATTTCCGACAGGTCGATGTTCATGTTTCTTGGGGAACTTATTGAATACGACGATACCAAGAAAATGTTTGAAAGTCCCGTTGATGAGCGCACGCGGGCATATCTCACAGGGAAAATGGGCTGATTCATTACTGTTTTGCTATTTCGGCAACGGCCCATTTACAATCACTGTAACCGGTCCGGCAACAACACCCGCTGTTGCCGGATTTTTATTTTGCGAAAATCGGTTTTTGTTGTAATTTTGCGCGATTTTTCAATCCGGCATAATGAAAGAGCGTGATTTGAGGATAGATGTGCTGAAGGGCATCGGGATAATTTGTGTGGTGTGGGCTCACTTGCGCGGGTATTTCGACATGGAGATATACATATTCCACATGCCTATTTTCTTTTTCTTGTCCGGAATGTTTTTCCATAACAGGAAAGATTTTCTGATAAAACGTTTCCGCTCGCTTATAGTGCCTTTTTTGTTGTACACTTTGCTGTTCTCGTTGCTGTTTTATTTGCAGGGCGGCGCTTGGATGAAGCCTCTGCACAGATTTACGTTATGGTATCCGGCCGGAATTGTCGGACCTTTATGGTTTTTAATAGCATTGTTTAATATCAGCGTTGTCTATTATTTGTTGGACTGCCTCATAAAGCGCGATTTGTGGCTGTTGCTATCGGCATTTGCCATTGGGCTGCTGTTTTATTATTATGATGTGGATTTGCCTTTTTATTTAAGGCAGTCGTGCTATGCGCTGCCGTTTTATGCGCTTGGCCGTTTTATGCGAGGCAGAAAATATACGGATATGGGGATGAGTGGCAGAGTGCTGTCGGTTGCCGCGGTGGTTTTTGCCGTGACGGTTGCCTATTGCCGCATCAACAATTTCCGGTTCGACATACTCTGTGCTTATCTTCCGTCGAACGCGCTGTTGTTCTATGGAGGGGCTACATCGGCAATCTTGCTTCTGCTAAATATAAAATATTTTTCTGTCAACACGCTGTCATGCCGTATTTTGTCGTCGTTTGGCAGGCACTCTCTCGCAATTATGGCACTTCACATGCCTTACATGTTTTTTCTCAGGAGGCAGATATTCCGGTTGCATTTGTTTGAGTCGCCTGTCGCGAATACGGTGGGCACGTTTTTTCTGACTTTCATAATAATAATTGCGGGCTCATATTTGCTTGCTTTGCTTATCGATGCCGCTGTCAGATGGTTGAGGCAAACGCCAACGAGAAAATTCTCACCTTGTATGCGCCTGCCGCTTCCAACACGTCGCAGCATACGGTAAGTGTAGCTCCTGTTGTGATTACGTCGTCGACCAAGACAATGGATTTGTCTGTTACATCCTCTGTGGCTACGAATACACCCTCTACGTTTTTCCTTCGCTCGTCGGTTGACTTGTGGGTTTGCGTTGAATGTGGATACGCGGCATACAGCGCCTCTTCTGTCCTTATTCCTGTGGCGGCTGATATTCCTTTCGCTATGTATAGGCTTTGATTGTATCCGCGTTGGTGGATTTTCGATTTGTGCAAGGGTACGGGGACAATCATGTCGATTCCTTCGAAATATCCTTCCGGTATGAGCTCTTTTGTGAAACGTCCGGCAAGGTAGCTTCCCATGTCCGGACAGTTGCGGTATTTGATGTCTTTTATTATCTCGGAATAAGGACTTTGGCGGTTGTAATGAAAATAGGATACAGCCGATTCCACCAATTTGCTGCCGATAAACAAATCTCCAACTTCATTTTTAATGCCGTTGGCTATTGATACACGCGGCAGCCCGGCAAGGCATTGCATGCACAGATATTGCTCGCTCTCGGCAAGAGCTTTGTCACACACGGAGCAGCATCGCGGGAAAAACAGGTTCCAAACACTTTTTAATGCGCGTATCATACTGTCAGGATATCAGATTTCATCGGGTGCTTCTATCTCTTCTCCTTCTGCTATCATTTTATTGACGGCAGCTGTTACGATAGTTGTTTCAAACCCGCGCGAAACAGCGTACCGGCATAATGCGATTTTTTGTTTATATGGGTCTTTTTCGGTCAAGGTTTTGAGCTTGGATAAAAGCAGCCGCTTTAGCGTATCGGAATATTCCTGCGGGTTAATATTTCCGATGGCCTCCTTTATGAGCTCATTGCCTATCCCGTTGATTTTAAGATAGTATCTTATTTTATTGCGTCCCCAACTGTTGAGATTGAACTTGTCATACACAAAAGTTTGCGCAAACCGTTCCTCATTTATATAGTTTTCTTCCGCGAGCCTGTCTGTGATAAGTTTTGCCATGTCGCGTGATATTCCCCAACGGCACATTTTGCCGATTAGCTCCACCTTTGAATATTCTGTCTTTGCGCACAGCGACGCGCATTTCACTAAGGCGTCATTGTATGTCATCGTTTTTTTTGCCATCTCTCAATTTTGTTTGTCAGCCCGGGCGAAACGCCATAATCCTTGCATGTCGCGTGACAGTTCGATGCTCCCGTAGCCGTAGTGTTTTAATAATTCCGTGATTTCATCAGGAAAACGGCTGTTAATCTCAAAGTAGATTCTTCCGCCGTTTTTTAAAGCCGATTTGCCGTAATTCGACAAAGCTCTGTAAAATTTCAGAGGGTCATTGTCGGGTACAAATAATGCTGTTTGCGGCTCGTAGTCGAGCACATTCTTGTCCATTTGCCTTTTTTCGCTTTCCGCGATGTAAGGCGGGTTGCTGACAATGATGTCGTATGCGTTTTGCGCCGCGGGCATGTCGGTAATGTCGCATTTGTGGAAGTTGACTTTGGCTTTTAGCGTTTGTGCGTTGCGCCGTGCCACGTCAAGAGCGTTCTCTGAGATGTCGATTGCGTCTACTGTAGGAAATTTCATCGCCAAAGCCAAAGAAATGGCTATGCACCCGCTTCCTGTCCCGGCATCAAGCACTTTAAGGTCGGATTCTTTGTTCTCGTCGATTATCATGTCGACAAGCTCTTCTGTTTCCGGGCGAGGAATAAGGACAGACCCGTCCACATAAAAATTGTGTCCGTGAAAATATGTGTTGTTGAATATATATTGTATGGGACGGCGGTCGAGCAGTTCGATGACTACTTTATTTATTTTTTCGACAATAAAATCCGGCAAAACAGTATCTTTGCGGAGAAGAATGTCGACAGTGTCATAGTGCAACAGTTGGCGGAATATGATTTTCACAAAACCGTCGATTTCGCCTTGAGGGTATGCCGGTGACAAAGATTTCTTTATCTCGCGTATCGATTGCTCCAATGTCTGTTGTGCGTTCATGAACTCAAAGATAAGAAAATTATCATAATAAATGGAAATAAAGGAAAAATATATGTTGCGGGCCTTGCAACTTGCGAAACTCGGCGAAGGCAATGTGTCGCCTAATCCTATGGTTGGCGCGGTTGTGGTTGCCGGCGGCAGAATAATAGGAGAGGGGTTTCACCGCCGGTACGGTGAGGCTCACGCGGAGGTCAACGCGATAGGCTCTGTTGCGGATTCTGATTTGTGTCTGCTGAAAGACTCGACATTGTATGTCACTCTTGAGCCGTGCTCGCATTATGGAAAAACTCCTCCTTGCAGCCGGCTGATTATTGACAGGCAAATACCGCGTGTCGTTGTGGGGTGTATGGATCCTTTTAAGGCTGTCAGCGGCAGAGGTGTGAAAATGCTGCGTGAGGCCGGGTGCGACGTAGTGACAGGAGTGCTTGAGGACGAATGCCGTAAATTGAATGAAAAATTCATGACTGCCCATACGTTACACCGCCCGTATATATTGCTGAAATGGGCGGAGAGCAGCGACGGATATATTGACAAGCCGCGCACAGCCGGTCAGTCGCCTGTGAAATTTTCCACTGCGGTCACTAATGCCGTTGTCCATAAGTTGCGCTCGGAATACGACGCTGTCATGGTCGGTTCGCGGACTGTTGTGGCAGACAATCCGTTGCTGACGGTGAGAAAATGGTATGGCAGGAATCCTGTGAGGATTGTGCTCGACCGTGGGCATGTGGTTGATTCCGGCAGCAGGATATTTTCCGGAGATTCGCAAACCATTGTCTTTACAAAGGGGAGCAAGCACCGTCCGTGTGAAGTGGTGATTCCCGACGAAGAGAGTGACGTGCTTGGCTTTGTCTGCTCATATCTGTATGGACAGGGGATAACATCTCTGTTGGTTGAGGGAGGCTCTGTGCTGTTGCAAAATTTCATTGATGAAAATTTATGGGACGAGATAAGAGTGGAGCGGAGTACGCTGACTTTGGGCGATGGAGTGCGCGCGCCGTTGCTCCCTTATGGATTGTATTGCGGGTCGGAGCGGCTTGACGGTAATGAAATAGTGCGGATAAAAAACCATAAAACAGGAAAATTGGCGATATAATGCAGCGATTAATCGTATTTGCGTTTCAGTTTGATTGATAACAGCTAATTTTATGGCGGCAAATGATTGGCGGCGGTCATTTTTGCTTTAGTTTGACTGTTTAACATTAATTCTTTTTACTCGTTTATAAATTAGTTATAAATTTGCACTTTAAATTAAAGCAGGTATAGAATGAAGAAAATAATTCCAATATATGCGGCGCTTACAGTGCTGGCGCTATTTATGTCGATGTCGTGTAATGATGCTACCGAAGGTGATGACGAGCCGATTGTGCTGTCGTCGAACACGTTGGTGTCGGCTTTCTCGTTGACTGAGAATGATTCTGTCATAGCCGATCTTGACTCGTTGCATTTTACAATCGATGTCGACAATCGCCTTATCTATAACGCGGATTCTTTGCCTAAGGGCACCAAGATAAATCGCTTGGTGGCGAACATATCTTTTTATTCCACTTCATCTACCGGTACAATTCGCATATCAGGAGCGTCGACAATGGAGGATACCACTTATACATATAACAGTTCGGCAAACGACAGTATCGATTTCACGGGAAATGTGTATCTGACTGTGAATGCCGCAGATGGAATATCGTCAAGAGAATACCGTTTGCAGGTAAATGTGCATCAAATGGAGTCGGACTCGTTGTATTGGAACAGGTTGTCGCGCCGAAATTTACCGGCAAGATCCTCTGAATTGGTAAATCAAAAGACTGTACAAAAGGGTGACGCTCTTTTCTGCCTTGTTGAGGAGGAAAAAGGATATACCATCTCATCTACGTCCGACCCATATTCAAACGATTGGGACATATCGGCTGTGGAGTTCGGTTTCACGCCTGTTGTCGGCAGCTTTGCGGCTACTGACGGCGCGCTGTACATACTTTCGGATGAAAATAATCTTTACACATCGGCCGACGGTGGCGCGACATGGACAGACACAGGCAAAAGCTGTTATTCGCTTATAGGAGGATATGAAAGCATGCTGCTTTGCGTAAGCGAGGAGAATGGAGTTTTCTATCATGACATATATGAGCCGGGTGCGGATCATTCACGCTATGAGATTGAGGATGATTTTCCCATAAGCGGATTCTCACAATGCGTGCGGCTTGCCAATGAATGGAGCTTGGGCGAACAAGTGCTGTTTATAGGCGGCACTATGAGTGACGGGCGGCCTAACGGATGCGTTTGGGGCTTTGACGGCTCTAATTGGGGCAAGATAAGCCGTATTCCAATTCCGGCACTGTCGGGAGTCACGTTGATACACTATTACTATTTTACGGGCTCTTATTATGACGTGCGGCAATATCCTGTCTGGCTTGCGATAGGAGGGCGTGACGGCGATGGCAATGTGACCGACAACGTATATATCTCTTACGACAACGGTGTGACTTGGTCGCTTGGCGATGAGCTGCTGCAACTGCCTGATTACATCGCGCCGTTTTTCAATGCGCAGGCTTTTGTCTACAATACTACCATGCGGCAAACGAGAGCGCTTGCCACAGAATGGGAATCAATGCCGTCCAAAAAATTGCCTTTCTGGTGGACTGTCGCTGGCAATATGGCTCAAACGAGAGCCGTTACCGACGCTACCGAGTGGGAATGTCCTTACATTTATATGTTCGGAGGCATAAACGCCAATGGCATGCTGATGAACAATGTTTGGAGAGGAGTGGTCAACAGACTTACTTTCAAGCCTGTGGTTTAAAAACATGCCCGGTAGTTTTGACGATGGTATACTTAATGAGGCCTTTTATCGTTTTATATAAAAAATATGATTTATGCGTATATCGGTCATAAGATATAGAGAACGGTTAAAGGCGATTGTTTTGGCAATAGTATTCATAATGCCGGAGTGCATCGTTGGACAGGACTATCGGTTTGAGGCAGGAGGCGGATTGGGCATTGGCGGATATCTTGGAGATGTCAACCAGAGCAATGTGTTGAAAAATCCGGGTTTTGGCGGAGAGGCTTTTTTTAGGTACCTCATAAATAAGAGATTTGCGGTGAAAGCTGGGCTTTCAACGTCGGGCATAAGTGGAAATACCGCTGATTTCGACAATAAGTTTCCTGACGGCGCACAGTATTCGTTCTCCGCAAGGTATTACGACGCGGCAGTTGCCTTTGAGTTCAATTTCCTGAATTTCGGGATGAACGACGACTATCGCAAGCTGAAAAGAATTTCGCCGTATCTTTCTTTGGGAATAGGCGGCGCTTATTCGAGCTGCAAGGCTTTTGCGCTTAACATACCGATAGGTTTTGGCGCAAAATATAAGATAAGCCGCCGGTGGAATTTGGGGCTTGAAATGCGTGCCCGGATGATGCTTGGCGACAAAATCGACGGATTGACGGATTTGCGGGGTATGAAAAGCTCGTTTATGAAGAATACCGACTGGTGTCCGACGCTGATGCTGTCTGTTTCCTACGAATTTGGAGAGATTTGCAAAGTATGCCACTATGTCGATTAAAAAATGAATGATTGGCTGTATGTCATTAGAAGATAGTATAAAACAAATAAGTGCCAAACGGCTTCCGGTGCATGTCGCTATGATTATGGACGGAAACGGACGGTGGGCAAAGCAACGTGGCCTTGACCGCTCTATGGGGCATATAGAAGGTGTTAAAGCCGTGAGAAGGGTGACGGAAATCGCTTCGGATCTCGGCATAAAATACCTTACGCTTTACACTTTCTCGACCGAAAACTGGAATCGTCCGAAAGAAGAGGTCGAGGCATTGATGCACCTTATCGCCATTGCCATTGAGAAAGAAACCCCCGACCTCGTGAAAAACAACGTGAGGCTAAGGATTATAGGCGATATAGGCAGAATACCGGAATACTCTTTGGAACGTTTGCAAAATTGCGAGAACGCCACTTCCATGTGCTCGGGGTTGACGTTGGTGCTTGCCATAAGCTATTCTTCGCGTTGGGAAATTATCCGCGCGATACGAAATATAGCCGCAGATGTGGCCGATGGAAGAATCAGCCCGGACGACATCGATGAGCAGATGGTTGACGACAATCTGACCACTGCCGGCATACCCGACCCTGATTTGCTGGTCAGGACAGGCGGCGACTATAGGATAAGCAATTATCTGTTGTGGCAGATTGCGTATTCAGAATTGTATTTTTCGGAAAAATATTGGCCGGATTTCTCTAAGGAAGATTTCTGTGATGCTGTCCGGCAATATCAGTCGAGAGAGAGGCGTTTTGGAAAAACGAGCGAACAGGTACAAGATAATTAACGATAATAAATTATAAAAATGAGATATAAACTTCTACTCATCCTGATTTCATTGACTGTTGTGTTTGGCAACCGCTTGAAGGCTGCCGAACAGAACGATACGATTTATAATCCGAATATTGTGTTTACGGGTATGCCGAAAAAATATGAGATAGCGGGTATCCGTGTCACCGGACTGCAGAATTATGAGGATTATATAGTGATCGGATATTCAGGTTTGGCTGTAGGTGATGTAATTGAGATACCGGGTGACGATATAACCAACGCCGCAAAGCGTTTTTGGAGGCAGGGCCTGTTCTCGAAGATACAGATTCGTGTCGAAAAAATTTGTGGTGACAAGGCTTGGCTGCTTTTCGACCTTCGTCAGCAGCCCCGCATCTCGCAGATTAATTACCACGGCGTGAAAAAAGGTGAGAGGGAGGACATAGAAGAGCGTCTGAACCTTATGATTGGAAACCAGATTACGCAAAATATCGTTAACCGTGCCGAAGAAATCATTTCGGCATATTTTAAGCAGAAAGGTTTCAGCAATGTGGAGGTGGATGTGAGGCAGACACCTGATCTCAGCCATGAGAATGAGATGATTGTCGATATCGTTATCGACAAGAATGAAAAAATAAAAGTCCATAAAATCTATATCACCGGCAACAGTGTGCTTTCCGACAAAAAGTTGCAGCGTGTGATGAAGAAAACCAATGAAAAGAAGAGGCTTGTCAATTTGTTCAGGCAAAAGAAGTTTGTTGACAAAGATTTTGAGAATGACCTTGACTTGATTATCAAGAAATATAACGAATTGGGTTATCGTGACGCCAAGATATTGAAAGACAGTGTGGCACGCTATAACGACAAATACGTCGATGTGTTTATTGAGCTTGAGGAGGGTAGACAATACTTCATATCCGACATCACATGGGCGGGCAATACCATCTATCCGTCGTCGATGCTCGACAACATACTCGGTATGAAGAAAGGTGATGTATATAACCAGACGCTTCTCAATAAGCGCACGCTTGAGGACGATGACGCTGTGGCCAACTTGTATATGAACCAAGGTTATCTGTTCTTCCAGCTGATTCCTATCGAGTCGAAGATAGAAGGCGATTCTATCGCTTTGGAGATGAGAATAATGGAGGGACCGCAGGCGCGTATTAACAATATTGTGATTAACGGCAATGACAGGTTGTATGAAAAAGTCATACGCCGTGAATTGCGTGTGCGTCCTGGCGATTTGTTCTCAAAAGACGCTTTGCAGCGTTCAGCCCGTGAAATTGCGCAGACAGGCCATTTCGACCCGGAATCGATGGACATACGTCCGGAGCCTAACACCGAAAACGGTACTGTGGATCTGATATTTAATCTTACATCGAAAAACAGCGATCAAGTGGAGCTTTCTGCCGGTTGGGGACAGACGGGTATAATCGGTAAGGTGGCTTTGAAATTCACCAATTTCTCCATAAAGAATCTGTTTAATCCGAAGTCGTATAAAGGTATCATACCGCAAGGCGAGGGGCAGACGTTCTCTATCAGCGCGCAAACCAATGCCAAGTATTATCAGGCATATAGCTTGTCGTTCCTCGACCCGTGGTTTGGCGGAAAACGCCCGAACTCATTGTCGGTGTCGGCCTACTATTCGCGTCAGACCGGTGTGAACTCCAGCTTCTATAACGATAATTATTATAATGGTATGCTGTACAATAATTTCGGTAATTATTGGGGTACGGGATACTATCCGAGCTACTACAGCGACTATTACCAGAACAGTATCGAGAATGCTTATGACCGCAACAAGTACTTGCAGATGGCAGGCATCGCAATAGGTTTCGGAAAACGTCTTAATTGGCCGGACAACTATTTTACGTTCCAGGCTCAGTTGTCGTATAATTGGTATCATCTGAAGAATTGGGAATATTTGTATTACATGAACAATGGTACGTCTAACGCCTTTGTGCTCGGGCTTTCGTTTGCCCGCAACAGTATCGACAACCCGATATACACACGTAGCGGTAGCCAATTCTCTTTGGATTTGAGCCTTACGCCTCCGGTGTCGCTGTTCTCCAACAAAAATTGGAAAGCGTTGTCGGAAGCCGGAACTCAGCAGGCAAAAGAGGAGATGTACCGGTGGATAGAATATTGGAAATTGAAATTCAAGGCCCGTACTTACACCCCGCTGACCGACCCTGACGGAAAATGGACGCTTGTGCTTATGACCCGTGCCGACATCGGTTTGCTCGGGAGCTATAACAAATATTTGAAATCTCCGTTCGAAACTTTTTATGTCGGTGGCGACGGCATGTCGGGAAGCTACGGATACGCGCAGGAAACGATTGCTTTGCGCGGTTATGACAACGGAGCGTTTACCCCGTGGACCAAAGACGGGTATGCTTACACACGGTTCTGCATGGAGCTGCACTTCCCGTTCATGTTGCAGCCTACAACCACTATCTACGGGCTTGCTTTCTTGGAGGGCGGTAACGCTTGGAACGACATGAAGGATTTCTCACCTTTCAATCTGAAGCGTTCTGCCGGTGCCGGAGTGCGTATTTATCTGCCTATGGTCGGTATGATGGGTATCGACTGGGCTTATGGTTTCGACGAGGTGTTCGGGCAAAAAGGCGGCAGCCACTTCCATTTCATACTTGGTCAAGAATTCTAAAAAAGCGATAATTATGCTTTAGCGGATAAACTATGTGGATTAATTTGTGTCATATATCTGAACAATAAATTTTTAACTATGAAGAGAATTATTATAATGGCAGCGTTTGCCGCTTTATTTTCATTCGGGGCTTACGCGCAAAAATACGCGTTGGTCGACATGGAGTATATCCTGAAGAATATTCCGCAATACGAAATGGCAAACGAGCAGCTCAATCAAGTGTCGTTGCGTTGGCAGAAAGAGGTGGAAACCAAGACTAAAGAGGCTGAAACGCTTTATAAAAACTATCAGAGCGACATGGTGTTTCTGACAGATGAGCAAAAGACCAAGAAAGAGGAGGAGATAGTTGCCAAAGAAAAAGAGGCGGCAGAGCTTCAGGCTAAATATTTCGGGCCGCAAGGCGAGTTGTACAAGAAAAGACAGTCGCTTATGGAGCCTATTCAGAACGACATATATGAGGCTGTGAAAAAAGTGTCGGATGAGAAAGGATATCAGGTGATTTTCGACCGCGCATCGTCGGCAGGTATTGTTTTTGCCTCTCCGAGAATCGACATAAGCAATGAAGTCCTGTCTAAATTGGGATATTCAAAGGATTAATATTATCTTTGCACACAGAGAAAATAAATTAAAAAACTATAAACAAAGATGTTAAAAAAAGTATTATTAGCGGCAGCATTGGTTGTACCGATGTGTTTGTCTGCCCAATCGAAATTCGGATACGTAAATTCTACTGAGATTTTCGACCTTATGCCGGAAAAAGCTACTGCTGAGGCCTCTTTGCAGGAAGTGGGGAAGAAATACGACACTGAATTTAAGGCTTTGCAGGATGAGTTTAATAAAAAATTCGGTGAATATCAGGCTCTTGCCCAAGACACACCGGCCTCTATAAAGGAGCGCCGCGAGCAGGAACTTCAGGAGCTGCAAACAAAAATACAGAATTTCCAACAAGTGGCCGGACAGGATTTGCAGCGTCAGCAGCAAGTGCTGCTTGCTCCTATACAGGAAAAGATACGCACAGCAATACAGGCGGTAGGCGCGGAGAACGGTTTTACTTTTATTTTTGACAATTCGATTCCGACAATCGTGTATCAGGGGGCTGACGCTGTTAACGTGACACCTCTCGTGAAAGCGAAACTTAATTTGAAAGACGCTCCGGCGGCTTCAACTGCAGGCGCGGCATCTGATACTTCTGCAGCGGCCGCTACAACCACGACGAAATAAAAATTGCGAAATAGATTATATCCAACGGCTGAGGCATTCCCTCAGCCGTTTTTTTGTCATTATACCTTAGCAGTTGGGATATCTTTTTGACTATATGAGAGGGCATCGTTGAGGCTCTGCTTACATAGAGATTGCATGTGGATAGGCTATGCCTATGCCCTGCTATAAAAAACTTGTTGATAAAAATTCGAAAAATGTTTGCCGGTTCGGAAAAAGTATGTACCTTTGCAGCCGGGTAAGTCCTATACGGCCAGCTCCTTGTGAACTCCCCCAGGTCTTGACCGAAGCAAGGGTAGCAGGTTGTAGCGGCGCGATATAGTTCGCTTGCCCTTTTAATGCCTCTTTAGCTCAGTTGGCCAGAGCACGTGATTTGTAATCTCGGGGTCGTTGGTTCGAATCCGACAAGAGGCTCGAAAGAGTTGCGAGGAAGCCTGAAAGGGTTTCCTTTTTTTATTTTGTATACGGGTTAAAATTTACGCCATGCATTCGGCTTTACGGTCTGCATGGCGTAAAATGTTGTGTGGCGTTTTGCCGGTGGACGGTTATTGCAGTTTCATCGTTATTTTGCCGTCGGGTGCCACCTCGAAATCTATTTCATAATAGATTATTGATGTTGTGCCGGCGTTTGATACTGTTTCGTTGCCTTTTTCAATTACATTGAAAGTGAACTCCGTGCGGTAGTCTGAGCTGTATTCTCCTTTTCCTGTGCTTGATGTAGGGACACCTGCCTCAATTCTGTAGACTGCCAATGATTTGAACTCATATTCTTCCGGAATCATTGTCTTTGCCTCTTCCAATTGTTTTGTGATTGCCGCCGGATCGAGCTTGCTCGCGTCGATTGGTGTTATTTTTTCATAGTCGAGTCCTTGCTGGTACCAATGGTCGGGAGATATGTCGGCGGGTTTCCATCCGAGTTGTCCCAAAAATCCCTGACTGAACACTTGCCCGTTGGATTTTACAAGTTTCACGAAAATACTTCCCAAATTAAGGTTGTTTTCCAGCTTTTCCGAGTCGCTTGCCCCCTCGCTCCATTCTATTTGGATTATTTTCCATTCGTTCGGATCGACATTCTTGGTTGTGATTTCTTTTACTTTCTCAACTGCCTCAGGAGAGTCCATTGCGAGTTTTCCGAATGAGCCTGCTCCGCCGCAGGATGTGATTGCGCCGGCTGTCAGCGCGATAGCCATGATGTTTAAAAGTTTGACTTTCATAAGAAAAATTGGTTTTAAGTTATAAATATTGTTGGTTTGAATTTTAATTCTCGTTTTCCGTGTGGCTGCATGGGCGCAGAGTTTCAAATTTGTCTGAATCGCTTTGCCGAGCCGCATTCTATTTTCTGCAAATATACGCAAAAGGGGGGCATTACCCCCCCCATTTTGTTAAAAAAGCATAATCGGTCGTGTCCCTAAAATACTATTTTAGAGTTTGTGTTGGCGTTGCCGGGCACGGCGGCAATACCGATACAAAATAGTACTGTTTTATTCGTTAGATTGTGTTTATGATATGTTTTATTCTTAAAAAAACAAGCAGGTTGGCATATTAAAACCAACCTGCTTGTTTTTACCATAAATGCAATCTTTGTTAAGATTACTTTCTGATTCCGAGCTCTTCTTTTGCAATGATTGCGCGGTAACGCTCTATGTCTGTTCTGATCAGATAGTCGAGCAGACGGCGGCGTTTACCTACAAGTTTCTTAAGTGCGCGGGTTGTACTATGATCTTTGTGATTTGACTTCAAATGTTCAGTCAAATGAGCTATACGGATAGAAAATAATGCTATCTGGGATTCAGCTGACCCGGTATCAGTATTCGACTTACCGTATTTCTCGAAGATCGCTTTTTTGTCTTCAGAATTCAAATACATTCTAAATGAGTTAATTAGTTAGTTAATAAATTTGCGGTGCAAAGTTATGATTTATTTGTGAAACAGGCAATTCTTTGTCTGCTATTTTTTGTTGTTTTTTTATTGTATCTTTGAATAAGATAAGCTGCATCTCGGCAAAGCAAATTAAGCAAGCTCTTTGCATTGCACTCGATTTGCATTATCTTTGTGCATGATAAGCTGCATTTCGGTATAATGTCCAAGTTGGCTTGGGGATTTTGCTTGCGGAGTTGCATTATTTGCGGCGGTTGCTGCTTATCGCTTTAAAATTATTTTTATGGGACGGTTTTTTATAAACATTGTTTTTTCTGTGGCTTTGGCGATGCCTTTTTTGGCAGGCGCGGCAGAGCCTCTTTTTGAGTATCCGCAGGTTCCGGATCAGTTGACAAAGGTGAATTTGCGCTCCAATTTTATGATAACTCATTTATGGGACGAATGCAGCCTTGATAAAGAAGCGATTACGGATGTGGAGTCGTTCAGAGAAACTTTTACCGACTTCCTTTCTTTTTTTCCGCTTGCCGATGTAGATGAGGTTGACAAAGCCGTGAAAAAGTTTGTTGACAAAGTTGCCAAGAATGAGGATAATCTCAAGACTGTCTTGGGATTTGTTGACACGGAAATATATAATCCTATGTCGCAATTTTGCAGCGATGACGTTTATGTGATTTTCGCGCGGCATCTGATTGACAACAAAAAAGTGGATAAGAACGTTAAAAGCATGTTGGAGGAGAGAGCTTTGAAGATAAATAATTCCCGGCTTGACAAAGTGATTGGCGATTTCGGCTTGCAGAAAGGCGGCACTTCCGCCGGCACGTTGCACTCCTTGAAGTCGCAATATACAATCTTGATATTCAATATAGCCGGAGATTTCGACACATCTATCTATAAGTTGCGTTTAAGCACGGATATTGCCACCAACAATCTGATTAAGAACGGGGTGGTCAATGTTGTTTCGGTATATTCTTCCGCCGGAAAAAATGACGGCGACGCGGATTTGTGGCATGTGGCGACGATTCCCGACATGGAGCGCACGTATGACTTGCGTTTGCGGCCTTGCGTGTATTTGCTTGGCGCCGACAAGACGATTATAGCGAAAAGTCCGGATGTGGAGCAGATACTTTCTCTGATGGCGCAGTTGGGCAACTCGTTGGGTGTGTGACATAAATTTTGCGAATGATGAACAGAAAGATTAGGAAATTCTTTATCATAGGCGCATACCGCTCTTATGGCAATTTGGCAAGATTCTTTATGAGAATGTTTGCCGGAATATTGTTTATGCAATTTGGAATACGCCAAATGGCCAATTATGATTTTTTCTCGGAAGTGTTTCCGAGCATACTCGGCATGGGGTCGGAATTGACTTTGATAGCGATGATTGTCATTGAGCTGCTGTTTTCAACGCTTGTCATTTTCGGATTTGTCACCCGTATAGCGGCAGTGCCTCCGATGATTTCCATGATTGTGGCTGAATATTATTTGCTTGCCGGAAATATTATCGATTTGTCGGCGCAGCAGGCAACACAGTCGGGCGTATTCACGAGTATGCAGTTGGGATATGTGCCGATAATGTTTGTTGGCATGTTCTTTTTCATCATATTGGCCGGACCGGGCAAAATATCGGTTGACTATCTTTTGTCGTTGTATTTTGCCAATAAAAATAATTTGAACGAGCTTAGGAATATATAATGAAAATAGCTGTATTGATTTCCGGAGGAGTAGACAGTGCCGTGGTAGTGCACAAGTTGAAGGAGGAAGGTCATGATTTGACTTTGTTCTATATCCGTATCGGAATGGATACCGATGAGGGCGATTGCTCGGCAGAGGAGGATATAGAGATGTGTACGGCTATTGCCCATAAGTACGGCCTGCCGCTTGAGGTGGTATCGTTGCATCAGGAATATTGGGACAATGTGATGGAATATGCTTTGCGCACGGTGAAAGCGGGGTTGACCCCCAATCCTGACATGATGTGCAACAAGATGATAAAATTCGGTTATTTTGAAAGCCGTTGGGGAAAGGATTTCGACAAGACGGCGACCGGACATTATGCCACGACTGACGTTGTGGATGGTAAATATTATCTTGCCACGGCTGTCGACAGAGTTAAGGACCAGACTGATTTTCTCGCTCAAATCAGCTACGGACAGCTATCTCATCTGATGTTTCCCATTGGCTCATTGCCAAAGAGCGAAGTGCGCCGCATTGCAGTGGAGTCGAAGTTGCCCAATGCCTACAGAAAAGACAGCCAGGGGATATGCTTTTTGGGCAAAATTAATTATAATGATTTCATCCGCAGGCATCTCGGTGAGAAAAAGGGAAATATAATTGAGATTGAAACGGGCAGGAAGATTGGTGAGCATAAAGGATATTGGTTTCATACCATAGGGCAGCGGAAAGGACTTGGCCTGAGTGGAGGACCATGGTATGTGGTAAAGAAAAATGTGGCGGATAATACAATATATGTTAGCAACGGTTACGACACGGAAAAGCAATATGGGAGGACAATCCATGTCGATGAGATGCATTTCATCTCCGGCGACCCGTGGAATGGGACTGCGACACCTGTTGACATAATGTTCAAGAACCGTCATACGCCGGAATTTATCAAGGCCAAATTAGTGCGTCTTGACGGCTCGGAATATGTGATAGAGTCCGAAAAAAAGGTGCAGGGCATTGCTCCGGGACAATTTGCCGTGATTTATGACGCCTCAGGGCATCTTTGCTATGGCAGCGGAATAATAACAGGTCAGAAAATCAAGACATAGAACTATGGAAGATAATAAAGTGAAACTCAGAGTTCTGGGGGTTACATACAATCAGATACAATCAGGCGCATACGCTTTGATACTCGCGGAAGAGGGCGGACGTTTCCGCATTCCTGTGGTCATTGGCGCGGCGGAGGCACAATCCATTGCCGCAAAATTGGAGAATGTGCAGCTGCCTCGTCCGTTGGTTCATGATGTGTTTCACACAATGACGCACGCTTTCGGCATTATGCTGAAAGAGGTGTTTATCTACAAATTTCAGCGTGGCGTGTTTTATTCGGAACTGACGTTTGCCGATGGTGATAGGGAGGTCAAGATAGATGCCCGTACATCCGATGCCATTGCAATCGCCTTGAGAACAAAATCTCCTATTTACACTACAAAGGACATTTTGAAGAATACGGGATTTGCTGTTTCCGGTGACGACACGGTGCTTGACGAGGAAACACCGGCAGCCGAAGGGTTGGAAACCGTCCCGCTGACACGCTTTGCGATTCCGGAACTTGAGAAAATGCTGAAATCAAGTATCGTCAAAGAGGAGTATGAGCGTGCTGCCGAGATAAAGAAAGTAATCGACGAGAAAAAAGCGCAGAGTGCCGAAAAATAAAGAGAATTATATAAAATCCGAATATCATAATAAAAAACAGAAAACATTATGGGACATATCCGTATAAGATTGGCAGTGATGAATTTCCTGCAATTTGCAGTGTGGGGCGCGTACTTGACCTCAATGGGAACTTATCTTGGAAAGATTGGCATGGGAGAGCATATAGGAATTTTTTATGCCATGCAGGGAGTGGTTTCTTTGTTTATGCCGGCGGTGCTCGGTATAATAGCCGACCGTTGGATACCAGCGCAGAAGCTGTTGAGCCTCAGCCATGTAGTGGCGGCCTTGTTTATGATAAGCGCGGGATATTACGGAATGGTTGAGGGCAGCGCGGCCGATTTTTCTTGCCTGTTTGCGCTGTATTCGCTGAGTGTGGCATTCTATATGCCTACTTTGGCATTGTCGAACTCGGTGGCCTACACGTCGCTTGAGAAAGTAGGGCTTGACACCGTAAAGGCTTTTCCTCCGATACGCACACTCGGCACTGTTGGATTTATCTGCATGATGTGGGTTGTGGATTTGTTGGGATTGCAAGATAATCACGGACAATTTTTTGCGTCGGGCGTTGTGGGGTTATTGCTCGGCATATATGCCTTGACATTGCCGGCCTGTCCTGTAGCCAAAGATGGCAGCTCCAAATCGTTGGCTGAGGCTTTGGGCTTGAAAGCCTTTTTATTGTTCAAGCAAAAGCGTATGGCCATATTTTTTATATTTTCGGTATTGCTTGGCGTGTCGCTGCAAATAACCAACGGTTTTGCAAATCCTTATATAACGAGTTTTGAGTCATTGCCGGAATATGCCGACACATTTGGTGTGCAACATGCCAACATCCTGATTTCGCTGTCGCAAATTTCGGAGGCATTGTGCATTTTGTTGATACCTTTTGTCTTAAGCCGGTTTGGAATAAAGAGGGTAATGCTTATCGCCATGATAGCGTGGGTGCTTCGTTTCGGATTGTTCGGATTGGGCGACCCGGGCGACGGAGTGTGGATGTTTGTCCTGTCGATGATAGTTTATGGCGTGGCATTCGATTTTTTCAATGTTTCAGGCTCATTGTTCGTTGATAAAGAAACAGACCAAAGCGTGCGCTCAAGCGCACAGGGACTGTTTGTGCTTATGACTAACGGCATTGGCGCCACTGTCGGTACACTCAGTGCGCAGGCCGTCATTAACCGGTTTGTGGATTTCAACGCGTCGGTGCCGCAAACCGAAGGGTGGCAGACCTCCTGGCTGATATTTTCCGCATACGCTTTGGTTGTGGCTGTCTTGTTTGCCATTGTGTTTAAAAACAACCATAATCAAAACCCTGTAAAGCGATAGCGATGCACCGGTTTTATGCTCCTGATATAGAATCTGACAATCTGCTGCCTGAGGACGAGGCGCGGCATTGTGTCCGTGTGCTGCGGTTGTCGGAGGGCGAGCTGTTGGAGGTGGTCGACGGCAAAGGCAATTTGTTTGTTTGCAGATTGGTTAATGCTGATTTAAGGCATTGCCTTGTAGACATAGAAGACAGACAATCGCTGCCTGCACATTGGGGCTGCGACATTTCAATAGCTATTGCTCCGACAAAAAATATCGACCGTTTGGAATGGATGGTGGAAAAGGTGGTTGAAATGGGTGTTGACCGTATCATCCCTGTGTCGTGCAGATATTCCGAGCGTAAAGTACTGAAAACGGAGCGTTTGCATAAAATAGCTGTTTCTGCGATGAAGCAGTCGCTGAAAACGCGGTTGCCGGTTGTCGACGAGCTTACACCGGTGGAAAATGTGTTGAGGGCGCAATATCCGGGTCAGCGTTTCATCGCATATTGCGACCGGGAGTTTGAGCGGCGAAGTTTTGTCAAAGAATATACAAAAGGCGGTAATGTGCTTGTTCTGATTGGCCCGGAAGGGGATTTCAGCAAGGATGAGATACGCATGGCCGTAGACTCCGGTTTCATGCCCGTAAGTTTGGGTGAGAGCCGCTTGCGCACGGAAACGGCGGGAGTTTTTGCCTGTGCCGCCATACATACGATAAATCAATTATGATATGATAGAAAAATTGCAATCATCAAAATCCGGCAATTTTTTTCTGCTTGCCGGTCCTTGTGTCATAGAAGGCGAAAACATGGCAATCGATATTGCCGGGCATATATCTGAGATAGCGAGGGCTTTGGATATTCCGTATGTGTTCAAGGGCAGCTACCGCAAGGCCAACCGTTCTCGTGTGGACTCTTTCACGGGGATAGGCGACATAAAAGCTTTGGAGATTTTAAGAAAGGTGAGGGATACTTTCGATATTCCTGTCGTTACTGACATACACACTCCCGACGAGGCGGCCATGGCGGCTGAGTATGTGGATGTGCTTCAAATACCGGCTTTTCTGTGCCGTCAGACAGATTTGCTTGTTGCGGCGGCAAAGACCGGAAAGATGGTTAATATAAAAAAAGGGCAGTTCCTTTCTCCTGAGTCCATGAGGTTCGCCGTGCAGAAAGTGAGGGATGCCGGCAACAACGATGTAGCTGTCACGGAGCGCGGAACCACTTTCGGATATCAGGACCTGATAGTTGATTTTCGCGGTTTTCCTGTGATGAGGCAATATGCGCCGGTGGTGCTCGATGTGACTCATTCGCTTCAGCAGCCCAACCGGACGGAGGGAGTTACAGGCGGCTTGCCACACCTGATTGAAACGATGGCGCGTTGCGGTATTGCTGCCGGAGCCGACGGCCTGTTCATGGAAACCCACCCCAATCCTTCTGAGGCTAAATCGGATGGAGCCAATATGCTCCCTCTCTCGGATATCAAAGGCTTGCTTGAAAGGCTCACGGAGTTGAGAATGGCAGTTAATCGTTTGTGAGTGTGAACAAACGGTATGCTGCCGTGTGTTATATATTTAAGGTGGAATTTTATAAAAATTTAAAACCATGGGATTGCATATAAATAAGATTATAGAGAGCTCTATCCGTAAGAATTGGGAAGAGCTTGCAATGACTGATTTCAACGGGATATCATTGCAATATAGAGATGTGGCGCGGAAAATAGCAAAATTGCATCTGTTGTTTGAGAAAGCAGGAGTGGGCAGAGGCGATAAAGTGGCTATTTGCGGTAAAAACGGCACGCAATGGTCGGTGGCTTTCCTTGCGGTTTTGACTTATGGGGCTGTAGCCGTGCCTATTTTGCATGAGTTTAAGCCTGACAACATGCTGCATATCATAAACCACTCGGAATCGAAATTGCTTTTTGCCGACGTTGCTGTTTGGGAAAATCTTGATGCCGACAGTATGCCGTTTATTGAGGGCGTGTTCAATATCGCCGATTTCAGTTTGCTGTTGTCGCGCAAAGACGAGATAACCGAAGCGAGAAAAACGCTTAACGCTTTGTTTGGCAACCGCTATCCAGAGCGGTTTACGCAGGATGATGTGATTTATGGGGAATTTGACAGAAACTCATTGGCTGTGCTTAGCTATACATCGGGTTCTACCGGATTCTCCAAAGGCGTGATGATTCCGTATCGTGCCATAGAGTCAAACATAAATTTCGCTCTTGAGAAGCTCACTTTTTTAGGGCCGGGCGACGGATTGATTTGTATGCTTCCTCTTGCCCACATGTTAGGGCTTGTGGTTGAAATGATGCACCCGTTCTCTAAAGGTTGCCATGTCTATTTTCTTACACGTGTGCCTTCTCCGAAAATAATAATGGACGCGTTTGCGAAAGTTAAGCCCCGTCTGATTGTTACGGTGCCTTTGATTCTTGAGAAAATAATCAAGACCAAAGTGTTTCCTCTTTTGGAGAAGCCCTATATGCGGATGCTGATGACAGTGCCTTTCGTAAATGACCATTTGCTTGGAAAAATCAAGGCGCGGCTGAATGAAACGTTTGGAGGAAATCTGTATGAGATTATAATTGGCGGTGCCGCGTTGAACAAGGATGTCGAGAAATTCCTGCGCCGTATAGAGTTTCCTTATACAGTGGGCTACGGCATGACGGAATGCGCCCCTTTGATTTCGTATGCCGGGCATGAGGAGAACCGTATGGGGTCGTGCGGAAAAGTCGTTGACCGCATGGAGGCTGTCGTTGAGTCGCCTGATGCCGCTAATATTGCGGGAGAACTGAAAGTGAGGGGCGACAACGTGATGCTTGGCTATTATAAAAACGATGCCGCGACAAGTGAGGCTTTACGCGGCGAGTGGCTATATACGGGCGATTTGTGCTGCATGGACGAGGATGGGTTTATCTATATACGCGGGCGTAATAAGAATATGATACTCGGTCCGTCCGGACAGAATATCTATCCTGAGGAGATAGAGCAGAAGCTCAACAACATGCCATACGTGTGCGAGTCTATTGTTGTTTCTAACGATGGCAGGCTTATGGCTTTGATTTATCCGGATTTCGAGCTTGCCCGCCAACAGTCGTTGGCCGCTGATGATATCGAGAGAATTATGAATGACAACATAGCAAATCTTAATCAGGAATTGCCGTCGTATTCGCAAGTGGCAGGCGTGAAAATTTATACGGAAGAGTTTGAGAAGACACCAAAACGCTCCATAAAACGTTATTTATATCAATATAAATAACATTAAAAAGGCGTTCTAATTACTCTTAATTTGCTATTTTCGCAAAATATTTGAATTATGACAAGATGGATAGAGTAAAAGTCAAAATAATCAATCATTCTGACAACGATTTGCCGCGTTACGGCACTCTGCTGTCGGCCGGCATGGACTTGAGAGCAAATTTGAGCGAGCCGGTCACGTTGAAGCCTTTAGAACGCCGCTTGATTCCGACAGGATTGTTTATGGAGTTGCCCGAAGGCTATGAGTGCCAAATACGTCCCCGCAGCGGGCTGGCGTTGAAAAAGGGTATTACGGTGCTTAATTCTCCGGGTACAATCGATGCCGATTACCGTGGCGAAATATGTGTGATATTGGTCAATTTGTCATCAGAGCCGTTTGTTGTCGAGCACGGTGAGAGAATCTGCCAAATGGTTGTCGCTCGTCATTCTGTCGTTGAGTGGGAACTTACCGACAAACTTGCTGAAAGCGAACGCAGCTCCGGAGGATTCGGACATACGGGAATGAAATAATTCTGTTGGTTGTGATGAGATTAAGATTGTTTGGAGTTTTGTGTATGCCTTTGCTTCTCATGGCAATGGCATTTCCGGCTTATTCCGGCAAGAGGCATGCTGATGTTTTTGCCAACGAGAGAAAGGCGGAAGTGCTGTATATGGAGGCATTGGTGAAAAGAGTGGAGGGCGACAATGCCTCATTTTTCGATTTGATAGAGCGCGCATACCGCCTCGATCCTGATAATTCTATCATAGCATATTATTACGGTTATGCCTTGCTGATGTTTGAAGACCAGCCGGTGTCGAAGGTAAGAGAGGGGTTGCGGCTGATGAGGAAACACTTTGAGAAGCATCCTGATGATTTCTATGAGAACTACCTCTATGCCTTGGTCTGCAACCAGACCGGCAATAAGGATGAGGCAATAGCCGTGTGGGAAAAATTGATAAGCCTTGACAGGGGAAAGATTCAATTATATCCTTTGCTTGCCGACGGTTATGCCGGAAAAGGCGATTTTAAAAAAGCCATAGCCGCATACGATTCTTTAGAACGCTCCGAAGGGCGGTCGAGCGCAATATCAGTGCGTAAAATAAGTTATATGCTTGCGCTCAACGACACGGCGGCAGTGCTCTCTGAAGGCAGGTCGTTGCTCAAAGAGGCTCCCAATAATTTTTCATACAACATGCTCATGGGCGATGTATTCATGCAGCTTTCCGACACCGACAGCGCCATGGTATATTATGATAAAGCCCAAAAGATAGAGCCCGATAACGGGTATGTGTATCTTTCGAAAGCCAATGTGTATATCAATGAGGGCGATTCGCTGAATTATGAGCGTGAGATAACAGCGGCGGCGGTTAATAAGAATCTCGATGTGGATGTGAAAATCAGAATCCTTACAAATTATATACGCCAATGTATAGAGGAGAATGACTCATCCGCGCGTGTAGACAATATGTTTAAAATCGTAATCGAGCAGCATCCGCATGAAAGCGGAATATTGAAGCTTTATTGTGATTATCTGACATTCAAGCACGATTATGTGAATGCGGCAGAGCAGTTGTCGTATGCTTTGGACATCAATCCTACCGATGTGAAAAGCTGGGAGCGTCTGATGTGGCTGTATATCTATGTCGATGAGCCGCAAAAAGCTATAGATGCCGGAGAGAAAGCGTTGACATACAATCCGGATGAGCTTTCGGTTTATCAGATAATGGCTGTTGCTTATTATAACAAGGAGGATTATAAGAAAAGCCTTGAGGTTTACCAACAGCTGTTGGATAAAAATGCCTCATTCCACACTGTCAACGAGTCGGATATTTATTCCGGAATGGCAGAAGTGTACAACAAGTTGGGGGAAACGGAAAAATCGTTCTCATATTATGAGAAAGCCATAGAATTGTCGCCCAACAATTATTTGGCTCTTAATAATTATGCCTATTCGTTGTGTATATCGGGAGGCGATTTGGAAAAGGCCGAGAGAATGTCGAGGACAGCTGTTGACGCGGATCCTGAGAATGTTTCTTTTCTCGACACTTATGCTTGGATTTGCTTCTTGAAACGCGACTATAAGCAGGCTTTGGAGTACATTGAGCGTGCGATGTCGGAAAATGGCGATGAGGAGCCTTCTGCTGAGATGTTTGAGCACTATGGCGATATTCTATTTATGAATGGTGACCCTGAAGGAGCTTTGCGGGAATGGAAGAAGGCGTTGGAGCTTAATCCCGACTCAGAACTGCTGAAGCGCAAAGTGAAGAATAAGACATATTTCTATGAATAGCGGTTTGTATTTGAAAACATTGCTTTTTGTGTCTGTGTTGGCCGGCCTTGCGGGGTGCGGCACCCACAAGTCGGGCTATGTGGCCGAGAATTATGAGTATACCGAAGAGGCAGACAGCGGAGATTCCGACTTTGGGGATTATAATATGGCTTCTGTCGTGGACAGTTATCCGGAATGGAGCGATGTGACTATCTCAGGAAGTATGGTCATCGGAATGGGCAGCAGCCTTAAAAGCACGGTTGTGGTGAGAATGATAAAAGATAAGTCGGTTTCTATCTCGATACGTCCGATTTTGGGGATAGAAATGGGAAAGATTTATTTTGAGGGCGATACGGTGACGGTTGTCGACAAATACCATAAAGCCTATCTGCAAGAGCCTGTAAGCGCGGTCTTTGGCAAATATCTCGATATGGCTTCTTTGCAGAGTTTGTTGTTGTCGTATCCTTTTGCTGTCGGCTATGGGGCTCTTGACGAGTATAACTCCGAAGAAATGGAGTCGGCTGCCGGAGATAATGGAGATTGGGTAATTTCTCCAAAAAGGCAGACAGAGAATTTTGCGTATAGCTTTGACATGAATGAAAATAATATAAAGCGTTTTAATATAGTGGTTGACGATTCCGGTAAAGGCTCAGCCTATTCCATAAATTTCAGCGGATACGAGTTTTCGGGCATTTATCGCATGGCAACGTTGATTGCGGCTGATATTCCTTTGGTGGGCGGCACGGCATTTTTTGAGTTGAAATATAAGTCGGTCAAATGGGATACCGGAAATTCCGACTCGGTTTCTATTCCTTCGGGGGCTGTGCGCTATGGCTTTAAGGATATAATGAGAATGATTACACAGCAATAAGAGGATTATAGGCGATGAAAAGGATTATATGCTGTCTGTTGATAGGCGTTTTTTTGATTTCGTTGGCGCAAACTCCTTCTATGAAAGAGATAGAAAGGCAGAAGCAGACGATGGAAAAAGAAATTTCCGAAACGTCGAAAAAACTTGACCAAAACAAGTCGAACACCCGGCGCTCGTTGCGTGCTCTCGACCGTATTGCCGCCGATATAAAGGGCTATCAGGAGGAAATCACCGCGCTCAACAAACAAATAGCCGGAATTAATATGAAGATAAGTGTCGTCAACAGGGAGATTTCCCGTAATGATTCGTTATTGGCGAGATTGAGGGACAATTATCTTTCGGCTGTAAAGAAAATGCGCAGTCATCGCACGTCAAGCAACAGCCTTATGTTTCTTTTTTCATCGGAATCTTTTCATCAGGCATACAGGCGTATGCGCTATTTGAAGGAGTTTTCACGTTGGCGTGAGCATCAGACGGAGGAAATCAGGAAGGTTATAGCCCGTCTGGAAGAGGAGAAAAAACAGTTGGTGGCGTTGCAGGACGAAAAAAACAAAGCCATAAATACCATTAACGCGACAAAATTGAGCCTTGAGAAGAAGCGTGTAGAGCAGTCGCGGGTAGTTGCCTCTTTAAAGGCGGAAGGTGCGGAATTGCAGCAGGTGCTGCGCGAGAAAGAGGCTGAGGCTCGCGCTTTGGACGAACAGTTGGAGCGTTTGATTGCCGAGCAGGAGCGTATTGCCGCGGAGCGTGCCCGTGAGGAGGCCGAAAGACGCAAGGCTGAGGAAGCCGAGAAGGCGCGTAAGGCAGAGGAAGCGCGCAAAGCAGAGGAAGAACGCATACGCAAGGAAAAAGAACAGCAGGAAAAAGAATTGGAAAAATTGCGCAAAGAAGAGGAAAAACAGGCCGAGAAAGAGCGTAAAAAGGAACTGAAAAAGCGTCAGAAGGAGATAGAGAAGCGTCAGAAGGAGCTTCGTGAGCAGGAGGAAAAAATAGCCAAAGAGAGGGAAGAGGCCCGCAAACGCGAGGAAGAAAAGAAAAAGGAGCGTTACACAATGGACAATGAGGAGTTCAAATTGTCGGGCAGTTTTGCAAGCAATAAAGGAAAACTGCCTTATCCCGTTACCGGAGAATGCCGCATAGTGCGAGGGTTCGGACGGCAAAAGCATCCTGAATTGCAATATGTCGAAACCGACAATCCGGGTGTCGACATTGAGGCTCTTCAGGGGGCGGAGGCGCGTGCTGTATTCTCAGGGAAAGTGTCGGCGATATTCCGTCAGCCGGGTTACAATAATATTATCATGCTGCGTCATGGAAATTATCTCACAATCTATGCCGGATTGGCGGATATAAGTGTAAAGACGGGTGATACGGTGGAAATGGGGCAGACGCTTGGCAAGGTCTTTACCGACATCGATGATGAGAATCGCGCCTTATTGCACTTTGAGATACGCAAGGAGCGGGAGAAACTTAATCCTGAGCAATGGTTGAGAAAGAAATAAATCCGTATGCTGACAATAAGAAGATATACTGCGGTTGACAAGCCTTTATGGGACAATTTTGTGGCATTGTCGAAGAATGCCACTTTTTTGCATTATCGTGATTATATGGATTATCATTCCGACAGGTTTGCCGATTTCTCGCTTATGGTATACGACGGCGGGAGATTGTTGGCGTTGCTGCCGGCAAATATCGCGGGGGATACCCTCTATTCGCATCAGGGGCTGACTTTCGGCGGTTGGCTTATGCCGTTGAGGCATTTTAATGCCAACACGATGCTTGACGTGTTTGATGCCATGTCGGCGTTCTTGCGTGACAATGGGATAAAGAGACTTGTTTATAAGGCTGTTCCGCATATCTATCATAAATATCCGGCGGAAGAGGATTTGTATGCCCTGTTCCGTCACAATGCCCGCATAGCGGTCACGAATATGTCGTCTACGGTTGTTTTTGACAAGGAAATCCCGTTTGACAGGCGAACAAAAAGAAATGTGGCCAAAGCCTTGAATAGCGGTGTCGTGGTAGAACGGTCGGAAGATTTTGCTTCTTTCTGGAAAATAATAACGGCAAATTTGGATAATCGTTATGGCGCAAAACCGGTTCACTCGTTGGCGGAAATTGAATTGTTGCATTCGCGGTTTCCTGAAAATATAAGGCTTTATTCGGCTTCTTTAAGTGGAGAAATGGTTGCCGGAGCTGTGATGTATGAGGCTGGCGATTGGGTGCATGCGCAATATTCTTCGGCTAACGAAACGGGATTTAGTATCGGCGCGATGAATTACTTGTTTTATTGGCTGATAACAGAAAATTGCAGGAATAAGAAATATTTCGATTTCGGGACATCGAATGAGAACGATGGGCTGTACCTTAATTCGCGTCTTATTGAAACCAAAACAGGGTTGGGGGCGCGCGGTGTGGCTTATAGCATTTATGAAATGGATATTTGAGTTGGAGCGTGGCAAGTGGAGCTACTAACATATCGCGTACCATTGTTAAGTCAATGGGGCTGTTTGGCGGTGTGCAAATCGCCAATATCCTGTGCGCCATTGTCCGTACCAAACTTGTAGCTGTCTGGATAGGTCCGGCCGGGATAGGATTGTTCTCACTGTTCAACAACGCCGCCGAGATGGTCAATTCCATTACGTCGTTTGGAATACGCAACAGTGCCGTGCGCGATGTGGCTGTCGCTGTGGAGTCGCGGAATTCCTTGCGGATTGGCCGGGTGATAGCGGTAATAAAAAAATGGTCGTGGTTTATCAGTATTTTCGGCGCTGCCGTGATGATTGCCATTGCGCCGTTGCTCAGCAATTTCACTTTCGGCGACTATTCGCGCACATGGGATTTTGTGCTTCTCTCGTGTGTGCTGATGTTCTACGGCCTGACAAACGGAGAGCAGACCATACTGCAGGGGTTGTCGTCATTGCGCCGTCTTGCCCATGCCTCTGTGTGGGGCGTGGCTGCCGGATTGGTCGTTTCCATCCCTCTGTTTTATTTTTGGGGAATCGACAGCATAGTTACTTCGATTGTCGTGTATCATGCCATGTTGCTGCTGTTTACATGGATTTTCCGGCATAAGGATTATACTCATGTCGATTTGTCGGCAAAAGAGGCTTTTTCGGATGGTAAGGGATTTGTGAAATTAGGGGTGTTTCTGACGCTGAGCGGATTTATCACAACATTGTTTTCATATGCATTCTCGGTTTATCTTAACCGTGTTTCCGGTACGGAGGAGGTGGGATTTTATCAGGCCGGTTATACTTTGGTCAATAAATATGTCGGGCTTATATTTACTGCAATAGGAATGGAATACTATCCGCGGTTGGCTCGCATTCACGAGAGCCGTCTGCGTATGCGCGTGTTTGTGTCGCAGGAAATCAACATTTCGGTTTTAGTGCTTGTGCCTATTGTCGCTGTGTTTGTGTTGGCACGCGATTTATTGATTTCGATTCTTTATTCGGAAGAGTTTAAGGTCATTTCCCATTACATTTCTTGGGCTATCATAGGTACTTTTTTCCGGGCTTATTCATGGTGCATGGCTTTTGTGGTTCTTGCCAAAGGCGATGGACGGACATATTTGGCAATGGAAACGGCAAGCGTGGTGTTCGGCTTTGTTTTGAACCTTGTTTTTTACCATTATTGGGGACTTACAGGGCTTGGCGTTTCAAACATAGTGTGGTATTTCCTCTATTGCATAATAGTCGGGATTGTTTATTTCCGGAAATACCGTTTTACGGTGTCGGTCGCGGCCACTGCGATAACCGTTTCGGCTTTTGTCGCTCTTACGGCTATAGTCACGCTTATCGATGCCGGTTATTATTGGTTTGCTGCCGGAGTGTCGGTGATAGCCGCTTTTTTATGTCTGTATAGAATTATAAAGATTGTTAAGTAAGCTGAATATTATTATATCTTGCTGTATCTTTGCCCGTAAATTTGGAATAGTATAATTATTAAAATAAATTGAGTATGAAGAAATTTTACACTTTATTGTTGTCTGTGGCCACTGTGTTTGCGGTGTCCGCGCAAGGCCCGATGAAAGCCAAAGGCGACATTACTTCTTATGACGGTACTGTTGATATCAGTATGCAAATATCTGAAGGATCAGTTATGGAATTGGCTAAAGACATGCCTGTGACAATAACTCTTGAAGAGCAGGATGCGAGCAATGTCTATGAGCTGGTGCTTGCTGATTTCAATCTTGCGTTGACTCCGGGCGGAGATCCGATACCACTGGGCGATATAGTTGTGCCTAATGTCACGTTTACGGACGATAATGGCGACGGTATAGTTGATGTTGCCGGCTCTGTCGAGCTCATTGCGCTTGCCGAAGAACAAGACCAACCGATTTATGCCGGAGTGGATATTACCGGTTCCACTGACATGTTCCTGAATGAATTGGCACTTGCCATCGACGTTATATGGTATATGGGATATCTTCCGGAGAACCCAACTATGGATAATCCTTGGCCTATATATGTTTCCTTTACAGGGACTAAAAATGCCGGTGTGGCAGATTTGACCGGTGACGCTGTCAGCGTATATGGTGTGGACGGTGCTGTCAAAGTTGACGGATTTAGCGGTGTTGCAGAAGTTTATTCTGTTGATGGCCGTCTTGTAAAAGCGCAAACTATAGACAATGAGGCTCAGATTGAATTGGCCGGCGGTTTATACATTGTTCGTGTTAATGGCAAATCTTATAAGGTGGCTGTTCGCTGATACCAAGAAATATAAAAATAACGAGAAGCCTGTGATTGCTGCAAATCACAGGCTTCTTTATTGGTGTAAGCTAATTCCGGATATATATATGGCGTGATGCCGTGTCGGTGGTTTTATTCCAACACGATTTTTCCGAAAAATTCCGGGCGGTGGAAGTCCGGTTTGTCGGTTTTTATTGGTGCCCAACTCAGATAGTGGGGCATACTTGTCGCCGATGCGCATTTGTAGAAATTGCCGCTTATTTCCATAGGAAAAACGGGATTGTCGATGCCGAGAAGATTGAACGGTATTCCTATCGTTAGCGACCAGTAGAACAGTCCCTCCAATTCTTGAAACGGGTTGTTGCCGCAAGAGGCATAGCGTTTGATTTGGGAAATTTCCTCGTCGGTCAGCCGGCGCGGATTGTTGCGCTCTTTGCGGTGCGACGCGTTGACTGTGCCGATGCAGTTGAATTCAAAGTTCCAATATTCGTCGCTGCCGGGTGTCTGCAAGAAAAACTCCACGCAACTGTCCTGACTTACGGGGGTGTTGTTTTTGTAGTTTACGGCACGCAGATAGTTGCATCGGGTGAAAAAGTCGATGTAGATATAGTTGCGGCTGTGGGCCGCCGAGAATGCGGTTATCGGATGATATGGAAATTCTGCTTTCCAATTCACGCAATTAATTCCAAATTTCGGGGCTTCTGCCTCAAGTGTTTCACCCACTGTTGCAATGTCCATCTCATCGAGAGACTCGATGAGCGGAATGTTGATTCGTTTTGTTTTCATAATAAATCAATCAGCGACATTATGAATCCTATTACCGACATCAGGCATATAAGGCTGCCTATGATTATGTTGATGAGCCACATGCTTCTTACGTTGAAGTGGCCTCTAACTTTGTTTACAAAATAAGTTATTGTGAACCACCAAGCCAAAGCTCCTATTATTATAGATAGAAAACCGATAAGATAGTCTATCCATGTGAACTCTGCGGCGGGAAAGTTGAAACGTGCGTATAGTCCGATGATAAGGAAGATTATGAGTGGGTTGGAGAATGTGAACAGAAAGCCTGTGGCCATGTCCTGCATGTGGCTCATCTTCTGTTTGCCTTTTCTTCTTGCCCTTAACGCTTTTGCGGGATTTTTGCGGGCTATGTATATTCCGAATCCCAAGAGCACGATGCTGCCTATCAGTTGCAGTTGCGCCTCGTTGTCTTCCACGAAATCTATGATTATCGACATCCCGAGTCCGGCAAGCAGGGCGTAGATAAAGTCGGACAGCGCGGCTCCTATCCCCGTAAACAATCCGGACAGCCGGCCTTTGTTAAGTGTGCGCTGGATGCAAAGCATTCCTATCGGCCCCATCGGAGCCGACACTAAAATGCCTATTGCGAGGCCGTGTATTATGGTCAGCAATGTTTGCATACTCTTCGTAGTGCAAAGATAGTGCTTTTATGGAAGAAAGGAGGTTCTTAATTGTGACAAAATCTATCTGTTGTGTCTTCTATTTGAGTTTTACAGGGCGTAGCAGAGGAAATTCAACGGCATATACAGAGTAGGGCGGACGTGTGCCGTGCTCGGATAAAAGACCTGCCATTCTTTCAGCATATTGTTTCCACTTCTCGCCGGGCATTGGCGGTGTGTTTTTTATTATGTCGTCGTTTTTGCCGTTTGCCCGGCATACTATGGCTATGCCTTCTATATAGCGTGTTGCCTCAAGCTCTTTTTCGAAAGGGTAGTGGACAATATTGCCGTTTTCTGTTTCGAAAACATGGAGAAGCCACACTTTGCCTTCAAATATTGTGTAGTTGGCGAGTGTACGCATCAGAGGCTTTTCTTTATTGTTTTACTTTTCGTTGGAAGTTGTGATAATTGTAGCGTTCTCTGTTGAGCCGTGAGCGGTAGAGCATGATACTGTCGGCAAACACGGCGTCTTCTTTTTCCATGTCGTAGACCATGTATCCGTAGATTCTGCTGACGTTGAGCGTGGAGTCGGACTGCAATATCAATTTTGCTGTTTCGTCAGGTCTTATTTGTTGTGTGTGGTATTCGGAAGAGCCGTCGGCGTAGTCCACTCCTATCAAGGCATTTCCGTTGGAGGAGGCGTTGTAGACTATGAACCGCCATTCGTAACGGTCGCCGGCATGGCTGTTGTCGTCGGCATTTATGGAAAAAGAAAGTTGGATGTCGTTGCCGTTGCGTTTGCGGTCGAAGATGGCGTGTTGGCTTGACGGCCATATATTTACGCTGTCGCCCGACAATGTCATTTTTTCTCCGGCCTCTTTTGCTTCGGCAATAATGTCTTTTTGCCGGTTTTCAAGTATTTTTATGGCTTCTTCATAGACTTCCGAGTATATGTCGAGGTTGTGTCCGTACCATACGAGTGATGTGTCGAATTGCTCTTCTGTTATTCCGTGCCGGGCAAATACGGCGTCGCGAAGTGCCGTCTTTTGAGAGTCTGTACGATAGCTTTCACGCTCAATGGTTACAATGGCGTCTGCCTCATGGATGTCGGCGACGAGTGATGCCATGTCGTCCTCATTGATTACATAGTCAGGTGTCTTACTGCACGAAACGGCAGCAAACAGCATTAACGGCAATATAGGCACAAGCCATTTCATTTGCTGATGTCGGTTGTGCCGTTGTCGGCATTGGCCGTGTCCGGCTGCGTGGTGAGATATTTGGAATAAAACAGTATGAGGACGATTATTCCTACGGAAATGGCAGCGTCGGCAAGGTTAAACACCGGTTGGAAAAATATGAAATGCTCTCCTCCGATTCCGGGCATCCATTCCGGCCAATCCCATGAGGCTATGGGAAAATAAAACATGTCGACAACTTTTCCATGCAGAAATGTGGCATATCCTCCGCCCTCCGGAAACAATTCGGACAGCACATAGGGCGATGACTCGCTGAATATCAGCCCGTAGAACATGCAGTCGATGACATTGCCTATCGCTCCTGCGGCGATTAGCGACAGGCATACGAAAAATCCCCGCGAGTAGCAAGTGCGCCGCCGTATTTTCACTATTATGTAGATTAACACAGCTGATGCGGCTATTCTGAACAGCGTCAAGAACATTTTGTTGCCTAACTCTATTCCGAACGCCATGCCGGGATTTTCAATAAAATTCAACTTGAACCAACTTGTGATTTCAAGCGATTCATAGAGATAGAAATGGGTTTTTACCCATATTTTCAGTATTTGGTCGGCAATTATCACCAATGCGATGATAATTGCCGCTAAATAACCGTTTGACAGCTTTATGCGCATCAATCTTTTTTCTGTTGGTTCTTCACTTCTATGCTTAGAGTGGCGTGTGGCACGGCTCTCAGCCGCTCCTTAGGTATCAGTTTGCCTGTTTCGCGGCAAATGCCATAAGTCTTGTTCTCTATTCTGACAAGAGCGGCTTTCAAATGCTGTATGAATTTCATTTGGCGTTGTGCCAAACGTCCGGATTCTTCTTTATTGAGGGTGTTTGCGCCTTCTTCAAGAACTTTGAATGTGGGTGATGTGTCGGCGGTGTCGTTGCCGTCGGAATTTGTGACATCACTTTTCAGCAGCTCATAATCTTTATAAGCTTTTTCGAGTTTGGCAAGAATTATTTCCTTGAATTCCTGCAACTCTTCATCGGAATATCTTGTCTTTTCTGCCATAGTTATTGTGTTTTAAAGTAATAATTATCATTTGCATATTTTTACGGAAGCATAAAGGTTGTCGATTCCTTCGAGCTCAATTTTGTCGGATTCCGCAATCTCGCCTATAGTAAGACTGTTGGCCAATACTTGCCGCGCTATGTAGTCGGAATATTGTTTGACTGCCTCGTCGGTTTCGCTGTTTGGAGAAATCACGACATTTATGCGGTCGGTGATGTCGAACCCGTTATTTTTCCGTATGTTTTGAATTCTGTTGACTATTTCGCGGGCGATGCCTTCATTGCGAAGCTCGTCGGTGACTGTGATGTCGAGAGCCACTGTCAGACTGCCTTCGTTGGCCACAAGCCATCCCGGTATGTCCTCAGAGATGATTTCCACATCTGCGAGCTCTATTGTGGCCTCTGTGCCTCCGATGTCGAATATGAATTTTCCATTACGCTCCATTGCTGCAATGTCTGATTGTCCCATGGATGAGATTGCCGCCGCAATCTGCTTCATCGACGCTCCGAATTTCGGGCCGAGCTTTTTGAAGTCGGGGCGCACTTTTTTGACGAGCACTCCGTCCTCCGCTCCTACATAGCGTATGGATTTGACGTTTACCTCACTCATTATCAACTGGCTCATTGCCTCAATGCTCTTTCTTTGCTCTTCGCCTGTGACAGGTATCATTATCTCGGTAAGCGGTTGGCGTACTTTGAGATTTGCTTTGCGGCGCAGCGCGAGAGTCATTGACGTGATGCCTTGGGCAAGCCTCATGTCTTTTTCAAGTTTGCTGTCTACCATGCTTTCATCCGCAACAGGGAATAAAGCGAGGTGTACAGAGCGGCGGCTGTCTTTTGTCACCGCTGTCAGATCTGTGTACAGGCGGTCGGCAAAGAACGGCGAGATTGGCGCCATCAATAAAGCGACTGTCTCCAAGCATTTGTATAATGTCTGGAATGCCGACAATTTGTCGGCGGTCATGTCACCGCGCCAGAACCGGCTGCGGTTGAGGCGTACATACCAGTTGCTGAGATTGTCGCAGACAAACTCCGATATTGCCCGTGCCGCTTTGGTCGGCTCATAGTCGTCGAGGTCGGCCTCCACTTCTTTTATCAGCGTATTGAGCAGCGAGAGAATCCAACGGTCGATTTCCGGTCGCTCTGCGTGGGTTATCTGTTCTGCCGAGTTGTCGAAATTGTCGACATTGGCGTAGAGTGCAAAAAATGAATATGTGTTGTAGAGTGTGCCGAAAAATTTGCGGCTCACTTCTTCTACTCCTGCCGTGTCGAATTTCAGATTGTCCCATGGCGATGAGTTTGAAATCATGTACCAGCGCAATGGGTCGGTTCCGTATTTTTCTATTGCCGCAAACGGATCGACAGCATTGCCAAGCCGTTTGCTCATTTTGTTGCCGTTTTTGTCGAGTACGAGTCCGTTGGAAATGACTGATTTGTATGCGACACTGTCGAATACCATGCCGGCTATCGCATGCAGTGTGAAGAACCAGCCGCGTGTCTGGTCGACGCCTTCCGCGATAAAATCGGCAGGGTAGACTTCATGGTTGTCGAACGCTTCTTTGTTTTCAAACGGGTAGTGTATTTGCGCGTATGGCATTGAGCCTGAATCGAACCAAACGTCTATCAGGTCGCTTTCTCTGCGCATTTCTTTCCCTTCAGATGAAACGAGCAGAATATAGTCGACATACGGTCGGTGCAGGTCGATTTTGTCGTAATTCTCCGCTGAATAGTCGCCCGGTACAAATCCTTTTTCTTTCAGAGGGTTTGTTTTCATAATGCCGGCTTCCACAGATTTCTCTATTTCGTCATAGAGCTCTTGTACGCTGCCTATGCATTTCTCTTCCGAGCCGTCGGCTGTTCTCCATATAGGGAGCGGCGTGCCCCAATACCGGCTGCGCGAGAGGTTCCAGTCTTGCAGGTTCTCAAGCCATTTGCCGAAGCGTCCTGTGCCTGTCGACTGTGGTTTCCATTTTATTGTGGTGTTGAGCTGCATCAGCCGCTCGCGTGAAGCGGTGGTGCGGATGAACCAACTGTCGAGAGGATAATAGAGTACGGGCTTGTCGGTACGCCAACAGTGCGGGTAGTTGTGCACGTGTTTCTCTATCTTGAACACTTTGCCTTGTTGTTTCAGCACCATTGCTATGACTATGTCGAGCGACTCGGCTGCCTGTGCCGCTTTCTCGTCATATTTGCCGTCGACCGTGAATTGCGGGTCGTAGGCATTTTTTACCCATTTCCCCTCAAACTCTTTATATTCGGCTACGTTTACGCATTCTTTGATGAATTTTTCGTCTAATTCCGACAGCAAATAGAATTTGCCTGTGAGGTCTACCATTGGGCGGGTTTCGCCTTTTTGGTTTATCATGAACAACGACGGAATGCCCGCCTGACGCGCTACAAATGCGTCGTCGGCACCGAATGTGGGCGCGATGTGTACAATTCCTGTACCGTCTTCCGTCGTTACGTAATCGCCCTGTATCACACGGAACGCTTTGTTTTCCGCCTCATGCCAATCTCCGTTCTCATCGGTTTCCACAGGTTTTACCCATGGAATGAGTTGCTCGTATCTCATTCCTACAAGCTCCGGCCCTTTATATTCGCCTGCTATCTCAAACGGAATCAGTTTGTCGCCTTGCTTGTATTCGCTCAGGCTGATGCCTTCGGCTTTTTTGTTGAAATGATTGTAGAGCAGTGCTTTGGCAAGAACAACGGTTATTTTCTCCCCGTTATACGGATTGTAGGAGCGTACAGCCACATAGTCTATTTTCGGGCCAACGCATAGCGCGGTGTTTGACGGCAAAGTCCATGGCGTGGTTGTCCACGCGATGAAGTAGGGTGTACCCCAACCTGTCATTTCCGGCTTGGGGTCTTTGATGCGGAACATTGCCGTGCATGTGGTATCCTTCACATCGCGGTAGCATCCCGGTTGGTTCAGCTCATGGGAGCTTAGTCCTGTTCCTGCAGCCGGAGAATATGGCTGTATGGTGTATCCTTTATAAAGATAATTTTTTTTGTAGAGCTGTTGAAGCAGCCACCATACTGATTCTATGTAGCGGTTGTCGTAGGTGATATACGGATTTTTCATGTCAACCCAATACCCCATTTTGTGGGTGAGATCCTCCCATTCTTTGGTGTATTTCATCACTTCGCGGCGACATGCTGAATTATAGTCGTCAACCGATATTTTTTTACCGATGTCCTCTTTGGTTATCCCGAGCGATTTTTCCACTCCGAGCTCAACCGGAAGGCCGTGTGTGTCCCATCCGGCTTTGCGCTTTACGTGGAAGCCTTTCATCGTCTTATAGCGGCAGAATATGTCTTTTATGGTGCGTGCCATTACATGGTGGATGCCCGGCATGCCGTTGGCTGAAGGCGGTCCTTCATAGAAAACGAAAGAAGGGCATCCTTCTCTTTCTTTCATGCTTTCGGCAAATACATTCTCAGCGTCCCATTCTGCAAGAACTTCCTTGTTGATGTCGGAGAGGTTGAAACGGTTATATTCTTTAAATTTATTTTTCATCGGAATTGACCTGTTACTAAATTTTTTCGCAAAGTTACACCTTTTTTCTTTTCAATAAAACCTTGCATGTTAAAATACATGCAAGGATGCCGTTAGTAGCGGTAGATTTTGCGCAGGGCTTTCAGAAACCAGATTATGACGCGCGACGACTCTTGTTGCTCTTTGGGATATTTTTTGTATTGCGCGAGATTGCTTGAATAAGGCTTAAGAAAGCGGTACATCCAGTCGGGCGTGATTTTTTCCACGATTTTTTTGTCGGAGCTTATGACGTAGCATGTCTTTGGCGCCATTTCCGGTTGCAGAGTGCCCATGATTCCTTCGGCTATTGTGACAAACAATCCGCCGTCATCGTCTTTGTCGAGCATTACGATTATTTTGTCTTTCTCCAATCGGTAGGCTCGGGCGTATCCGTTGCCTAAGACTACGCCGTCGCATCGCAGGTCTTTGCAGTTGACATAGAGCGAGTCCTCATAAATCAGGTATCTTACTTTGTCGGCAAGGAATTTGTCGATTGAGTCGTTGCCTGATTTTAACACGAAGTCGGCTCCGCCTTTCCAATATTTCTCTGTTTCTCCGCGCCGTTGGAACGTAAGTTTCAGACTGTCGGGCTTGAGCGGCGTGAAGTTGCGGCTGATATATTGGTCGTAGTCGGTGCAGTACCAATTTGCCGCAAAAACGGGTATTGCCATTGTTATCGATAATATCAGCGATAGGATTTTTGATTTCATTGCTGTTTTGTTTTTGTCCCGAATTTTGTGCCGCCTTTGCCTGTGAGGTTGAAAATGTTGTGGTCGAAATTGGTGGTTTTCAAGCCTTGTTCGCGTTTGCGTTTGAGCGCTAAGGCCACAAGCTCGTCCATCAATTTGTCGAAACTTGTGCCTGTGGCTTCCCACAGATAGAATGACAATGAGCCGGGTATGGTGTTGATTTCGTTGACATACACATTGTTGGTGTCGGCGTCTACCATAAAGTCCACACGGCTTACTCCGTGACACGACAGCACCCGGAATGTTTCTCCCGCAAGATAACGTATGCGGTCGGTTATTTCCTGAGGCAGGTCGGCAGGAATGCGTTTTTGTGATGCCTGCATCCCTTGATTTGTTTTGGTGCCTCCCATGTATTTGTCCTCGTAGGTCAGGAAGTCGCCGCTTTTGATTGGCTCTTCGAGTATCGATGTGCGGTAATCGTCGCAGTCGCCGAGAACGGAGCAATTTATTTCTTTCAGGTTTTCCACCATGTCTTCCACAATTATTCGTGTGGAATATTTTTCCGCGTTCTCGATGCTTTCAATGAGCTCTTCCCGGTTGGCGGCGCGGCTTATTCCCACGCTTGAGCCGAGATTGGCCGGTTTTACGATTACGGGGTAGCCTGTTTTTTGCTCGACATCGGCGATGATGCTGTCTTTTTGGCGGTACCATTGCTTGTCGGTAAACCATACATAGTCGACAACCGGTATGCCACATTCTTTGAGTATCATTTTCATCGTCACCTTGTCCATGCCGTTGGCCGATGCCACCGTATTGCATCCGGCGTAGGGTATGCCGATGGTCTCAAGCACGCCTTCGAATATCCCGTCTTCTCCGTTTGTGCCATGCAGGACAGGTATTACCACATCGATTGTGGCATAGACATTCGAGCCGAACAATTTTGTTTTGGCTTTATAAAGATTGAAATCGCCGTATTCCGGCCGCATGAACACCTCTTCGCATTTGTCGGTAAGCGCTTTCATGTCGCGGTAGTTGGCAACGTCGAAGAGAGCGTCGCCTGTGTACCAACGGCCTTGTTTCGATATGTATATCGGAATTACGTTATATTTTTCTCTGTTCATCGCGTGCATTGCCTGAGATGCCGAAATGACGGAAATCTCGTGTTCTACCGAGCGTCCTCCGAAAAAGACTGCAACATTAGTTTTCATTTGTAGTTATATGTTTTTATATGTTATCATTTAAATGTGTCCGGGAGGTCGTTCTCATAAAGCACGGTGTCGCCCGGCTGCAATATTTTGCCGAGCTCGGTTTGTGCTTCGGCGAATGTGTCGACCACATGCAGGCCGGCCTCGTTGAAGTTTTTATTCCTGATTCCGCCAACTATCGGCTCGCGGTTGTAGTGGCCTACAATTATTGCCGCGTCGCATGATTCTGCAATTTGTTCGCCGAATCGCCGGTTGTATTCCTGCTGCTTGTCGCCGAGTTCTATCATTCCGGGAGTGACAACTATACGTTTGCCTCCCGTCATCCGGCTCAGCACTTCCAATGCCATTCTTGAACCATCTGGATTGGAGTTGAAAGCGTCGTCGATTATCGTTATTCCTCCCGGCGTGCGTTTCATGTTCAACCTGTGTTCCACTTGCTCAATCTTGCTAACCGCATAACGGATTTTCTCTTCGTCTACTCCGAGTTGCAACGCTGTGATAACGGCTCCCATTAGATTGGAAATATTGCATTCTCCAACTAATTTGGTTTCCAATTCTATGCTTTTCCCACAGCCTTCTATCGTGAATTTTGTGCCGTGTGTGCTGTATTCTATGCCTGTGGCTTTGAAATCGGCATTCTTTGTGTGTTTCACGGCGTAGCGCAACACTTTTACGTTGTCTACCTCCCGATTGGCCACATATTCAAAATCATCGTTCAGCACGGCAAAACCTTCCGGCGGCAGAGCGTCGACAATCTCGAATTTTGTGCGCTGCACGTTTTCGATTGTTTTGAACGACTCAAGGTGTTGCTCGCCCACGGCTGTTATGATTCCAATTTGTGGGTGTACGATGTCGCAAATCTCTTTTATGTCGCCCGGCTGTTTTGCTCCCATTTCAACAATGAACACATTGTTATACGGTTTCAGCTGCTCCCTGACGGTGCGCACCACTCCCATTGGCGTGTTGAAGCTGCCGGGAGTCATCAATACATCGAACTGCTCGCTCAGTATGCGGTAAAGATAGTGTTTCGTGCTTGTCTTTCCGTAACTGCCTGTGATGCCGATTATTTTCATGTCGGGCATTTGCGACAATATTTGTTTTGCGTCGTCTACATACATTTTGTTGATGGCCGATTCCACCGGATGCATTATCCAATTTGAGAATAGCAATACCATCCACGACAGCACAGCCAACAGCATCAATGCCACAGCCGGAGCGAGAAGCGTGTATCCTGCTCCGCAGTATGCTCCAAGACAGAACAGCACGGATGTTACGACCATCGTAATCATCAGCCTCCACGCGCGTTTCGTCATGACCAACGGTTTCTTGTACTTTTTACGCGCGAGGGCTGCGATGTCGAGTATTATTATGATTAAAGCAATCAGCATCGCTATGGGCGATTGCC
The DNA here is from genome assembly GCA_944321725.1 of uncultured Muribaculaceae bacterium. Taxonomy (GTDB): domain Bacteria; phylum Bacteroidota; class Bacteroidia; order Bacteroidales; family Muribaculaceae; genus Limisoma. The sequence goes on from CALUMI010000006.1 coordinate 83,767, forward strand.
AGAATGTAAGTGTCAACAGTGCGGCAAAATAGACTATGCGTCCTGCGCGGTATGACTCTTTGTTTTTGCGCCACCAGCGCAGATAGCGGTCGTTGCGGTAGGAGTTTTGCTGCATCATCTGTATGTCGACTTTGTAGCTCATTATCAGATAGATTGCAGCTGCCGCTGTCAAAAGAATGATTGATATGCAAGTTATGTTAAGCATGACTTTTTTGTGATTTGTCGTTTTCCAAGAAACTGTTTATTACCGCGCGAAATTGGTATGGATTTTCCAAAAAGCTGTAGTGTCCAACTCCCGGAAACTCCACTAAGCCGGCATCCGGTATCAGTTTTTCCATTTTCCGGGCGTCGCTTATCGGCGTGGCCGTGTCCTCAGTTCCCCAAATGAGCAGAGTGGGGCATTTTATTGAGGGCATTGCATAGCGAAGATCCTCGTTGACAACGCGGCTCATGATTTGCCGCATTTTCGCTGACGCTTGGCTGTAGTCGCTCGATCCTACGCGTTTGCGGTATTGATTGAGCAAACGCTCGGCTTTTTCTTTTCCGAATATCAATGGGAGTGTGTGGCGAACCGCCTTGTAGCTGTATACCTTGAAATAATATGACAGTGTGCGGCGCGGTTTGATTCCGGCGGCGTCCACTAAAATGAGTTTGCTGATTTCATTGCGCGACGCGAGCATTATGCCTACGCGGCCTCCGAAAGAATGTCCTAACAGTATGGGCCGCTCAATGTTTTCCGACTTGAAAAAACGTTCCATAAGTGTTGTGTATTCTTCCATTCCCCATACATCCTTAGGTTCTGAACTTTTTCCAAATCCCGGAAAATCAACGTTGTAAACCTTAAAATAGGGCGTGAGGAATTGTTCGATGCTTGCGAGGGTGGTGTGGTTGCAGCCCCAACCGTGCATCAGCACCACCGGCTTGCCTTCGCCTTCAACCGTATAGTTGAAATTCACGTCGTATATATTCAGCCGCTTTTCCATTTTGTTCGCTTAATGACACGCAAAGATAGCATCTTTGTCGCGCAATAGAAAATTTATTTGTTCGCTTGTTTGCTTGCTTTGTCATGCGTGGCATTTATATAAGCGGAAAACTGTGAAAGATGTATTATCTTTGCACCGAATTTTAATATTTACAGATATGGCACTAAGTGAGTTGACAGCAGTATCTCCGATTGACGGACGCTATCATGGCAAGACAGACGCTCTTGCAGGTTATTTCTCGGAATACGCATTGATACGCTATCGCGTGAAAGTTGAAATAGAATATTTTATCGCTCTTTGTGAATTGCCTTTGCCGCAACTTTCGAAAGTCGACAAAAATCTGTTCCCCGCATTGCGTGAGATATATGAGGATTTTCCGTTGGAGGATGCCCGTAAAATCAAAGATATAGAGAGTGTCACAAACCATGATGTGAAGGCGGTGGAATATTTTATAAAAGAGAAATTCGACACGCTTGGCTTGCATGAGTATAAAGAGTTCATTCATTTCGGATTGACTTCGCAGGATATTAACAACACATCGTTTCCGATGATGATACGCGATGCCGTGAAAGAGATATATTTGCCGTTGCTCGATGAGCTGATTGGGCTTCTCGACCAATATGCCGATGAGTGGAAAGACGTCCCCATGTTGGCCAAAACTCATGGGCAGCCTGCCTCGCCAACACGGCTCGGAAAGGAAATAGAAGTGTTTGCCTACCGTTTGAAAAAACAGCGTGAATTGCTTGTGCAAGTGCCTGTCAGTGGAAAATTCGGCGGCGCGACAGGGAATTTCAACGCGCATCGTGTCGCCTATCCGTCAATCGACTGGCGTGAGTTCGCCAAATCGTTTTTAAACACCAAATTAGGTATAGAGCGGGAAGAATGGACTACCCAAATCTCGAATTATGATAATCTCGCCGCGCTGTTTGAGGCGTTGGCTCGTGTTAATACCATAATGATAGATCTTGACCGTGATTTTTGGCAATATATTTCGATGGAATATTTCAAGCAAAAGATTAAGGAGGGAGAGGTTGGCTCGTCGGCAATGCCGCATAAGGTCAATCCTATAGATTTTGAAAATTCGGAAGGCAACCTTGGCTTGGCAAACGCCATATTTTTGCATCTTGCCACGAAACTGCCTGTGTCGAGATTGCAGCGTGACCTCACTGACTCCACTGTGTTGCGCAATGTCGGCGTACCTTTGGCTCATACGTTGATCGCGATAAAAAGCACGTTGAAAGGCTTGCGCAAATTATTGCTGAATAAGGATGCCATTAATCGCGACCTTGACAATATGTGGAATGTTGTGGCAGAGGCTCTTCAGACTATTCTTCGGCGTGAGGGCTATGAGAAGCCCTATGAAACGCTGAAGGCTCTGACCCGCACCAATAGCAAAGTGGATGCGGAAAGTATTTCTAAATTCATCGACACGCTTAATGTAAGCGATGCCGTAAAAGCGGAGTTGAAAGCCGTAACGCCTCATAATTATACAGGTTTTTAATGCTTTGTCGTATGTTATTGTGGCAGTTTCGTGGAGGTTTTTATATCTGAGAATCTTTATGCAACTGCCGCAATTTCCTTTTTTAAGCACATGGGAATTGTCGGGAAATAAAAAATAGTGTTAAAATTCAACATTGCCGGTAATCATTGCGGAATATTGTTTTTAATAGTCCGAATAAAAGATTATATTTGCAGCCGTAAATTGGTTAAGATATAATTGATAGCTTACGTATTGATAATTAGAAACTTGTTTATTTGAATAATAACGCCGAGAGGCTTGTTAAAAGAAAATTAAACCAAACTTATGGAAGTCAACAAAAAGCCGAAAAGACCGCGTATTGGAGAATCGCAAAATGTTGAAAGCGGTCATTTTGAAAAAGTAACCTACAATCCTACTGCCTACAATGCCGGTCGTCAGCAAAATGCGGACGGACAGCAGGGCGAGCGTAACGACTACAGAAACTACAACCAGAACAACTACGGCAACAGGAATAATTACGGTAATAACTATAACCGTAATAACAACCGTTATAATCATCAGCAAGGCGGGGGATACAATAATTATAACCAGCAAGGGGCTGCTTACGGCAATCGTCAGCAGGGCGGCTACAACAACTATGGCAACCGCTCTCAGCAGGGCGGCTACGGAAATAACCGTCAGCAAGGCGGAGGCTACAATAATTATAACCAGCAGGGGACTGCCTACGGCAACCGTCAACAAGGCGGATACAATAATTACGGCAACCGCTCTCAGCAGGGCGGCTATGGAAACAACCGTCAGCAAGGCGGCTACAACAATTATGGCAACCGTCAGCAAAATGGGTACAATAACCGTCAGCAAGGCGGATATGGGAATAATGCCAACAGAAGAAATAATAACCGTCCTCAGCAAGGTAAACGTTTTACTCCGCGTCCGCAGCAGATTATCTACGACATGCCGGAAGTCGATCCGAATGAGGAAATACGCCTTAACAAGTTCATGGCTAATGCCGGATTATGCTCGCGCCGTGAGGCTGATGAATTGATATCGAAAGGAGAAGTTAAGGTTAACGGTGTGGTAATAACCGAACTTGGCACGAAAATTAAGCGTGACGACATTGTGGAATACAACGGAAAGGTTGTCACTCTTGAGAACAAATGCTATATTCTTCTGAACAAGCCAAAAGACTGTGTGACAACAAGCGAGGATCCCGACGGAAGGCTTACTGTGATGGATTTGGTGAAAAACGCATGCAAAGAGCGCATTTATCCTGTTGGACGTCTTGACCGTAACACTACAGGAGTGCTGTTGCTGACCAACGACGGTGATCTTGCGTCTAAACTTACGCATCCGAAGTTTGTCAAAAAGAAAATTTATCAGGTTTGGACCGATAAAAATATTTCGGAGGAAGATATGCAGCGTCTGGCCGATGGCATAGAGCTTGAGGACGGGCCGATACATGCCGACGCGATAAGCTATGTCAACGACCGCGATAAAAATCAGGCAGGCATTGAGATACATTCCGGACGTAACCGTATAGTCCGCCGCATGTTTGAGGCGCTCGGTTATCGTGTGACAAAACTCGACAGAGTTTATTTCGCCGGTTTGACCAAGAAAAATCTTGCACGTGGCAAGTGGCGTTTCCTAACACAAGAAGAAGTGAATTTCTTGAAGCAAGGAGCTTTTGAGTAAGAAATCTGATAAAAAAGTTATTCCCTCCTTCTTTTCCATGCGGCTGAATGGAGTGAAGGAGGTTGTTTATATAAATAATGAAAATGAAACGTACTAAAATATCTGAGATTTGGAGCCCTGAATTGTTGGGGCAAAAAGTATGTGTTAAAGGTTGGGTCAGAACCCGGCGTGGCAATAAGCATGTGCAGTTTGTCGCTCTTAACGACGGTTCAACCATAAAGAACATTCAGATAGTGTTCGATATGGAGAAATTTTCCGAAGACGATTTGAAGCCTATAACCACAGGCTCGAGCCTGCATGTCGAGGGCTTACTCGTGGAGTCGCAGGGTAAGGGGCAGACAGCGGAGATACAGGCTGAAACTTTGGAAATATACGGGACGGCGGATGTCAATGATTATCCTTTGCAGAAGAAGGGGCATACTCTTGAGTTCCTTCGCGAAAAAGCGCATTTGCGGCCTCGTACCAATACTTTCGGGGCGATTCTCCGCATTCGCCATACATTGGCTTTTGCTATTCATAAGTTTTTCAACGACAGAGGGTTCTTTTATTTGAATACGCCTCTTATCACTTCGAGCGACTGTGAGGGTGCGGGAGCAATGTTTCAGGTGACCACGCTTGATCTTAATAATGTGCCCAAGTGTGAGGACGGCAAGGTTGATTATTCTCAGGACTTTTTCGGTAAACCGGCGAGCTTGACCGTTTCCGGACAGCTTGAAGGCGAGCTTGGCGCAACCGCGCTTGGCGCGATTTATACTTTCGGGCCTACTTTTCGCGCTGAAAATTCCAACACTCCGCGTCATCTCGCTGAATTTTGGATGATTGAGCCGGAAGTTGCGTTCAACGACATTACTGACAATATGCAGCTTGCTGAGGACTTTATAAAATATTGCATCAGTTATGCGCTTGAGCATGCTGCCGATGACATAGAGTTCCTTGCAAAAATGTATGATGAGGAGCTTATCGATCGTTTGAAATCGGTGGTCAGCCATGACTTTGTCCGTCTGACTTATACGGAAGGTGTGAGAATCTTGGAGGAGTCAGGCCATAAATTCGAGTTTCCTGTTTATTGGGGAGCGGATTTGCAGAGCGAGCATGAGCGTTTCCTTGTGGAGGAGCATTTCAAGCGTCCTGTGATATTGACTGATTATCCGAAGGAAATAAAGGCTTTCTATATGAAGCAAAACGACGACGGAAAGACAGTGCGCGCAATGGATGTGCTGTTCCCGAAAATCGGTGAGATTATAGGCGGCTCAGAACGTGAGGAAAGCTATGACAAATTGCTTGCGCGTATCAATGAGTTGGGTATCCCGATGAAAGACATGTGGTGGTATCTTGATACCCGCCGGTTCGGCACAGTGCCTCATTCCGGCTTTGGATTGGGATTTGAGCGTTTGGTGTTGTTTGTTACGGGTATGACCAATATTCGTGATGTGATACCATTCCCTCGCACACCCAATAATTGCGAATTTTAAATTGTTAACAATAAGTGAAAAAGGAGGTGTGTCGTAATGCACGATGCACCTTCTTTTTTATTCATTACTATAAACTCGGTTCATTTTCTTTAAGCT
>CALUMI010000007.1 GCA_944321725.1 uncultured Muribaculaceae bacterium
CATCCACAACAGTTTGACGGTGTTGTACTTTTGCGACATCAGTCCCCCAAGCCTCTCAACGATGCTCAAAACTGGGTTGAGCATTCAATTTGACACTAATGTAGTGAGAATAATTCCTATTATCAATGGAAGGGCAAGCTGATTTATGTACAACACCTCACACTTCTCAATGGAGATAACTGATGTCAGCAGGATTGTTATAATCTGTATTATCAGTACAAAGAATACAATAGTTTATAATCTGCTTAATATCTCATAATCAGCTATTTACAAATCTGCATTCCCCAATTTTGTTTATATAAATATTTACGGTATAAAATTACCATATTTGTACCATGATGTTTGTAATATTCTGATAATCAGCTAAAGTTGTTTTAGAGGAAGTGAAATAAGTTTACGCTAAATCAGAGATAGAGAAGCGCGCAGCCCAACAGGTTGCGCGCTTCTTTTATTATGTAATAGTTAAGAAAATCTATTGCAGACACCACTATGTGCATAACATTTGGCAAGCGTCAGAGGGTTTCAAGGATGCGGATAAACGATTTTAGTGTGTCGGAATCGAATGCTGACAGCGGAACTAACAGGAAACGCAATCCTTTGCCTTTAGGATACAGCTCAGCACAGCCGCCGTCGATTTCACAACGGTTAAAATCACTCCACCGATACCGGCTCCGGCCTGTGGCCTTACCGTCATCATCGCAAAACACCCATTCTATCCCGGTGTCGTCAAACTCCACTCTGCCGCGACGTATCGACATTACGCACTCTTCCGAGAAAGCATAGTAGACATACACGAATCCCAACAGCATCGGCACCACTATAAACAATGCCATCAACGCGACATAGATAAAATTGACGTTGACAAACGACAGTCCTGTAAATGGCAGCACAATCAGCGCAGGAACATACCATCTGACGGACAAATAATGCCTGAACAACCGCCGGACATACGCGGAGGCGTCGTTTTTGAATATGTCGGACGACACCGCAGCCATCCACTACTTTTTATCCAAGAAAGCAAAATACACCGCAGCAACAAGCAGCAAAAACGACACCACATGGTTCCATTTTATGGACTGCCCCTGAAACAGGAATGTGGCCACCACCGTAAACACTATCAATGTTATGGCCTCTTGCAACACTTTAAGCTGCACCAACGTGAACGGGCCGCCATTGCCCACGTAGCCGATACGGTTTGCGGGCACTTGAAATGAATATTCAAACAGGGCTATCCCCCACGAGAACAGTATCACCGCATACAACGGCCAATTTTTTGTAATACCGAGCTCTCCCATACGCAAATGCCCATACCAAGCCAATGTCATAAACACATTCGAAACGATGAGCATCAATATTGTTGTCAACGTGGCATTCATTTACCTAATAATTTTTCTATTGTCGTATAACCTTGCTTGTAATTCTCAATGCTTTGCCGGCTGTTTTTCCGGCTTATATCGCTAAGTTTTTTAATATTAAGATAGTTTTGTCCGTTGTCGCGCCTAATCGGAAACACCTCGCGTTTCAATTCGTTGGCGCGCTCGCATGCAGGGGCTTTCCATGTAGCCGAATCGGCGCGCAAACAGTCCGGCACGCCGCCATCGAACAGCCACGCCGGCTCCACCACACCGCAAGGCGGATAACCCAACACAGTCCACATCGTGGTAGCCAACGGGTTGTCACCCGGATTTACCCCCTCAATCACAACCGATGCCGAAGAGCTGTAGCGAGGGATGAAATCGCGATCCACCACCCATTCCACTTTATCCGCAGCAAAATCCTTGTCGATAAGCGAATGGTAAAAAGAGCGCGAAAGCGTTTCTGTCAGCACGGCAGGAGTTACCGATTTGCTTTCAACATACGGCTCAAACAACTTTTCAGCGTTTTGCTCACGGATATAGCCGTAGCCTTCGTCCTCCCTGCCTGACTTGGAATAATTAGTGCGAATCATATATCCCGCCACGTCAAAACGACGATATGAATAGTTGCCCGTTTCGAAATACGCCGCATTGCCTTCCGCGTCGATTACTCCGAAATTAGCCTCCACGCCAAGCGGTTTCGGGGAAGAGGCAAGAAGCCTCTCGAAGTCGTCGACTGTGGCGCACGAGGCAAGAGCCCTGCTCATCAGCAGTCCCTCTTTGTCCATTACGGTCACGGTATCGGCTTTCAGATTATATGACGCCGTATTCATCACAGCAAAACCTGTGGAATTATATCCAGCCCACGCCTGAAGGCACAGCGTGTCTGTAGCGTTGAAAAGCGCGACATACTCGTATCCGCCATTCTCCGGAACTATTTTTTCAACCTTGTTGTCGAGGTCGGACGCGTCGCGGTGTTTCCACAACAGAGGCCGCCCGTTTGCAGTCAACGTGGCGGAAACAATGGCCGACGTGCACGCGGCTATCTCTCCGACAACCACACAACACATCAACGCAAAACATATTATATTTTTCATACCGTAGCGAATTACGCCACGAAATTACAAATTAAATCAATCATATCCTATTATTGGAATTTTGTGCATACATCCTTACTCCCCAAATATTAACCCATTTCAGTATCACCAAGTAAAACGTTTTCTCACTAAAAAAGCGACAATATACAAATGAGGTCACGAAAAGCATTAAAACCTTTATTTCGAGTGCTTGGAGTGGGCGCGGCGCAGACGGATGTGGTAGTTGCGCTTTTTGTAGCCGGGTCCGTTGTAACGGTAGGCGAATTTATCCCATTCGTGTGCTTTCAGGTAGCGCACAAGATTGTTCGTTTTGCAAAATTGGGCAAATAGTTCAAGCTGTTCCGCCTCCGACTCGCTCATTCGCGCAATAAACTCATCAAGCGACTTGCATCCGCATTGCCGCCAATTAAAACCGCCAATCTGAAACATGCCCCAAAACGTGGCTTTTTCGGCTATCTCCTTATCTATCTTACGGGCACTCTCCAACCTTGCCCACTGCGCTTTTCCGTATGAGCCGTATTTTCGTGTATTAGGACGTTGGAATGCCGTACTTTTCGTGTATTTCGCATAACTTTTACCGGCTTTCCGCATAAGCCGTTTGAACACAGTCAAATCGAAATTAATCAAAGGCACACCCGGCTCGACAAATCCCTGATGCGAGCTTCCGGCCTCAATCTCGACAACAGCCTTCATGGTGGCGACATCTATGCCAAGCTCGCCGGCCACACGATTGTAATCGTCGTCTGTGAGCTTATAATATTTGTCATTTACGGAAGAAACAGCGGCAGTATCCACAGGCATCTTAGCGACAGTATCCGACGCCACAACCACAGAATCAGCCACGGCAGGCGACCCTCCCGGCTGAATATCGCAAGCCTTCGCGTGAATTGAAACGGCCGGCAGCAAAAACAGCAATATGGCTTTTCTCATAAGGCATGACATATAAAAAAGCATGGCTGCCGGACAAACACGACAGCCATGCGCATAAAAATTTACTCTGCCACCATTTCGAGTATTCTGACAAGATGACACCAGAATTTCTCCACAGCGGGAATGTGCATCGATTCTTTCGGCGTATGCACATCGCGCAATGTCGGCCCGAACGAAATCATATCCAACTTAGGATTCATAACCAAGAAATTTCCGCACTCAAGTCCGGCATGCAGCGCAGTACAAAGCGGAGTCACACCATACAGTTCCTCGTATGCTTTCACCGCAATCTTCAAAATCTTTGAATCCATATTAGGTGTCCATCCGGGATAGCCGTCGCCCTGCTCCACTTCGGCTCCAGCAAGCCGGAAATGAGCCACCATCTGATTAGCGATATCGAATTTGCGGGTTTCCTCCTCGCTGCGCTGGGATGTGGTCACAACTATCTCATTGTTTTCGCGGTCCATGCGGATAAGGGCAAGATTGGTGGAAGTGCTCACCATGCCTTTTATGCTGCGGCTCATGGCAATCACCGCATTAGGAGCGGAATATACGCAACAAACCACTTTCTTGGCCGTTTCACCGTCTATCACATATTCCGGAGCGTCAGCCGATTCGAGTTTGACAATCTGACTGTCCTCTATACCTTTATATTCGGTTTCGATTACGGCGGCAAAATTATTTACACGGGCGCGCAAATCCTCTTTCTTGTCGGCAGGCACACCTATTACGGCATAAGCATTGCCCGGTATGACGTTGCGCAGCTCGCCTCCGTTGATGTCGGCAATGGCCATATCGCCATAAGCCTCATAGCAATCATATAGGAAACGGGCAAGCAACTTATTGGCGTTGGCACGCCCAAGATGAATATCCGACCCTGAATGCCCGCCTTTGAAACGGAGCAACGACACAGTGAAGAACTGATAACCGGCCGGAACAGCCGCGCGTGTATAGCGGAACTTGCCTATTGTGTCGATTCCGCCCGCGCATCCCAAAAATATCTGCGCCTCATCCTCAGAATCAAGATTTATAAGGATATTGCCGGTAATCATGTTCTTGCCAACATTTTTGGCACCCGTAAGACCTGTTTCCTCGTCGACGGTAAACAACGCCTCCAACGGGCCGTGGCTGTAAGTTTTGTCGACCAACGCCGCAAGTGCGCCGGCCATACCGATACCGTTATCAGCACCGAGAGTTGTCTTATAGTTTTTAGAGTGTACCCACTCGCCGTCGATTTCCGTTTCAATCGGATCCGTCTCAAAATTATGGGTTTCCGGTTTAGTCTGGTTCGGAACCATGTCCATGTGCCCCTGCAACACAACCACAGGCGCGTTTTCCTTTCCCGGAGTAGCCGGCACGCGCATCGCAACATTTCCGATAGCGTCGGTTTTGGCCTCTATACCATGTTTTTTGGCAAATTCCAAAAGAAACTCGCGTATCTTTCCTTCTTTCTTCGACGGGCGCGGAACTTTGGTTATCTCATCAAAAATACCCCAAATCAATTCCGGTTTAAGCTCTTTGATTGTCATAGATGTTTACAATTTTAAATTATATACTTATATCTGAAAATTATTGTTAAAATCAAAGTTTTTCGCCCTCTAAGGTACAAAATAAAATCTACTAAACCTACAAATTTTGTGTCCTTTCCGTATATTTGCAACCAAAATTCTATCGCGAGTGGCTACAACAATGCTTTCTATCGGTGTAATTGCGCTGTGTATCGTGCTGTTAGGAGTTAAAGTTTTTTTCGTGAAAGGAGGAAAATTTCCATCATCCCACATCCACGACAATCCGGCAATGCGAAAGCGGCACATAAGATGCTACAAAGAAGAATTGGAAAATAACAATTAATAAAAATACAAATCAATAAAAACAAAATGAATAATTTTAAAAGAATTGCCAAAGCCTCTGTTTTGTTGCTTTCCGCATTGCTATTCGTGCAGTGCGCGGCGAAAGACGGAGAAAAATCTGCCGCGACAAACGCCAATACCACAACAACGGCAGAAAGCAATGCCAACATCAAGATTGCCTATGTAGACGGCGACTCATTGATGAATAACTACAATTTCGCAAAAGACGTGAACGAAGCCATGCTGCGCGGGCAAAACAAGCTCGACAACGCGCAACGCCAGAAAGCCAACGAGCTTCAACGCTTCTATGGCGAAATAGACAGGAAATACAAAAACAATGAATATCTCACACAGGAAAGTTTCAATGCCGACCAGCAAAAATACCAAAAGATGCAAGGCGACGCGGCCACATACATGTCGAATTTGGAACGCTCCGTGCAAAACGAGCTGATGATGAACACCCAGCAGCTCACCGACTCCGTCAACAAATTTATTGCCGAATACGCCAAGAAAAACGGATATTCCATAATACTGAGAAAAGAAGCCACATGGTATATCGGCAATGTTGACGATGTGACAAATGATGTAATAAAAGGCTTGAACGAGCGTTACAACAAAGTTGACTCAAAAAAATAACCACCCATAACGCATCGGCAGAGGGAAGCCTTTTTCACGAGGTTCCCCTTTTTTGATTAATATTTGAAGCATGATTGAAAAAAACAACATATCTGAATACGAAAACGAAAAAGCGGTCTTAGTAGGGCTCATCACGCAGACGCAAGGTGAGGCCAAAGCAAAAGAGTACCTCAACGAGCTTGCTTTTTTGGCTGAAACCGCCGGAGCGGAAACTGTGAAAACGTTTCTGCAACGCTCCGACTTTCCCAACTCAAGGACATTTGTCGGAAAAGGAAAACTTGAAGAAATCAAAACGTTCATAGAAGACAACGATGTGGCTCTCGTGATTTTTGACGACGATTTGTCATCCAAACAAATACAGAACATAGAAAGCGAGCTAAAAGTCAAAATCCTTGACAGGACAAATCTGATTCTCGACATTTTTGCCAAACGCGCGCAAACAGCCACAGCACGCACACAAGTGGAGTTGGCCCAATATCAGTATCTGTTGCCGCGCCTGACAAGAATGTGGACACACTTGGAACGACAAAGAGGAGGTATCGGAATGCGCGGTCCGGGCGAAACACAGATAGAAACCGACCGCCGCATAATTCTCGACAAAATTTCACGGCTGAAAGCGGAATTAAAATCAATCGACAAGCAAAAATCCATTCAGCGCAAAAATCGCGGCAAACTGACAAGAATAGCGCTGGTGGGATATACAAACGTCGGTAAATCCACATTGATGAACCTGCTGAGCAAGTCAGACGTTTTCGCGGAGAACAAGCTGTTTGCGACACTCGACACCACCGTAAGAAAAGTGATTATCGACAATCTGCCGTTTTTGCTGACAGACACCATCGGTTTCATCAGGAAATTGCCTACCCACTTGGTCGACTCTTTTAAATCCACACTCGACGAGGTGCGCGACGCCGACATCTTGGTGCATGTGGTCGACATCTCGCATCCGCAGTTTGAGGAACAAATAGAAGTGGTCAACAAAACGCTTCAAGAAGTATGCGAATCGAAAGACAAACCGATGATATTGGTATTCAATAAAATCGACGCGTTCACATACACAAAGAAAGATGACGACGACCTCACGCCGCGCACACGGGAAAACATCCCGTTGGAAGAGCTTAAATCGACATGGATGGCAAAAATGAACGACAACTGCATATTCATCTCCGCAAAAAACAAAACAAACATCGACGAGTTGAAGTCAAAGCTCTACGAAATGGCGAAAGAGATACACATGAAACGTTTTCCCTACAACGATTTTCTTTTCCAAAAATACGACGATTTGCAAGAACAATGACAGAAGAGCAAAAACAACGGTACAAGCGGCACATTATCCTGCCTGAAATTGGCGGAGAAGGACAGTCGCGCCTCCTCTCCGCCAAAGTTTTAGTGGTGGGAGCAGGTGGCTTGGGAGCCCCGTTGCTTATGTATCTTGCCGCGGCGGGCGTAGGCAACATCGGGATAATGGATTTCGACAAAGTGGACTTGTCAAACCTACAACGCCAAGTGATTTTCACAACCGCCGACACGGGTCTGCCAAAAGCAGAAAGAGCGTCAGCACGCATTGAAGCGTTAAATCCAGACATCAAAACAACGATAATCACCACTCGCTTAGACAAGGCCAATGCCAAAGATATAGCCGGCGACTACGACATCGTGCTCGACGCCACCGACAATATCGAAACAAAATATCTAATCAACGACACCTGCGTAGAGCTCGGCAAACCTTTCATACATGCGGCAGTCAATCTTTTCGGAGGCAATGTAATGACTGTGATACCCGGCTCGGCCTGCCTCAGATGCGTTTTTCCGGAAGCAGTGAAACAAAAAGACAGCACGGAATACGGAATTATAGGCTCTGTACCCGGCATAATCGGCTCAATACAGGCGACAGAGGCAATAAAACTGATTGTCGGCGCGGGAGAGCCGCTTGTCAACAAAATGCTAACATTCGACGCTCTTTCAATGTCATTCAACACATTGTCCGTAAATCCGTCGAGACACTGCATACACCACAAAAGACATTCCTTGCAATTATGATAAAAGCACTGTTTCTCGACATAGACGGCACATTGGTGAGTTTCCGCACCCATGCCATACCCGAGTCAACAATCTCCGCATTACATGCAGCCAAATCGAAAGGCATAAAGATTTTCATCGCCACAGGCCGGCCAAAAAAATTAATCAACAATTTGGGGCAAATCGACAGCCTAATCGACGGCTATATCACCACCAACGGAGCATATTGCTTTGCAAACGGCACTGACATACTCTACACACCAATCTCTGAAACGGACGTAAAATCAGTAATGAGGCATGTCGACGAATGCGGTGTGGCATGTATCATAGTAGGCAAAAAAGATTTGTTGGTACACAATGTCACACCACAGTTCAAAGCAATAGCTGAAATGTTGGCAGTAGACGGGATAGACATGAGCACACCGATAGAAGAGCTGTTGAAGCAAGGCATCGTACAAATGACACCGTTCTTCAATCCCGCACAGGAAGCGCAGGCAATCGCCGACACCTCCAACTGCATATCAAGCCGCTGGTTCCCCGATTTCACCGACATAACAGCTTTCGGCGCCGACAAAGGCAAAGGGATTGAGGCCGTAGCCCGGCATTTCGACTTCCGGATAGACGAAACAATGTCGTTCGGCGATGGCGGCAACGACATAACCATGCTTGAAACCGCCGGAATAGGAGTGGCAATGGGCAACGCATCCGATGAGGTGAAGCGACACGCCGGACATATTACAAGCACAGTCGACGACAACGGAATAGCCAACGCGCTGCGCCATTTCAAAATAATTTAATCGCGCCACGTAAGAAAATAATTATAAAGTAGTTGCAGTATAAAAAATATATACTACCTTTGCAGCCGACTATATAGCAATATAATGTCTAACTTATTAAATTAACTTTATTTTTAACACTTAATTTTAAATGAGCGAATTAAAAAATTCACCGCTTGCTGATTTTGATTGGGATTCTTACGAGAAAGGCCAAGAAATCAGTTCCAAAACTCGCGAAGAGTTGGAAAAGACCTACGATGAGTCCTTAAACACTGTTAAGGACAAGGAAGTTATCGAAGGTACTGTAATCGCATTGAACAAACGCGAAGCCGTAGTCAACATAGGCTACAAATCCGACGGTATTATCCCGATGAACGAATTCCGCTACAACCCGGATTTGAAAGTCGGCGACAAAGTTGAAGTGTTCATAGAAAATCAGGAAGACAAAAAAGGACAGCTTATCCTTTCTCACAAAAAAGCGCGCGCGGCCCGCAGTTGGGATCGCGTCAACGAGGCTCTTGCCAACGATGAAATCATCAAGGGTTACATCAAATGCCGCACGAAAGGCGGTATGATTGTCGACGTGTTCGGCATCGAGGCATTCTTGCCGGGATCGCAAATCGATGTTAAACCGATTCGCGACTACGACGCTTACGTAGGCAAAACAATGGAATTCAAGGTTGTAAAAATCAATCAGGAGTTCAAGAATGTCGTTGTTTCCCACAAGGCTCTCATCGAGGCCGAGCTTGAGCAGCAGAAAAAAGAAATCATCGCCAAACTCGAAAAAGGCCAGGTACTTGAAGGCACTGTCAAGAACATCACTTCTTACGGCGTATTCATCGACCTTGGTGGCGTTGACGGTTTGATTCATATCACCGACCTTTCTTGGGGACGTGTCAACGACCCGAACGAGGTTGTACAATTAGACCAGAAACTCAACGTTGTAATCCTCGACTTCGACGACGAGAAGAAGCGTATCGCTCTCGGCTTGAAACAACTTCAGCCGCATCCATGGGACGCTCTCGATCCGGAATTGAAAGTAGGCGACAAAGTTAAAGGCAAAGTTGTCGTTATGGCCGACTACGGAGCATTCGTTGAAATTGCTCCGGGTGTAGAAGGCCTGATCCACGTATCGGAAATGTCGTGGTCGCAGCACTTGCGCTCCGCACAAGATTTCATGAAAGTGGGCGACGAGGTAGAAGCCGTAATACTTACTCTCGACCGCAAAGAGCGCAAGATGTCGCTTGGCATCAAGCAGCTTAAAGCAGATCCTTGGGAAAATATTGAAGAAAAATATCCTGTCGGCTCGAAGCACACAGCAAAAGTGCGCAACTTCACCAACTTCGGCGTATTCGTTGAATTGGAAGAGGGCGTTGACGGCTTGATTCACATTTCCGACCTTTCGTGGACAAAGAAAATCAAGCATCCGAGCGAGTTCACTCAAATCGGTGCCGACATTGATGTTCAGGTATTGGAAATCGACAAGGAGAACCGCCGCTTGAGCCTCGGACACAAGCAGTTGGAAGAGAATCCGTGGGATGTGTTCGAAACAATCTTCACTGTAGGCAGCATCCATGAGGGAACTATCGTAGAGATGCTCGACAAAGGCGCTGTAATCGCGTTGCCTTATGGCGTTGAAGGTTTCGCAACTCCGAAGCACCTCGTTAAAGAGGACGGTACTCAAGCACAAGTCGACGAGAAACTCAACTTCAAGGTAATCGAGTTCAACAAAGACTCAAAACGCATCATACTTTCTCACAGCCGCATCTTCGAAGACGAGGCAAAAGCAGAGAAAGCTGAAGCAAAGAAAGCCGCGAAGAAAGCCAAAGAGGCAGCCGCTAAAGAATCCGCTCCTGCCTTGAACACAGCTATGGAGAAAACCACACTCGGCGACATCTCTGAGTTGGCGGCATTGAAAGAGAAATTGGCGAAAGAAGAAAAATAATAATTCTTTCCTGACACAACTAAAAGCGGAGAGTTGCTGATGCAATTCTCCGCTTTTGCTTATAAAACGCCAATACCTGATGAAACTTTACGACAAAATCAACCGGTTAATCAACTGCCGGCAACATTATTTTTAGCTGTTGGAATCTTCAGAGTAGTTATCGATAATAGTGGTTAACATCTCGTCAATCTTATTGTATTCATCAAGATTTTCCGCTTGCCGTTTCACATTAGTCCTTGCCAAAGTAATCAAATATATATTACCGCGATTAATGAGATATTTGAACCAAGACTCATTCGGAATCACGTAATCGTTGGTAACCTCTATGTCGAACATTTCCCCGTCGTCATAATCGTACCCCTTATGAGCCAAAAACATGTCATTAGAAAGAAACAAATTAAACTTATTGTTATACTCAACGAATTGGTTCATCTTCATTTCATCAACAGAAAGAAAGGTTTTGACAATCAGCACCTTGTCAGTAAGCCATTTTCCAAGCAGCATCCCGCTTTCGCAAAATGCCCTCAAATCGTCCGAGCCTTGCATGCGAGGCTCTGCTACATACCAATGGTTTAAAGAAATAAACAGCATGAAACAATCGGAAATGGATTCCAACACTTTCGAATTGCGAATACGCTCTATGAAATTTTCACGCTCCACAATACGCTCCCGAAAATGACGAGGAAATAAAAACAACTTATCTCCACCCACACACATTGCAAACCACAACTCCCCATCGTGGATAAATGTCGTAAAAAAGCACGGACGGCAAATAGCTATCTCAGCATCTTTCTTGCTATAGAAAAACATGATTATTTCCCACTTGTTTTTCCGATTTGTGGTCAACGAGTTTTGATACAATCTCGGATAAACATTCCATTTAAGTCTTTCACGGTTTAATTTCGGCATAAATCTGCGCCAACGGCGGATTAATTCCTCATGATCTTTAATCAGTTCTTCTGCCTTTTCTTGCAGGCTCATACCCGAAACGACCATATCACCCCCTCTTTTATTATGGTACAAATACAATCCGGCCACGACAGATATAAAAACCTACCGCAACCGGAATAACAATATTTCTTGATTGGCTCTGACATCAAACTACTGTCCACAATATTTATCTCTAATATCATGAATATCACGGGCAATATCGCTAAGGCTACTTGCCATCAAGAAAAAACTTTTAAAAACTTTCACAATCAATACTATCAGCAGCACAAACAATGCCACTGACACCAATAAAAATAATATTTCGGCAAGCCCAACTGCCATAAATCCTCCTACCATATCTTTACAGTTAATCCTTCAAATTTGCGAACGGACGCTTGCCGTCATATTGCTGTTTAAACTCGGCAATCAACTCTTTCTCGATTTCAACAGGATTACCATCTTGCTCCGGTATCGCTTTCCAACAGAAAAGCAAATCTTTAGCGTACTTAATCTGCCAAATTAGCCGTCCGCCCCAATGCCCGACAGATTTACCGGTTCCGAAATCGAGATAAGCGTTTATCCTTTTACGTAATGTGGACTTGCTTTTCTTGCCGTTTGCCTCAACACCTCCGGCTTTGCCAATATAAACCACACACGTGCCGCCTACCCAATTATTTTCAAGCTCGGAGATTGGCCTGTTCGGGTCTTCTTCCACTCTAACGCCTTTTCTCTTTCTCATCCGCTTTCCGCCGGTGCCTCTCTCCAAAAACTCAGGCATTCCGTCGCCTTCATATACCACAATATACACACCCTGCACGACAGGTATTCCGGATAAGTCCTTTCTCAAATCAGCCACAGAGCAGAATCCTTCGAATCCGGCTTCCTTCAAATCGCCAATCGTCCTATACTCCATAATAATTCTTTATTTATTAATAGCTTTCAAAATCGCCAATGCAGGAGATTGTACACGGTCTACATATTTTTTCAATTTCGTTGTATTCAATTCAGAAACGTCACAATCTGAATAGGCCTTATACAATTTATCTAAATCAACTTCAAACGGATTGTTCGTGCTTTCTCTCTTGCCGTAACACATACTGCCTGCTACCGACAAATTGACATAATTAATTCCCGTCACACTTACAACTTGTTTCAAATCTCCTACTTTCTTAATAAATTCCTCTTTTGACATTTTTTTCTGTCCCATAATATCATTGTTTTATAATTAGCCTTTTACTATTATTCTCTTATCCGCTATCAGCTTATCGAATTTCTCTATAGTCATATCGATAATGCCAAAATCATCACCCCCGTAAAATCCTATTTTACGCATTTTGTCGCGGATACGTTTTTGTGCATTTCTGTCAGCTTTTACCCTCTGACGAATCAACTCCCGCAACTCCTCAATCTCCTGCTTAGTAAAAACATTCTTTCCTTTCATAGTCTTATCAATTTATTTAATTCGTTATCTTTTACAAATTAATACCCTTTATATAATCTTTCAAAATTATTAAGCATAAATTCTGCCGCGTCTTTTTCCGCATCGGATGATTGTGGCGAATTCAAAATATCAACATATTTGTTTCTTAATGCTTTAATTTCTTCCGTCGACATATTTGTAAGCCTTTCTTCCATTATCGCTTTATTCTTTTCCAGCATTCTCAACTCCTTGCCAATAGATGAATGCCGCTTAAAAAACTTGTAGCTGCTATATATGGAATATGGGATGTAGAATATAAACAACACAGGGAAGAAACAGCATATCACGAACAAAATTATGTCGACAACGCATCCGCCCGATTCGAAAAACGCATATTTTCTTAAATTATCCTCTATGCTCATAATCATAACAAGCTAATAATCCACAGAATATGTCACATTTCCGTCACTGTCGAGAAAAAACACCTTGTTTTCTATCACATATCCGCCGAAACTGTTTTTTGCGCGATACTTATGCCTGACATAGTACCCGTTGCCATTTTCCATCTCATTTACGGCCGACCACTCTATTGACTCATAACTGTCCGGATCCTTAAGATTGTTTTTAAGATACCTTTCCACTTGCCAAACAGAAGAGTCCAAGCCGCTGTTGCGCACCTCCGAATCGTAATCACTGTCCTCTGAATAGAAAATAAGAGATACAAGATATAACCCTAAAGCGATGCCCAGCACCCATTTAAGCAATTTTCCAAACTCATTCATAACTGTAATATTTTATTCACGTTCAATTCTTGAAGTATTACACATGTTATTAATTCGTTTAATAAGCAAATACTAAATGACAGATTGAAATAAGCGTTTTAACATATCCATATAAATCTTACTGATAGTACGGTTCTATTTCTTTCCAAATTTGTATTGCGTCCTTATTACCTCTATTTGCTGCTTCTTTTAGATCTGCCATAAATTGCTCAAGCATACCTGATGGTTCTTCGCTACCATTTTCGGCAGCTTTTTTAAACCAATATATACATTTTGTCATATCCTTGTCTATTCCATATACTGATCCACTTAAATAAGCAGTTGCAAGCATAAACATTGATTTTTCGTCTTTCATAGAAGCTGCTTTCTCTAAATAATATATGCCTTTTTGTGCATCTGGTTCCACAACGTCCCCTAACAAATAATAAGCTCCTAACTGACTTATTGCTCTTATATTGCCATTATCAGCAGCTTTGTGATACCAATAAGAAGCCTTTTCATTATTCTGCTCAACCCCAAGCCCACGCGCATAAAGTTCTGCCGTATAAAAATAGTTTTCAGCTTCATCGGTTTGATTTTCACTGTAAACCATTACAGAAGAAATACATATAACTATAACAACAGATGCAATAGCCAATATTCTTTTAGTCGTTTTTTTCATAATAACAATAGTTTAATCAGATATTTTATTCAACATATCTATAGCATGTCTATCTTTCTCAGCAGCAGCTTTTTGATACCAATATTTTGCAGACTCAACATCCTTATATCCATAATAAAAACAGTCGCCAAGCAAAGATGCCGCATGTCTATACCCTCTCTTGTCAGCCTCTATTAGCCAATATTTTGCTTTTTCATAATTCTGTTCAATTGCATCTCCTCTTAGGAAACAAGCTCCAAGATCGTATTGCGCTCCGGCTACTCCTTTATCAGCAGCCAACTTATAATAATAGATTGCTTTTTTAGTGTCTTTCTCTACACCTTTACCAAGAAACAGACATTTACCTAAACTATATTGCGCTTCAGCAAGTCCTTGTTTTGCAGCTGATTCATATAATGACGCAACCAAATTATCATAATGCGCATAGAAAAAATCACCCTCATAGACATATCCTAACCGATATTGGGCTTTTGCATACCCCTGCTTAGCCGCTTTAGAATACCAATCAACAGCTATATTTGTGCGTTGTGGAAAATCCATATCTAAATTATAATAATAGTATTCTCCTAAGCAAAATTGGGCTTCAGGATTATCTTTTTCCGCAGCTTGCTTATATAAGTCAAACGCTTTTTGAGGATCTTCATCAATGCCTAAACCATAACAATAACAATGAGCAAGATTTAATTGAGCTTCTGCATTACCTTGATTAGCTGATTGCTGCCAATATTTTATCGCTTTTCTAAAATTTGGCTCTACATAATCACCTGTAGTGAAAACTTTTCCCAATAAATATTGGGCATTCGCATTTCCATCATTTGCCAAATCTGTCAATAAACCAATTCCTTTATCAACATTCGTACTATCTTCTTTTATATATTTTAATGCCAATTCTATTTGCTCATCAGGATTCCCCGTTTTTACAGAATCACAAGCAAACATCATTGTTGAAGCCAACAATAACTCTACAAATAAAAAATTCAGCCTTTTCATAGCGTTAACTTTTAAGACGTTGAAAGTACCAATTAGTGTTTTTAGTCTTGCGTTCAGGCAATACAGACGGAATTTTATCCAACTCATTATTACGGTCCAACTTCCGCAATACTTTTCTTATCGGAAGTCCTTCTCTTTCAGAATCTTTATTAAAGATTCCGGCTTTAATAAATTCCGACATAAGATCCATTGCCGGAATTTTGTTTACTGACGGATTGCTTTTGAAATAGTCGGTGACTACTTGGTTGATTCGGGCAATTTTAGTTTTTTCATCCATAACATTAGGTTTTACGCTCTGCCCGGCTCCTGTGCAGGTGGTTTGCAAATAAAAAGAAAGTGTGGAGTCGTTGGTTTATCGAATGGAGGCTCTGGAATGCCCTTGTGTCAATAACCAATACCCCACACTGGGTACGTATATACTTCCGTCAGTATATATCACGCCAGTGAAGAGTGCTTGTAAATTTATTTCTGACACAATGAAAATTTTCCAGATTCCCATTCAAAAATAAAAGCCAAACACTTTCATTTATTCCGTATGTCATTGGAGCTTATGCTCCAAATACAAAGGTAGAAAATGTTTTTGATTTTTACAAAACATCCCTTTGGGGTATTGCTTCACTCTTATCCTCTGATAATCAAGCTGTATCATTCTTATTTCTCTCTAAGGCTGCTTTCCATACGCCGCACAGACGCTCACGCAGACTGTCGGGCTTCACGACCGTCACCGAACGGCTTCGGGAAAGCAATGCCATAACAAAGTCGTTGGTGACACGAAGATGCAGCCGCACTGTAATGCCATCCTCGCCATCCTCCAATATCTCCTGCGATTTATGGAGCGGCAACGTTTTGATAAACGCGCCGTCCAAAGCGTCATATCTAAGGATTATCTCCTCAACGGGGTCTGAAGGGTTGTTCCAAATGCCATAACATTCGTCGAAAAGACGGCGGATGTCGATTGAATCATTCCGCCTGAACGGCACGGACTCATCTACCTCAACGTTGCTGATTCTGTCGATTCCGAGCGAGCGCAACTCGTCCTTTTCATTATAGCCGACAAGATACCAACGCTGCTGCGACTCTTTCAGAAAATGCGGCTTCAATCGGAAATGAGCAATCTTACCGCCCTGACGCACCAAGCAATAATCGAACTCAATGGTAAGGCACCGGCGTATGGCCTCAAGCATCAAATGGAAGTCGCCGTTCACCTTATAGGCGTGATGCTCGGCCACCACATACTTTTGCAACGTTGAATCGGCATCAATAGAACTCAAAAGCTCGAAGTTGAGGAGCAAATCCTCATAACGGTCGGCGTTTTCGTGACGCTCGGCAATATAGTATCCTCTGCTTTTATCGTTGCCTATCTCTATGCCGAAAAGCTCAGCAATGGCATTGATGTCACGTTGGACAGTACGCAGCGAACAGTCCTTGCAGCCACGCAGTCGCATCGCCACGTTCACCCCATCGACAAGCTCCGCCGTAGGAATATATTTACGCGCATTTAGCTTGTTGATTATTACAGCCAACCGTATTATCTGATAATCCTTTGCCATACTCCTTGATTTTAACTATGGCAAAAGTAGGAAGCCAAAACGACAAACCGTGTCACCGTACTGACTTTAACACAAAATAACTTTTACGGCTCTGCGCAAACGCAAAATCCCTAAAAGAATTGCATAATTAATTCCAAACCGATATATTTGCTATCTGATAAAACAATTACACGATATGATGAACATTGGTGACAAAGTACTCATTTCTCCCGATTTGACCATGAATAAGAATTGGGAAGCAGGAACAATAATACAAGTTGAGCAAAACCCATTTGTTGGGATTGTTATCTCTGCCGAAACAGAAAACAAAGATGTTTTCTTCGGAAAAGCTGATATGTTCAAACCATTGAAGAAAGAAAATGTATGTTTGCAATAAGTTTCGACATGTCTGTTTCCGAACTTGAAACCTACTACGGAACGCCGTACAATCGCGCTTACTACGAAATCAAAGAATGCTTAAAAAGCAATGGTTTCGATTGGATACAAGGAAGCACGTATCTCTCGGCAGAAGGCAATTTAGGCAATCTTTACAATGCCATTCATTCTCTCTCCAAATACGATTGGTTCAAAAAAGCTGTCCGTGACATACGTGCTTACAAAGTTGAAGATTGGTCAGATTTCACACAAATCGTGAGAAACAGCTAAATCATTATTCCAATGAGGCAAGATAGCGTTCTGCATCGATAGCCGCCTTGCAACCCATGCCGGCTGAAGTTATGGCCTGACGATAAACCGGGTCGGCCACATCGCCTGCGGCAAACACACCGGGCACATTGGTAGCCGTTCCTGCTCCCTGAGTTTTAATATAACCCTGCTCGTCAAGCTCTATAAAATCCTTGAACACATCGGTATTCGGCTTATGGCCGATTGCGAGGAAAAATCCGTCGATTTTAATATCAAAAAATTCTTCCTTGTCTGTACCTTTAAAACGCACCAATTTGGCGCCTTCCACTCCGTTTTCACCGAAAAGCCCCACTGTATTGGTATTGAAAAGCACCTCTATCTTCTCATTGTCAAACACCCGCTTCTGCATAACTTTCGAGGCGCGCAAATAATCCTTGCGCACAATCATGTAGACTTTAGAGGCAAGATTGCTTAAATATACCGCCTCTTCACAGGCCGTATCGCCTCCGCCAACGACAGCAACCGTCTTTTTCCGATAAAAAAATCCGTCGCAAGTAGCGCAAGCCGAAACGCCCATTCCGGCATATTTCTTTTCATCGGCAAGTCCGAGATATTTAGCCGACGCGCCGGTGGCAATAATCACGGCATCAGCCTCTATCGCATCACCGTCATCGGTAACCGCCTTTAACGGATGCCCGCTGAAATCCACCTTTACAATCTCATTACCGCGTATATCGGTGCCGAAACGCAACGCCTGTTTCCGGAGATCCTCCATCATGTCAGGCCCAGACACGCCTTCCGGATAACCGGGAAAATTTTCCACCTCAGTAGTTATGGTCAACTGCCCGCCGGGTTGCATACCCTCAAATAACACAGGACTAAGATTGGCGCGCGACGCATATATGGCTGCCGTATATCCGGCCGGGCCGGAACCTATTATAAGGCATTTTGTCTTTAATGTATCCATTTTTATCAACTATTTTTCAATCAACGCAAATCAACCACAGGAGTACCTGCCGGAACAAGATTTTTCTCAAACACAAATGTCGATGCCGGATAGCTCTCGCCTCCTTTTGTATGGCTAAGCACAACTATCACAGCCGTGCCGTCGGACAACGAGAAAACGATTTTAACCGGCAAATAGGTTTTGCGGCTAATCGTCAACCGCACTGATTTTATGTCAGAGCCGCCGGTTTTCGGCAAAAGTTCCACCTCATGGTTGCTTGCTGTTGCCGATTTCACCTGCCGGGTCGTAAACGCTTTCCGAAATCCGCTGATAATGGAATACGGATTGACCATTTGCAATTCTTCAGCCGTCGGTTCCGAGATATTCACCTCCCCGCTCATTGGAGAATAGCTCCACAGGATTTTTCCGTCATACCAACAACGCAATTCATTGGAAATCATACGGAATTTCTCTCCCTGCATAGTTATCTTGCCCTCTGTAACCCCCTGGTCGGTGGTTATGGCATAGTTTGCGGAGATTCCTTTTGCCGCCTTATATGTGGCTACTACCTTATCAATTATTTTTTGTGAATTGTCGGCAGCGTATGTATTCGCAAATAATGCGACCGACATCAGCAACAGCAGTACAATTTTTCTCATATTATTTATTCTGGTTAAGAATACTTTCAAGCCCATAAGAGTCAACAAGCACCTGACGCGGCTTGCCGCCAACAGCGGGGCCGACTATGCCGACGGCCTCCATTTGGTCCATTAATTTTCCGGCACGGTTATAGCCGATAGAATAACGGCGCTGAAGCGACGATGTGGATGCCGTGCTTCCGGAGCTTACCACGAATTCGGCAGCCTCGTCGAAAAGCGGGTCACGGTCAGAAAAACTGCCAAGTCCGCCACCGCTACCGCCGCCTTCAGCCTGCTCTGGCACAAACTTAGGCAATTCATACGGGTGGTCAAAACCTACTTGATTACTTATATAGTCAACTATTGCCTCGACCTCCGGAGTGTCTACAAAAGCGCATTGCACGCGGGTCAGTTGGTTGTCGTAAGTTATCAGCATATCGCCACGCCCTATCAGCTGCTGCGCGCCGGAACGGTCAAGAATGGTGCGGCTGTCGACCATCTGTGTGACACGAAAAGCTATACGCCCGGGACAGTTGGCCTTGATGACACCGGTGATAATATCTGTAGAAGGACGCTGAGTGGCAAGAATCATGTGTATTCCCACTGCCCGCGCTTTCTGAGTGATACGGGCGATAGGCATCTCCACCTCTTTTCGCCCTATGTTCATTATCAGGTCGGCAAGCTCATCGATTATAACCACTATATACGGCAGGAACTTATGCCCTTTTTCCGGATTGAGCCTCCGGGCGATAAACTTTTTGTTATAGTCCTCTATATTACGCTCGTGAGCATCGTTGAGCAGCAACAACCTGTCCTCCATTTCCTGAACAAGAGAGTTAAGCGTAGCAACCGCCTTGTTCATATTCGTGATAATCGCGTCATCCTCGCCTTCCATTTGCGCGATATAATGGTATTCAAGCGGCGCATACATGCTGAACTCAACCATTTTCGGGTCAATCATCACAAACTTGAGTTCCGAAGGATGCTTTTTATAGAGCAACGAAGTGATTATGGCATTAAGCCCGACAGATTTGCCCATACCGGTGGCACCCGCCACAAGAATATGCGGCATTTTCGCAAGATCGGCAATAAACACGTCGTTTGATATCGTACACCCCATAGCTATGGGCAACTTATATTTGCACTCTTGAAATTTTCTCGACTCTATTATGGAGCGCATCGAAACCGTCTGCTTTTCCTTGTTGGGCACTTCTATGCCTATTGTCCCTTTACCGGGTATGGGGGCGATTATACGGATACCAAGCGCGGCGAGGCTTAGGGCTATATCGTCTTCCAACACCTTTATCTTCGATATTCTGACACCTTCTGCCGGAATTATCTCGTAAAGTGTGACTGTAGGACCGACACTCACTTTTATGCTTTTAATCTCAATGCCGTAATCGCCAAGAGTCTTAGTAATCCTGTCCTTGTTTTCTTCCTGTTCCTGAATATCCACACTTATCGTGTTGTTTTTTGCCTCGTGTAGAAGAGTGGATGGCGGAAACTTGAACCGCGACAATTCAGCTGTCGGGTCAAACGGCTTATCAATAATCGAATCGGCCTTCTCTATAGGTTTAAGTGTTTCCTGATTGATTTCCATTTCGACATTTCTTGCGGCCTCCTCGTTCTTATCGCGCTTATCAACTGCATTCACAATGTCTTCCAACGGTGGCTCTTCCTTTGCTGCAGGCTCCTCAAAAACAATGTCGTCAGGCGTGTCAGTTTCATCCGTAGCATCAGAAATATCCTCACCGGAAAATCTCAAAGTTTCTTCGGCTTCTTTGCGTTTGGCTTCAGCCTGCAACGCATTGCGCTTCCTTGCAAACTCATTGAATCTGTGATACACTTTCTTCAACGAATTTATACATAAAGCAGCAAGTATCGATATCAGGAATATATTCAGAAATACGGCTCCATATATACCGGCCACACTGATTATAAACTCATTCAGATATTTTCCGTGATAACCTCCCAACGGAAAGAAAAAGTCGCTTTCAAGCGTGACCAACCCGACCACACTCGACACCGTCACTGTGGCGACAAGAGAGATCACGAATGTCGACGACATCCGCATCCTGTATTTGCCCAACAGCCTCAGTCCCACGACAGCAACCAAATAAATAAGGAAAAACGAGCCAATCCCGAAGCCCCTGTTAAACAAAGCGTCGGCTATCGAAGCCCCGAAAGGTCCTCCGTCATTGCGTATTCCGCTCCCTTTCGCGTTTTCAATTATCCCTTTACTGTCGACAAGGCTTTGGTCGGCGGCTCCATTTATCAGATACGAAATGCACGACAGCAAAAGCAATGCCGCGAAAAGCAGGCAGCCTATGCCTATCACTCCTTTTACTCTCTCATCCCTGAAAAACGCGACGACATTAGTGAACGAGGCTTTTTTCGCTTTGCAGTTACCGGGTTCTACTTCCGGCTTATCATCGCCCTCATTGTTTTCATATTCTGTTTCCGCCTTATTTCCATAAGTCGGTATAAATTGATTATTATTTAATTTTAATCCCACATCAGTCTATTTTACGTCAAACAATATCATTTCTTGTTCCAAAAATGCTTTGTAAAGATAATCAATACAGTGAACAGTTCCAAACGTCCCAACAGCATCAAAACCGACATGGTCCATTTTCCAACATCTGAAATACCGGCAAAAGAGCTGCCCGACACACCGTACCCCAACCCGATATTGCTCAATGTGGATATGGCCATGAACAATGAGTCGAAAAACGAGGCGCCTGTTTCCGTCAGAATAGCTGTCCCGACAAATATCAGCAAAGCATAAACGAGCAGGAACGTATTTGTCTTCGACACCAATTCCGGCTGCAGCACCTTCCCGTTCACCCTAACCGCTTTCACTGTATTGGGATGTATGATTTTATACAATTCATTTTTGAAATTTCTTACAAACACGACTAATCTGTCGATTTTAAAACCACCCGCAGTAGAGCCGGCACAAGACCCGACAATCATTATGGCAAGTATCACCATTATCGCAAGCCCTTGCCATTGCAAATAGTCGGAACCGACAAATCCGGTTGTCGTGATTGTTGTCACAACCTGAAATACCGTATCGACAATCAGGCTCTCAACGTCAGGATAGCGGCCTGTCAGCCACAATCTGACGGCAATAATAACCACAGCCCCTATCACTATATAGGTATACCACCGGAACGTGTCGTTCTTAAACAAAGATTTTGGCTTCCCGATAACCACATAATAAAGCAAGCCGAAATTAGCTCCTGACAAAAACATGAAAACAGACAGCACTATTTTCACATAGTCGGAGTTATAAGCCTCTATACTGTTGTTTTTTGTTGAAAAACCGCCTGTGGCAATGGCAGAAAAAGCGTGGCAGACAGAGTCGAACAAGTTCATGGGCCCTATCCACAGAAGCACAATAAGCACGGAGTTAAGCAAAAAGTATATTGCCCAAAGCGACTTTGCCGTATGGCTGATACGTGGACGCACCTTGTCATGGGTAATGCCTGTCACTTCCGCGTTAAACAGCTGAATGCCGCTTTTTTTATTCAGCATTGGAATCACAGCAAGGGTAAACAATATTATCCCCATTCCTCCCACAAAATGAGTAATGGCGCGCCACATCAGCGTACCGTGCGCCACATCCTCAACAGAGGCTATGGCGGAAACTCCCGTAGTGGTAAAACCCGACATCGTTTCAAAATAGGCTGAGGCCACATCCAAATCGGCACTTCCGAAAATAAACGGCAGCATTCCGAACAAAGAAAACAGCACCCACGTCAGAGCCGTCAGAAGAATGCCTTCACGCTTGCCCATATCATTGTCGCGCGACTTGGTAAGCAACATCAGCAGCAAACCGCATCCCGCCGTAATGGCTATCGATATAAGGAAACTTACCGACTCGGCATATTCTGAATAGATATAGCAGACGGCCAACGGGATAAGCATAAATCCCGCCTCTATCTGCAACAGCAATCCGAGTATGCGAAATATGACATTGAAATTAATATTTCCTTTATGTGGAAAAATCATAGCACCCGATTAATTGAACATTTTCTCTATCTTATGAATCGCGCCCGACAAACAAAAAACAAGCACATGGTCGCCCGCCATAATCTGCGTATGCCCGTCAACCAGCATTCCCTTGCCGTCACGTATCAATCCGCCGATTGTCATGTCCTGCGACAATTTGAGGTCTTTCACGGTCGCCTTAGTTATTTTCGAGCCTTCTTTTACGACAAGCTCCGCCACCTCAGCGTCGGTCAAGGCAAGGCATTTTGCGTTCGACGAGTCGAAATCGAGCAATATCTGGAATATTTTGCTCGACGCAAGCAGTTTCTTGTTTATCACCGTGCCGATGTTCAGATTTTCAGCCGCCGCTATGAATTGGATGTTCTCCACCTCCGCTATCGTCTTCAGCACACCCGACTCTTTCGCTGTCAGGCATGCAAGGATATTGGTTTCCGAACTGTCGGTAAGAGCTATGAACGTGTCATAGTTCGCAAGCCCCTCTTCTTTAAGCAATTCAAAATCCCTCGCGTCGCCATTGACAACAGAGCAGTTGGACGGCAACTGACTCACAAGCTTAAGGCATTTCTCTTTATCTGTTTCTATTATTTTTATGTCGTAAGAATCGTCGAGCATGTCAACCAACCGCACCGCGATGCGGCTTCCGCCCATAATCAATATCTTCTTTATGTTGACGGGACGTTTTCCGCAAGCGTCTATTATTTTGCCGATATTGCCTTTTTGGGTTGTGAAGTACACAATATCGCCCACCTCAAGATGGTCATTGCCTCGCGGAATAATGGTTTCGTGGCGGCGGCGTATGGCAGAAACATGGAAAGGATGCCCGCTTTGCGCAAGATCCTTTAATTTTATATTCACAATCTTCGCATTTTCCCTAAGTTTCACCCCCGTAAGAAGCAATTCGCCATTATACAGCTCAAACCAGTTGCGTGCCCACGAATGGCGCATCGCCGACACTATTTCCGTCGAGGCAAAATACTCCGGATAAATCAAATCGTCGACACCTATGCTCTTAAAATACGGCTTATACTCCGGCTTTAAGAATTCATAATTATCGATTCGCGCAACGGTTTTCCTTGCCCCAAGATTTTTTGCCATCGAGCATGACACGATATTCCTTGTTTCAAACGGGGTAACGGCTATAAACAGGTCGGCGCGGCTCACATTGGCCTCATTCAATGTCTTGAAGGCAGTAGTGCGCCCCGTCATCGTCATCAGATTATAATTCGAGTCAAGCGCCTGCAATTTGGATTCTTCCGGATCGACTATTATCACATCCTGTCCCTCTGACGACAACAATTTGGCAAGATGCACACCCACTTCACCGGCTCCGGCTATTATAATTTTCATCTTATCATCTCCAATATATCGTTCTTTATACTGTCAGCGTCGATACCGCATATCGCCGATAATTGCGCCACCGAACCTTGCTTGATAAAATTGTCTGGGATACCTATTCTTCTGATTTTAGGAGAAAAACCATGGTCCGACATCCAATCGGCCACTGCCGACCCGAAACCTCCGTTGACAGCACCGTCCTCCACCGTGATGATTTTATCGAATTTGCCGCCTATCTCAGCCAACAGCTCCTCATCAAGCGGCTTCAGAAAAATCATGTCATAGAGGGCAACAGTCGCCGTACATTCGCTTTCCGCCTTCTCAATAGCTTTAGCGGCAGTGTTTCCCACAGTCCCAATGGTAAGCACGGCAAGCGAGTCGCCGCTTTTCAACATGCGCCCTTTGCCTATGGAAATCTCTGTCATTTCATTATGCCAATCGGTATGCTCGCATTTGCCACGCGGATAGCGAATGGCAAAAGGCCCGTAATTGCCGGCCTGCGACGTAAACATCAAATCGCGCAAACAATGCTCGTCGATAGGAGCGGAAACTATCATATTCGGAATGCTCCGTAAATAGCACAAATCGAACACACCATGATGCGTCGCGCCATCCTCTCCGACAAGCCCCGCCCGGTCGATGCAAAAAGTCACCGGAAGTTTCTGCAATGCCACATCATGGATAATTTCATCGTATCCCCTTTGCAAAAATGACGAATAAATGCAGCAAAACGGTTTGGCACCATCTTTTGCGAGCCCGCCGGAGAAAGTGACGGCATGCCCCTCGGATATTCCCACATCAAACACCCTGTCAGGATATGCCTGCTGCATGAACGTCATTGAGCAACCCGTAGGCATGGCTGCCGTAATTCCGACTATCTTGGGATTTTTCCCGGCAAGTTCCACCAGCGTCTTCCCAAACACATCCTGATACTTCAGCCTCCCGTCGTCAGGCGATTTTATCAGCTCGCCCGTTTCCTTATCGAATCTGCCCGGCGCATGCCACGTGCAAGGATCTTTTTCCGCCGGAGCGTACCCTTTGCCTTTCACGGTGCGGAAATGAAGTATGCGCGGCCCTTCCATATCCTTTATGTCGTTAAACACACGCACTATGCGCTCCACATCATGCCCGTCGTAAGGCCCGAAATATCTAATGTTAAGCCCCTCAAATATATTCTGCTGCTTGGATATCAAGGATTTCAGACTATTGTTAAACCTTAATATCACTCCTCTGTGGCGCTCGTCTATCAGATGCAGCTTTTTCAGCATCTTATAAGTTTTATAACGGAAAGTATTGTAGCTCTTTGAAGTAGTCAGATTAACCAAATAATTATTCAGCGAGCCTACATTATGGTCAATCGACATATCGTTATCGTTCAACACTATCAAAATGTTGCTCTTGTTGGCGGCTGCGTTGTTCAACCCCTCAAACGCCAAACCTCCGGCAATAGAGGCGTCGCCAATGACAGCTATGACATTTCTGCGCGGACTGTCCCCGTTGATTTTCGACGCAATGGCCATTCCGAGCGCGGCAGAAATCGAGTTTGAGGCATGTCCGGCTATGAAATTGTCGTATTCGCTTTCCTCCGGATTAGGAAAACCGCTAAGTCCGCCAAGTTTCCTTATCGTCGGGAAACTGTCGCGCCGACCTGTCAATATCTTATGCCCGTATGCCTGATGCCCCACATCCCACACAATACGGTCGTAAGGCGTATTGAACACATAGTGCAACGCTACCGTCAGTTCCACCGCCCCCATGCTTGATGCGAAATGACCGGGATTTTCCGAAAGCACGTCTATCATATACTTTCTCAACTCACCACACACCTGAGGCAGAAGGCTCACGTCAAGTTTACGCAAGTCGTCCGGACTGTCGATTTCAGACAACAAAGGAAAGTCCTGTGAATTTATTATCAGATTTTTTTCCAAATCCAACGCTCCTTTTTTCTATTTATCGTATCGCCCCTGCTTGTATTTTTTATACAGCGGGACAAAAACAATTATCCCCGAAGCTATGATGGAGAAAACAACCATAAAGTCTATCTTCCTGCTCGTGAGCAGAACTACGCACAATCCTACCCACAAAAGTATCAGACACACAAACCTGAATATGATATATTTCTTCATCGCTTCATATTTTCACACAAAGATATGCAAAGATACTATGCAACAAAAATAAAAACAAATTATCTTTGCCACATCTTTTCACAATATCAAACCGACAAATATGGACAAATATATTTTCTCCCTTGAGATGCAAGTCCGCGACTACGAACTTGACTCGGAAGGCATTGTCAACAATGCCAACTATTTGCACTATTTGGAGCACACAAGACACCAATTCTGCACAAAAAACGGAATCTCGTTTGCCGAAATGCAGGCAAGAGGCATCATTCCTGTCCTCAACAAAGTGGAGATAGAATACAAAACTCCGTTGAAAAGCGGCGACACATTCACAAGCAGGCTCAACCTTGAGCGAAAAGGCGCAAGATTTATTTTCCGTCAAGACCTGTTCAAACCCGACGGCACTCCTGTGGTAAAAGCCGTTGTGAGCTGTGTGTGCCTGTCGGGAGGAAAACTTGACCGCGGCGACATGCTGGCAGAAATTTTCAAAGATTTTCTGAAATGAGCGGCTGCCCAACGATATACCAAATCGCGTTCTCCCGATTGAAAGGCATCACTGTCGAAACGGCAAACGAGATAATCCATGCCGTAGGCTCGGAGGAAAATTTCTTTCGGGCGAAAGAATCCGATTTGCAAAAAATTTCAGGGACACACAGTAAAATATTCGATGACGGCTATCGCTCCGATTTATTGGAAAAAGCACGCTACGAACAAAGTTTCATCACCGGAAAAAACATTAGGGCATATTATTTCACCGAAAAAGATTATCCCGTAAGATTTCTCAACGCCCCAGACGCTCCTTTGCTTGTCTACTGCGCAGGCTCATGCAATCTGAATGGATCAAAAGCCGTAAGCATTGTAGGCACACGCCACGCCACAAACTATGGCGTAGAGCAATGCCGTAATTTGGTTTTCGGGCTGAAAGAGGCATTGGGAGATGATGTGATAATAGTCAGCGGCCTCGCCTATGGCATCGATATAACGGCACATCTTGCCGCGCTTGAGGCGGGATTGCCCACAGTAGCCGTGCTTGCCCACGGATTAGACATGGTCTACCCCGCACAGCACCGGCAGACAGCAGCCGACATAATAAGGCATCACGGGGCTATTCTTACGGAATACCCTGCAAAAACCCGCATTCACCGCGCCAATTTCCTCGCCCGCAACCGCCTGATAGCGGCCTTGTCCGATTGTACTGTGGTGGTCGAGTCGGCACGGAAAGGCGGAGCTCTTGTCACAGCAAACATCGCGTCGAGCTACAGCCGCGACGTATTCGCGTTTCCCGGGCGGACAAGCGATGAATATTCCGAAGGATGCAACAAACTGATTACCAAAAACATCGCCGCATTGATTACCTCCGCCAACGATTTGACGGCACTGATGGGTTGGGAACATATAGCGGAGCATAAGCCCGTGCAACAGCAACTGTTCGTGGAACTCGAACCCGACGAACAAAAAATCTTTGACATATTGTCAGGCCGCGACTACGTGAACATCAACGAGCTAAGCACATCGACAAAAATGCCCGTGCATCGTCTGCTGAGCATTCTCGTCGACATGGAATTTCGCGGCATTGTCCAATCAATGCCCGGCAACCGCTACAAACTCTCCCACACTGCTTAACCCAACCCCAATAAGCCTCACTCCGCAACTGCTTCGCATGCTTGAAGTTCTTTAAATGGGCG
The DNA here is from genome assembly GCA_944321725.1 of uncultured Muribaculaceae bacterium. Classification (GTDB taxonomy): domain Bacteria; phylum Bacteroidota; class Bacteroidia; order Bacteroidales; family Muribaculaceae; genus Limisoma. The sequence continues at coordinate 28,310 of CALUMI010000007.1, forward strand.
GACATTATTATGCCGAATGCAAAAAAACGCAACAATATGTGAATTTTCGAAGGATTTTCACTGTACAAAATAATCAACGCTGCTTGGCGAGCTCTATCACTTCGAGGTCTTTAATATCGCCGGCATCGATTTTCAAACGGATGAGTGTGCGCACAGCCTGCCAACCATAAACACCGGCAGCGCCGGGGTTTATATGCAGCAACTGTAATTGTCTGTCGTATATTACTTTCAAGATATGGCTGTGCCCAGCGACAAATATTTTCGGGCGACACGTTTCCAAACGAAATTTAATACCCGGAGCATATTTGCCCGGATAGCCTCCGATATGCGTCATCATCACACGCACATCGTCAGTCACCCATTCCTGCAACACGCCGAAACGCCGGCGCATAGCCGCCCCGTCGATATTGCCGGCAACGGCACGCACCACAGGGGCAACCTCCTCAAGGCGGTCAATTATGTCGTCGGAGCCGATATCTCCGGCATGCCATATCTCATCGCATCCGGAAAAATGCTGTGCATAGCGGTCGTCCCAATATCCGTGAGTATCAGAAAGTATTCCTATTTTCTTCATGGAGCAAAATTAATATAAAGCCTGTATCATTCTCGCTTTCTCTGGAATACCTTTCCGGAGGTTCACCCTCAACGCCTCCCACGCTATTCCGAAAACAAACGAATGCACCGAACGCCGCACACTGATATTATTCTCCCAAACAGTGGTAAACTCATTGCGGTAGCCCACTCTCAAAGAAGCCGACCCCAAATGAAAATCCACAGTCAGAAAATTGTCGATATCAAAACGGTTTTTCCACCAACCGAAATTCACAGCATCCTTATAATTGCCCAAATACATCTCAAAAAACGATTGGTCGTAATCCGGAAGATAGAACACTCCCACGACAGGAATCTCAGGCTGATAACGCACCGTAACAGGCAATCTGCGGATTTTAAAACGATAAGTCGCCATGCCTGTCACCCCCACATTCAAATACATCTGCGGAGAGCAGACATTGTTGGAATTGCGCGGATCGTAAGTGACACCGCCGTTGAAACCTACAACTCCACCGGCATAAAAACACAGTCCGACGACAGGATGAAAGTCAATCCTGCGCATCAGTCCGTACCCGATGTCGGCAAGCAGCGTATGCCGGGTATTGTTGCCGGAGGGATTCCGGATATTATCATACGACAAGGCGGCCTCTACTCTGCCGAGCCATTTTTCGGGTGAAAATTTAGCGGCGCGCAAAAACTCCGAGCGTATCTCCATACGTTTACCCTCATAGCGCAATCCGCTGAGATATGTATCGATGTTGCCGCTTTTTCCGACATTGAACATCACCGAAATATCCGACGGGCGCAATGCTACACTATCTCCACGCTGCTCCGCCGCACCAAGCCCACAAACACCCGACATGGCTAAAACAGCCGCCAAAACAATTGTCCGCAATATCCTAACCGCCCTCATCAGCTCAAATCATCGGAATCAAAAAGACGCATTTGCCCTGTCAGCTCATCGCGCACATCATTCTGATTAATCGCATCATCAGTCCCGGACTGTTCCGTGTCGATGTCAACCGAAGGCAATGTTTCCGGCTCATCATCGGGCACCTCACGTGGCTCTGTTTCCTCAATAGAGCCTACCTCATAAGTGGTGATACGCTTTCCTTTTGCCTTGAAACTCTTCACTCCGATATATTCTTCCGCATCAATTACCAATGGCTCACGAAACTCGTCCGCTCCGGCAAACACCACTTTGAACCGCGGATATTTGTTGTCGGAGAGCAAATATAATTTCGAATCCGCGTTCTCGCCGATAAAACTCTGTTTCTTCGCCACAGGCTCAAATACAAAACGCTTTACGTAAGGATATCCCTGCTCCGCGTCGTAGAGCACCGCCGTCCACACTTTCCCCTCCTCGAATTTCTCGATGCGGAGAATATTGTCCTCATAATGGTTGCCGGTATCGAATGATGTAGTATAGTATTCCCCGCTTTTCAGCACAACAAGGACACGGTCACTCGCATTAAACTCACCGAGCGAGTCGCCTCTGCCGTCGTAATTCAAACGCAGCACATCCGGGTCGAACCACACCTCGCGTCCCCCCAGCGTCGATACACCTTTTTCCTTCAATGATATGCGATGCACCTCATTTTTTGTAACCATATTTCCAAGTGAGCCTTTGCCTTTGATGGCAATATCCGCGAAATCAACATCAAACTGCAATTTCTTCAGGCGCGGCTTGTCCTTGAGCGTTACGCGCAATGTTTCCGCCTCTCCGTTGGGATTAGCAGAAAACCACCATATTTTAGAGCCTTTAAGACCCTGTGTCATATCGTATTCCTTATCGCGCGACACACCCGTGACGGCAAAACGCTTCATATACACCGTGCCACCCTTGCCATTCTGATAGACAAGGTTGTAAATAGTGCGCACATCATTGCGTTTGAACACATTAAGATACAGAATGTTCTTTCCCACATACAGTTTGTCGGCAACTTTCACAATCTTATACTTGCCGTCTTTATAGAAAATGATTATGTCGTCGATGTCCGAGCAATTACATACAAACTCGTCTTTCTTCAGTCCGGTACCGATAAAGCCGTCCTCACGGTTAATGTATAATTTTTCGTTGGCCTCAGCCACTTTAGCGGCCTCGATGTTGTCGAAATTGCGTATTATGGTGCGGCGCGGATGAGCCGGGCCGTATTTCTTCTTCAAATTCTCATACCACTCTATCGCATATTCCACCAAATGGTCGAGATGCTCATTGATTGCTGAAATCCTGTCTTTCAGCGATGCTATATACTCGTCGGCCTTATCGCTGTTGAACTTCAGTATACGTCCCATTTTGATGTCGAACAGCCGCAATATATCCTCGCGCCTCACTTCCCTCACAAACGAAGGCTTGAACGGAGCCAAACGCTTGTCGATATGGTTTACAGCCTCATCTATGTCGCGGCTTTGTTCATACTCCTTGTCCTTATAGATGCGCTGCTCTATGAAAATACGCTCCAACGAGGCAAACATAAGGCTCTCAAGCAGTTCTCCACGCTGTATTTCCAATTCACGGCGCAGCAGCTCCTTAGTGTCGTCCACACTGCGGCGCAGCACATCGCCCACCGACAAAAAATGAGGCTTGCGCCCGGAAATCACACAGCAATTAGGCGAAATGCTCACCTCGCAATCGGTAAACGCATACAACGCGTCGATAGCCCGGTCGCTCGACGTGCCCGGTATCAGATGGACTATTATATCGGCATGTTCGGCCGTATTGTCGTCGACACGGCGTATTTTTATCTTTCCTTTCTCCTGAGCCTTTATTATTGAGTCGATCAGCGTCCCCGTAGTTTTACCATACGGTATATCGGTTATCTCAAGCGTCTTATTGTCGATTTTCTCAATCTTTGCGCGCACTCTTACAGAGCCGCCACGCTCGCCGTCGTTGTATTTTGACACATCGATATACCCGCCCGTAGGGAAATCAGGGAACAACGCAAAGTCCTCCCCGCGCAGATACGACACGGCGGCATCGAGTATCTCATTGAAATTATGCGGCAAAATCTTGGACGACAAACCAACGGCTATACCCTCCGCGCCCTGCGCAAGCAGCAATGGAAATTTCACGGGAAGAGTCAACGGCTCCGGCTTGCGTCCGTCGTAGGACACGGTCCACTCCGTAGTTTTCGGATTAAACACCGTTTCCAGCGCAAATTCCGACAAACGGGCCTCTATATAACGGGGAGCCGCAGCACTGTCGCCGGTAAGTATGTTTCCCCAGTTCCCTTGGCACTCGATTAGCAAATCCTTCTGACCAAGCTGCACAAGAGCGTCGCCAATCGAGGCGTCGCCATGCGGGTGATACTGCATCGTGTTGCCGACAATATTGGCCACTTTGTTAAAACGCCCGTCATCCAACTCTTTCATCGAATGAAGTATGCGCCTTTGCACAGGCTTCAGCCCGTCCTGAATATGCGGTACGGCACGCTCAAGAATAACGTATGAGGCATAATCGAGAAACCATGTCTGGTACATTCCCGACAAATGCGTGTTCTTGTCCTTCGGCACAACGTATGAGGAATGCACCTCCTCATCCGACATGCCGTCAATGTCTGTATTTTCGCTATCTTCTATCATATCAAAAAAATGAACCGGCAGACACTCCCGACTTTGTCGTTAAAAAAACGAGTTATTTACCAATTATTTACAATTTGAGAGTTTTGCCCTCGCAAAAATAAGAATAAAATCGAAAAAAATCATTTACTTTGCACCTTAAAAATAACTATTCCCGTGTGCCGAAGCCGCAAGTGGCGGCACACAGACAAAAACACTGAATAAAAACATTATAACGAATATGGCTCAGGATGATTTATTTAAAAAGATCGTAGCGCACGCTAAAGAGTATGGTTTTGTATTCCCGTCAAGCGAAATCTACGACGGACTTTCCGCCGTTTACGACTACGGGCAGAACGGAGTGGAACTGAAAAACAACATCAAACGTTATTGGTGGGACGCGATGACCCAGCTCAACGAGAACATTGTAGGCTTGGACTCCGCCATTTTCATGCACCCGACAATATGGAAAGCGTCGGGACACGTAGACGCTTTCAACGACCCGCTAATCGACAACCGCGACTCAAAAAAACGCTATCGCGCCGATGTCCTGATTGAAGATGAAATAGCCAAATACGATGACAAAATAAACAAGGAAGTTGCCAAAGCCGCCAAGAAATTCGGCGACTCATTCGACGAGAAACTATATCGTGAGACCAATCCGCGCGTGCAGGAGCATTTTGCAAAACGCAACGAATTGCATGAGCGATACTCAAAAGCGATGAACGACATGAACCTTGAGGAACTTCGCCAAATAATCCTCGACTACGATATAGTGTGCCCCATTTCCGGAACAAAGAATTGGACGGAAGTGCGCCAATTCAACCTCATGTTCTCCACCGAAATGGGAAGCACATCGGAAGGCTCCATGAAAGTATACCTGCGTCCGGAAACGGCACAAGGAATATTTGTCAACTTCCTGAACGTGCAGAAGACCGGACGTATGCGCATCCCGTTCGGAATCGCCCAAATAGGCAAGGCTTTCCGCAATGAGATAGTGGCGCGGCAATTCATATTCCGTATGCGCGAGTTCGAGCAAATGGAAATGCAGTTCTTCGTGCGACCGGGAGAAGAGTTGAAATGGTTCGCAAAATGGAAAGAGACACGCCTGAAATGGCACAAGGCTCTCGGACTTGGCGATGAAAAATACCGCTACCACGACCACGAAAAACTTGCGCACTACGCCAACGCGGCAACCGACATTGAATTCCTCATGCCATTCGGATTCAAAGAAGTAGAGGGAATACACTCACGCACCAATTTCGATCTTGGCAATCATGAGAAATTCTCAGGTAAAAAGATACAATATTTCGACCCGGAATTGAACCAGTCATACACTCCTTATGTCATCGAGACATCCATAGGAGTAGACCGCATGTTCTTGTCGGTGTTTGCCTCGTCGTATGAGGAGGAAAAATTGGAAAACGGCGAAACACGCGCCGTGCTTCACCTTCCTGCCGCGCTTGCCCCGATAAAAGCCGCAATCATGCCGCTCGTCCGCAAAGACGGGCTTCCGGAAAAAGCGCAGGAGCTTATCGACGCGCTGAAATTCGACTTCAAAGTGCAATACGACGAAAAAGACTCCATCGGCAAACGCTACCGCCGTCAGGATGCCATCGGAACGCCTTTCTGCATAACCGTAGACCACCAGACATTGGAGGACAACACCGTAACCATACGCCACCGCGACTCCATGCGGCAGGAACGTGTCGCCATACCGGAAGTGGCGGCTATGCTCGACAAAGAAGTCAGCATGAAAGAATTGCTCAAGAAATTAGTTTAAAACGATATGAAAACCGTAAGAAACAAAATTATAGCCCTTGCCGCAGCCATAATGGCAGCGGCAAGCCTCAGCTCATGCAACTACAACTCGCTCGTCGAGAAAGAGCAGACTGTAGAGCAGACATGGGCGGAAGTAGAAACGCAATATCAACGCCGCGCCGACTTGATACCTAATCTTGTCAACACAGTGAAAGGCTACGCCGAGCACGAGTCAAAAACACTCGAACAGGTTGTTGCAGCGCGTGCCAAAGCCACATCAATCACATTGTCGGCTGAAGATTTGACAGAAGACAACCTTGCGAAATACCAGCAGGCACAAGGCGAATTGTCGGGAGCGTTGAAATCGCTGCTCGCCGTCACGGAATCGTATCCCAATCTGAAAGCAAACGAGAATTTCCGCGACCTGCAAGTACAGCTCGAAGGCACCGAAAACCGCATAGCGACAGCCCGCACACGCTATACGCAAGCTGTCAGGGACTACAACACCTCCATAAAAAAGTTTCCTACCGTAATCTATGCCGGTTGGTTCGGATTTGAGGAGAAACCGCAATTCAAAGCAGAAGCCGGAGCAGAAAATGCGCCGGAAGTAAATTTCAACGAGTAGAAAAATGAACAAACTGCCTATATTTTTATGCCTGTCGGCATTGATTGCAATAGCAACGTCATGCAAGCTCGACCCCGAAGAAGACGCATGGGAATATTACGAGGAATGGCGCGATGAGAACACCACATGGCTGGCGCAACAGGCTGCACGCACCAACGACGACGGCTCGCTCTACTACCGGACAATAACGCCCGAATGGGACGCAAGCGCCTATGTGCTTATCCACTATTTCAACGACCGCGAGGCCACATCCGGAAACTTGTCGCCGCTCTACACTTCGACTGTCGACATCAAATATAAAGGACAGCTCTACAATGATGTGGCTTTTGACTCGTCCTACACTCAAACCGCATACGGCGACAGCATCTACCGCTCGAAAGTGGGCAACTTCGTAAGCGGATTCTCCATGGCTCTCATGGACATGCACGTGGGCGACTCTTGTGAGGTGGTTATTCCTTACCAACAAGGCTACGGCGCAACAGGCTATGGAACAATTCTTCCATATTCCGCGCTGAAATTCAATATAAAATTAGTTGACATACCCGGTTATGAGAAACCGGCAAGAGAATAACAACTGTTGCTCAGACATCTTATCCATATCATAACAGCATTGACGCTTATGTCGTGGGTGTCGTCATGCCACGACATAGCGGAATATGCCGACAATCCGGAAGGAAATTTCGAGGCATTGTGGTCGATACTCGATGAGCATTACTGCTTTTTCGAGTACAAAGATGTGGATTGGCAGGAAATAAAAGAGCGCTACCAAAAAAAAATCAGCCCCACAATGACCGACGAGGAGCTGTTCCGTGTATGCTCTGACATGCTCATGGAACTTAAAGACGGCCATACAAACCTCAGCTCGCCTTTCGATGTTTCCCGCTATTGGATATGGGAACAATATCCCGCCAACTACGACGACCGCCTCGTAAAAGAGCATTATTTGGAATTTGACTATCGCACAGCCTCCGGCATCGACTACCGGATACTGCAAAACAACTATGGATATATGTACTACGGCTCGTTCTCGTCGACAATCGGCGAAGGCAATCTCGACAATATCCTTGCGTATCTCGCGGCCTCCGACGGACTTATTATCGACGTGCGCGACAATGGCGGAGGACTGCTGACCAATGTGGAAACACTCGTGGCACGGTTTGTCGACGAGAAAACGCTTGCGGGATACATATCCCACAAGACAGGACCCGGGCACAACGAGTTTTCAGAACCGTATCCCTACTACATAGAACCTGCCAAATCGCGCGTACACTACAACAAGCCGGTTGTTGTGCTATGCAACCGCGCCACATTCAGCGCGGCAAACAATTTTGTGTCCATCATGAAAAGCATACCGGGTGTGAAAATAATAGGCGACACAACAGGCGGCGGATGCGGGCTGCCGTTTACATCGGAGCTGCCCAACGGTTGGAGCATACGATTCAGCGCGGCGCCAATCTACGACAGAGATGGCAACCTTACCGAATACGGCGTAGCGCCATCCGACGGATGCAAAACCGACATCACGGAAACCGACAAACTTGCCGGGAAAGACACAATACTCGAACTCGCGTTCGACACGCTCGACTCGATGCTGCAAAATCCTTAGCAAAGGCGCAAATTAACATTATTTAAACTAAAAAGATGAGACACGGTAAACCTTTTCTCATCCGCGTTGTTATACTGACATGAAAAATTAAAAAAACACACAACATATAAGTCAATAATTTTAATTAAACTTTATTCGTTATGAAGAAATTATTACTAACTGCATTATCGATTGCGATGGTTGTTCCCGCAATCAATGCGCAAGAAACGGTAGCCAATGAAAGCCAACAGCAGACACCTGAAGTGATTTACACACACTCATGGCGCGATAATTGGTATATACAATTAGGAGCCGGCGCACAAATGCCTCTCTTCGAGAAAGACGCGGGCAACAGCAATTTTGATTTCGACAAGACAACCGCTGTCTATGAGGCTGCCGTAGGCCACTGGTTCTCGCCGTGGTTCGGCTTCCGATTCAGAGGGCAAGGCGGAAGGCTGCATTGGGACAATGCCGGATGGAACAAAATGGGATATGCCAACTTCGGGCTCGACCTCACATGGGATATGTTCAACAGCATAGGCGGTGTGAACGACAAACGAGTGTTCACCATCATTCCTTACTTGGGATTAGGCACAACCTACGCATGGGACTATAACAACGGCGGAAACATTTTCGACAACAACGGCACACCGATGGATCACCAATGGGTGGTAAACGGGACATTTGGTCTGGAATTCCGCTTCCGCACAAGCAAACGCGTAGATTTGTATATCGACGCGCGAATGACAGCCACAGCCGACAACATCAACAATGTGGCTTGGAAAACCGGTGTTGACCCGATTTTCTCGCTCACAGGAGGTTTGAAAATCAATCTCGGCAAAGAAGGCCGTCACGTGACCAAATATGAGCCATATGACTGCTCAGGTGAAATCAACGCGCTCAACGACCGCATAAACGCCATGCGTGACGAGCTCGCACAAAAAGACGCGCGTCTGCGCGCAGCAGAGGCACAACTCCCGTGTCCGGAAGTAAAAGAGCAGCCTGTAGCAGAACAAAAAGCGCCGTCAACACCTAATTGGCAACCGGCAGTAAGATTCCGCATCAACTCCGCGACCGTATCAGCAAACGATAAAGTGACGCTCTACGATGTGGCCAAATACATGAAAGAGAATCCCGACACAAAAGCCATAATCAAAGGCTATGCCGACAAAGACACAGGTACGGAAGAGTTCAACCGCCAACTCTCTGAGAAACGTGCCAATGCGGTGAAAGACATAATCACGGACTACGGTGTAGATGAAAGCCGACTGTCGATAGAAGGACTTGGCGCAAGCGCACAGCCATACTCCGACAACAACAATTGGAACCGCGTTGTACTGATTGAATTCAAATAACACCATAAACACACACAACACAAAAAAAGCAGGGTGGAGAATGGCTTCTCCACCCTGCTTTTTTATATCCGCTATTTGTCTGTTTTAATTATATTTAACGGGATTTTTTACACCCCCCCCCACTACAAATCAGACTATTTTTGTTGCGTAAACATATTAATTAACTACAAAAGTTGCGCCCGACACGAATCAGGGCAACATTCAATGAAAAAAATTTTACTCACTGCCGCATTGGGAATGGCGGCAGTCATGGCATCGGCAGCAATCCAACCGGAAGAAATCAGCACTTTTACGGGAACGTTAGAAGGATTTGTCTACGAAACAAACGAACCCTATTTGGTTGAATACTTCATGCACGACAATCAGATGGATTACACGTACAACATCTACAACAGCAGTCTTGAGAAAGTATGGAGCTATACAGGCTACATTCAAGGTAACCACAACTATTCAATGGACACAGATATTGACGGCGACAGTTTCTATTTCTCCCAATATCTGTTCAACACTGACGATGAGTTTGAGTTTTTCCTGCAAAAAGAGCGTCCTGCGGCGAATCCTGAATACGAAGGGCAGACAGAAATCTACGGTTTCCAACTCATGCAAAGCAACGGAAACGCCATTATCGACTTGGATTTTGACCAACCGTTGCCCGGCGGAAACAGCATAAACTTTTACACATACCAACTCGGAAACTACAAACTAATACTTGAACTCAATTATTATCATAACGGCGACTATTACATACGCTATATGTACGACCCCACGTCACAAGGCGGAACTATGCAGCTTATCTCCAAAGGACAGATGAAAGCGTATCCCAACCCCGTGAAAGCCGGCGACATGTTTAAAATCAGCGGAGTGAAAGACATTAAAGGGGCAACCGTAACTGTCAACCGCATGGACGGCTCTTTGGTCAACGCCTTCACATGCGACGCCACTGTAGCGGAAATACCCACAGGCGGAATGGCAAACGGCATGTATCTCTACACCGTCACCCGCAACGGCAAAGTGCTCGCAACAGGAAAAATAATTGTGGAATAGCACAACGCCACACAACAACGGCCATCGCGCTCAACGAAGAGAGTGATGGCCGTTGCTGTACCATCTTTTACAAACGGAATGACACCCAAATAAAAAATCAACCATTTTCGGTTGTTTCAAGATGTCTATCCGACATTATCGCTTATTGCTTCTTTGAGAAAGGCATATAAGACAGAGCCCCGCCGGGACTGCACAATTTTACCCCCACGCAAGCGGAGTGCGGCTTGGAGGGTAAAGTATCTAAGAAATCCGGTCGCATAGAGGCCGCACTTCCAACCGGCATCTGTTCTACCCACTGCACAGCGGCAGCTCTTCGAAGCACCTACAGCCTACAAAACAGCTGCATAAGTGAAATAGAGGTATGACAGGCGGCATCTCGGCATAACAATTCCAAACGAGTTTGGTTGTTCTGCTCTCGATTTGCACTATCTTTGCAGACAAAAACAACAATAAAATGACAGAACTGGTAAAAACTAAGCTAAACGATTCCGCCGCCATGCGGTGGACAGCCTTATTATTGCTCGCAATGGCAATGTTCTTCGGCTACATTTTCATGGATATACTCTCCCCTATAAAGGACTTGATGCAATCCACGCGCGGTTGGGACTCGACAGCCTTCGGCACGATGCAAGGCTCGGAAACATTTCTCAACGTATTCGTATTCTTCCTGATTTTTGCCGGCATAATCCTCGACAAAATGGGAGTGCGCTTCACGGCAGTCCTGTCGGGAGCTGTAATGCTCGTAGGAGCCGTCATCAAATGGTACGCCGTCACCGAAAGCTTTCAAGGGAGCAGCCTCGAAACATGGTTCGACAATAATCTGAACTACATACCGGGATTCGACGAGTTGGGTATCTCCCCGTTCTACAAAGGAATGCCGGCATCAGCAAAATTAGCCGCCATAGGCTTCATGATATTCGGGTGCGGTGTGGAAATGGCGGGAATCACCGTGTCGCGCGGAATAGTAAAATGGTTTAAAGGCCACGAAATGGCATTGGCCATGGGTTCTGAAATGGCATTGGCCAGACTCGGTGTCGCAACCTGCATGATTTTCTCGCCGGTGTTCGCACGGCTTGGAGGCGACATCGATGTGTCGCGTTCGGTGGCTTTCGGAGTTGTATTGCTCATGATTGCCCTGATAATGTTTATCACATATTTCTTTATGGACAAGAAGCTCGACCAACAGACAGGGGAAGAAGAGGAAAAAGACGACCCGTTCAAAATAAGCGACATCGGCAACATATTGCGCAGCAGCGGATTTTGGCTCGTCGCGCTTCTGTGCGTACTCTATTATTCCGCCATATTCCCATTCCAAAAATATGCCGTCAACATGCTGCAATGCAACCTTACGTTCACAGCCCTGCCCGACGGCTCTTTTTGGGCAGGCAACACCGTAACCGTCATACAATACGTAATCATGCTGATAGTGGCGGGAGCATCGTTTGCAAGCAATTTTTCAAAAACAAAAACAATGAGATACGGGATGCTCGCGTTGGCAGTGGTATCGCTCGTGGCATTCTGCTACATGGGCTACATGCGCCAAAGCGCGGAAACAGTATTTGCCGTATTCCCGCTTCTTGCAGTAGGCATCACTCCGATATTGGGCAAATACGTCGACCATAAAGGAAAAGCGGCATCGATGCTGATAATCGGTTCTTTGCTCCTGATAGCTTGCCACCTCACATTCGCATTTATCCTGCCCGAGCTGAAAGGAAATGTAGTAGGCGGCGTAATTCTCGCTTATTTCACCATCCTCGTATTGGGCGCCAGCTTCTCGCTCGTACCGGCTTCACTATGGCCGAGCGTTCCGAAACTTGTCGACGCAAAAATCATCGGAAGCGCCTACGCCCTGATTTTCTGGATACAAAACATCGGATTGTGGCTGTTCCCACTGCTTATCGGCAAAGTGTTGGACAAAACCAACTCACAGCTTGTGGCGGACATGCAGAACGGGCTGATTTCAGCCAAAGAGGCAGCCGTGTCATACGACTATACCGCGCCGCTTGTGATGCTTGCCTGTCTTGGCGCCGCCGCGCTTGTTTTGGGCTTTGTGCTTAAAATCATCGACAAGAAGAAAGGCTATGGCTTGGAATTGCCAAACATCACCGAATAGTGCAGATTATCGGTGTCCGGTTTATTGCTTTCACCAGACACCGATAAACATAAATTAACAACTAATACTCCATATTATTTTCCAAAACAAATATTATATTTCAGAAATATTTCCGTAAATTTGTAAAAGCATACTTTTATGCACAATAAAACAGGCAACCAATATAAAACATAACGAAATGAAAAAGTACAACTTTTACGCCGGGCCGTCGATTCTGAGCCAATACACAATCAAAAATACCGCCGACGCGGTATTGAATTTCAACGGCACAGGCCTTTCTATACTTGAAATTTCTCACAGAAGCAAAGAATTTCAGGCTGTAATCGACGAAGCCAACGCGTTGGTAAAAGAGCTTCTCGACATTCCTTCAGGCTACGAGGTACTGTTTCTCGGTGGAGGCGCAAGCCTGCAATTCTGCATGATCCCATTCAACTTTCTCCGCAAAAAAGCCGCTTATGTGGATTCCGGAGTATGGGCAAACAAAGCCATCAAGGAAGCAAAACTGTTCGGAGAAGTGGAAGTTGTGGCATCGTCGAAAGACGCCAACTATACTTTTGTCCCTAAAAACTATGACATTCCGGCTGATGCCGACTATCTGCATATCACAACAAACAACACCATCTACGGGACAGAGCTCCGCAAGGACATAGACTCGCCCATCCCATTGATTGCCGACATGTCGAGCGATATATTTTCCCGAAAAATCGATATCGCAAAATATGACGCCATATATGCCGGAGCGCAAAAGAACCTCGCCCCATCGGGTGTAACGCTTATTATCGTAAAAGAATCGGCTCTCGGAAAAGCGGACAGAGTGATTCCGACGATGCTCGACTACCGCACACACGTAAGCAAAGGCTCAATGTTCAACACTCCCCCTGTGCTGCCGATTTACTCCGCTCTCCAAACCCTCAAGTGGTATAAAGAGCAAGGCGGCGTGGAAGCGATGGAAAAATTGGACATACAAAAAGCCGAGAAACTCTACGACGCTATCGACAACAGCAAGATATTTGTCGGCACAGCCAAACAGGAAGACCGCTCGATAATGAACGTATGCTTCGTAATGAAGCCCGAATACGCCGAGTTGGAAAAACAATTCATCGATTTCGCAACAGAAAAAGGCATCGTAGGCATTAAGGGACACCGCTCGGTGGGCGGATTCCGCGCGTCAATCTACAACGCGATGTCGCTCGAAGGAGTTGAATATCTTATCGGAACGATGAAAGAGTTCGAACGCAAACTATAACAGCCATGAAAATTTTAGTTGCTACAGAAAAACCGTTTGCGGCTGTTGCCGTTGAAGGTATACGGAAAGTCGTGGAAGAGTCGGGAAATGAGCTTATATTGCTTGAAAAAGGCACGAAAGACGACCTTATAAAAGCTGTAAGCGACGCTGAGGGGCTCATCGTCAGAAGCGACATAGTAGACACAGCCGTACTCGATGCCGCAAAAAGGCTGAAAGTAATCGTACGCGCCGGAGCCGGTGTCGACAACATTGACCTCGCTGCTGCCAAAGAGCGCGGAATATGTGTGATGAACACACCGGGACAAAACTCCAACGCTGTGGCTGAGTTGGTGTTCGGTATGCTTGTCACAATGATACGCAACCGATATAACGGTACATCGGGAACAGAGCTGAAAGGCAAGACACTCGGCATCCACGCCTACGGGCAGGTGGGACGCAACGTGGCACGCATCGCAAAAGGGTTCGGCATGGAAGTATCGGCTCTCGACCCGTTTGTAAGCGACGACACAATGGCTGCCGACAATGTAAATCCCGTGCACAGCATCGAAGAGCTTTACAAAAACAACCAATACGTTTCTCTCCACATACCGGCCACAGCCGAAACACGCAAGTCGGTAGGAAAATCATTGATAACGCTAATGCCGAAAAACGGCATACTTGTCAACACGGCAAGAAAAGAGATAATCGACGAGGAAAGTCTTGCCGACGCCATGAGAGAAAGAGAGGATTTGCGCTATATAGCGGATGTAAAGCCTGACGCGTCCGACAAGTTCATTGAAGAGTTTGGCGAAAGGGTGATGTTCACCCCAAAGAAAATGGGAGCGCAAACAGCCGAAGCCAATATCAACGCCGGAATAGCCGCCGCCAAACAAACAGTGGCATTCCTGAAAGACGGTTGGAACAAATATCAGGTAAACAAATAAAAGGAAACAATTCAATTACAGTTTTTTCATAGTATATTTTATGCAGGGATCCCGCCGACGTGAGTCGCCGGGATTTTTTTATCCACACCATGCACCTACATTACCCATGTAGTTATGGTATGGGCTTTAATAATGGATTGAGAATTGTATCCGTCAATCCACATCCCGTACTTTATATCTTTATCAGTACGATTAAGCACCACTACCACCAATTTGTTGTCAGGATTCAAATAGGCAACCGTTTCTAATTGCGAACGGTTTGAAGAGGCGGCAACCCTCTTTGCTCCACGTTTTATAAACTTAGAGAAATGACCTATATACCAATAAGCATAAGTATAGTGCAGCTCTCCTGTTTCCACATCGGCATGAACCGGCGCGAAACCGTACTCTTTTATAAACTTAACATAATATTCCGCCCATACAGGATAATACTTTTCCAGCAAATGCCCGCCGGCAAGCATCGAATTATTTGTCTTCATCCATGCCGGAGGCGACCACGGCGCGAAAAACAGCAAAAACTCATCGCCAATTTTCCGCATCGCATCCTTTATCAAAGGGATTCGATATCGCTCATCATGAGAAACATCAAAACTGTTCAAACTATTGTCGCCCTCATTGATATAAATATAATTCTCTGAAGAAAAATCGCAACTGTTCATGTGAGTACGAACCAAATTATAACCGATGCCTTTCTCATCGTCATAATAAGCCTCTATCAACTCTTCACGCTTGTCTTCCGGAAGTTTGGCATACACTTCGGCAGAAGCGTCGGTAATAGCGCCTCCAAAACCTAAAAATGTTTCAAACTGATGCTTCGCATCAATAAAAATATAAGCGTCACCCTCCAACGGCTGCCCGTATTTCTCAAAAGGCGCGGAATTCGAACGCTTAATATGTTTCCCTTCGGATTTCGATGTCGTATAAACATCGGCAATGGCACCGTCTAAATCTGCAGCGGAAACAAGCGATAACGGCCAAAAAGCCGTTATCGCCATAAGAAAACATATTTTATTCATTTCCCCACAATTTTGCGCCGTTACCCTTGTTTTTGCGCCACTCATGACGCCATTTCATTATCTCCACAGTATCAATCAAAGGCTTTATGGCGCGTTCTTCTTTCGACGGGGCAACCGGCAGCGCACATGCTTCCGACTGATACCAATAAGCCACTGTCGCAATGTCCAAAGTCAGGCAATTATTATGCCCGTGCTCTATGGTGGCTTTCAACGACTTGTCGAAATAAACCGGATCGTCGATGAAAAAGCGATAAACATGGGTACGTCCCAACCAGCCAATATTGTCATTCACACGCGGATAGCCGAAATAAGGATGGCAGAAAGGCTGCTTCGGACACCACGAGGTGTTGAAGAAATCCTCTGTGCCTGTACCTATAATCGAAGGAGTGTCCTCCCCGTCGATAAACCACATGTCGTCGCCCTCGCCATACCACATCGGCGAAGGATTTTGCACATAATAATTAATCCCTACAAAATGCCCTTTCCCTTTAATGTCGGCAAACACATAATTATCCTTGCCGGTAGTGTTCTCTGTTTGAGGGCCAAGCACACCCCATTCCGTTTCTCCTTCCGGCAAAGCCTCCGTAAGCTCATGGTTATACCAAGCATGAAAACGCCCCATGTCATCCGGCAGTTTTTCCATCGACACATAATCAACATAATAATAGAAGCAATCTATATTACGGTCTGTCTGGTTCTCTATTTCTATCCTCGCGCCTTTCTCAAAGGGCATGGCAAAATAGCACGACAGACCCGTCCCGTCATTAGGACCGGCCGACAAAGGAAATGACGCATAATTATAGGCCTCATTCCAGCCTTGCCCGAAAAACGGGCCTATAGGCGACTCAACGGAAGGATATTCGTTGCCGTCCCAATACATGCGGATTATGATGTCGTTGCGGCACAAGTCGGCAGGTCCCGGAGCTATTGTAGCCCAAATATGGTTTATAACTCCCGCACCTTTGATGTCGGCAAGCACAGCCTTCTCGCCCGGCTTGATATCCTTCAAATGGTCACGATTGTTTCCTGAGCGGTCATAGCTGCTTATGCGATGACTTTTAACCCCGCTCCGCATTTTAGTCAAAGTCATCATGTCGCTCGACAAATTAACTTGGGCAGCAGCGCCCGCCACTGCCAACACGGCAATTATTGCCGCAAACATTCTTCTGATTCTCATAGACTTATATTATTAATGGCTAAATGTGATTTGCAATAAAAAACCCTATCCTACCTTCACGGAGGATAGGGCACCGAAACATTTATTCTGATTATGAAGAGAGTTACATTACTTCAACACGAAGCTCTTCTCCTGAACATCGCGGCTGTTGGGGCCTACCATAACCTTAAATTCGCCCGGCTCGCACACATATTCAAGATTTGAGTTATAGAACTTCAAAGATTCCGCGTCAATCTTGAACGAAACGGTCTTGCTTTCGCCTTTCTTCAAGCTGATGCGCTCAAAGCCTTTCAACTCCTTGACAGGACGGACAACAGAGCCGACCATGTCGCGGATATACATTTGCACAATCTCATCGGCATCATAATTTCCCGTATTGGTTACTGTAACCGATGCCGTAATAGAGCCGTTTTCAGTCATATTATCCGCGCTGAGAGTCAAGTCGCCATACTCGAATGTGGTGTAAGACAATCCATAGCCGAATGGATACAACGGATAATTCGGGCTGTCCAAATAACCGGTTTTAAATTTGGTGAACCAGCCGTCGGCAGGAAGCGGGCGGCCTGTATTGTACTCATTGTAGCTCATCGGAAGCTGACCCACCGTCAACGGGAAAGAAGTGGTCAACTTGCCGCTCGGAGAATAATCGCCAAACAACACATCGGGGACAGCGTCGGCAGTTTCACTTCCGGCAAACCACACATTCAAGATAGCCGGCACATTGGCATCCTCCCATGTCAAAACCACCGGACGGCCTGTAAACAATACCAACACAACCGGTTTGCCTGTGGCAAGCAACGCTTTCAAAAGGTCGCGCTGCGCATCAGGCATCTCAAGATTGGTACGGCTGCTCGATTCTCCGCTCATTTCCGACGACTCGCCCAAAGCGGCGACAATCACATCGGCCTGAGCAGCAACTGCAAGAGCCTCGTCGAGCATTTCTTTGTCACTGCGGCTATCGCGCATCTCACGGCCAAACATCGTGGCATCGGCCTCGCGCTTGGCATCATACATCAAATTAGAGCCTTTGGCATACAAAATCTCGGCCTTGTCGCCGACTGCGCGCCGCATACCCTCAAGCAGCGTGGAATACTTGTCAAACACAGCCGCAACACTCCATGTGCCCGGCATATTGGCGCGTGTATTGGCAAGCGGACCAACCAAAGCAATCTTGCCCTTGCGCTCCAACGGCAGCACGTTGCCCTGATTTTTCAACAGCACAAACGACTCGCGGGCTATCTCACGCGCGGCAGCACGTGTTTCATCCGTAAGTATTTGTTTCTCGCGACGGCCTAAATCGCAATATTTATACGGGTCTTTAAACAAGCCCAATTTATATTTTGCCTCAAGAATGCGGCGGCATGCCGTATTCACCTCTTCTTCCGAAACTTTTTCTTCCTTGACCGATTTCTCTATCGTTCCTATGAACCCTTCGGAAACCATATCCATATCCAACCCGGCTTTCAACGCCAACGCCGACACTTGCTGCAAATCGCCCATTCCATGTGCTATCATCTCATATATGCCGGTATAATCGGAAACAACAAATCCGTCGAATCCCCATTGGTTGCGAAGCACTTCTGTCAGCAGCCATTTGTTGCCTGTGGCAGGAATGCCATCCACAACGTTGAACGAAGCCATAAAACTTGCCGCTCCGGCCTCTACAGCTGCCTTATATGGCGGGAAATAATCATTGTACATGCGCCAATGGCTCATATCCACCGTATTGTAGTCGCGTCCGCCCTCCGGAGCTCCGTAAAGCGCAAAATGCTTCACGCAGGCAAGTATCTGGTCATTGCTTGTCAAGTCGCCCTGATAGCCTTTCACCATTGCCTCCGCTATGCGCGAGCCAAGATAGGCATCTTCGCCATTGCCTTCGGAAACACGTCCCCAACGCGCGTCATGGCAGACATCTACCATCGGGCTGAATGTCCAATTTATTCCATCGGCACTCGCCTCAGTAGCGGCAATGCGAGCCGAACGCTCAACAGCCTCCATGTCCCACGTGCAAGAAAGTCCCAACGGTATAGGGAATATGGTTTCATAACCGTGTATAACATCCATACCGAAAATCAAAGGAATGCCGAGCCGGCTTTCCTCAACGGCTATTTTTTGTACGTCGCGTATGCGGTCAACTCCTTTAAGGTTGAACAAACCGCCCACCTGACCCTTACGAATCTGTCCGGCAACATCGCTGCTCTTTGCCTCGCCGGTAACAATTTCTCCCGTGACAGGCAAGTTGAGTTGGCCGATTTTCTCCTGAAGGGTCATCTTTTTCATCAGGTTGTCAATAAAACTATCCATCTCTGCGTCGCCGGCAGCCGCCACAGGAGCCACAGCGGAAGCCATCAACGCGGACGCGAATAACAATTTGGTTAACTTCATAAGAATTAATGCATTAATAGTTTATTTGTTAATTGTAAATCCGAGCTTTTGCAGACCTGCCTGCACCTCCTGACAACTCATAAACAGCTTCCACAACAATCCGCTGCGGTAGTTCTCAATCATCGGAGCTATCGTAAGCTGGTCTATAGCCAAATAACGTGGAAGTGTCCAATTATATTGTTCGGAGAAAGCGTCAAAAAATCCGTATTTTCCCCAAATCCACTCGCCTTTGCCATAAAAATATTTCAATGCCCGCATCGATTCTTCCGGCGTATAAGGAAAACTCGACAATGCGGCAGTCGGTGTAATTACGCCCAAGTCATTGTCGCCCGGACAATGGGCAGCATATCCGTTGACCGAATAGCTTGCCGTCAATCCCCAGCAATTCTCGCCATAGCCCTTATAATTCTTCGGGTTATCCACACAATAAGCATAATCGCTCATGGCATGGTTGCGCGTTACGTTCCAATAGTCGGCATAACGGTCTTTCAAGCCGCGCGGGTCAAGACCTATATAAGAATAATGCGCCCAAAACAACGGGCCGCCAAGCTCTTCCGCATAATTATGGCTTAATTCCAACGGATAGCCGTAGGGAGCCGAGTCGGATATAAACGAGCCGTTACGCGCCCAGCCCTCATGGTAGCATTCAGCCGGAATGGAATGCGTTGGCGACGACGCGCCGAGTATATAAGTAATCAGACACTCGTTATAGCCTTCCAAAGGAAAGTTCATTTCCCACTGATATTCAGGCGACCAATGCCAATAAAGCACGTTCTTGCCGCCGTTGCGGTACCAGTCGAACTCCATTTCATGCCACAACTTGTTGATTTTGTCGATAATTTGCTTCTCAGCCTCCACATTCTTGTCCATATACTGCCTTACACACAACAGGCTTTGCATCAAGAAACAGCTCTCGACCAAATCGCCGCCGTTGTCTTTCTGTCCGAACGGTTTTACTTTCCCTGTCGGCCCGTCCAACCAATGCGGCCATACTCCATGAAAACGGTCGGCTTTAGTCAGATAATCCACAATCTTCGTCAATCGCTCCACACCGGCCTCACGGGTAATGAAACCGCGGTCCATAGCCACAATCAGGCCTGCCACACCGAAACCGCTTCCGCCGATAGTAACCGTCTTGGGGTCATCGGCTCCATAATCGCCGTCGAGATGAATACGCTCATAGGCAAGACCCGATGTGCTGTCGGCGCCTTCCCACATATAATTGAAATGCACTTTCTGAATGAAATCGAGCAACGCGCTGTCGCTTGCGAACGTGTCCGGACGATTTTCCGCCTCCGAAACAATCGACGCGCCCCGTCCACCAATATTCTGCTCACCTTTGCAGCCTACAGCCACAACTGTAACTACAAACAACGACAATAATAAAATCAGCTTTTTCATATTCGTATTCTATATTTTAACGGTTTTACTTAAACTTGATTTTCCTGATTCTCCCAAAGCCTCTATCGCGAAATAATAGTCAGTGCCTTTATCAAGTCCGCGCATATCATACTTATTGTCGCCATAGACGGTTATCGTGTTATACATTTTGTCGGGAGCAATACCGTAATAGATGTTGTAGCCGTAAGCTCCATCAGATTCTTCCCATTCTATCATGGCGTTGCGACTGTCGGCCTTGTCGCGCGTCACGGTAAATTTACCGACGGCACCGGGCGCGTCACCCCCCGCCGTGCCAAACACGCGAAACTCCGAAAGGCAGAAATTGCCCGAAGGCACATGCAGATTTTCCAACTTCAGATAGCGCGTCTGCAAATCCGACTGCAATTCGATATAGTCATGCGGACAGTCGCGGTCGTTATCGCTTTTGTCTATGACAAGCTCCCACGTTTTCCCGTCGTTTGAGGCATAAATGCGATATTGATAATATATGTCGTTGGCACGGTTGTGCTGCACGGTTTTATGGTCATAGTAGTTCAACTGTATAGCTTTCACAGTTTTCACCGCTCCCAAATCCATCATCAGCCATTCACCCGGATTTCCGGTTTTGGCTGACCAGAACGTGCGCATACTCTCGTCGGAAAGATTTCCGGCGGAATAGATGCTGTCGGTACTCGAAACTGCCACTTTCTTGCCAAGCGAAAGAAGCATCCAACCCGTGAAACGCTCCGTCGGATTTTTTATGTCGCTGTCGGCGTTCCAATTCGGATAATCGCCGAAAGCCGCCGAGCTGTACATCACCCCGTCGCTGTCGAAAGCCGTAGGATAAAGTCCTATCCTGCGCTCAAACTTGTATTTCAACGACAACATGCAAGTCGACACATGCCAATAGTTGCCATTCAAATCGCAGAACGTGCCGCCATGTCCGCTGCCCTGCACAAATCCGCCCGGCTTGTAGCTCATCGGATTATGCTTTTGGTAGGTAAACGGGCCGAGAGGAGAATCGCCAACATACACACCATCGGCATATACTTTAAACTCTGTACCCGGAGCCCCATACTGCAAATAGTATTTGCCGTTGTGCTTCGTCATCGATGCGCCTTCCGTGAAAGGGGCGAGCGTAGCCCCGTTGTCGTCATTGTTCATTCCGAAACGCTCCCAACCATGCTCGTCGGGATAGAGCATAAGCACATCATGAATCTTGCTTATCGGATAAAAATCATCGCGGCTCAACTGCACGGCCTTCAACGGATACTCATTGCTTGATCCGTAATAAAGATACAGCTTGCCGTCGTCATCGAGGAAAAGATATGGATCCCACCACGGAAGCACGCCGCAATCCATCACCCGCTTAAAGCGGCCGCTCTTGGGATTGGATGTGTACCACACCGGCAGCCCGTAGTATGTGGAACCTGTATAATAAAGCGTGTCGCCGCTCACAAATGCCGCCGGCGCACATTGGTCGTCGTCGGTTGGGCGGCGTTGGAAACTTGCCGGAGCAAAATCCCACTCGCTCAGATTTTTCGAATAATGGAAACCACCCTGATTGGTAGAGAAAAGGAAGTATTCATCTTTATAGGTCAACCCCATCGGGTCAGCCGACGAGCGGAAAGAGCCGCTCGGACGCACATTGTTGTTGTACGGCTCGTAATTGTAACTGATGTTCATCGGGTTGCAATACGTGCGCGGACTGTAGGTGGAAGCGTCGTACCACCGTGTCGGCTTCGACGCGCGCCGACGCGCTATTTCTTTGCGGTCGTCGTCGACGAGAGTGACATCCACTGCCAAATCCGTCAACTCCAACGGCATTTTAACAATCTTTTTACCGGGATAATACACATACAGGCAGCGATCGTTTTCTCCGCCCGTCAGGGCATAGCCGCCGTCCTTACCCGTAGTGCAATGAGCGGGACTTGCAAAAAACATCACAGTGGCGCCTTCCAACGGGTTCCCTTGCTCGTCGCGCACCACGCCTTTTATAGTCCGCTGCTCAGTAACTGTAATATAATAATCGCTTATCTGACCCTTAACAACCTTTATAGAATCGCCGGGAGCGGCGCCTGCCGGAGTGCCGGCAAGCGCAATTCCACAGCAAATCAATAACTTTTTTACCTTCATAAAAACGCTATCGGATTTTTATCATTAATCAACAACAGGTTCTTCCAACTCAGGATTGATGTCGATGGCAACTGCCGGGATAGGCAGGTACTTCTGATCTTCCGTATAGTTGAAGCCTTTCGAAGTAAGCACCTCTACGGCCTTTCCGGTTCTCACCAAGTCGTTGAAGCGTTCGCCCCACTCCATACACAACTCTATACGGCGCTCGTCAAGAATGAAGTCTACAGCGTTAGCACTGAAATCCGCTTCTGATATATAATGAGGAGCACTTGGATTGTCAACATCGAAACCGGCACGCTCACGAACATCCATTACTGCATTGTAGGCATCCGACATCGAACCGCCTGCACCACGCGCGCAAGCCTCCGCGTACATCAACAACACATCCGAATAGCGGAACACTCTCACATTGTTGTTGCTACCGTACTTCGTACTACCTTCGCTCAATTCGCTCACAGGAGTATAGGCCTTTGCGTTGTAGATTCCGTATTCGGCACCTTGTTTCGGACGAAGCACATCTCCCCATTTTGTGGTTGTTCCGGCAAACAGGAACGAGTTGTCGTAACGCACTGTTTCGCCTCTATCCTTAGCCCAATCCACAAATTCCTGCAACGGCCAAATCCAACCCCAACCTGAAGGTTGATCGTCGTTTGCCGGGCCTTGGAACTCAAACCATTGAGAATATATTTCATCGCCGGCGCCATCGCCGAAGTCGGTGGTCTGAATTTCCATCAACGACTCATTGCAAAGTTTGCCCGGTATCTTGAACAACTCAGAATAATCAGCATACAACTCGAAATTACCATTGTCGATTATATCTTTTGTCAAACGGTAAACTTCAGCGAAATTGCCTTGGTTCATATAAATCTTGGCAGCAAGCATTTCAGCGGTGAACGCTGTGAACGCACCGAGATGGCTCATCTGGTTGGGACGAAGACGCTCCATATTGTTAATGCAGTAATCCAAGTCCTCAAGAGCGTAGGCATAAACCGACTCTACGCTGCGGCGGTGCATGTCGACCTGAGTGTTTTCATACAAAATGGGCACCGGACCGAACAACTGCACCAATCTGAAGTAAGAATATGCGCGCATATAGCGAACCTCACCCTGATATTGGTGGTTCAACGCCAAATCAGCCTCTGTGTGGCAATTTGCCTCGAATTGCTCCAAATCGTTTAACGCTTTGTTGCAATACTTAATCAAACGGAAATACAACACCGAGAACGGCTCGTCCCAGAACCAAAGAGAGTTGTCGTAGTTGTAGTTCTCGAATTTTGTCCAGTCGTCGCCTGTAGAGCCCGGATGAACATCATCGTCACGGCCGATTGTCATCGCATATACAGCCCAGTGCAAACCTTCCTGACGCAACCAAGCATAACATCCGGAAACACAATTATACATCTGATTCAAATCATTGTAGTCAACAGTTTCCGCGTCGATGGTCTTTTCAGGCGCTTTGTATAAGAAATCGTTGCAAGATGTGCCACTAATCAAGAATGATACGGCAGTTGCACATACTATTATTTTATTTAGAATTTTCATTGTAGAGTAAATTTAATGGTTAATCGTTAGAAATCGATTGTAAGTCCGAATGTGTAAGTAGCATACATCGGATAAACCTCTGTATCCCAACCTATAGGATCAGTAACCTCAGGAGTGAAGCTGTTAGCTCCGAACACAGTCAACGGGTTCTCCGCGCTCAAGCTCAAACGAACTCTCGGAAGAGTATATCCGCCCATCTTAAGATCTCTGAACGTATAGCCCAAAGTAATGTTCTGCAATCTGAAGTAATCGCCGTCCTCAACCCA
The DNA here is from genome assembly GCA_944321725.1 of uncultured Muribaculaceae bacterium. Classification (GTDB taxonomy): domain Bacteria; phylum Bacteroidota; class Bacteroidia; order Bacteroidales; family Muribaculaceae; genus Limisoma. Next base: position 52,974 of record CALUMI010000007.1, read on the forward strand.
GAATGTGCTTGTGTGGTTCTTGTTCCAACCCTTTGTCAAAGCCTTTGCAGAAGGATAAGTGTTGGATGTGCCCTCACCATGCCAACGGTTGACAACCTGATCTTTGTCGAAGTTGTAGTTAGGCTGTGCGTAACGCATCGCACGCTTGCGGTTGTAAATCTGGTTGCCGGCTACACCCGACATTATGATGCCCAAATCGAAGTTCTTGTATTGCATTGCGAGATTGATACCATAGGTGATGTCAGGAATATTCGAGCCTAAGGCCATTCTATCGTCATCATCAACCATTTGGTCGCCGTTTATATCGCGATATTTGAAATCGCCCGGCTCCAAATCAATACCTGATGCAATGATATTCTGGGCAACAGGGTCATTGTCAATCTCAGCCTGAGTCTGATAAATTCCCTCTACATCCCAACCGTAGTAAGAGTTCATCTCCTCGCCTACCAACGCTATTGTGCGGCACTCTGCCGAACCACCATAGATGTAAGGCACATCGTTAAGGCTGACAACCTTATTGCGCAAATAAGCCAAGTTAGCACCGATAGAGTAGCTGAAATCGCCTACTTTGTCAGACCAGTTGGCAGTGATTTCAAAACCTTGGTTTCTTATCTTACCGTTGTTGCCGGCAATTGTAGTGTTGTCCAAAGGAAGCGGAGAATTGATTACCGCGTTGTTGGTCGTTCTGTTATAGTAATCGAGGTCGACATTCAAACGGTTGTTCAGCGTCATGAAGTTCAAACCTACGTTCCACTCTTCCACAACTTCCCATTTCAACCATGAGAATTCGCCGTTGTAGTAATATCCGGGCAATACGCCATTGCCGAACACACCATAATATTCATTGCTGCCGGTAGAAATACCCGCGAAACCGTCGCTCGCCGGAATGTTGTCGTTACCGAGTTTACCCCAACTTGCGCGCAACTTCAAATAATCCAACCAATTTACCTCGTCGAAGAAGTTTTCGTTGCTGATGACCCAAGCAGCGCCAACCGACGGGAAGAAGCCCCATTTTTCGTTATATTTCTGCGAGCCGTCCTCACGTACAGTCACGTTCAACAAATAACGGTCGTCATACGAATAGTTTACACGTCCGAACACCGACAATCCGCGATAAGTCGTACCATCGTCGGATACTGTAGCGTCGGCAATGTTACCGTTAACCAAATACAAATACTCGTCGCGAAGATCCGGCACATTTGCGGAAGTACCCGTCAGATAGCGGTAATTCTCCTCGCGTGCAGACTGTCCGACCATCACTGTCAAAGAGTGCTTGTCGAAAGTGTCGGAATAAGTAATGGTGTTATCCCATACATAGTTTCTGTAGTAGCTGTTGCTCTTTGTCAAAGACGACTGCTCAGACTGCTGCCAAGAGCTTACATAATAGGCAGGCGTGAATTGTCTGCGGTTTGTAAGATTGAAAGACTGGCTATATTGAGTTCTGATTTTCAACTTGTCGTTAAACAGATTGAGCTCAGCATAGAACGTAGGCAACACTCTGAGGATTTCAGCCTTGTTTTGAGTATAATTGGCGGCTGCCACAGGGTTGTTGAAGTTGCCCGTAAAACCTATCTCTGAAGGAGAGGCGTATTTTTCCGGGAAAGCCTGAGTATTGGCGTCGGAATAAACCGGAATGATACCCGGCATATTGAAAGCGAGCTGCCAAGCGTTCAGATTAGGAGAGTTTTGGGTAGCGTTGCTGACAACCACATTGGCACCGACTTTCAACCAGTCGTATGCATCGTAATCCAACTGAGCGCGCAAGTTGAAACGTCTGAAGTCATTGTTGTCAGTATCCATGATACCATCTTGATACATGTAGTTCATACCTACAGCATACGATGCCTTCTCCGTACCGCCGGAGATGTTCAAGCTGTGGTTGGTGATGATGGCTGTGCGAAGCAATTCGTCATACCAGTTGGTATCGGCGCCGTATGTCCAATTATGGAAATCGGGATCTGCATAGCTGCCGCCATACTTGTCGATAGAGTTTTTGAAATATGAGTTATATGTGTCGTAGTCAGCCTCCATCATCATGATACCGTACTCTTGGGAGTTTGCCATTTCCAACACATTAACGGCTTTCTGAATACCTACGTAACCGTCGTAAGTCACTTTTGCCGGTCTGTTCTTTGCACCCTTCTTGGTAGTGACGATAATCACACCGTTAGCAGCGCGCACACCATAGATGGCAGCTGCGGAAGCGTCCTTCAGAATCGACATTTCCTCGATATCGGAATTGTTCAAGAAGTCGATATTGTCGTAGAACATGCCGTCAACAACATAAAGAGGAGTGGAGTTGTTGGAGAATGAGCCGACACCACGAATCTTCACCGTAGGAGATGCGCCCGGAGCGTTGGAACGGGTAATCGAAAGACCCGGAACCGACCCTTGCAACGCCGCCATTGGAGAAGATGTTGCGATAGACGCAATGTCGTCGCCTTTAACCACCGCGATAGGAGCCGTCAAGTCCTTAGCTTTGGCAGAACCGTAACCGATAACCACAATCTCCTCAAGATTTTGTGCATCTTCCGCCATTGTAACGTTGATTTGCGACTGTCCTGCCACTTTGACTTCCTGAGTCGACATTCCTATATATGTATAGGAGATAGTCGCGTCTTCCGGCACGTTCGAAAGAACGTAATTACCGTCAAAATCTGTAGCAGTAACAATGTTAGTACCCACGACTCTTATCGTGGCACCGATAACAGGCTGATTGTCTTTATCGACAACCGTACCTTTCACCGTCTTAGTTGCTTGGGCAAATGCCATTGCCGGCAAAAGCAAAAAGACAAGTAAAAATGTTAGGATTTGCTTTCTCATATTAATTAATAGTTAGGTAATAAGGTAAATTTATTTTTACGCTGCAAACGTAGTTCTTTACAATATTTAAGAGAAAAACAACAGCACTACGCCACTACTTTTATGTTGTACAACATTACGTTTTTACTACGTCAACATACTGCAACCAACAACTATTCAGCCAATTATAAAAAGAATGGTTTTTCAGCAAAATATAACATTTATTGTACCACCCAAACCGCCCTCCCTACTCCATAGCGGCACGGAGCGCTAACCCCGGCAGCTTTGCGAAGCTCCGCTTAAGGCAGACATCACAGCCGCAAAGCAAATTTTACAGACACATATAAAGATCACTTGAATGGGAATACAGCTTAGTAGCACTACTCTGTAGCCCACACAGTCATATATAGCATTCGGTAGTAAGCAGCCACAGAGCGGCGGCACTCCATAAAACACGGTAAGCGGAGTGCAGCCGTAGGGCTACAGCCCATTGCATCACACAAACCTGATGTTCATACTTTTAAAGGACAACAAGGCATCGCCGCCGCACAATCAGGAAATGTTTTCTGACTGTGCAGCGGCGATGCCATCAATATTGTTTTATATGCGATTGCCCAAAACAGGCAGTCGCAAAACTACTTTTTCAGAGCGGCGATACTGTCTTTCAGAGCGGCGATTTTCGCTTCAGCGTCAGCCTGTTTCTTCCGCTCCATTTCTATAACCTTCGCGGGAGCATTGTTGACAAACTTCTCATTGCCAAGTTTCTTCAATACGCTCTGCAAGAATCCCTCATTATATTTCAAGTCAGCCTCGAGCTTCTTCAGTTCCTCCTCCACATCGATATTGTTTCCGAGAGGAACGGCATATTCCGTAGTGCCGACAAGGAAAGCGGCCGTCATGGGCTCTTTCTCCGCCACATTGACAATCTCCGACAAATTAGCCAACTTCATCACCACCGCTTTGGCCGGCACATCGGCAGAGCCTACAACATCGAGCGTCAGCTTCTCCTTGTTTGGAATGCTTTTTTGCAATCTGACTGTACGCACTCCCGATATGATTTCTTTGGCGACATCGACCGACGATATCACGCTCTCATCAACCGGCTTTATAGCAGGCAACTGCGCAACCATTATGCTGTCGCCATCTTTACGCTCGGCAAGATGTTGCCACAACTCCTCCGTAATAAACGGCATGAACGGATGAAGCAGACGCAACAATGTATCGAAAAATCCGAGTGTAGCATCATAAGTGGCGCGGTCGACAGGCTGCCCGTAAGCGGGCTTGACCATCTCAAGATACCACGATGAGAACTCATCCCAAAACAATTTGTAGACCGCCATTAGAGCTTCCGAAAGACGGAATTTGCCGAACAAATCGTCCATTTCGGCCATTGTCTTGTTGAGAACAACGTCAAACCACCTCACGGCAGTAGCCGCTGCCTCCGGTTGGGCGCAATCGGCCACGCTCCACCCTTTGACCAAACGGAAAGCGTTCCATATCTTATTGTTGAAATTGCGTCCCTGCTCACACAAAGCGTCGTCATAAAGGATGTCGTTTCCTGCCGGAGCGGCAAGCATCAGTCCCATTCTCACGCCGTCGGCCCCATACTTGGCAATCAAATCCAGCGGATTAGGCGAATTGCCCAAAGTTTTCGACATTTTCCGTCCGAGCTTGTCGCGCACGATACCGGTGAAATACACATTGCGGAAAGGCTTGTCGCCCTTATACTCATATCCGGCCATTATCATACGCGCCACCCAGAAGAATATTATATCCGGCCCCGTAACGAGGTCATTGGTTGGATAATAATATTTAATTTCCTCATTGTCAGGCTCAAGAATGCCGTTGAACAACGAAACAGGCCACAGCCACGACGAGAACCACGTGTCAAGGCAATCCTCATCCTGACGCAAATCGGCCGCTGTCAAACTGTCGTCGCCCGACTTTTCTTTTGCAAGAGCCAATGCCTCCTCCGGTGTTTCCGCAACCACATAGCCGCCCTGAGGCAAGAAATATGCCGGTATGCGGTGTCCCCACCAAAGCTGCCGCGATATGCACCAGTCCTTTATGTTCGACATCCAATAGTTGTATGTGTTCTTGAATTTCGATGGATAGAACTTTATATCGTCGTTCATCACGGCATCCAAAGCAGGTTTCGCCAAATCTCCCATTTTCAGGAACCACTGCATCGACAATTTTGGCTCTATCACGGCATCGGTACGCTCCGAATGCCCCACCTTGTTGGTATAAGACTCCGTCTTTTCGAGCAATCCGGCGGCCTCAAGGTCCTTTTCTATCTGCCGGCGCACCTCAAAACGGTCCATACCGACGTACAGGCCGGCTTTCTCGCTCAGCGTGCCATTGTCGTTGAATATATCAATGCTCGGCAAATTGTATTTCTCGCCAAGCATGTAGTCGTTGACATCGTGTGCGGGAGTGACTTTCAAGCAACCGGTACCGAACTCTATATCTACATAATCGTCCTCTATCACAGGGATTTCCCGGTCAACAAGAGGCACAATCACTTTTTTGCCTTTCAAATGAGCGTTCTTCGGATCGTTGGGATTGATGCACATGGCCGTATCGCCCATGATGGTTTCCGGACGGGTTGTGGCCACAACGGCATAACCGTCCTCTCCTACAATCTTGTAGCGCAAGTAATAGAGTTTGCCGTGCTCCTCTTTGTATATCACCTCCTCATCGCTAAGCGCGGTCAAAGCGACAGGGTCCCAATTCACCATGCGCACACCGCGATAAATCAGCCCCTTGTTGTAGAGGTCGACGAACACGCGTATCACACTCTTCGAGCGCACCTCGTCCATAGTGAATGCCGTGCGGCTCCAATCGCACGACGCGCCGAGCTTCTTTAGCTGTTCGAGAATTATCCCGCCATGCTCCTCTTTCCATTCCCACGCGTGTTTTAAAAACTCCTCGCGTGTAAGGTCGGTTTTCTTTATTCCTTTGGCAGCCAAACGTGCCACCACCTTAGCCTCTGTGGCAATCGAGGCATGGTCGGTGCCCGGCACCCAAAGCGCATTCTTGCCTTTCATGCGCGCACGGCGTATGAGAATGTCCTGAATTGTGTTGTTGAGCATGTGCCCCATGTGCAGCACACCCGTCACGTTTGGCGGCGGAATTACTATCGTATAAGGTTCGCGGCTGTCGGGCACCGACTTGAACAAATCGTGCCTCAACCAATAGCCATACCATTTCTCCTCGACTTCATCAGGATTGTATTTTGTCGCTAATTCACTCATGACAATTATTTTTAGCTTTTAAATTGACAATCAAAAACGTCTGCAAAGTTACTAATCCTGACGCAAACATCCGACTTTTAAGCAATTATTTTACATAACAAAATCTATCCATCATTTTTTCAGCATAAGCCATTGAAAAGAGAACACATCGCCACCGACAGGGATGTCGACAAGCAATATTTTCCCTTTGCTACTTTTCAAGAACATATATCCCGAAATACTTTTGCCGGCATATAGCGTTGTCTTTTTCAAATACCCGACTTTTTTGGAAAACCTGTCGTCCTCCATCATCCGTTCCAACGCATAAGTAGCCGCTACATTTTGCGGCAACTCGTCAGTCGAGCCAAGTCCTGTGGCTATGCCCGACATTGCCACCGACCAATTTTGCTGTTTTCTTAACTTCTTTTGCAACTCGTCATTGCTATATACATCAAGGCTATTGATTAGTTTATCCCTATTTTTATGTTGGTTAACCACACGAGCGGAAACACTGTCGGGATCTAACAGTACAGTCCTGCCTGATTTGTTCAAAATAAATATTTTCAACCTGTAATAGTCATCTTTGTCGTCATCATTCAATGTCACTCCAACCCAAAAATCACCGTTATCCTTATACACCCATTCCTCTCCGTCGATCCACTCTGTCAAATCATAATTCTGCCTATCCTGCTCAAAAAGAGAAAACACCGTTTTCTTACCGCAAGCCACCAACAACAGCACAACCGCCAACAACAATATCAGCCTTTTCATATAAGTATGTTTAACACTATTAATCCTCATCAAGAACATCATCAATAATATCCCTCAATTTATTAATGTTATGGTCATCAAATTCATCATCTGTGAAAACATTGACGATATTCTCCATATCCTTATCAGTAAGAATCACAACATCCCCCATAAGCGTCATTCCGTTACCATTCTCTGCACGGTAACGATGTGCGATAACCCAACCACAGAACACACCTTCATTGATTGTTTCATAGCAAGTGCGGATAATCGTTTGTTGCTCTTTCAATTCATCCTCACAACCTTTCAACTTTCTTTCTGCTTCAGCAAGCTCTTCTTTTGCCTGACGATATTTTTCTTCCCGGTAAGCACTTCTCCCATAAGTAAAATCGCCATATAAAGAAACGTCTGACAATGCTCCCTCATAATCCATTTGCAGTCTTTCTCTTTCCATCTTCAAATCTATAATCTCATAAGCCGCCATCAAGGCCTCCTTATTTGTATAAATCGTAACAAACGCACTGTCAACTACAGTTTCGACAGGCTCGTAAGTATCAGGATAATAAAGAGTCTTTACCACCGTTTCCTTTGCGATTTTTTCAGCTTTCTTTTCTCTGCCACCACAAGACACCAACAACGGCACGACCGCAAATATCAAAACCAACCTTTTCATAATAATATATTTTAAGTTTAACAAATCATATCACACCGTATATACTATATATTAATATTTTGAGTGCCAAAGATTAGTTTGTGTACTAAGTTCATAAAAGACTCATAATCAATATCAACAGTTCTATTGTTTTGTAAAAACCAATTTATATACTGAGGATCTTTTTCATATACCGCCCTATAAGTTTGCCCTTTATATTTCCCAAAAGAAATTATATCATCAACCGTGATTTTAGGGAATACACGCTGAATTTCTATGGCCATTTTTTCTTGTGCATTTTTGTCTTCAGGATTTACACCTATTAAGGCAAAAAAATCAATTCTATAATATGGATCATTTTTTACTAACCAAAATATGTATTTCGGATTTTCTTTATATACCTCTGAAATTGTTTTCCCTTTATATCTACCAAACGACATAACTTCGTCAACTTTATGAACCGGAAATATTTCATTCATATTCACACCCGGGACATCAAGGAGTACCCATTCACCGCAACCTGCACATGGTATCTCTCCGTCAGTAATTTTAGGATAACATTCCTTTATATAAGAATCGTTAGGCTTATCATCTACCAAGCATATTCCATAAGCCTTACCATATCTACCTCTTGGTTCAACCCTTTCAACCATGAAAGACCTCCCTTTATGACTATATCTATTTTCTTCTCCATACCTTTCAGGCCAACGTTTGACCTGAAACGGAGTCCGTTTTCCTATCTTATAATAAATGTTGAATATATTATCATTCGGATACATATCTTTTTAGTAAATTATTTCCATAAACCAAACATCATATTCTTCTGATTAAAAAAGCATAACGTTTCGTTATTTCCTAAAAATCAATGAAATCAAGACAATCCCCCGACTTCAATAACAAAAATAGCAAAAAATTGACAACAACCCAAAATTCCCGCAAAAAAAGCCGCACCAAAGAAAATTTCTTTAGTGCGGACTTTATAAATCTAACTTGTTATATATCTATATCCCGTTATCTGAGCTCCACCGTCGCGCTCTCTTTTCCGAGATAGAATAATTTCGCCTTGATAACCTTACCTGACGCTTTTACCGGGCCTTTCCACAATTTTGACCCCGAATCAGGCTCTTTACCATCGGTTGTGTAGCGTATCTCGGCCTCCGGATACGGCGAGTTCATGAAAACCATATCGTCGGAGCGGCGAATGCCCGGCATCCCGACATGGAAATTAATGCCGCAACGCTGCAAATATAGCAACTCCGATGTGCCTATCAACCGGTTATAGCGTATCAACCCCGTTTTCTCGTCAGCCACATCGGCATTCCATGCCCTCTCGACCACGCCAAATATTTTAGGAAACATATATAATTCCACCATGTCGAAATTACGTATTGTTTCCGCAAACATCTGCGCCTGCACACCGATTATGTTTTTCTTCGACTCCTCACTAAGCACAGGCTTTCCTTTTGCTATGTCCGCGCTGAGCGGCTTTCCGTCCAAAGTTGTCGATGTGGAGCGATAAATATCATAAGGCCGCGCTTCCCACGAGCGATACTCATCCACATATCCGCCCCAACACAATCCCTGCTCTGCCGGATTGGCATTATAGGCCATGTCGAGATAGAAATTGCCCACATTGCTCAATATCACCTTATAACCGTTATTCGCAATCGAATAAGGTATAGAATCGTCACCCCAATCGGGGATTGTGTTCCAACTGTTGATTCCGGCAAATTTCTCACGCAAAGATTTGTCGACAGCCTCACTATGCCCCATAGCCGATTCCTGCCAACCTCCAACTTTGACACCTTTGGCGGAAATCATGTCGGCCATACGGACAACAAAATACTCATGCACATCGTGCGTCGTCGTGAAACCTTTCTCTTTCATCAACGCCAACACATCTGGCGAGCCTGCCCACGGATTTTTAGGCACCTCATCGCCGCCGGCATGAAAGAACGGTATTTCCACACCCGCCTCCTCATACATCAGCAGAATCTCATCGACCACTTTCTCAAGGAAACGGTAGGTGCCTTCACGCGCCGGATTAAGCACATTGTCATGATAGCCCTGAGCCGAAGTGTAGCGCGAAGTGTCGTTCCAGTCCCAAAGCCTGTAACGTTCCGCCTCCTCAAAATCGTCTTTCTCGTATTTCTTATAACGCGTGCGCATGGCTATTATGGCGGCACGCGCATGACCCGGCGTCTCCACCTCCGGAACAATTCTCACACCTCTCGCGTCGGCATATTTCAAAAGCTCTATAAACTCTTTGCGGGTCACATAGCCATTCGAAGTAGTCGACAAATCATCAGGATTTCCGTTTCCGGCATAGAATTGGCACATAAACTCGTCCTCAGCAACAGTCAGCCCACGCCGAGCTCCCACTTCAGTAAGTTCCGGCAATCCCGGTATCTCCAAGCGCCATCCCTCGTCGTCGGCAAAATGGAATTGCAAGATATTCAACTTATACGCCGCAATGCGGTCGATTAGCTTTCTCAAATTGGCCACGCCCGTAAAATTCCGCGCAATGTCGAACATCATACCGCGATAATGGAAATCAGGCCAATCGCAAATCGCCACATTAGGCAATGAAGTGCTGCCATAGTTATGGTCGAGAATCTTTACCACAGACTTGACGCCATTAAGCACCGCATCGGCAGAGACACCCCTGACAGCCCAATTCTCGCCATTGATTTCAAGCTCATAATATTCGTCATTGCTTTTACCGGCGCTATTATTCACATCCGCGCGGCTGAGAAGCGACAACGACAATGTAGCCGCGGCTTTGCCGTCGGCAAGCAATTCCCTCTCCCTGAGCTTTTCTGCGGCATAGCCCGACTCACGCGACAACCATTCCGGAGCAACAACCGAAAATTTGCCGCCGAGTCTGGAATATCCCTCTTTCTCTTCAATGCTCTTTATACCCGGAAAAATTTCAAACGGATTGAAAGGTACCGCCACATCAATCGGATTTACCCGCGCGTTCAGGGCATATACCCGCTCAGCAGTGGGATAGACGCCCGTTTTCTGCACAAATTCCTGATTTATAGGTTTCCGCTCTATCGGCAACGGACGCGCCACACTGTCGGTGACAAAGGCGAAATGCCCTCCGTCGGGAGCAAAACTGATATTCGGGAGCTTTCCTTTTACGACAAACTCTATTTTCACCGTTTTACCGTCGTCGAGTTTAAATCCGTACTTCGGAGCCATTTTGTAATACCCTGTCTGCATTTCCGAGAATGTCACAGGGCAGTCTTTATCGGTAACAATCGTTCTCGGAAACATGTTGAAATAAATATTCCAATCATCTCCAAGCTCGTCCTCGCCTATATTCTCAAGGACAAACAAATTATTATAAGTTCCGGTCACCTCAGTTTCTGTCAGTTCCCATGTCAATGTGACGGGCGCCTCTTTCACCCCGGCTTCCATAATCACCGCCGAAAAAATCGCCGATAAGGTAAAAATCCACGTTTTCATATTGTCTGATTATTTTTTATTCCAAAAACATTCAACTGTTAAACACTTCTGTTTCAAGCGTCCCCGCCACTATTAAATCCGCAATGGCATTACAAGCGTCATCCAAAAGGTCGAGGACATTCTCAAACCCTTCGGCTCCTCCGTAATAAGGGTCAGGTATGCAGTCCTGCCCCCTGAAAGCTCGAAAAAATCGGGAAATCCGTACTATTTTGCGCTCCTCGTCAAGCGTATATGCCATATCCCGCAAATCGTCAACATTGGCATCGTCCATTCCTATAATCAAATCGAAACACTCGAAATCAGAATGCGACACCGGACGGCTCAAATGGGTCAGCCGCAGACCGCGCCTCGCAGCATGCACACGCATGCGCTTGTCGGGCAAATCGCCCTTGTGATAGCCGGAAATACCGGCTGAATCAACTTCTACCCTGCCAGATATGCCACGCTCGGCTATTATGCGCTCCATAACAGCCTGTGCCGCCGGAGAGCGGCAAATGTTACCGAGGCACACGAAGAGTATCTTATACTTTTCCATCACAGTTCCACAACGACCGACTTTCCTGTCTTGCTCTCATTGTTAGCACGGTCGAGCACCGTCACAACGTATGTATACACACCCTCCATCCATTCGGGTATTACATACTCGGGAGAATATGTTACACAGGCAATCGAAGCCGGATTATCCAAATCCACAGCCTCTCCCTCGCCAAAACAATACACCACATAGGCACGGGCCTGCTGCATCACATCATCGGCAACCGGAGCATTCCAGCTGATTACACGACCGTCGGCTCTCAATCCGGAAACCTCACCGGGCGGCACATTGTCAATCCACGGATAAGAAGGCGCCAAAGCCAACGTAGCCTGCTGATTTGTAGCCAACGAATCCGCGATACCCTTATAATTCGATGTAATCATATATCCGGGCCACCAACAATTACCATGCAGATTGGGCAACTCGCGCGAAAGACGTATTTTATGGTCGAGCTGCGTGGGATTTTTCGAAGGCGGCAAATCCGGAGTGTCCATCGTCGCGCCTATCGACTGCCCTATATACATGTGCCGGCCATTAGCGTTATCGTTCCACCAATAAGCCAATTTCTCAGATGAGGCCACTTTCTTCTCCAACGTCCAATAAAGTTGCGGAAGCATATAGTCCACCCAACCTTTTTCTGTCCAAAGCAACACATCGGCATAAAGCTCATCGTAGTTCTGCAAACCTTGCGTATCGCTGCCTTTCGGGTCGCTCGACTTGTTGCGCCATATCCCAAACGGACTTATCCCGAGCCGCACCCATGGCTTTGTCGCGGCAATGGTTTTGTGCAGCCCTTCTATAAGCAAGTTGACATTTTCGCGACGCCAATCGTCACGGCTCATACCATTGCCATATTTTTGATACGACTTATTGTCAGGGAACTCCTTTCCTTTGACGGGATAAGGATAAAAATAATCGTCCATGTGGATTGCATCCACATCATATCGCGATATTATGTCGGCCACAACATTTTCTATAAATTCACGGTTTTCCGGCAGTCCGGGGTCGAAATAGAGCTTGCCGCCATACTTTACGAACCGCTCCGGATGCTTGTGATAAATATGGTTGGGAGCGAGCTGCTCATTGTTCGATGTTGTCACCCTGTAAGGGTTCAGCCACGCGTGCAATTCCATTCCTCTCGCGTGCGACTGCTCAACCATGAATTCCAACGGGTCCCAATAAGGATCGGGAGCCTTGCCTGCCGTGCCCGTAAGAAAACGGCTCCACGGCTCAAGCGCCGATTCATAGAAAGCGTCCGCGCTCGGACGCACCTGAAACACGACAGCGTTGCACCCCGCCGCTTTCAGCTTATCGAGCTGCCCCTCCAAATATTTTTTTGTTTCGTCGGTCGTCATTTTGGCATACTGTCCCTGATGCACCGTATGAAGCCACGCCCCTCTGAACTCGTGTTTAGGATTAACCGGCTGCGCCACAAGCGCAATCAACGATAAAACAGACGCAAAAAATATTTTTTTCATATCCGGAATTTAAGATATTTTTATTCGGGTGCTAATTTACGATTAAGCGGCGAATAAGGCAAACCGTTTATTCCAATTTGCCACAAAAAGCAACCTTTTTTCACTTTACTCATTATTTAATCACAACTTAAATTTCAAAAAACGGTGCAAATAGTATATTTTTGTGCAAAAAATTAGCCTGACATGAAAAAATATCTCCTGCATATCTTTTCCTTTTTATCGCTAATCGCAGTCGGTTGCACAGAAAACTACAACCAACTCACAACAGGCTATGGAGATTTGGAAATAGACATAACTGTCGACACCACAATCACAAACATTGCGGAAGCCCGGAATTTGGAAATTCCGGCTCCCGATATCAATTCCATAAAAATTTCCGCACAGGGAGAAAACGGGACTCGCAGAGAATGGATGAACATCGACGAGTTTGAGAAAAGCCATAAAATGATACCTGTCGACAGCTACACTTTCATTGCCTCGTCGGGCAACTCCGCAGAAGAGGGCTACATACAGCCACGCTTCTACGCCGAGCAAAAAGCAGCCGTACACGACAACAGTTTGACAAGCATTGACCTGACCTGCAAAATATCGAGTACTTTAGTATCTCTCGACACTGAGAATTTTCACAGTACGGAAGTGAAAGATTTATCGGTACGTGTCAAGTCAGAAAACGGAAAATACATTACCTTGCACAACGGCTGCTCCGAATACGCACTTGTCAATCCCGGCAAAATAAAAGGAGAATTGACAGTCACCGGCAATTCCGGGCAAACGGTCACACTGCAGCCAATCATCATAGATAACGCCGCACCCGCCCGGCACTACGAAATACGTGTAAAAACTCCGGATGACGGCTCCGGCGCGATAAACCTGATTTACGACAACAGCACGCTAAAAGAGCCAATACAAATTCCTGTAGGCGACGAGCTTTTCTCAACAGAGCCACCATCTTTCCAAATGGAAGGAGTAAACGGCAGCACCATGCAAATATTTGAAAAAGAGGGAATCAGCTCACCCGTAAAATGCAAAGTCAAAATACCGGGAGGATTGAAACATCTTTTCATAAACACCAACACCGAAGCAGCCAACGACGACAACCAATTAAACAAAGAAACCGAGCTTGTCGGCTACAACACCACCGGAGGAATTTACGACATGCTTTCCATTTCCGGGAATGAAGAGGGTTCGGAACAAGCCGAGATTGATTTAACTGATTTAATTTCAAATCTCACAGCCGAAAACGGAGAAAACACAGCTTACAGCATCACCTTGCAGGCGCACGACACGCAAGGGCGCGTAAGCAACTACCCATGTTACCTCATCGTCAATGTCATACCAATAAACATTTCCATATTGCAGCCTGAAGAAATGGCATTCGGCGCAAAAAACGCCACATTAAAAATCAGATACAACGGCAACGATTTCAGAAACAGCGTAAAGCTGCAATACGAGAAAAATGGCGACAAGTGGGAAGAATTGGAGATAACGGGGATAGCAACCGGAGAAAGAGGCATTTTCGATGTCACCGCCGCAATCCCTGACGACCTGTGCTCGCTAAACATACGCGCTGAATACAAAGGAGGATTGGCTTATTCGCAGCCTGTCACTCTGCTGCGCCAAATCCCAGAGTTCGGAGCCGTATGCAACAGAGAGAACATTTGGCCCTCTAAGGCCGACATCATAATAACAGGCGACTATGCCGAAGAAGTGATAAAATTCCTATCCGTTTACATAAAGGAGAGCGACGGGGATATGCACCCCGCTGTTGTGGAGCGTGTGCCGGAAGAACGTCGCATAACAATTTCAACACTGATGCCTTCCACCGACTATTCGATAATAGTGTCGACTTCCTCCGCCAATGAGAAGCACATCGGCATCACAACAGAAGAAGCCATCGAGCTGCCTAACGGAAGTTTTGAGAACAACATAAAGGAAACAATCTCCATACCGCTGATAAATTGCGGCGGCAAATACTCCAACCTCAACAGTTGGATGCCCACCTACAATACAACATCTATAAAAGTAACGGAAGCGGAGGATTGGGCAAGCGTCAACGCAAAAACATGCTCCGGATACGCAAAAACAGCGAACACATGGTTCAAAGTGCCCACAACGGAAATCATAAAATCAAGCTATGATGGGCAATATGCGGTATTGCTGCGCAACGCCGCATGGGATATAAACGGGACAGAACCTCCACGCGACACACGCACAGACGAAATCTACTACAGCAGCAATGTGCCATACATATCCAACCGCTCCGCCGGAAAAATATTTCTCGGCACCTATTCGTTCGACCAAAACGGCAATGAAACATACGACGAAGGCATCAGCTTCACCTCGCGCCCGACGTCAATTACAGGCTACTATTACTACCGCCAAGATGTCAACGACTTGCAAGAAACAGGAATTGTGGTAATAAAGTTAATAAATGAAAGCGATGGAACCGCAACCGTAATAGGTGAAGGGCGTGGAGAGCTGAAAGCGTCGACCTCGTTCACACGGTTCACCGTCCCAATATCTTACAATGTGCGCAACAAACAAGCCACAAAACTGCAGCTGATGATATCATCATCATGCTACGCCTCATACAGCCAAGCTGATGAAACGAGAAAGATAAAGACAACCGACTATCCTGAAAAAGGTGTATCGACAGGAGCCGAACTCGTTGTCGACAATTTGCAACTCCTTTATGAATAGGCTATGAAAAAAGATATTATTACACATACAGGAGAAATAACATTGGCCGACGCGGGATACTACACAATAAAATTCAACGGCTCAGAGAATTGCGGCGGTTGCGCAATATCCAAATTCTGCAAAAGCAACGGCTCGGAATACATGAAAGTGGAGAAAAAATATTGCGCACACCAATTTGACAAAGGCGACAAGGTAATTGTCGAGATTGCCCCGTCAATGACTTGGAAAGCCATTTTCTATACATGCCTGCTGCCTCTGCTAATCTTATTGGCAGCCACTGTCGTGGCAAAAGCCGCAGATTTTACAGACACGGCATCGGCATTGTGCGGATTGGTGACAACAGCCGCATACTACATATTCATCTATAAATTCAAACTATTGAGAAAATATAATTTAAAAATATCGAGATTAACAAATTAACAATATTATGAACCCTATAATATCTGCTGTCGCTGTGTTAGGAGGCACAGGCATAATAAGTGCCGCGCTGCTCTACATAGTGGCAAGAAAATTCAAAGTCACGGAAGATCCGCGTATCGACGATGTGGAGAAAATGCTTCCGGGAGCTAATTGCGGAGGCTGCGGGTATAGCGGATGCCGCGATTTTGCGGCCAACTGTGTCGGCAGCGGCACATTGGAAGGTAGAAGATGCCCGGTGGGTGGTGATGCCACAATGAAAGCAATCGCCGAATATCTCGGTTTGAAAGCCGAAACAGAGAAGCCCAAAGTAGCCGTGCTGAAATGCAATGGATCATGTATGGCACGCAAACACACATCGGTCTACGACGGACCGCGCTCATGCGCCATCGAGCGCATCATCTATGCCGGCGAAACCGACTGCGCCTACGGGTGCTTAGGCTGCGGCGACTGCGTAAACGCCTGTCTGTTCGATGCCATAAAATTAGACCCGGAAATAGGCATTCCCACTATCGACGACGAGCGATGCACAGCATGCGGAGCATGTGCAGACGCCTGCCCTGACAAAATAATCGAGCTGCGCTATAAAGGCCCGAAAAACCGGCGTGTCTATGTCGCCTGCTCCAACCACGACAAAGGCGCGGAAGCAATCAAAGAATGCAAAGCGGCGTGCATCGGTTGCGGAAAATGCGTAAAAGCATGTCCTTTCGACGCTATAACTCTAACCGACAACTTAGCCTACATCGACGACGAGAAATGCCGACTGTGCAGAAAATGCGTCGACGCATGTCCGGTGAAGTGCATAAAAGCCGTGAATTTTCCCGACAAACCATCCATATCAAAAGAGGAGGCAGCATGTTAAAAACTTTCAGAAAAGGCGGCATACATCCGCCTGAAAACAAACTGTCGGCATTGTCGAAAATAACCGATATCCCACAATCAAAAGAATATGTGGTTTCGCTGTCGCAGCACATCGGAGCTCCGGCGCAATGCTGCGTGGAAAAAGGAGAACATATAGCAAAATACCAACTGATAGGCAAAAGCGCAGGATTCGTTTCGGCCAACATACACTCTCCGGTCAGCGGCACGGTGAGAAAAATCGACAAATTCAAAAACGCTTTCGGATTTGAAACCACATCCGTATTCATCACTCCGGACGGGCAAAACGATGAAGAACGGCATCCGCTCACATCCGAAGTGACGGCCAAATTATCATCCAAAGAGATAATCGGGATAATCGACAACGCGGGCATAGTAGGGCTTGGAGGAGCGACATTCCCCACAAAAGTAAAACTTATGCCACCCGACAACATGCCCGTCGACACCCTGCTTATCAACGGAGCGGAATGCGAGCCGTATCTGACCAACGACCAACGATTAATGGAAGAATGTCCGGAGGAAATCATCGAGGGTGTAAAGCTGCTTATGCGTGCAATTAATGTCGAAAAAGCATATATCGCCATCGAATCCAACAAGCCGGAGGCAATAAAAGCGTTGGAAAAAGCGGCCGCACACGCCACCGGGATAAAAATCACGCCGCTGAAAGTAAAATATCCGCAAGGCGGCGAAAAACAGCTTATCGACGCAGTGCTCAACCGCCAAGTCCCTTCCGGCGGACTGCCGGCATCGGTGGGCGTAATCGTTCAAAACGTGGCCACAGCCTATGCCGTAAAGCAGGCAGTAATCGACGGAACACCTCTGACAGAACGCGTCATCACCGTTACCGGGCCTGATTTGCCCCATCCCGGCAACTACCGCGTACCGATAGGCACCCCAATATCCGACATAATAGAAGCTGCCGGAGGTTTGCCGGAAAACACGCAGAAAGTAGTAATCGGCGGGCCGATGATGGGAAAAGCCGCATCGAACCTCAATGCCACAGCAAACAAAGGCATGTCGGGCATTCTGATAGTGCCGAAGCGATATGCCATGCGGCAGAAAGCAGAGAACTGCGTGCGCTGCGCATCGTGTGTGTCGGCATGTCCGATGGGACTCGAACCGTATCTGATAGCGCGGTTGTCAGAGCTTAAAGACTACAAACGGCTTGAGGAAGAGCGTGTAATGGATTGCATCGAATGCGGATCCTGCTCGTATGTCTGCATATCCCACCGCCCGCTTCTCGACTACATACGCATTGGCAAAAACAAAACAGGAGCAATCATCAAATCAAGAAAAACCAACAACAAATGAACAACGAACTTATCATATCATCATCTCCGCACATCCACACCAGCAAAACCGTCGAAAGGACAATGCTCGACGTAATCATCGCATTGCTTCCAGCCATTGCCTGCTCACTGTTTTTTTTCGGGGTTGGAGCATTGGTTGTGCTTGCGACAGCCGTGGCAGGATGTGTGGCAACAGAATTTCTGATTCAAAAATTTCTAATCAAAGGCAATTCCACAATAGGCAACTACTCGGCAATCGTGACAGGTGTGCTGCTGGCTCTCAATCTGCCGTCAAACCTGCCGGTCTACATAGTGTTGTTAGGCTCGGTATTTGCCATAGGAATCGCAAAAATGGCATTCGGCGGGCTCGGCAACAACATCTTCAATCCGGCAATAGCAGGACGCGTGTTTCTGCTGCTCTCGTTTCCGGCACAGATGACCACATGGCCGCTGCCGATTGTCAACCGCTGGCAATATTTCGACATGGAGACAGGAGCGACCATACTCTCAACCATGAAAGAAGGAGCCGGCGACGTAAGCACAGGAGCGTCCATTGCCTCCTCAATGAAAGACATAGTTGAGGTATCCCCTGTAGAGGCGCTGCTCGGTAACATGGGAGGAAGCATGGGCGAAGTGTCGGCCATAGCTCTTCTGATAGGCGGAGCGTACCTGTTGCTCAGAAAAGTAATCAGTTGGCACATTCCTATAGCCATACTCGCAAGCGTCGCGCTGTTTTACCTTATTTTGGGCGACGATCCTCTGATGCCGCTGCTTACAGGCGGATTGCTGCTTGGCGCCATATTTATGGCCACAGACTATGCCACATCGCCCATGTCGCACAAAGGAATGATAATTTACGGAGTAATGATAGGCATAATCACCGTCGTCATTCGAAAATGGGGAGCATACCCGGAAGGTGTGTCGTTTGCCATTCTTCTCATGAACGGGCTCACACCGTTAATCAACCGATATTTCAAACCGTCAAAATTCGGAGAAAGGAGCAGAAAATGAAACAACCGGAATCAAATCTAAAAAACATGGTACTGTCGCTCGGAGGCATTTCGTTAGTGGCCGCTTTGCTCCTCTCGTGGGTCAACGGCGTAACGGAAGAGCCTATCAAAGAAGCCGAATTCAAATCGCAGACCGCAGCAATGGAAATGGTCATGCCCGAGCACGACAACAATCCGTTTGACGAGCGGTTCACCACAACCGTCAAAGGAGCGGAAGTGACCATATATCCGGCAATTAATGACGGCAAACTTACCGGAGCCGCAGTAGAAACATCCGCCGACGGATTTGCGGGCAAAATAACCGTAGTCTACGGATTTGAGGCCGACGGAACGATAAAAGACTATTCCGTATTGCAACATTCCGAAACACCCGGACTCGGCTCGAAGATGCAGGAGTGGTTCCGCGACGGTCAGGGCAGCCGAAGCATCATAGGACGCAATCCGGGCAATGAGAACATGACTGTATCGAAAGACGGCGGCAAAGTCGACGCCATCACGGCGGCCACCATTTCGTCACGGGCTTTTCTGAAGACACTCAACAACGCGTTCAAGGCATATATGGAATATTCATCTAATCAGAAAGGAGCTGAAAAATGAATAAAATCAAAATATTCCTCAACGGATTTATAAAAGAAAATCCCACTTTCGTCCTGCTGCTCGGCATGTGCCCCACTCTCGGAACAACAGGCAGCGCCATCAACGGGATGAGCATGGGATTGGCAACGGCAAGCGTGTTGATGCTGTCGAACATGGCAATAGCGGCAATAAGAAACATTGTTCCCGACAAAGTGCGCATACCGGCTTATATTGTGGTTATCGCCTCTTTCGTATCATTGCTGCAAATGCTTATGCAAGCCTACCTGCCTGACCTTTATGCCACATTGGGCATTTTCATCCCGCTGATCGTTGTCAACTGCATCCTGCTCGGACGTGCGGAGGCTTTCGCCTCAAAGCACGGGATAGTCGACTCTCTATTCGACGGGCTTGGCATAGGTTTGGGCTTTACAGTGGCACTGTCGATACTCGGAAGCATACGTGAATTTTTAGGCACAGGCAAAATATTCGGGATAACAATCTATCCCGAGAGCTACGGTTCCCTGCTGTTCATACTCGCGCCCGGCGCGTTCATCGTGCTCGGACTTCTGATTGCCTTAGTCAATAAAATCAAAAAAGCATAACTATGTTAACATATATATCAATCATCGTAACCGCAATATTCGTAAACAATATTGTCTTCTCGCAGTTTCTCGGGATATGCCCGTTCATCGGTGTGTCAAAACGGATAAGTTCCGCCGTCGGAATGGGAGCGGCGGTAACGTTTGTCATAACACTCTCCACCATAGTGACATGGCTGCTGCAAGAATGCGTGCTCAATCCTCTTAATCTGCAATACATGCAGACGATAGCGTTCATCCTTGTTATTGCCTTCCTTGTGCAAATGCTCGAAATTATAATGAAAAAAGTCATGCCGTCGCTCTATCAGGCTCTTGGCGTATTCCTGCCGTTGATTACGACCAACTGCACCGTTCTCGGTGTGGCCATATCTGTAATACAGAAACACTACACTCTGCTTGAGTCGATTACCTACGGAATGTCGACGGCTTTGGGATTTGCCCTTGCTCTCGTGATATTCGCCGGCGTGCGCGAGCAGCTCGAGATTGCCGACGTGCCGAAAGCGATGCAGGGCACACCCATCGCCCTGCTCTGCGCCGGACTGCTCGCAATGGCGTTCATGGGATTCTCCGGCATCAGCATCGGCTGACACAACAAGAAATAAACGTTCATGAGAATCAACGAAGATTTATTCGACGACAGGAAAGATGCTGAAATTGCCGCATTGCGCTGTCTGATAGAAAATTTCAAGAGATATGACGAGAAGCGCAAACAGTTCTATGCAAAGAAAATGAGAAGGCTTGGCGAATTGGAAAGCTTCGTTCAAGAAATGACCGAATCGAAACACGACAAAAACGACCTTGAAAAAGAAGTCGTAAAACTAAAAGCGGAACTGTCCAACCTAAGCAGAGCCATGCAAGTGCGCAGAATAGAAGAAAAGCGCAGTCCGGAAGAGCTGAAAGAAATCATCAACTTGGACACGCTCAAAAGGCAGAACAAGGCAATGAAAAGCCAAATAAAAACGCTCCACGCCACTAATGGAGAGCTCCTTATGAAAGTGATGCAATTAGAGAAAAAACTTAAAGATAAAGAAACTGCCACCAATGAAGATAGAACCGTTGATATATGTTGAAATATAACATAACTTTGCAATATGTCTAACATTACGATAAATGGGATATGAACTGGGTCATACTGATTATCGCCGGGCTGTTCGAAACAGGATTCGCTTTCTGACTCGGCAAGATGAAAGGAACCACCGCACTCAAGCATTACCTATGGGCGGCGGGCTTCCTCGTAAGCCTTACGCTGAGCATGGTTTTACTTGCAAAAGCCGTACAGACCATACCCATCGGCACCGCCTACCCGATATGGACAGGCATAGGTGCGGTTGGCACCGTATTGATAGGCATTTTCTTCTTCAACGAACCCGCCACTTTCGCGCGGCTGTTCTTCATCACCACACTGATAATCTCGATAATAGGCCTGAAAATGGTGTGACACCCTCCTTCCCCCGACTAATGCCCGGTGAGCTTAGGATTTACACTACAACTGAATGAAACATAATGAGTGATTTCGACAAATATATAAGACAAGGCGAACCTGAGAGCAGAGAAAAGGCTCAGGCATGGCAGACTGCAATCGGCCTGCAAGACGTTGACGGCCTTAAACCGTCGGAGTATTTGCTACAAACGGCAGGCAGACACATCGAAGGAGATATAACCATTAGCGAAGTAAAGCATCTGATTGACAGTTACTATCAGTCTAAGACAATCAGAAAGGATATAGAAAATGAACGAACAGAAGAAGCTGATAAAGTATCCGCAAGAATCACTGAAATATTGTCCGAAAAATCCTTCTCGTTCACGCCGGATTATTTAATACTAATTCATAAGCGGCTGTTTGAGGGTTTGTACAAATTTGCAGGAAGATTGCGCGATTATGACATAACCAAAAAAGAATGGGTGCTTGACGGAGATACCGTTTTGTATTCGAACCATGAGCTAATCCGCCAAACACTCGATTACGATTTTGGACAAGAAAAGAATGTTGATTATCCGTCCCTCGATGCCAACCAAGCATTGAGGCATATCTGTAAGTTCGTTTCAGACATTTGGCAAATCCATCCCTTTGGAGAAGGAAACACACGCACCACAGCAGTGTTCACCATGAAATACCTGCACACTTTCGGATTCACATTCGACAACAGTGTATTTCAAGAACACTCATGGTATTTCAGGAACGCATTGGTCAGAGCCAATTACAACAATTATTCAAAAGGAATATCCGCCACCACATCCTTTTTGGAACTGTTTTTCAGGAACCTGTTGTTTGGCGAAAAGAACGAGTTGCATAACCGGGCACTGCATATCGCCGCTCTTCAAAGTACCAAAACCGATGACCCAAAGAGCCAAAATGACACTTTGAATTGCACTTTGGACGAGATTGCCTTATTGAAATTCCTCGAAGACAATCCAAATGCCACACAAACTGAGATTGCCGTGCATATAGGCAAATCTCCCCGAACCGTCAAGCGAATGACCCCCTCTTTGATAGAGCGTGGCTTGCTGGAACGGGAAAACGGAAAAAGAAACGGGAAATGGGTTGTCAAAAATATTGATTTTAACCGCAAAATTTACTGATTATGATTAAAGAGATAACACACCGCATATTGGATGGCGCCAGCATCACCATAGAAGAGGCCGTTGAGTTGGCAACAAACAGTAATATCGACGAGCTTTGTGATGCCGCCGACGAGATACGCCGCCGGTTCTGCGGCGACCACATGGACACTTGCTCCATAGTCAACGCCCGCTCCGGGTTGTGCGGCGAGGATTGCAAATGGTGCTCACAATCGATAAAAGCCAAATCGGGCGTAAAAAAATATGAGATAATCGACACCGAAACGCTGCTGAATCTCGCGAAACGCAACGACAGCTACGGGGTAGAACGGTTCTCGATGGTGACAAGCGGACGCAAAATTTCAGGAAATGACGCCGACAGATTTTGCGACGACTATAAAAAAATCGCATCCGAAACCGGTATGAAGCTATGCGCTTCGATGGGGCTTGTCGACAAATCCACCCTAAAAAAACTCAAAGCCGCCGGAGTGACACGCTACCACTGCAATATGGAAACTGTTTCGCAGTTCTTCCCCGAACTATGCTCAACACATACGCCCGACGACAAACGCAAAGTGCTGCGCGACGCAAAATCCGTAGGGTTAGAGATATGCAGCGGAGGGATAATAGGCATGGGCGAAACGATGCGGCAACGTGTGGAATTTGCGTTCGAGCTTAAAGAGCTTGGAGTCGATTCCGTGCCGCTCAATGTGCTCAATCCGATAAAAGGCACCGCATTGGAAAGCACTCCCCTGCTCGACGAAGAAGAAATTATCCGCACAGCCGCCATATTCCGGCTCATACTCCCCGCCACTGTCATACGCTTTGCAGGCGGACGCGCCCGCATCTCACGCGATGCCGTAAAAAGGATGATGCGCGGAGGAATTAACGGGACAATGATAGGCGACCTGCTGACCACGACGGGCAACAACGTGGCCGACGACTTCCGGCTGTTTGAGGAATGCGGATTCACCACCAAAACCAACTGTCGATGACACCGGGACAAGTATATCGGGAAGGAGCCTATAAAGGCGTAATAATGGGCATCTACCTCACGCTGCTGGCTCTGCTCACCATGTGGAGCGAGCATTCCGCACTCCTTTCGGCGGCGAGTCTTGCCATGCTCTGCTACATTCCGTTTTTCGCATATCGCATAATGTGCAAAACACATAAGAAATATTTTTGCACATCCGATTTCGCCTCACTTTGGATGCTCGGAATAGCCATATTCATAGGCGGCTCAATGATATGCGCGCTATGCACTTACGCCTATCTGCAATACATCGACACCGACTTCATCTACCGGCAGGCAACCAACGCTGTGGAGCTTTATAAAGAGCTTGACCCTGAAAACACATCAGGCCTTACCGACATCATTCAAGGCATAATCGACAACAATCTGTTGCCCTCCCCCATCGAGGTGGCTGTAGAAATGCTGTGGATGACCACCTTTTTCGGCTCCCTGCTTTCCATGCTGCTCTCGGCAATAATCCGCAAACGCCACCCTAAACAATCGGCATAGCAAATTTGTTATTACAATAAACTACATTTCTATATGCGACATATAATCTTCATAATAATAGCGGCAATAGCCTTTTGCGCCAATGACGCCTATGCGCAAACTGCCACTGCGGACGACACTGCCACAGTCATGACAAGAGCCGAAAAACGGAAAGCGAGAAAAGCGGCAAAACAAGCCGAGAAACTGCGGAAAGAAAAAGAGAAACAAGAAAAGAAACTGTGGGAACAACGGCTTGACTCGCTGCAATTCGAATTGGCGTTGGATGCCATCGACGACATGCACTTCGTGATTGTCGCCGACAGAATACGCTTTCGCCGCGGATATACTGTCAACGTAAACGAATCGACTAATTTTGTGCTCGTTCAAGGCACCGACGCCACCGTGCAGCTTGCTCTCGAGCGCGGCTTCAGCGGCCCCAACGGCTTGGGCGGCATAACAGTGGAAGGTACCGTGACAAATGTAGAAAAACGTTTCGACAAGAAAGGAAATCTTATTTTCAGAATGATGGTGCATGGCACGGCCATCTCAGCCGACATATCCTTCACGCTGCCCAAGAACGGCTCATCGTGCGATGTCACTGTCAGCTCCAATTTCTATCCCGTCAGCCTGACTTTCTCAGGCGAGCTGAAGCCATACAACACACACGTGTTTCAAGGACGCACCATCCGCTAAACGCGGCGGCATCAGGCATTATTCATAATAAGGGTCAGAACTGCTCTGATAATATTTCAAATCCTCCTCAGGTATTTCGTCCCAGTCAATCTCCACATACTCTTTCTCAACCGGCCTGCTTTCCTCCAACATCTTATCAAGCTCTTTCATATATGGATTCTCATACGGCGGCAATGGAGGAGGCTCTTTATAAGTAGATTCCTTCTTGTTCACATTCATAAGGATTGTACCGCTCACCCAAGCTATAAAAAGCACTATGACAACCACAACCGCTATCACCTTAAACGTCCGGAAAAAATAAGCGAACAGTTCCGGAACCATCCTGTCAAACTGCTTATACGGATAATCATCGCCCATAATAACCTTTTTTATACACAGAAACAGCAAATCTATCGCAACACAAAATCAAACCCGATTGATTCGAATTGCCAAGATGCAGCTTATCTTATTCAAAGATAACACATTATAACCACTTCTCCAAGTGATGCGGCGGAATTTCACCGGCAGCATAAAAAAAATCAGGGCGAGTTGCCCCGCCCGTAAATGTTTTCACAACGGAATCATCCTTATTGTGATTTACTACAAATTAGTACGCAAATATACTAATATTTTCCATATCCTTGATGTTTTAATAATAATTTCTTATATTTGAAATCTTAAAAATTTATAACATGAAAAGAATTTTAGGATTGGACTTGGGACCCAACAGCATCGGCTTCGCCACTGTGATAATCGATGGAGAAAATTCGCATATTGAATTGGCCAACAGCCGAATAATACCAATGGATGCGGCTAAATTAAGCGATTTTGAAAAAGGCGCGCCACAATCACAGACCCACGACAGAACAATGAGCCGCGGTGTGCGCCGGCTTATCGAGCGCGTCAAATTGCGCCGCGAACGCGCTTTGCTCATTCTAAATCATTTAGGATGGCTTCCGGAGCACTTCGCGAAAGGCATAGATTTTTCCGGCAAAGGAGCAAAACTTGATTACGACACCGAACCTAAAATCGCATGGCAACCGTGCCAAGACAATAAACATCAATTCTTCTTCAAAGAAGCATTCCAAGAAATGCTTAATGATTTACGCGCCACAAATCCAACGGCTTTTCCGCTTGACAAAAAAGTGCCATACGATTGGACTATCTACTACCTGAGGAAAAAAGCTCTTACCCGAAAAGTATCGAAATACGAGCTTGCTTGGATAATCCTTAATTTCAATCAAAAACGTGGCTACAACGAGTTACGCGGAGAGCTTGAAAATGACTCCGGCAAACAAGAAGAATATTATGCGCTGAAAGTAATAAATGTTGAAGCTGCCGAGAAAGGCAAAGGGAACAATGTATGGTACAATCTGACACTTGAAAACGGCTGGGTTTACAAACGGCAAAGCGCAATTCCCCTATTCGAATGGGAAGATACAGTAAGAGAATTTATCGTTTCCACCGATTTAAACAAAGACGGCACACCTAAATTAGACAAAGAAGGCAACGTAAAGCGAAGTTTTCGCGCACCGAAAGAAGACGATTGGGCACTGAAGAAGAAACGTACAGAATCCGACATCAAAAAATCAGGCAAAACAGTAGGAACCTACATCTACGACACATTGGCCAACAACCCTTCACAAAAAATCAAAGGCAAGCTCGTAAGCGTAGTAGAACGGAAATTCTACAAACAAGAACTTCTGCAAATCCTGCAAAAACAAGCAGAATTTTATAGTGAGCTCAAAGATGAGCAAGTTTACATGGAGTGCGTCAAATTACTATACAAAAGCAACGGGCAATATCGGCAAAGCATTGCCGGCAAAGACCTTGTTTACCTTTTCACGGAAAACATAATTTTCTATCAGCGTCCTTTAAAGTCAAAGAAATCGTTGATAGCCGATTGTCCGTTAGAGCATTATTCATTTGCAAAAGACGGGAAAGAAACATTTATGCCCGTAAAGTGCATCGCCAAATCCAACCCGCTGTTCCAAGAATTCCGGTTATGGCAACTCGTAGACAATCTGAGAATAATTAAACGCGAAAAAGAAATCAACGGTAAATTATTCCTGAATGTGGATGCCACCCCAGAATTCATTCCTGACGGCAATAAAAAAGCCGAGTTATTTGAATTGCTCGACAACAAAAAAGAAATTGACCAAAAAGGATTTCTAAAAGTACTTAAACTCAACGATAAAGAGTACCGTTGGAACTATGTTGAAGATAAAAAATATCCATGCAACGAAACACGCAGCCAATTTCTGTCGCTGCTCGACAAAGCAGGCATCGACAATTCTTATCTCACTAAAACCGCAGAAATGGAATTGTGGCACATCCTGTATTCCAACGCGACAAAAGATGATTCCATAAAGGCTTTAAGCGGCTATGCCAAGAAAAAAGCATTGCCTGATCAATTTGTAGAGGTATTCGGCAATGCCAAACCTTTCAAAAAGGATTACGGCTCTTTTTCAAAAAAGGCCATAAAACGATTGCTTCCGCTGATGCGTTCCGGCAAATATTGGAATGAGAATGCCATTGACCCGAAAACACGAGGGCGCATTGAGAGCATCATCACCGGGGAAACCGACAATACAATTTCACCACAAGCAAGGGAACAAGTTGCCAAAGCCGGTCTGAAAGGCATGGCAGATTTTTCGTCACTGCCACTGCATTTGGCAAGCTATGTCGTATATGACCGCCATTCGGAAAATGCCGATGCCACAAAATGGCACTCACCGGACGACATCGACCGCTTTTTGAAGCAGTTTAAACAGCATTCACTGCGCAACCCGATAGTGGAGCAAGTCATTTTGGAAACATTGCGCACCATACGCGACATTTGGCGGCAAACCGGCGATTTCGACGAAATCCACGTTGAGCTAAGCAGAGA
This sequence comes from uncultured Muribaculaceae bacterium, assembly GCA_944321725.1. GTDB lineage: Bacteria > Bacteroidota > Bacteroidia > Bacteroidales > Muribaculaceae > Limisoma. Next base: position 80,993 of record CALUMI010000007.1, read on the forward strand.
TATGAAAAACACCGCCGAAAAGCGCAAGAGCATGACACAAAAAATCCTCGACAATGAAAACACAAATCTCCGCATAAAAGCTTTGCTTACTGAATTTCTAAATCCGGACTGCCATATCGACAACGTCAGACCGCAATCTCCGTCACAACAAGAGAAACTGAGGATTTATGAAGAAGGCGTTCTTTCAGAAGAAGCCGGAAACATACCCGACGACATAGCGGCAATCATACGCGGCTTCAATGAAAGCGACATAAAGAAACGCCCTACGCACAGCGATGTGATACGCTACAAATGTTGGCTCGAACAAAAATACCGCTCCCCTTACACCGGCCATATAATCCCTCTTGGTAAACTTTTCACACCGGAATACGAAATAGAGCATATAATTCCTCAAGCGCTGTATTTCGACGACTCGCTTTCAAACAAAGTGATTTGCGAAACAGCCGTTAACAAAGACAAAGGCAAACGATTGGCCTATAACTACATAAAAGAATGTGGCGGTAAAGTTATCGACTTGGGAGCAAACCGCACAGTCGAGCTCCTAAAAATCAACGATTACGAAACCATTGTGAAAAGCGGTTATCCTGAAAACAAGAAAAAGAAACTGCTTGCAACTGAAATACCGGACTCATTCTCTGAGCGGCAACTAAACGACGCCCGATATATAAGCCGTTACGTAATGCAACTGCTTTCCAATATTGTGCGTACCACTGACAAATACGGCAATTATGAACAAGAATCTACTTCGAAAAACGTAATACCTTGCAGCGGTAAAATAACCAATACGCTGAAACGCCAATGGGGTATTAATGATGTGTGGAACCGCATAATAGCGCCACGCTTCCAACGGCTCAACGAACTGCACGGCGACAACAGCTTCGGCGAATGGTGTAACACCGACGGCAAACGGTTTTTCAGAATAAACGTGCCTTTCCAACTGAAACGCGGATTTTCCACCAAACGCATCGACCATCGCCATCACGCAATGGACGCAATCATTATTGCCTGCGCAAACCGCAACATAGTCAACTACCTTAACAACGTAGAAGCCAAAAGCGAAAACAAGCGCATCGACCTCCGCAACCTGATATGCCACAAAGGAAAGGGCCAAGAAGGCAACTATGAGTTTGTAATCAACAAGCCGTGGGCCACGTTTACAGAAGATGTGCAATCAGCCATAAACAGCATGGCTGTCAGCATTAAAAACAACATTCGCATAATCAACCGCACTAAAAACAACTATCAAAAAATTGTCAACGGCAAAAAGCAGTTTGCTGAACAAGAAAAAGGAGACCAATGGGCTATACGCAAACCGCTGCACAAAGATTCTTATTTCGGTTTGATAAATGTGCGAAAAGAAAAGGACGTCAATTTGCCAATCGCCGTTGCAAAACCGGAAATGATAATCGACAAACAATTAAAGTCCGTAATAAAATCACTGAAAGCGGAGGGCAAAGACGACAAACGCATAATCTCAACCCTTAAAAACACGTATGGCGACAAAATCAAGAAAGTACGTGTGTACTATTTCACCAACGACACAAACGAAAAGTTAGTGGCGAAACGAGAGTTGTTGAATGCTGAATTCAACCGTAAAAAAATAAGAGATAAAATAACCGATAGGTGTATACAAAAAATTCTGCTTAAGCATCTTGAAGAAAACAACGATGACCCACAAATAGCATTTTCTCCGGAAGGCATCGAAAAAATGAATGAAAACATTATACGATTAAACGGAGGCAAACCGCATAAACCTATTTATAGACTACGAGTTTCTGAAACGTTGGGAATGAAATTCAATGTAGGTACAAAAGGACATAAAAAAGAAAAATTCGTGGAAGCCGCCAAAGGTACAAATCTGTATTTTGCAATCTACAAATCTCCATCCGGCGAGCGAAGCTATCAGACCATACCACTGAATATAGTAATCGAACGGTTGAAACGTGGTTGGACTCCTGTTCCCGAACAGGATGAAAAAGGCAATCCTCTGCTATTCTCTTTTTCGCCAAACGATTTTGTATATGTCCCGACTCCCGACGAAATAGAGTCAGGAACAATAAGTCTGCCAATCGACAACTCCCGAATTTACAAGATGGTATCAGCCAACAAAAAAGAGTGTTATTTTATACCTGCTAGCATTGCCGCTCCAATCGAACAGACAACGGAACTCGGCTCAAACAACAAGGCTGAAAAAGCATGGACAGGAGAAATGATAAAGTCAATCTGCATACCAATCAATATCGACCGGCTCGGCAACATTTCATTATTGACAAATAAAACACTTTAATAAGCATTAACCGTAAGCCACTTTTCTGCACAAAGGGAAAAGTGGCTTCTAATTTTCCATACCGCTATGCTAAAACGTACTCTTTATTTCGGAAACCCGGCATATCTTTCACTAAGCAACAGGCAGTTGGTAATACGCCTGCCTGAAGTGGAAAAGAATGCCACAGTCAGCGCGCAATTCAAGAAAGAGCATACAGCCACACGCCCGATAGAGGACATCGGCATCGTGATTATCGACCACAAACAAATCACCGTCACAGCTGCGTTGCTAAGCGCATTGCTCGACAACAACTGCGCTGTAATCACTTGCAACGGGCAAAGCCTGCCAACAGGGTTGATGCTGCCACTCGACGGGAATACTACACAAAGCGAACGCTTCAAACACCAAATAGAAGCGTCACAACCTCTGAAAAAACAACTTTGGCAACAAACAGTAAAGCGGAAAATCGCAAATCAGGCCACAGTGCTGTCACAATGCACCAACTGCGAGACAGGTTGCATGAGGGCATGGTCTGCGGATGTGAAAAGCGGAGATACCGGCAATCTTGAAGCCCGTGCGGCTGCTTACTATTGGAAATCTTTGTTCGGGCATATCGAGGGATTCGTGCGCCATCGTGAGGGCATCCCACCTAACAATCTGCTAAACTACGGGTATGCCATACTCCGGGCTGTCGTTGCACGGGCTCTTGTGGCAAGCGGATTATTGCCGACATTTGGCATACATCATCGCAACCGCTACAATGCCTATTGCCTCGCCGATGACATTATGGAGCCATACCGGCCATTTGTCGACAAACTCGTATTTTCCATAACCCAAAAATATTCTGATTACTCAGATTTCAGCAGGCAAATAAAAGCGGAACTTCTCGGAATACCATCATTAGATGTTAAAATCAACGGAAAACGCAGTCCGTTGATGACCGCCGTATCTACAACTACAGCATCACTCTACAGATGTTACAGCGGAGAATCCCGACTAATTGCTTATCCTGAATTGTAGAATTATGGAACGATTAAATGAATACCGTATCATGTGGGTTCTTGTATTTTTCGATTTGCCGACAGAAACGAAAAAACAGCGCAAAGCAGCCGCTAAATTCCGAAAAGAGCTACTAAGCGACGGATTCATTATGTTTCAATATTCCATCTATATGCGCCATTGTCCGAGTTGGGAAAATGCTACTGTCCATATCAAACGTGTAAAATCATTTCTTCCTGCAGCAGGGCAAGTATGTATTTTGTCAATCACCGACAAACAATTCGGAGCTATCGAAATCTTTAGCGGAGAAAAGAAAGAAGATCCGCCAAACACAGCCATCCAACTCGAGCTGTTCTAAAAAAATAGGAATCGGATTTTCAAGCAAAACCATATCCGATTCCCATAAAACAACTCTTTTTCTGTTCTTAAACAATCTTCCAACTATTGCAATTTCAGCGATTTACGCACACAATGTTGTTTTCAATAGTTCAAAGATACTAATTTGTAAGCAAATCACAACGAAATGATATGAAAACAGTTTTAGCAATTTGTTGTTTTCAATAGTTCAAAGATACTAATTTGTAAGCAAATCACAACGGAAAGATACTACTTTACTTTTGATTGAAAGTTGTTTTCAATAGTTCAAAGATACTAATTTGTAAGCAAATCACAACTGTTTCATTTGTCTGTTTCATTGTTGTATGTTGTTTTCAATAGTTCAAAGATACTAATTTGTAAGCAAATCACAACGTAATGCCGGTTCTACTGCTGCAGGTGTATGTTGTTTTCAATAGTTCAAAGATACTAATTTGTAAGCAAATCACAACAAAACTTCTGCATATGATTATGCTATCCCTGTTGTTTTCAATAGTTCAAAGATACTAATTTGTAAGCAAATCACAACGGTGACCCAGCCGTACCATCGGCGCACCTGGTTGTTTTCAATAGTTCAAAGATACTAATTTGTAAGCAAATCACAACAAAAGAATCCCACGTGTAGGTGAGTATTTGGTTGTTTTCAATAGTTCAAAGATACTAATTTGTAAGCAAATCACAACTATGCCCGTTGTTTCAATGTTTCATTGTTCGTTGTTTTCAATAGTTCAAAGATACTAATTTGTAAGCAAATCACAACTTATTAGGAATAATCTCATTGATTTTCTCGTTGTTTTCAATAGTTCAAAGATACTAATTTGTAAGCAAATCACAACGGGAGAGCAGGCACAGCCGGGCAAGGTTGGGTTGTTTTCAATAGTTCAAAGATACTAATTTGTAAGCAAATCACAACGGATTGCAAGACAAAACATTGTAAATACGGTTGTTTTCAATAGTTCAAAGATACTAATTTGTAAGCAAATCACAACCAGGTCGCCGAGCGACGAGCCGCTCATTTCGTTGTTTTCAATAGTTCAAAGATACTAATTTGTAAGCAAATCACAACTTACTTCTATGATAAGGAAGAAAGTAATAAGTTGTTTTCAATAGTTCAAAGATACTAATTTGTAAGCAAATCACAACCTGCCAACAGCAGCACAAACGCCGCTGACAGTTGTTTTCAATAGTTCAAAGATACTAATTTGTAAGCAAATCACAACCGGTGAATTGGAACACTTTCTTCTTGGCCAGTTGTTTTCAATAGTTCAAAGATACTAATTTGTAAGCAAATCACAACATATTGGTCCTTTCAGTTTCTCTCGTAAAAGTTGTTTTCAATAGTTCAAAGATACTAATTTGTAAGCAAATCACAACCATACGGGGGAAAAGGTTTGTTTGTGAATAGTTGTTTTCAATAGTTCAAAGATACTAATTTGTAAGCAAATCACAACCGGCTTGAACTTCTCTACGAAAGCGTCATAGGTTGTTTTCAATAGTTCAAAGATACTAATTTGTAAGCAAATCACAACTAACGCTTATTTCAATTCTAATATAACTGTGTTGTTTTCAATAGTTCAAAGATACTAATTTGTAAGCAAATCACAACATGTTGCGGGATATGTTAATAGCTCTGCTGGTTGTTTTCAATAGTTCAAAGATACTAATTTGTAAGCAAATCACAACGGAATTTCTGATCGTCTGTATAAAAAGAAAGTTGTTTTCAATAGTTCAAAGATACTAATTTGTAAGCAAATCACAACCTGTTTCATTTACTTGTTTCATTGCTATAAGTTGTTTTCAATAGTTCAAAGATACTAATTTGTAAGCAAATCACAACATGTATTGCAGCTCCGTCAGGTTGAATTCCGTTGTTTTCAATAGTTCAAAGATACTAATTTGTAAGCAAATCACAACTATAATCGTAAATAGGTATTACAAAAAGATGTTGTTTTCAATAGTTCAAAGATACTAATTTGTAAGCAAATCACAACTGCCATACATATTATATTGCTTGTTAAAAAGTTGTTTTCAATAGTTCAAAGATACTAATTTGTAAGCAAATCACAACGGTTGTCGGGATAAGCGAGATTGACCGCTAGTTGTTTTCAATAGTTCAAAGATACTAATTTGTAAGCAAATCACAACTGCGAGTCCGTTTTGCCTTGCATAAGTGAGTTGTTTTCAATAGTTCAAAGATACTAATTTGTAAGCAAATCACAACACCCTGAGTCAAAGATGCTCTTAATGCTTGTTGTTTTCAATAGTTCAAAGATACTAATTTGTAAGCAAATCACAACTTCATATCACTTCTTCTTTATGCTTTTGAGTTGTTTTCAATAGTTCAAAGATACTAATTTGTAAGCAAATCACAACGAGAATAAACTAAATCTATTGAATTAGTTGTTGTTTTCAATAGTTCAAAGATACTAATTTGTAAGCAAATCACAACGCAGGAAACATTACGGCGTTATCTTGCAAGTTGTTTTCAATAGTTCAAAGATACTAATTTGTAAGCAAATCACAACGATTGAGCGTTATTGTCCGTTGTCCGCTTTGTTGTTTTCAATAGTTCAAAGATACTAATTTGTAAGCAAATCACAACTCCAAAGCGAGCAGATGAAAACTTGGGTTGGTTGTTTTCAATAGTTCAAAGATACTAATTTGTAAGCAAATCACAACGTCCTTTTAGTTTCTCAAGAAAAAATTAAAGTTGTTTTCAATAGTTCAAAGATACTAATTTGTAAGCAAATCACAACTTTTGATTGAAAAAGGGCGCACAGCCTTTGGTTGTTTTCAATAGTTCAAAGATACTAATTTGTAAGCAAATCACAACACTACAAAGATAATGCTATTATTTTTAATAGTTGTTTTCAATAGTTCAAAGATACTAATTTGTAAGCAAATCACAACTGTCTGACTCAATGAAACAGACAGCAGTTGTTGTTTTCAATAGTTCAAAGATACTAATTTGTAAGCAAATCACAACATTTTCAACACAAATATAACACATAAAATGTAACTACAAAAATTGTTGCAACAAAAAGTGTACATACACATTTTGTAACATTTAGCCAGTAAGTGCTTTTTCTATAAAAATATTGAGGAAAAAGTTGAATAACCACAAGGAGTTTTCGTATCTTTGTATAAACAATATTTTATTAGTTATGCAAATAATTGTTAGTTTATGAATAATATAATGTCGTTTAATCTATCAACCCCGAATGATGTGGCGAAGCAAATTGCCACAAGAGTAAAAGCACGGAGATTGGAGTTAAATCTAACACAAGAAGGCATAGCTACAAGAGCCGGCCTCAAGTTTGCTACTTACCGTCGGTTTGAACAGACTGGGGAAATATCTTT
>CALUMI010000008.1 GCA_944321725.1 uncultured Muribaculaceae bacterium
GAAGAAGGCACACACGATGAGCTTGTCCGAAAAGAAGGGCTATATGCCCATTTGTGGAATATACAGGAAAGTATTTCTGGTTGGAAGTTGTGAACCAAAATAGATTATTAGACATCACAATTGCATTTGACAGTTGAGAGAAGAGCGTGTACCCCCTGGTATCTCTGCCTGCCCTGTTAATAGGCGAGAAACTTTCCGGGTGGTTAGGCAAACTATCCAAAGTATAATGATTTGAGGTTATACAAGACGACTCCAGCAGTTTTTTACAGAAAACCGCTGGAGTCGTTGTTTGGATTGCATCGATTGTGTCGCTACTGGTTTTATTTCTTGAAGAAACGGTTGTAGAGACCTTCGAATCCTTGTCCGTGACGAGCCTCGTCCTTAGCCATCTCGTGAACAGTGTCGTGGATAGCGTCAAGGTTCAACTCTTTAGCACGCTTAGCGATACGCATCTTGTCTGCATTAGCACCTGCCTCTGCTGCCATACGCTTTTCAAGGTTGGTCTTAGTGTCCCAGACCATATCGCCGAGCAATTCAGCAAACTTGGAAGCGTGTTCAGCCTCTTCCCATGCGTAGCGCTTGAAAGCCTCTGCGATTTCAGGATAACCTTCGCGGTCAGCCTGACGCGACATTGCAAGGTACATGCCTACTTCTGTGCATTCGCCGTTGAAGTGTGCGTTGAGGTCTTTAATCATTTCTTCGTCGCAACCTTTAGCAACGCCGATTACGTGTTCTGTTACGAACTGAAGAGCCTCTGATTCAACCAATTCTTTGAACTTGCTTGCCGGTACGCCGCATTGCGGGCATTTTTCAGGAGCAGCATCGCCTTCGTAAACATAACCACAAACTGTACAAATAAATTTCTTTGCCATAATTGTAAGGATTTAATTAGTTAGTATATCGTTAATAAAAAATGTCGTTTCAACACCGTTTTGCCATGCAGTCGCAACAGTATCCTTTATAATAGACCTCCGCCTCATCGATGGTGAAATCGTGGCTTGTCTGATTCTGATCGACTTTCTGTAAAGGCATATCAATTATCTTGCCGCAACTTTTGCACATAAAATGGGAGTGAGGTGCTGTCATTCCGTCGTAGTGCGCAGTTTTTTTGTCGATTGTAAGCTCGATGATTGCATCGTGCTCTTCGAGCAATTTCAAAGTGTTGTAAATTGTAGTCTTCGATAATGTAGGCATTTTGCAGACAAGATCGTTGTAGATTGTATCGACGGTAGGGTGCGTTCTGTGTGTCAGCAAATATTCCATTATTGAAATTCGCTGGGCGGACGGCCTTATATTGTGCGATACTAATCTGTCTATTGCCTCTTTTGTCATAATTGATATTGATACGTTTTTGAAATCGTTACAAAATTAATATCTGTTTTTGTTATATGCAAATATTTTTCGGATTATTTTTGCATGTATTTTTGTTGTTAGGAGTAATTGATTGTTTATAAGAATATTATGTTGTTATTATTAGTATCTGTCAGGATAATATTATCAGTGCTATCAGGCAGAGCATGGCTGTGATGAAAAAGCATCCGGCCATTATGCGTAGAAGTCGTTTGAGCTGTGGCCGGATGTTTCTGCCACCAAAGAAGTAAAGATATGCGGCCATGAAGACAAAAAAGTCGTCGATATAGCCATACCACCCGGACTTGTCCATGTCGTACGGAATGACAATGTAGGCTATTGCGAGAATAAGGACGGCAATTCCTGTGATGTTTGAGTGTTTCATATTGGCTATTTTTCGAGTTGGCGCCAACCTGTTTGGAAATATTCCTGATTGAAGTCGCGCTCACGTATTATATTTCCGTTCCAGATTATAATGTCGAGATCCATGGGGATTTCTCCTGTTTGCTTGCTCAAAGGAGTTCGACCGCAGACGGTTTCATAGTCTTTTAATTTTTTGTTGATTTCTTCGTATGATTCCTTGCATTTGGCTTTCATTACGGCATTGAGGTAGTCCGGATCAGTTCCGTTGGATGCGGCGCTGTTATAGATAGAAGAGTGGGATGTGCTGTTTAGATTGTCTTTAAGCCATTTCAGGCAGTTGGTTATCTGCCATTCCCGGTCTTTGCTGTTGCTGCCTATTGATATAATTAAATTATTCATATTTTGTCAGTTTGTTTCTTTCATCGACAGAGATAGCCTGCGGCGTTGTGTATCGATATTTTTGATTTTTACTTTTACGTGTTGATGCAGTTTCACCACATCAGCCGGTGACGATATAAAATGATTGCATATTTCGGATATATGGACTAATCCGTTTTCTTTTATCCCTATATCAACGAATACACCGAATTGCGTTATATTGGTTATGATGCCATTTACTATGATTCCTTCTCTCAGATCATTGAATGATTTTATATTGCTGTCAAAATTCACAATACCGGTTGTTGTACGCGGATCTCTGCCCGGTTTGTCAAGCTCTTCCATGATGTCGGTGAGAGTGGGGATGCCTGTGTTGTCGGTTACATAACGGTTTATGTCGATGTCGGCTCTTTTTGCTTTGTCGTTTATAAGTTCATTTATGGAACAACCGCAGTCGGATGCCATTTTTTCTACAGTTTTGTAGTTCTCCGGATGCACGGCTGTGTTGTCAAGAGGGTTTTCGCTGTCGGGTATTCTTAAGAACCCGGCGCACTGCTCGAAAGCCTTATTGCCTAATCGTGGCACATTCAACAGCTCTTTCCTGTTTTTGAAATTTCCGTTGGCGGCACGATATTCCACAATGTTTTGGGCTAATTGTACTCCCAATCCGGATATGTAGGTCAGCAGTTCTTTCGACGCTGTATTGAGATTTACTCCTACTTTATTTACACAGCTCTCGACAGTGAATTCCAATGCCTGTTTCAACTTTGTCTGGTCAACATCGTGCTGATATTGTCCTACACCGATTGACTTCGGGTCGATTTTTACTAATTCGGCCAAAGGGTCGAGCAGACGTCGTCCGATGGAAATGGCACCACGTACTGTTACATCTTTGTCAGGAAATTCCTCTCGAGCAAGTTTTGATGCGGAATAGACAGATGCACCGTCTTCACTGACGATGTATATATGAATGTCGCGGTTGTAGTACAGTGATTTCAGAAAGTCTTCTGTTTCGCGGCATGCCGTCCCGTTTCCAAGCGCTATCGTGTCGATTTTATAGGCTTCAATCAGATTGTGTAATTTTTTTGCCGACAGGGATATTTCTTTGCGTGGCGGGGTGGGATAGATAGTGTCGTTATGCAACAGGTTTCCTTGCTCGTCGAGGCATACGAGTTTGCAGCCCGTCCGGTAGCCCGGATCGATGGCGAGTATTCGTTTTTTGCCAAGTGGAGGAGCAAAGAGCAGTTGGCGGGCATTGTCGGCAAACAGGGCAATGGCTTGGTCGTCGGCGGCAGTTTTGCTTGATGCCGCAAATTCATTTTCTATCAATGGTTTGATATAGCGTTTGTAGCTGTTGACTACTGCTTTTTTTACGAGTAATGCCGATTCGGATTTGTTTTTCAGAAATCGGTGCGAGATTTTTTCTGTGATTTTATCAGGGTCGATGTCGATTGATGTGCGTAAAAACCCTTCATCTTTCCCTCTGCGGATTGCGAGTATCTGATGCGATTTGCATCGTTTTAGCGGAGTTGAGAAATCGAAATAATTTTGGAAATTTGCCGCGTCTGTTTCTTTTCCTTTTATTACTTTGCAATTTAGCACAGCCTCGTGGAAAAATGTTTTGCGTACCAACTCGCGCACGCCTGTGTTCTCGGCTATCCACTCTTCTATTATGTTGAGAGCTCCGTCGACAGCCATATTTTGGTCTGTAATTGTGCTGTTAATGAAACGGGATGCCGCGTGATAGATGTCGGTCGCATTCTGGGCCATTATTATTTTTGCAAGCGGTTCAAGTCCGTTTTTGCGCGCAACATCAGCTTTAGTTGATTTTTTTTGTTTATAAGGCAGATATATATCTTCAAGAATGGTGCCGTTTCGGCAATCTTCGATTTTCTTTCTCAGCTCATCTGTCAGTTTCCCTTGTTGTGCAATTATGTCAATGATGAAGTTTTTGCGTTTTTCCAATTCCTTTGCTTTTTCGTAGCAAATGGAAACAGCTTGGATTTGCACCTCGTCAAGGCCTTGTGTGCGCTCTTTTCTATATCGGCTGATGAACGGGATGCTTGCTCCTTCGTCAAGCAGTTTGATTGTGGCCTCTGCTTGTTGTCGGGATATGCCTGTTTCTTCTGCTATTAGAGATGCGTATTCCATTGTTATCGTTCTGTGTGTTTTAGCTTTATCAGGGTTATCTCCGGTTTTGCACCGATGCGCATCGGTATTCCCACTTCTCCCATGCCTATGTTCACATAAAGGAGCTGCTTGCCGTGTTCGTATAGTCCTTGCCAATGCTGATAGCGCAGTGACGATGGCGAATATTTTTTTGAGCCGACAGACAGCATCATCTGCATTGCGTGGGTATGTCCGGAAAGAGTGAGGTCGATGTCTGTTTTTTTGTCTACCTCCATTTCCCAATGTTTTGGATTATGTGAAAGCAAAATCTTGAACCCTTTGTAATCGTCTTTTGGCATTGCGGCTTTTAAGTCGCCGTGTGTGGTAAATGGAGGTTCTCCCCAATTTTCAACGCCGAGTATTAATAACGAGTCTTTGTCATGTTTGATATATGTATGTTGGTTAAGAAGGAGTTGCCATTTCAATGTGTCTCTTTGTATTGCGATGAGATTGGATAAGTTGTTTTGTTTGTCGGCTTCGGTTTTCCATTTTTTATAGTCACCGTAATCATGATTTCCTAAAATGGAAATTACTCCATCTTTGGATTTCATTTTTCGGAGTTCATCGATAAACGGATATAACTCTGATGAGGAGTTGTTTACAATATCGCCTGTGAATACTATCAAGTCAGGATTTAAAGCGTTTATGTTTGCCACCATGTTGCTTATGACAGCAGTGTTGTCGCCGAATGTGCCTGTATGCAAGTCGGAGAATTGCACGATTTTGTATCCGTCGAAAGATTCCGGCAGATTGTCAGACTCAATGTTTATCTCGTTTATTTGAATTTGTCTTGTCGTCACTAATGCTCCCCACCATATCGTTATGAAAAGCAGGTACCCGATTATTGTCCCTGCTTTTGCCATGTATTTGACAGGTTTTCGCTTGAACAGCCGCGGGATGTTTGACAGCAACAAGAACACGGCATAAAATGTTTTTGGCAGGAAGACCGAAGCGCATGTGAATAAGGCCCACATGGCATATTGCATTATGTGTGTGCCTGTATGCCTGAAAGACAATACGACAGGGACGCTTATAAGCAAAAGATATATTGCTGTAGAAATGACAACATGTGCGGTGCGCAACCTCTTATGTTTGTGCAGTCTTTTATATATTACAAAATCGGTGGCGATACAGATAATCGCAAATACTATCGATACTGCAAGCGAGAATCTCATAATGCTGTTTTTACATCATACCGGTAGCCGTCAGTTGGTTGACCAACGGGTTTGAATACATCACGAGCATCAGGCTGTGCATATATTCCCTTTCATCGTTGTTGATTTCAAAATCAACTTCGTTTTGCACTTTGTCAAGTTGTTTGTTGATATATGTGTTGAACTTGTCTATGTCGTCGCTATTGTAATGTGATTTGAACCTTTCTGTTTGGAATCTTTCATCATAGGCGATAAAGTTTCCAGGATATATCCTATAGTTTTTGTGTATTTGCGTGTCGATTATCTTGCAAATGCCGTTTAGCTGCTCTTTCTTGTCCGCGTTGCGGAGTCTTTCTATCTGATTGTTGATGCAGCCTGTGAATGTGAAATGCACTTTGCCTTTGTTTTGAAGCAAACCGGTTTCCATGCTGAACAGGTCGTCGCGTTTGGTCTTTTTGAAATCAGGATTTTTCTTTTTCAAAAGAAATTCGCGGGCTTTCAGATAATCGTTGGGATCGAACTCATAGCTTATTGCCACAGGCATGATGTTGAGCTCAAGGATATTGTCCAAGAAACTTTTTCCTCCCGCAATCGAAAGCATTTTCACAAGACTTTCCTGTGTTTCGTCGCTGCTGTCTTTCGCTCTTCCCTGTCTTTGTGCAATCCATACAGATTCGTTTTTCTGTGTTATGGCAAAATGTATGTAGCCTGACAGTTGCTCGGCCGCTTCGAGCGCATGGCGCATGCCAACATCGCGTTTTACGATTATGCTTTTGTTGAGGCGGACAAGTGTTTCTATCCATTCATATATCAGCAGGTTGTCGCCGATAGCCACTTCCGTTGTCCTTGACTTGTGGCGAAGCAGGGCAAGATTGAGAAACGACGCGTCGAGCACAATGTCGCGGTGGTTGGTCAGCATGGTATATGCTTTGTCGTATTCCACATTGTCTTCCACTCCGCAGTCGGAGATGCCATCGGTTGTTTTTGCCGCCAGCATTTCCAAGAACGGGAACATGACCTTATATTGGAAGTCTTTTTTATTGTCAATCAGCAGCAGCTGTTTGCAGAAAGCGTCATAGTCGATGTCGGGCATAACCCATGTGACGGCGTGTTTAAAACCATCTTCCGTAACCATTTTTTCCATCTTTGAATGGAATTCGCCGTCAGAGAACGGGCAGATGTCGCTATATTCTTTTGGTGTAACCAATTCGTCCATATTTGTTGTTTTAGGCTTATATTCAAGTTTCTGTTATGAGCATTATGTTTAACTTTGCTAAAGAATAAAACTTCGGCAAATTACCATATTACTCTTTACAAAGATAAGGATTGCAAAACGTTGAAACAAGTATTAGCAATATTATTTTTTGTGAAAACCGACTATTGAATGGATTTTAGCGTGCTGTGGAATAATATTCCTCCCATTTTTTTATGAGCGATTCGATGTCGGATGGCATTTCGCTGTTGAAAAACATCTCTTTTCCTGTGGTTGGATGCACGAAACCGAGCGTTTTGGCGTGCAGGGCTTGGCGTGGACACGTCTTAAAACAGTTTTGTACGAACTGTGTGTATTTGGATGTCGCTATTCCCCGCAGAATTTTGTCGCCGCCATATCTGGCGTCGTTAAAAAGCGGATGGCCTATATGCTTCATGTGTACGCGGATTTGGTGTGTGCGCCCTGTTTCCAATTGGCATTCAACGACAGCTACATGCGCAAGATTTTCTATTACTTTGTAGTGTGTGACGGCGTGTTTGCCATAGTCGCCTTCCGGAAATACCGACATTTGCAGCCTGTCTTTCAGGCTTCGTCCTATATTCCCTTCTATTGTGCCGCTATCTTCTTTGAATTGCCCCCAAACGACTGCTATGTATTGGCGGTGCGTTGTTTTGTTGAAAAATTGTTTCCCGAGATTTGTTTTTGCGTCGGGCGTTTTTGCGATGACCAACAGCCCCGACGTGTCTTTGTCGATGCGGTGAACCAAGCCTAACCGGGGGTCGCTGACATCGTAGTCCGGATTGTCTTTGAAATGATATGCGAGAGCATTGACAAGTGTGCCGCTGTAGTTGCCATGTCCGGGATGGACCACTAACCCTGCCGGTTTGTTGACCACAAGCAAATCGTTGTCCTCATAGACTATATCGAGCGGTATGTCTTCCGGTATTATTTCAAGTTCGTATTTGGGGCGGTCCATCACCAATGATACCACGTCGAAAGGTTTTACCCTGTAGTTCGATTTTACGGGTTTGCCGTTTACTATAATGCAGCCGGCATCTGCTGCCTGTTGTATTCTGTTGCGCGAAGTCTTGTCGATGTGCGACACCAAAAATTTATCGACACGGAGTAGTGCCTGTCCTTTCTCTGCGGTAAATCGATAATGTTCCCACAGTTCGCGGTTGCTCCCGTCGATTATGGTGCCATCTTCCGGCTCTTCGTCGAAAGTTGATAAAAAGTCATTATCCTTTTCCATTACTGATTTCTTAATATTCGTTTCCGGATTCGGGATAAGTGTCGGCAGCGTCCATCACAGCCTCGTTGTAGTCGTCGAGAATGGCGGAGTCGGCTTGTTGCAGAAGACCGTCGCCCACCACTATTGTAAGCCTTGCGTTTATCGGTATTTTGTCGCCGGCTGATAATGGAAGCCCGTTCATTTTCAATTCATATATTAGATCTGAAAATTCGGAAGGTATTTTTTCCACTGTGATATTTTTGAATCCTGCGGCTTGCAGCATCGACATGCCTTGCCGCAATGACAGGTCTACAATATATGGTATTGATACTTGCTGCGTTGAGAATGAGCGTATTGTCACATATATTGTGCGGTTGTTTTTGATTTTCGAGCCGGCTTTGGGGGTTTGGGTGATTATGCTGCCCGGAGATGTGTTCGCCTCAAATATTGAATCGGAAATTTCCAGCACAAGGTTGTTTTGCCGTAATTTCATGGCGGCTTCTTCCACATACATGCCTTTAAGTTCGGGCACTATTTGATATTGGTTGTGGTTTGTGAACCATCCTAATCCGAAATATGCCGCGATTAGCAAAGCAATGTCTACAATAATTATCAAAAATATGGTAGATAGGACAGGGTGCTTTTTTATGAATTTCAGAAAATTGTTTTCAGCCATATTGAGATATGCGTAAATGTTTTTGCAAATTTACGTAATTTATGCGGAACGGCATTGCAAAGTTATGGTTTTGTTGTCTGATTATAAATTGATGGTTTAATCAGGATTGTGGTTAAAGATATTGTAGTTGTATTTTTTCATGTCTACATAGTTGTTGCTTTTAAATTCCACGCCTTCCGCTTGAAGCCTTTCGGCTTGTTCTTTCCAATATGGGGCAGTCCTTCCTTTACAATTTACCACACGGTGGCAAGGTATGCCGGAAGGGGCTCCATGCAGCAACTTGCCTACGAGTCTGGAGTTGCGCGGTTTTTCTGCAAGCCATGCGATTTGACCATAAGTAAGAACTTTGCCGTAAGGAATTGATTTTACGATGCTGTACACTGTGTTTTTGAAACTTTCCACGTCGGTCATAGTTTTGCATATTTTCCGCAAATTTAAAAATATTGATTGTAATTGTGTGGTAATGGAATGATTTTTAGTGTTACCTTTGCCGTATGGATTTTGGCGATGTTTCGGACAAGGTATGGTTTGCTTTAAGGGTTACTTATAATAGAGAAATTAAAGTTAAATCGGAGTTGGATGGCATGGGGATAGAAAGTTTTATTCCTATGTGCTATAAGGATTTTGTGCGGGATGGGAGGAAGCAGCGTAAATTGGTTCCGTCCATACACAATCTTATATTTGTAAAAATGACATCCGACGGCATGAAGAAATACAAGGCTGAAACATCATTGCCGATACGCTACATTATGGATAAGTCAAGCCGGAAGCCGATTATAGTTCCTGAATATCAGATGCGGAATTTTATGGCTGTGGCCGGCACGAACGACGAGGGGCTGATATATTTTAGCCCGGAAGAATTGCAGGCTAAAAAGGGCGACAGGGTGAGAATAACGGGAGGTATATTTGAAGGATGTGAAGGCACTTTTATGCGGTTGAAAGGAGATAGGAGAGTAGTGGTGTCGATACCGGGTGTGGTTGCCGTGGCAACTGCTTTCGTCCACCCCTCACTGATAGAGAAAATAAATTGAAAAAATAGAATAAATAATGAAGATAGCTATTGTTGGTTCGGGTTATGTCGGCTTGGTTTCCGGCGCATGTTTTTCGGAAATGGGCGTTGACGTAACTTGTGTGGATATCGACGAGCGTAAAATCGCTAATTTGAAATCCGGCGTTATACCTATTTATGAGCCGGGGCTGGATGAATTGGTGGCACGGAATGCCGATGCGGGAAGGCTTCACTTTACCACATCGTTGGAAAGTGTGTTGGATGATGTTGAGGTAGTGTTCAGCGCGGTAGGCACTCCTCCCGATGAGGATGGCAGCGCGGATTTGCAATATGTGTTGGAGGTGGCAAGAACATTTGGCAAAAATATTAATAAATATACGTTGCTGGTCACTAAAAGCACTGTTCCTGTAGGCACTTCCGTTAAGATAAAGCAAGTCATCAAAGAGGAACTTGCCCGTAGGGGGAAAGATGTGCCTTTTGAGGTTGCATCAAATCCGGAATTTTTGAAAGAGGGGGCAGCCATAAAGGATTTTATGTCGCCCGACAGAGTCGTAATAGGTATTGAAAGCGACTATGCCCGAAAAGTAATGGAACGTCTTTATCGCCCGTTCCTTTTGAATAATTTCCGGGTTATATTCATGGATATAGCTTCTGCCGAGATGACAAAATATGCTGCTAATTCGATGTTGGCAACTCGTATCTCATTTATGAATGATATTGCCAATTTGTGCGAATTGGTTGGGGCGGATGTCAATATGGTGCGTAAAGGAATAGGTTCTGACGCAAGGATTGGCAACAAATTTCTATACGCCGGATGTGGTTATGGCGGCTCGTGTTTTCCTAAGGATGTTAAAGCGTTGATACATACGGGAAAAGAAAATGGTTATGATATGCGTGTCATTGAGGCGGTGGAATGTGTAAATGAAGCTCAGAAAGGTATTGTGTTCAGAAAATTGGGCAATGCTTTGGGCGACTTAAATGGAAAGAAAATAGCCGTATGGGGACTTGCTTTCAAACCGGAAACTGATGACATGCGTGAGGCTCCTTCGTTGGTAGTGATTGAAAAATTGTTGAAATCAGGGGCAAATGTGGTTGTGTATGATCCTGTGGCAATGGATGAGTGCCGGCGACGTTTGGGCGACAGGGTTGCTTATGCCAAAGATAAGTATGACGCGGTTGTTGATGCCGACGCGTTGGCCATGCTGACGGAATGGAAAGAGTTCCGTTTGCCTTCATGGAATGTAATCAGAAAAGCGATGAAGGGGAATGTGATTGTTGACGGCAGAAATATATATGACCCTTCAGAGTTGGCTGAACTTGGGTTTGAGTATCATTGCATCGGGATGTGATTGAAAATTGTGGCATAAAAAAGGCTGACGTATGGAATCAACATCGTCAGCCTTCTTTGTTTTGTTTGATGATTGGTTATTTCATTGCAAGGTTTGCGTTTGCGGCATATTCCTGATATGCCATTACTCCTGCTTGGGAAAGCTCTACCACCTTAAATTCTCCATTTGCGGCAGGAACTTTGACGTGGGTGTCGTCAACAAAAGTAAGGAACGGCACATCACCTTCCGGTGTTGTGACCGACCATGTTTTTTCCTCTTCATTGAAGTTAAGCTCAACTACAGATTTGTCGGCTTCGTTGGTGATAGTGTATCCATCTTTGTTCCATTCAACCAAGTAGCGTCCGTCTTCACCATTGATTACTTTTTGTCCGGCTACGATTGGATTGCTGCCCGACCAGAACTCAACACTGTTGATTACAATCACATCGGCAAGCATTGAAATCTCATAGACAGGAAGAATCCAAAATCCGATAAACACGAGCTCATTAACAAATTTGTTACTGATTTGCTGGTTCCAAGAAAGAACTTTATTGCTCAAACCGAAACTTCCGATGCACGATGAAAAAAGCATCGAACTTGCAAGTACAATCGCACAAATAGGCAGTAATTTCTTCTTCATAATTGTAAATTATTATTTTAATATCTACAAATGTACGAAATGTTTTCTGTAAAATGTGTCGAAAACGACAGAAAAATATGCAATTTGATGAATTTTATTATCTATTTTGCCGATTGTCAATATCTTTTGTAAAGATGATATATGCGCAGCACTTCTGACACATATTTTACAGTCTGCCGTCCCCTGAAATAACCGTATTTGCAAACTTCGTCGTTGTAGTATTCCGGATATGCTTTCATCAACAGTGCCTCGCTTACGTTTCCGTCCCATATCTGCGGGTCTTTACCAAATTTTTTGGCCAATGATATTGCGTCGTAGATGTGCGCTATTCCGGAATTATATGCGGCAAGTATGAATTTTTTGCGCTCTTCTGTGTCGGGCACATACTTTTGCAGCGTTTTGTCTAAGCTCAGAATAAGTTTTACGGCTGCCTGTATATTGCTTTCAGGGTCTTCTATGTTGTTGTCCGACAATCCCAACGTCCGGGCGGTTGCGGGCATAAGCTGCATAATCCCTCTTGCACCTGCCCATGATACAGCCTGTGGATTGAAATTGGATTCTATGTAGGCTTGCGCCGCAAGCAATTTCCAATCCCAGCCCAATGTGCCGGAATGGAATTTGAAGAGGTTGTCGTAAGGCGATATTATTCCACGCTTGAGGAGCCGGATGTTGATTTCTGCCTCTGAGAATGTTTTGTTTGTTTCAAAGTAATGTCTGAACAGGCTTTGTCCTGCCTCTATTACGTTTTTTTGTCCGGCCCATTTGTTGATTGAGTCGGCAAGCCATTTGTCCGATTTTCTTACAGCCCAAGAGGAGCGTTGCGGAAAACTTATCTCCAAACTTATGTCGATATTCGGATAATATGAATGATCAAGATGCGCGATGTCGCTGTCAACTATGGTGAGCGGAATTTCACCATCGGCGACCATCTCAATGAGGTCCTCCTGCATGAGTGTGTCACGTGAGATAGTGTGTATTTTTATCCCTCCGCCTATCTCATTGTTCAGATTTAATAACCGGGCCTCATATTTGGAGCCTTTTTCCACATAAATGTCTTTTCCTGATAATTGTGTTACGTCGGTTATGCCGCGTTTGCCGTTTTTAGTAGGTTGTACAAGCACTTGTTTGGTAATGTTGTCTAATCCGCAATGCTCGATTTTTTGGTTATACTCGGCTGTTATCGGGATATTGTACGCGATGATGTCGATTTTTGCGGAATCTAATTTTTCTATCAGGGAGGGCATGTTTCGCATGATTTCGAATTTTGCGACAATATTCTTGTCTTTTGCGAATTTCATAATCAAATCATAGTGATATCCCATTATGTCGCCTTTGTATAGAAAATAGGACGTCGGGCTGTAGAGTGTCCCTACAACAAGCGTGTCAGGCAACGGTTTGTTTATTGCGGTTTTGGTTTCTGTCTTTTTACTGCATCTTGCCATCCCCAATATTAAAAATATCAGAATCACAGGCAGGTGTATGTAAGACAGTCTGCGCATGTTTAATATTCAAAGCAGCCGTATTCGGATTTGATAGTGAGATGATTTGTCTTGGCGTTCTCCACTCTTCCGACAATACGTGCCTCAACACCATAACTGCCGGAAATCTCCATTATGCGCTCGGCATTTTCAGGCGCGGAATATATTTCCATTCTGTGCCCCATGTTGAACACCTTGTACATCTCTTTCCATTCCGTGTTTGATTGCTCTTTTATGATTCTGAACAATGGCGGTATGGGGAATAGGTTGTCTTTTATCACATGCTTGTTTTCTACGAAATGCATGATTTTTGTTTGTGCGCCGCCGGAGCAGTGTACCATACCGTGTATTGCCGGACGCATCTCGTCTAAGATGCTTTTGATTATGGGTGCGTAAGTGCGGGTGGGCGACAATACAAGTTTGCCTGCTGTCAGTCCTGTTTCCGGTACAATGTCGGTAAGCTTGAGCTTTCCGGAATAGATTAACTCTTCTGGAACATTTTTATCATAACTTTCCGGATATTTCTCGGCTATGTATTTTGCGAACACGTCATGTCGGGCTGATGTCAGGCCGTTGCTTCCCATTCCGCCGTTATACTCATCCTCGTATGTGGCTTTTCCTGATGACGACAGGCCTATTATGACATCGCCGGCCTCAATGTTTGCGTTGTTGATGACATCCGAGCGTTTCATTCTGCAAGTGACAGTGCTGTCTACAATTATGGTGCGCACAAGATCTCCAACATCTGCTGTTTCTCCTCCTGTGCTGTAGATACCTATCCCCAATTTTCGCAGATCGGCGAGCAGCTCTTCTGTCCCGTTGATAATTGCGGCGATTACCTCTCCCGGTATTAACAATTTGTTGCGTCCGATAGTTGATGAAAGCAATATGTTGTCGGTGGCTCCTACGCACAGCAAATCGTCGATGTTCATTATCAAGGAATCTTGGGCGATTCCTTTCCATACGCTTAGGTCGCCGGTTTCTTTCCAGTAGATGTAGGCGAGTGATGATTTTGTGCCGGCTCCATCCGCGTGCATTATATTGCAATAGTTGTCGTCGCCGCCCAATATGTCAGGGATTATTTTGCAGAATGCTTTTGGATAAAGCCCTTTGTCTACATTCTTTATTGCGTTGTGTACGTCTTCTTTTGACGCGGAAACTCCGCGAAGGTCATATCTTTGGTTATTGCCCATTGTTGAATTTTTTATAGTGTGAAATAAAGGAAAAACAGAGATGCGGGAGTTACGAGTAACAAGCTGTCTATGCGGTCGAGCACACCTCCGTGCCCCGGTAGAATATGTCCTGAATCTTTTGCTCCGACACTGCGTTTTATGGAAGATTCCACCAAATCTCCCATTGTGGCGAAGATGGTGACTGCTATTGCGAATGATGTCCATTCCACAATAGAGAAGTCAGCCGCTATGTCAAAAAAGTAGCAATATATGATGAGTGCTGCTATTATGTTGAAAAATAGTCCTCCAAAAAATCCTTCCCATGATTTTTTTGGTGAAATTCTTTCAAACAGGCGGTGCTTGCCAAGCAATGAGCCTATGCAGAACGCTCCTGTGTCGTTTATCCAAATGAAAATAAGGCATAGGAGCAATAAATGCGGTGCCTTGAAATACAGGTGGTTAAGCATTGTCATTGACAGTGCGATGTAGATTTGCGACATGGCCGAAGTTTTGAGGCACTCCATAGAGTTATGCCCTTTAATGTAGAGCTGCACGACAGGCCGTATTACAAGATACGGTATATAATAGATTATCGGGCTTGTTTCTTCTCCTGTTTTATATGTAAAAAATGTGGATAAGAAAAGAGTCAGTCCTCCCAAAACGTCAACGGCTGTACATAGCCATTTGTGTGGTGTGCCATTCGCGTAAAGTTTGGAGAATTCTATTATTCCTGCCGCTAAAATCAGACTGAAAATTATGGCAAAATATGTGTCGCCGCACACTGTCGCGATAACAAGCAGAGCCACATATACGATGCCGGTTATTGTTCGTTGTAGTATATTTTTCACAATCGACCCCAATTTTTTGCAAAAGTAATTCATTTTATCTACAGATTAAAGCCCGGCGGATAAAATTTAAAAATATAGTAGTTTTTTTAATATATTAAAAATATTACCTTTGCGGCTGAAAAAGATTGTATAACCTAAAAACATTAAAGAATGGGTTTTAATTTATTGAAAGGAAAGCGCGGCGTTATTTTTGGCGCACTTAATTCTAACAGTATAGCGTGGAAAGTAGCGGAGAGGGCTGTGGAGGAAGGCGCGGTAATAACACTTTCCAATACGCCTGTTGCCGTGAGAATGGGCGACGTGTCTGTCTTGGGAGAGAAATTGAATGCCGAGATTTTACCTGCTGATGCCACTAATTGCGAGGATTTGGAAATGGTTTTTCAGAAATCTGTTGAAATACTCGGTGGAAAAATAGACTTTGTGCTGCATTCAATCGGAATGTCGCCCAATGTGCGGAAAAAGCGTCTTTATGATGATTTGGATTATGATTTGCTGAACAAGACGCTTGATATTTCTGCCATATCATTCCATAAAATGATACAAACGGCGAAAAAACTTGACGCAATAAATGAATACGGAAGCATTGTGGCTCTCTCTTATGTGGCTGCGCAGCGCACGTTGTTCGGCTATAACGATATGGCTGACGCAAAAGCGTTGCTTGAGTCGATAGCGCGCAGCTTTGGTTATATATACGGACGTGAGAAGCATGTCAGAATAAACACAATCTCGCAATCTCCTACGATGACCACTGCCGGCAGCGGGGTTAAAGGCATGGAGTCGCTAATGGACTTTGCCAATCGCATGTCGCCACTTGGAAATGCCGACGCTGCGGAGTGTGCCGATTATTGCATAGTCATGTTCAGCGATCTCACCCGTAAGGTGACAATGCAAAATCTTTATCATGACGGCGGATTCTCAAGTATGGGAATGAGCTTGAGGGCTATGGACCAATATGAGAAAAGTTTCGATAAATATCGCAATCCGGATGGCACAATACAGTATGGATAGAATTTGCCGTATTCTGGTTATAAATTCGGCTGCTAATTTATTGGCAGCCGAATTTTGTTATTTTAACGTTGTAGTGTTAATCAAAGTCGGCACGTTGTTTGTTATTTATTCACGTAATCGGCATGAGGTTTTGCCGGGTGAAACTGAAATATGAATTATTACATGTTTTTGTTTTCGCTTGCCTTATACTATCTTTGCCGACAAATATAAATTTTATTTTCATTGAATGAATAACGAAGAATTATTTAAAACGATTATTGAGGGTATACAAGAGCGTAAAGGAAGAAAAATCACACATGTGGACTTGAGCGCGTTGGAGCATGTATCAACGGAGCATTTTTTGATATGTCAAGGTACATCGACAATGCAAGTTGCGGCTATCGCGGATTCCATACGCGAGCATGTGCAGGAGAAAATTGGCGTCAAGCCGTTTAATTACGACGGTTATCGTAATTCTCAATGGATTGTGATTGATTATGGGAATATCTATGTGCATGTGTTTTTGCCTGAGTTCAGAGAGTATTATAATCTTGAGCAGTTATGGAACGACGCTAAAATAACAGAAATTCCTGATTTGGATTAAGAACATTATTATGGACAATAATATCAATAAAAATAAGAAAGGCGGCTTCCGGTTCTTTAATATTTTCTGGATGTATGCAATCATCGGATTGGCGCTGATTGGATTATTTTATTTCCAAAACTCCGGATTTGAAAAAGAGGTAGGCTGGTCTGACTTTGAAAAATATGTGCAGACAAAAGGTGTGACCAAGATTGTTGTTTATCCGCAAGAGGGTAGGATTAACGCATATCTGAACGATTCGCTTGCCCATGAGATTTTTAAGGATTTGCAGCCAAAAGGCGTATCCAAGAGGGTCAAGATTACTGTCATGGCTCCTTCTAATGTTGACGACAAGATAGAGGAGTGGAAAGCACAAGGCGTATTTAATGGTGATGTTACTTATGAGCAGTCAAGCAATATTTCCGGTTTTTTATGGTCATTCGGTCCGATATTGCTGTTGATTGTGTTTTGGTTTATAATCATGCGCCGGATGTCGAGAGGAGGAGATGCCGGCGGTGGCGGTGTGTTCAATGTTGGAAAGTCAAAAGCGCAACTTTTTGACAAAGAGAATGGCACTAATGTGACATTCAAAGATGTCGCCGGTCTGCATGAGGCCAAGACGGAGATAGAGGAGATTGTTGAATTTTTGAAGAATCCTAAACGGTATACCGATTTGGGCGGCAAGATTCCAAAGGGCGCATTGCTTGTCGGCCCTCCGGGAACGGGAAAGACTCTGCTTGCCAAAGCTGTGGCGGGCGAGGCTAATGTGCCGTTCTTTTCTCTTTCCGGTTCTGATTTTGTGGAGATGTTTGTCGGAGTCGGAGCATCGCGTGTGAGAGATTTGTTCAGAAAGGCAAAAGATAAAGCTCCGTGTATCATTTTTATAGATGAGATAGATGCTGTTGGACGTGCGCGTGGGCGCAATCCGAACATGGGTGCCAATGATGAGCGGGAGAACACGCTTAATCAGCTCCTTACTGAAATGGACGGATTTGGGACAAACAGCGGAATAATTGTGCTCGCGGCAACCAACCGCGCTGATATTCTCGACAAAGCATTGTTGCGTGCCGGACGGTTTGACAGGCAGATTTATGTGGATTTGCCTGATTTGAACGACCGACGTGAGATTTTCCTTGTGCATTTGCGCAATGTGAAAATCGATGACAGTGTGGATGTCGATTTGCTTGCGCGCCAAACTCCGGGATTTTCCGGTGCGGATATTGCCAATGTGTGCAATGAGGCAGCTTTGATTGCGGCGCGTAGAAACAAGAAAGCGGTTGAAAAGCAGGATTTTATGGATGCAGTCGACCGTATTGTCGGCGGTTTGGAAAAGCGTTCGAAAGTGACTACAGAGGAAGAGCGTGAGGCGATTGCCATTCATGAGGCCGGACACGCCACAATCAGTTGGTTCTTGAAATATGCAAATCCGTTGATAAAGGTTACGATAGTTCCGCGCGGAAAAGCGCTTGGTGCGGCTTGGTATCTTCCGGAAGAGCGTCAAATCACGCCTGAGCAGGCTATTCTCGACGAGATGTGCGCTACGCTTGGCGGACGTGCGGCTGAGGAATTGTTCATCGGACATATTTCGACAGGGGCTGCCAATGATTTGGAGCGCGTGACTAAGCAGGCTTATTCCATGGTGGCATATTTCGGCATGAGCGAGGCTTTGCCAAATGTTTGCTATTATGATTCAACAGGGCAGGATTATGGATTCTCAAAGCCTTATAGCGAGGATCGTGCGCGGTTGATTGACAAGGAAGTGTCGAGGATAATAGCCGAGCAATATGCCCGTGCTAAGGCTTTGCTTAATGAACATGCGGATGGACATCATAGGCTGAAATCTTTGCTTCTTGAAAGAGAGGTGATTTATACGGAGGACGTGGAAAAGATTTTTGGCAAACGTCAATGGTCTTCGCGTACAGAAGAAATTATCCGTGTTAATGAGGAGCTTGAAAAACAGCGTGAGGCTGAAGAGGCTGAAAAGAAAAAAGAAAATCCTGAAGAGGGAAGCGCGTCTGCCACTCCTCCGCCTGTCCCCGATGATATAAAGAACGGAAAATAGAGAAAAAGCCGCTTTTGCGGCTTTTTTTGTGTTGACAGTGGAATGATCATTATGACATTCTTTCCAAACAGTTTCAGTAGGGCTTGGTTGTTCTGCAACAGATTTGTATCTTTGAGAGTATAAAATGTTATTTATGAAAACTCGTTTTTTATACTCCTTGCCATTGGTCTTGTTTATCATGTCTTGTGATGACAGTGCGGAAGGCGTATTGTCAGGATTCGTTTCCGGAGAAAACGCGGTATTTGAGATTGGCCATGAAGGCGGAGATATTTGCTCTGTGGAATTTGAAACTACAGGAGCGTGGTATGTTTTGGTTAATTATAAATCCGATGACATTGATTGGATTGATGTCAGCCCGGAAATGGGCAATGCAGGGAGAAATGTGTTGAGTATACAGGTGCATAAAAATGCCACAGAGGTTGATCGGGAGGCCGACATAGCGGTGAAATGCGGCAACAATGAGTTGGTTTATACCGTCATGCAAGGTCATGAGGAAAAAGAGGAGCCTCCGGTTGTGCCGGAAGGCGGTCTTGATTTGATAGAGTCTGTTGTGATTAATAATTATAAGCCTTATAATATTCTTGTAGGAACTGTTGAGGTGGATTTTGATTATGACGATGATTTGCTTATTGCATCTGCTGTTATTAAAAAAGACGGAGTTGAAAATATTGTCGGGTTGTCGTATGGTTCAGGTTTTATTGAGTATGTGTATTCTGAGCCTGTGGAGGCAACTTTGAAAGATGGGCTGATTAATGTTTTGGCCGGTACGGAATTGACTTATTATGATAGCCGTTTGAAATCGTTTGGCGACTTTGCGGTTACATGGCGTGGCGATAATATTTCCGCGCTGAGTGGCGGCAATTTTCTGATAAATGTTGCGTCGGATGAAAAATACCGGATGTCGGGGAACTTGTATTTGGATTTGATGCTTGTTTGTGGTTCTATACATGAAAATGTGGAAGATTTGTTGCCGATGTTGCAGACCGGTTATTTGGGCATACCGTCGGCATCAATGCCTTCTGCCATTACAGTGAATGGTGTCCGGTATATGTATATCTACGCGTTGGATGGCAACGGTCGCATCGTGGAAATCCACGAATTTGAAGACACGGATATAGATTTGTCATCCATCCCGATACATCGTATATATTATATTTCATACTTATATAGATAGTTCGTTGAGCACTTCTATAAGGCTTTTGTCAAGAGGCTTGTCACCTTTTATGGCTTCTATGAAAGGAATATATACAATTTCATTATCATGTATTCCGATTAGCACATTCCGCTGTCCTTCTAATAGAGCTTGAATGGCGCCAACGCCAAGTCTGCTTGCCAAAATTCTGTCGAATGCGCTTGGAGAGCCTCCACGTTGCAAATGCCCTAAGATAGAAACTCTTACCTCGTATTGAGGATATTCCTTTTTTATACGTTCTGCATAGTGCATTGCGCCTCCATCTTTCTGACTTTCAGAAACTATGACGATACAGCTGTTTTTAGTTTTTCTAAAACCTCTGTTTATGAATTGCTCTAACTGGTCTGCATCTGTTCGGTCCTCCGGTATTATTGCGGCTTCAGCCCCGGATGCGATTGCGCTGTTTTGTGCAAGGAACCCGGCATCGCGTCCCATTACTTCTACGAAAAAGATGCGGTCATGCGAAGTAGCTGTATCGCGTATCTTGTCTACACATTCTACTATCGTGTTCAGAGCAGTGTCATAACCTATTGTGGAATCAGTTCCGTACAAATCATTATCAATGGTTCCGGGCAGGCCGATACATACGATGTCAGCGTATGTATTGGCGAAAGTGTAAGCGCCCGATAAAGATCCGTTTCCCCCTATAATTATTAATGCCGATATTTTCTCTTTTTTGAGGGTTTCGTATGCTTTCTGCCTTCCGGCTTCTGTCATGAAATCTTTAGAGCGCGCGGTTTTCAATATTGTCCCGCCTCTTTGTATGGTATTGCTGACTGTTTCTGTAGTCAATTCTTTAACTTCTCCTGCAATCAATCCTTCATATCCCCGATATATTCCTTTGACTTTGAATCCGTTGCAAATTGCACTTCTTGTCACGGCGCGTATTGCTGCGTTCATTCCGGGAGCATCGCCTCCGGAACAAAGAACTCCTATATATTTCTCTTCCATTTTGTGTCCTTGTTTTGTGTGTTGGTTTAAGAATATGCCGGAAATGGAAAAATTCTTCCCGGCATATCTTTAAAACATGTTGCTACTTTACTTCTATAATTTTCTTTTGTTTGTCTGCATCGTTTTCTTTTGTTTTAGGAATTTCGATTGACAGAACACCATTGTCCATTTTTGCGGATATTTTGTCCTTATCTACATTTTCCGGAAGCAAAATGGATTGCTCGAATTTTGAGTAAGAGAATTCCCGGCGCAGATATTTCTTCTTATCCTTGCTTTCTTCTTTAGTTTCGTTTTTCTTTTCCATTTCGATTGACAAATTGTTGTCTTTGTCGATTGTGACTTTGAAATCCTCTTTTGTCATGCCGGGAGCGGCAATTTCAACTGTGTAGTCTTTCTCATTGTCAATCACATTGATTGCCGGAGCTGTCGCATTGGCTTTTAAAATACAGTTGTTGTCGAGGAAATCGTTGAAAATACTCGGCAGCCATTCTTGGTTTCTTTTTGCAGGTGTCATATAAACCTCCTTGTTTTTTGGTAGTTAATAGTTTGTATTAATAAAATTATCCTGCGCAGGATTTTTAATTGGCGTAAAAGATTGTGTGTTTTGTTTTTAAACGCATCAATAATGTCGTTGTGTGCTCGTACTTCATGATTTGAGCAAGTAGATTTGTCTTATGGTTGATAAGGCAGGTCTGTGCTGTTTATGAACTCGGACGGAAGTCTGTGCTTCCATTCGTAGGCAAATAGTCTAAGCAGCTCAAGAAAAATATCGCTTATACGGGTTTCATGTTCATATATGCGTATTACATGTGTGGCGAAATATATGTTGTCAGAATTCTCGGCCAGCACGAGAAACGACTGTATTTGTTTTTCCATATATCTCTCATGCTCGAGAAGTGTGTTTAATGCTATCAACGGGCTTCTCCAATTATGTGGGCTGCACGTAAAGCGTTGTAGAGAAAGAGAGCCTCCGCATTTGAGCAAAATGCGTGAAAGTCTGTAAAACCTTTCCATTTTGATTTTTATTTGCGCGTCAAGCCATGATGCAAACATTGGCAGCTTTTCTACTTCAAGATAGTTTTGTAGCTCGATGTGCAGGCTTGATGACCAAAGCTCTGTATTCAGCATCTCGTTTGTGGCGGTTTCTGTCAATTTGTCCATTCGTGTAATTTTTTATGGGTTGCAAGGTTTGATTGTATATATATGGAGATATTTTGTCATTTTCTGACATATTGTCATAGATTTATGATAGTATTATCAAAATGCGTTGATATTATCTATCAGGTATACTGTTTGTGTTATAAACAGCACAATAGTTTGTGCAAAGTGATAAATTTGATAAGAAGCATATATGCTTTTTAATTTCTATATAATTAATGGCTGTGTGTTCCCCTTGAAACAGCATTTAATATAAAAGGTTAAGCGTGGGGGACTTTAGTATTGCCTGTTCAGAAGTATCCCCATACTTGAAAGCAGCAATACTTAAAGCCCCCACGCCTATTATATCATTATGATCAGAGTATAATTATATATAGCGTGAAACGCTTTGTATTATCCACTGCTTTCGTTTTCGAAAATTGGGGATTTCCTGAACGTTGGATAATGCTAAACGCTTATTTAGTTCTTTCTTCTTTAAGAACGATGCAAATATAGTGAAAGTTGCGAGTGATGCAAAAGAATTTTTATAGTTTTATTTACTGTGCGTAAACGTATCTTGATTATTTTTATGTCATCTGTGGTGGAGATGAACCGCATTAGTCCGGAAAAAATAAAAAGCAGACCGGTTGGCCTGCCTTATGAGCCTGAAAAGGGACTCGAACCCTTGACCTTTT
Source organism: uncultured Muribaculaceae bacterium (assembly GCA_944321725.1). Classification (GTDB taxonomy): domain Bacteria; phylum Bacteroidota; class Bacteroidia; order Bacteroidales; family Muribaculaceae; genus Limisoma. The sequence continues at coordinate 22,617 of CALUMI010000008.1, forward strand.
CGTTACGAATGAAATGCTCTACCGACTGAGCTATTCAGGCTTGATGCCGTTAAGCGGCACAAAGGTAGGAATAATTTTTTATTCTATACCATTGTCAGAAGTCTTTTTTTGAGAAAGTGGCTATAATTTTCGCTTTCCCAATATCAATGCGTGCCATAGCCGGTGAAGAAACCATTGGCGTAACTGTCAGCACTTTCTGCTCTGTCGATGTTTGATAGTATGAAGAGCTCGATGTTTCGAATGTCATATCGACCGGTATAAGGCTGATTGTTTCGTCGTCCCGGTTTGCCTCTTTGTTGTTGTCGATAAATTGTTTTACATATTCACGAATGTAGAAGGTATATGTTTCTGTAGAGCTGTTGTATTCGGAATATATATAATTAATGCCGTCAGTCACTTTTTTGTTGTTGAAAAAGTCGTCCTTCTCGTTTGACTTTACGAAGAGCAGATATGGCGGAACACCGATTTTCTTGCCGTTTGTTATCTCATGCGCCGGCACTGTGAATGAAACTTGGTTGAGTACTGTTTGTCCGCTTTCGCTAAGTTCATAGTACCTGTCAAGTATTTTGCTGATTGGAATATTTATTTTTGCCTCATATCCGGTAGGAGCTTGAACCACCACATCGCCTCCTGCTATTAATGATTTAATATTTTCGGAAGGTTCCAGCCTTATGCAGTTGTTGGTTCTTATTTCGGGAGAAACACCATAATATTGTCCTACCTGATTTATTATTGTGTCGTTGCCTTCGTCGTTGACTGTCTTTTTCTTATAGTACAGGTTGATTTGTGTCCCTCCTATATTTATTACGCGCCCGTTGCCATAACTCGTTGTGGCATATACTCCCGGAAAGAATTTGTTAAATAATTCAGGGTCTTGATACGACGCGGGATTTGTGATGTACTCATTGAAAAAACTGCGGCCCAATTCGATTGGCAGTTTTATGTCTACAGCCCGATAGTAGATATATGAGCCGGTAGATGAATTGTATGTGTATAGCGAGTCCGTTTGCCCGAGCATGGTCATCGTGTATGTTGTCGAGCCAAGCAGGTCATTCTTGGAATAGTAGCCTGTAGGATCGAAATCACTGTAGAGATCATTGTCTGTCAGGTTTTTGTTTAACCTGTACACACTTACGCGCATCGGGGTTATTGAGTCGCCCGTATAGCTGCCCATCGATATAAGGAAGTGCATCTTTATCGAGTCTATGTCGTTGACTGTTACACCGGCAGTGTCGATTTCGCTCACCGGCATAAATTCTGTCACTATGTCGGATTGCAGAGTTCCATATTCTTCCGCATATAAGCGTCCGAGCAGTTGCGATATCGTGCGCGACTTGATTCTTGTGTTTTCAACAGATTCTCCGCTGACGGTAAATGCCGAGTCGACAATAAGGTGAGAATCTGTTTCTATTATTGAATTACCTATTAAATTTTCGTCGCATGCCACTGTTGCTGCCGATAGGGCAGCGGAACATAACAGCAGATTGAGAAATTTCATTTTATATATGTTTTTATAGCGTTTTGTAAAATTCCGCACATTTGGTTGCTATATCGTCATCTTTGGTAAGAACAAGACTTGGAATTTTTGTTTGTTCTATGAATTTGAGAAGTTCCGGCGCAATTTCGTCTGTATGGATAACCACCCCGTCGGAATGTGCAAGGGCAAGTTGTGCGAGGCTGTTGAAGTCTACCGGTTTGCCTGCTATTGGTGCAAGATCCTCATCTGTGAATCCGTCCATTCGGAGTTTCTCCTCAAATCTTTGGTCAAGCAAGCCTTTAAAAGATGAACCGAACAGGGAGTACACTATTTTTGAGCCGCGGAACGACGGGTCGTCAGAATAGATTTTCTTTATGTAGAGTGGGGCAAGAGCTGATATCCAACCTTGACAGTGTACTATGTTGGCTTCCCAACGTAATTTTTTAACAGTTTCGATGGTTCCTCTTACGAAAAACATGCATCTTTCGTCGTTTAATTCGGGACTCAGATCAGTCTCAAGCCCTTTATCCGGATTCTTTTGGAAATAATCGTCGTTGTAGATGAAATATACCTGCATCCTTGCCGGCTGCAGTGTGGCTACTTTTATTATAAGTTGATGGTCGGTATCGTCTATAATCAGATTCATGCCGGAAAGGCGGATGACTTCATGAAGTTGATTTCTTCTTTCATTGATGCAGCCGTATTTTGGCATGAAAGTTCTCACCTCATATCCCTTTTCTTGCATACATTGGGGCATGTCATGCCCCATGACTGCCATTTCGGATTCCGGTAGATATGGAGTGATTTCCTGACTTATAAATAAAACCTTACCGTTGCTCATAACTCATTATTATATATGATTTTCTGCAAAGTTACAAAAATTTCTTTTAATATGGAAATTAAAAAGCTCATATTGGCGGCAAAAAGGAAGTAGGCGGCGGAAATGCCGATTACTGCAGGTTTGCTGTGGTGAATGTGACAGTTTGTGAAAAACTAAATTTGAACGTTGTGTATTTCGCTATTTGATAAATATTTATTTCCTTTGCACCGTTTTATTTGACAATTATGAGAATCGTTAAAACAATTCCTGAGTTAAAGTCCTTTATTTCAGAATGTAAAGGTGAGGGAAAAACCATAGGTCTTGTCCCTACCATGGGGGCGCTTCACAATGGGCATCTTTCGTTGGTGGAGCGTGCAAGAAAAGACAACGACATTGTCGTTGTAAGTGTATTTGTCAATCCTACACAATTCAACAACAAGGAGGATTTGCGCACATATCCGCGCACTGAGAAACGCGATTGTGAGTTGCTTGAAAGCGCGGGTTGTGATGTGGCCTTTATTCCGTCGGTTGAGGAAATCTATCCCGAGCCCGACACGCGTGTGTTCGACTTGGGTAAAGTCGCAGAGGTGATGGAAGGCAAGCACCGTCCTGGCCATTTCAACGGAGTGGCTCAGATTGTCAGCAAGTTGTTTGCCATTGTTGAGCCTTACAGGGCTTATTTCGGAGAAAAGGATTTTCAGCAGATAGCTGTTATCCGCCGTATGGTTGAGCTGGAAGGTTTCGATCTTGAGGTTGTGGCTTGCCCGATAGTTCGTGAGGCCGACGGGTTGGCTTTAAGCAGTCGCAACGTGCGCCTTACGGAGGAGCAGCGTGCTGTTGCTCCAAATATAGCCAAGACGCTGATGGAAAGTCTGAATTTTGCAAAATCGCATACGGTTGCCGACACTGTGAAATTCGTTGTTGACAAAATAAACAGTTATCCGGATTTGGAGGTGGAGTACTATGAGATAGTCAACGGCCATGACATGCAGGCAATCGGTGACTGGGGCGATTCGGATTATGTTGTCGGTTGTGTCACTGTCTATTGCGGCGACGTAAGACTTATTGATAATATTGCGTATAAAAAATAAACAGGCGATGCAGATTGAAGTATTGAAGTCGAAAATCCACCGTGCTACGGTTACGGCTGCCGATTTGAATTATATAGGAAGCATCACTATCGATGAGGACTTGATGGATGCCGCCGGCATAATTGCCAACGAGCGTGTTTATATCGTGGACAATAATAACGGCGAGCGTATCGACACTTATGTGATACCCGGAAAGCGAGGAGCGGGAGATATTTGTCTTAACGGGGCTGCAGCTCGTAAAGTCTACCCGGGAGATGTGGTGATAATTATGTCGTATGCTCTCATGGACAGTGATGAGGCTAAGACGTTTAAGCCTAAAGTTGTTTTTCCGGAGCCGGGGACTAACAGGCTTGTGAAATAGTAAAAAAACGAAAAAAGAGTATATATCAGATGTTTGAGAATTTAAGTGAAAGACTTGAGCGTTCATTTAAGCTGCTGAAAGGGCAGGGGAAGATTACGGAAATCAATGTTGCGGAAACATTGAAAGATGTGCGCCGCGCATTGCTTGATGCCGATGTCAATTATAATGTAGCCAAGCAGTTTACCGATACAGTAAAGCAGAAAGCGTTGGGACAGAACGTGATAACGTCTGTCAAGCCGGGCGAGTTGATGGTGAAAATCGTGCATGACGAGCTCGCTCTCCTTATGGGAGGAGAAACGGCCGATGTCAATCTGTCTGCCAATCCTTCTGTCATTTTGATGTCGGGTTTGCAGGGGTCAGGTAAGACCACATTTTCAGGTAAATTGGCGAAGAAATATAAAAGCGAAAAGGGCAAACGTCCGCTGCTTGTGGCTTGCGACGTTTATCGTCCAGCCGCCATTGAGCAGTTGAAAGTGCTTGGAGAGCAAATCAATGTGCCTGTATATACCGAGCCGGATTCCAAAAATCCTGTTGAAATAGCGTTGAATGCCATTAAATATGCCAAATCGCAAAACAATGATTTGGTAATCGTCGATACCGCCGGACGTCTTGCAGTCGATGAGGAGATGATGAATGAGATTGAGGCAATCAAAAATGCCATAAATCCGCAGGAAACATTGTTTGTCGTCGACTCGATGACAGGTCAGGATGCTGTCAATACGGCTCGCGAGTTTAATGAGCGTTTGGATTTCGATGGAGTGGTTCTCACGAAACTTGATGGTGACACGCGTGGTGGAGCCGCTCTTTCTATTCGCACGGTTGTCAATAAGCCTATTAAGTTTGTCGGTACGGGTGAGAAACTTGAGGCAATCGATTTGTTTCATCCGGCGCGTATGGCCGACCGCATACTTGGTATGGGCGATATCGTTTCTTTGGTTGAGCGTGCGCAACAGCAGTACGACGAGGAAGAGGCACGCCGTTTGCAGAAGAAAATAGCCAAAAATCAATTTGATTTCAATGATTTTCTTGCTCAAATAGGCCAGATTAAAAAAATGGGCAATCTGAAAGACCTTGCATCGATGATTCCGGGTGTCGGAAAAGCGATAAAAGACATTGATATCGACGACGACGCTTTCAAGGGCATAGAGGCCATAATCCATTCCATGACTCCTGAAGAACGCCGTAATCCGGAAATAATCACCGGCAGCCGCCGTCAGCGCATAGCAAAGGGCAGTGGCACGACGGTGCAGGAAGTCAATCGCTTGCTGAAACAGTTTGACAGCACACGTAAGATGATGAAGATGGCGTCATCATTTAAACCGGGCAAAATGATGCGCGGCATGCGCCGCCGTTGATTCGCGTGTGGAAAGGTATGATTTATAACATTGCGGAAATATTTGATTTATGGAACTGATAGACGGAAAGAAAATAGCTGACGCTATTAAGCAGGAAATTGCGGCGGAGGTGGCGCAAATGGTTGCCGCCGGCGGAAAAAAGCCGCACTTGGCAGCGGTGTTGGTAGGTCACGACGGAGGAAGTGAAACATATGTGGCTCATAAAGTCAAGGCTTGTGAGCAGTGTGGTTTCAACTCTACTGTGGTGCGCTTTGAGGACAATGTGACGGAGGAAGAGCTGCTTGCTACAATAGAAAAACTCAATAACGATACGGATATCGACGGTTTTATAGTGCAGTTGCCGCTCCCAAAACATATAGATGAGCAGAAAATTATAGAAGCTATCGACTATCGCAAGGATGTTGACGGATTTCACCCTGTAAATGTGGGGCGCATGTCGATAGGACTTCCATGTTTCGTTTCTGCCACTCCGCAAGGCATAATGGAGTTGCTTAAACGTTATGAAATCAATACGAAAGGAGCTGATTGCGTGGTTTTGGGGCGCAGCAATATCGTTGGAAAGCCTGTGGCTTCGTTGATGATGCAAAAAGCCATGCCGGGCGATGCAACTGTGACTGTGTGCCACAGCCGCACTAAAGATATTAAGGAATATTGCCGTCGTGCAGACATTATAATAGCGGCTCTTGGTTCTCCGGGATTTGTCACGGAGGATATGGTGAAAGACGGTGTCGTTATCATCGATGTTGGCACAACGCGTGTCCCGTCGAAAGAAACAAAGAGCGGCTTCCGGCTGAAAGGCGATGTGGATTTTGAGCATGTGGCTCCTAAATGCTCTTATATCACTCCGGTGCCGGGTGGAGTAGGGCCGATGACCATAGTTTCATTGATGAAAAACACTCTTCTCGCGGCGCAGCATAAGATTTATAAATAAACGACAGCGACGATGCACACTTTGTTCTGCCTGTTATCGCTACTGCAATATCTTACGGCGGCCAACGATGTTACGTTGGTTTTTGCCGGCGACGCGATGCAGCATGACAGGCAGATTCTCGCTGCACAGCGTGACGATGGAGAATATGATTATTCTGGATGTTTCGACAATGTGGCTGATTATATCGCGAGTGCCGACTATGCCGTCGTAAATCTTGAATGCTCGCTTGGTGGGAAGCCCTACACGGGCTATCCGTGCTTCAGTGCCCCCGACGACTTTGCGGAAGCTCTGAAAAATGCCGGATTCGATTTGTTTCTCCATGCCAATAATCATTGTCTTGACCGTCGGGATGCCGGACTGTTGAGGACACTTGATGTGCTCGACACTAAAGGTATTGCCCATACAGGCACGTATAGAAACCAATCCGAGCGTGATTCTGTCGCTCCCTATATGGCTGTGGTCAAGGGTCTGAAAATTGCTTTTCTCAATTACACATACGGCACAAACGGAATAGTTGTGCAGAAAGATGTGGTGGTTGACTATATCGACAAGGCTAAAATACGCGCTGATATTCGTAGGGCGAGAGAGCGTGGCGCGGAATTGATTGTAGCGTGTATGCATTGGGGCGTGGAATATAAGTTGCTGCCTAACAAAGAGCAGGAACAGCTTGCCGGCTTTTTGGAAGAAGAGGGTGTCGATTTAATTATAGGCGGTCATCCGCATGTGGTGCAGCCAATGACGCTGCACCACAATGCCCGGCATGGCAAGAAAGTGCTGACAGCGTATTCTTTGGGAAATTTTATATCAGCAATGCGTACTGCCGACACACGGGGAGGGGTGGTGCTGCGTGTAATTGTCGGGCGAAGTGAAGGCAAGCCTTACATAAAAGACGCTGATTACAGATTGGTATTTGTGAACCCTCCATCTTCAGGCAATGATAATTTCCGGCTTGTGACAAAAAAAGAAAGAGGAATGTTGGATTTGTCAGCCCGACAGCTTTTCGACTCGTTCATGGATGGAGCGGAAAATATATTTATGAGATATAACATTGGTGTAATGCCGGAAACTGAGATTGATGTGTTGAGAGCTGACAGGGTAATTAATGAGTATGATGCTGCGGAATTGATGCAATGATTACCGAAAAAGTGGTGGCCGAAAAGAGTATGAGATATAAAAATGTTGATAAAAAATTGAAATCCGCTTGCTCAATTCAGAAAAACTGTATATCTTTGCACCCGTAAATACAGATGGTGAGGGTAGCTCAGTTGGTTAGAGCATCGGATTGTGGTTCCGAGGGTCGAGGGTTCGAGCCCCTTTCTTCACCCTAAAGGCAGGATTAAGTTGATTTCCTGCCTTTTTTGTGTTTTACATGTTGCATATTTTTTATCGAGAGAGGCTTGTTATTAATTATTTGATTGCAAAAATGGTTAAGATTTACAAAAACAGCAATCAATATGTCGTTTTTTCGTATTTTTGTGTACTTGTTGATAAATCATATATGATAAGACATTAAAGAGAAACAGACTTTTATATGGAGAATAACGAGAATAAAACGCCACATATCATGAGAATTTTATTTGGTATATTGATGGTTCTTATATATTTGGGTATGGGTGTACTGATGCTGCTCAATTTTTTCAATTGGAGTGAGCCGGCTTTATACTATCCTATAGGCGTTCTTTTGGTGGTATATGGGATATATAGAGGCTATCGCCAATATAAAGGTCTTGATTATAATTAAAAATATACAATTATGCGTTGTAGATTGTCAATGTTTTTAATGATTGCGGCAGCGGTTGCGCTGACAGCCGTTTCTTGCGACCGCAATAAGCCGACCGATTCAAGTACAAGCGGGTTGGCGTCGCTTGTTTGTGATGAAAGTTTTGAGAATATATTGAATCAGGAAGTCGATGTGTTTGAATACAGCTATCCGAACGCGAATATCATTCCTTATTATGCAAGTGAGAGCGCAGCTGTAGATTCTTTATTGCAGTTGAAAACGAGCATGATAATCGTTCCGCGTGAACTGACTGCCGAGCAAGTGGAATATCTGAACAGCAAAAAGAAGAATGTCAAAAGCAGAAAAATCGCTGTCGACGCCATTGCCATAATCGCAAATAATGAAAATCCGATAGAGGAGCTTTCCATTGAAGAGCTTAAGAATATATTAATCGGAAAATATACCGATTGGAACGACATATCTCCTAATAAATCGGGAGAAATTATGATTGTGTTTGACAATCAAGGTTCCAGCACTGTCAAATATATGCGTGATTCTGTCACGGGCGGGCAGCTTTTCGGTAAAAATGTCTACGCGCAAAATAGCAATAAAGAAGTGTTTGAGGTGGTTAAACGCAAGAAGAACGCGTTGGGGATAATCGGAGTGACTTGGCTTAATGCGGATCTTGACGGAGGCACGGCAAACGGAGTGGATATCAAGTCGAAAGTGGAGAAATTGGAAAGAAACGACACTACGGAGCTTGCCAGCGAATACAACAACAATTTTGCCAAAGATTTGAAAGTCGTGGCAATCAGGCGCAATGATAATCCGATTGCCTACAAACCTTATCAATATTACATATATACCGGCGATTATCCGTTCTACAGAAGTGTGTATGTGATTTCTACCGCTCCGGGCGGCAGTCTTGCCAACGGTTTTTATTCATTTCTTACGGGAGTAATAAGCCAAAAGATAATATTGGGTACGGGAATCTTGCCGGCTATGATGCCGCAACGCAATGTATCGCTTGAATAATAACTAAAACAAATAAAACAGTAAAAATTGATTAAAATGAAATTGAAATTTATTTTAACAGCTATTTTGATTAGCGGGGCGGCTTTCATAAGCCGTGCTGACGGCTACAAGGACGGTGTTGAATACTATCAGGCCGGACAAGAGAAAAATGCGGAAATCGTTTTACAAGAAACACTCAATGACCCTCAGACAGATAAAGCGGAGGCTTATTATTATCTTGGGTGCATCACATTGCATAAAGGTGATAACGCGTTGGCCGACAAATATTTCGATCAGGGAATACAAGCCAATGCCGAATATGCCTATAACTATATAGGAAAAGGTGCTGTGGCTTTGAAGAACAACAACAAAGACGCAGCCGAGGACTATTTTAAGCAGGCTGAGAAAATCAACAAGAAAGATGCCAAAGTGAAAGTTGATATCGCGCGGGCTTATTATGATGCTGATAAGGTGAAATATAACAAGGAGTGGAATAAAGCATTGAAAGACGCAAAGAAAAAAGACAAAACAGAGGCGTCGATTTATATTTTCGAGGGTGATGTATATGCCGACGAGCAGAAATACGGTGATTCAGCCGGATATTATGAAATGGCAATTATGTATGATGCTGAGCGTCCTATCGCCTACGTGAAATATGCCAATACTTATTTCCACATCAATCCGACTGTGGCAATTCAGAAACTTGAGGAGATAGTAAACAAAAATCCTAACTCCGCTTTGGCGCAACGTGAGCTTGCAGAGAAATATTATGAGAATAACCAATGGACAAAGGCAGCCGCACAATATAAGTTTGTGATTGACAATCCGAACCATTTTCCTTCGGATGACGAGCGTTATGTAGTGCTTCTTTATTTTGGTGAGAAATATGCGGAGTCACTCGCTTATGCGCAGGCTCAGTTGCAAAAAAATCCGAAATCTTTCCAAATGCTTCGCATGCAATTCCTGAATGCCGCAGCTTTGGAAAAATATGAGGATGCCGCAAAATATGCCGCTGATTTCTTTGCATTGCAAGGTCAGGACCATTTGTATACATCCAATGACTATAACACTTACGGAATGGTTCTTGAGAAAGTTGGACGGCTTGACGAGGCTGTGAAAGCGTATGAAAAATCGGTGGCAGTCAATCCCGATAAGATTGAGTTGCTTAAAGATTTGAGTAATGCTTATGCGTCTGTTGCCGGAGAGGAAACTGATTCTGTGAAACGCACTGATTTGTATTCTAAATCGGCTGACGCTTTCCAAAAATTTGTGGATAAGGGCAATTATGTGACTAACGACCTTTATGTGCTTGCAGGTAAATATCAGAATGTGATTGTGACGGCTGTTGATTCTGTTAAGCGTGAAGAAGCCTATAAAAAAGCTATTTGCACAATCGACACTGTAATAGCAAAAGCTCCTACAGACTATCGCGTATATCGTCGCAAAGCGTTGATTAACTTCAACATGGAAAATATGAATCCTAAAACGGGTCTTGCCCTTGACGCATATCTCAAAGTTGAGGAGCTTGTGAATAATGACGCGGAAATGGATCAGGCCGCTAAAAAGGATATTCTTAATGAGGTTTATTTGTATGTGGCTTCTTATTATCTTTATAATGATGATGCCGCAACAGCCAAGGCTTATTATGAGAAGATGCTTGCGCTTGACCCGTCGAACACAGCGTTGCGCGATTATATAAGCAAGATGAAAGTGGATTAAACATATTGAATGTGTACAGCTGAGGGCGGCTTCTCTTTGCGGGAAGCCGCTTTTTTTTGTCATAAAGTTTTGTGTTTTAGTATTATATTGGTTAGATTTGCGAATGCCTAACATGATTTTGTATGCGCCCTTACATAAAACTGTTGATATTATTGTTTTCTGCTTTCATCGTGATGACTGTATTCTCGGAATTAAGCGAGGTGCGTTTGTTTGGCCATAAAATTGTTACCATGCAAAGCTTTCTAACTCATGATACGATTAATGATTCTGTTGAGTTTTGCGATGTCGATACCACAAATGATGTGATTGCTAACGACACATTGCCGCGTGTGCTGCTTTTTGTAGGCGATTCCATGGTAGAGGGGTTGAGCAGTCGTTTGGGGGCTTACGCTTATCATAACGGACATAAGCTATATACTGTGATTTGGTATGGCTCTTCTACCGAGAAATGGGCAGAAAGTGGAAAATTATCAATGTATATTGAATCTTACAAACCTGATTATGTATTTATATGTTTGGGTGGGAATGAGCTGTTTGTCAGAAATGCGGACGAACGGAGAAAATACGTGAGAAGCATTGTGTCGGAAATTGACTCGTTACCTTTTATATGGATAGGTCCGCCAAATTGGAAAGATGATACGGGGATAAATGAGGTCATCAGGTCGGAAATCGGAGATAAAAGATTTTTTCTGTCGAAGGGTATGCGCTTTGACAGGGCGGCTGATGGTATGCACCCAACGGAAAAGTCGTCATGCGAATGGATGGACAGTGTAGTTTGTTGGATGAAACGGCAGATGCCTCATCCGAAAATGGAAATTCCTGCAGAGAAGGTAAGAAAACCGTATAAGACAATAGTATTGACTCCGGATGATTGAGCGGTTGTTTGACATATTATTATATCATCCGGACTGTCCTTTAATGTTCAACAGCCGGCAGTTTTGGCTGTTTTTCATGCTGTTTATTCCGGTTTACGGACTGTTTGCAATGTGGCGCAGGCGCACAGCCATGTTAGTCTTTGTTGTGCTTGTCAGTTTGTTTTTCTATTATAAGTCGAGCGGATTGTATGTACTGTTGCTTGTGGCGAGGGCTTTGTTTGATTATTATATAGTCCGCATCATGGACGACAACCCTAATCCTCGCTGTCGCAAGGCTTTGTTGTTGCTGTCGTTGATTTCTTCTGTTGGTGTGCTTGCGTACTTTAAATACACTAATTTTTTTGCGCTTAATCTTAGTGAGATTGTAGGCGGAAATTTTCAGCCTCTTGATATTGTATTGCCTGTGGGAATATCATTTTACTCATTTCAGTCGATAAGCTATGTGGTGGATGTCTATAAGCGGAGAACAAAAAGAGCCGGGTCGTTGCTCGATTATTTGTTTTATTTGTCTTTTTTCCCTTATGTGGCTGCAGGACCGATAGTAAGGGCAGCATCTTTTTTGTCTCAAATACGCCGGCATAAGAAGATAACGGATAAAATGGTATTCAGCGGGTTGTGGCTCGTAATGACAGGACTTGTCAAAAAGGCTGTCGTGGCTGATTATCTTGCGCAATACAACGATTTGGTGTTTTCAATGCCGGCTGGATATAGCGGGTTTGAGTGCATGATGGGCGTATTGGGATATTCCATTCAAATTTTTTGTGATTTTTCAGGCTATTCTGACATTGCCATAGGAATCGCAAGGATAATGGGATTTGATTTGGGTATAAATTTTCGCTCTCCATATAAATCACTCAATGTAACTGAATTTTGGCATCGGTGGCATATATCCTTGTCGACATGGCTGAGAGATTATGTGTATATCCCTCTTGGCGGAAATCGAAAGGGAAGTTTACGCACGTATATCAATTTGATGGCAACCATGCTTATTGGAGGCATTTGGCATGGCGCCGGTTGGAACTTCGTTATATGGGGAGGGTTGCATGGTTCAGGGTTGATAGCCCATAAAATATATTGTAGCCATTATCATGGAAGGAATGTGTCTGCCAAGTTCTTGCCGTGGCTGCTTACTTTTGCTTTTGTCACATTTCTTTGGATATTTTTCAGGGCGGAGAACCTAAATGGCGCAATGATGATTTTGGACAATATTTTCACAGACTTCCGTCCGGATATGGTTTTGCCTTTTGTGCAGACACGTATAGGGTGGGTGGCTGTTTGTTTCTTGTCGCTTGTGGCAATTCTTGTCCCCGTAAAGTTTTATTCTTTTCTTGAGTCTGAATTTATCGCGTCACGTCTGTGGATAAAAATTATAGTTTTTATATGCGTAGTGCAGCTTGTTCTTGAGTTTTCAAGCTCGGATATTTCACCATTTATTTATTTCCAATTTTGAATAAGTAGTATCTTTGTGATATGAAATCATATCTGCAAATTGAAAATCTTACTAAATCGTTTGGCGACAGACTGCTTTTCGCAGATGTCACTTTAGGCATATTTGAGGGTGACAAGATAGGTCTTATTGCCAAGAATGGAAATGGGAAAACCACATTACTGCGAATAATAGCGGGTGATGAGCCGTGCGATTCCGGAAATATCGTTTTTCGTAACGGGCTGAAAGTGGCATATCTTCGTCAATCGCCTGAGTTTGACGCTAATATGACAGTGATAGACGCTTGTTTCTCCAATAACGGTGAACTCTCTAAGGCTATCGATGCCTATGAGAAAGCCATTGCCGGATCAGAACCATCTGAGGTCGATAGGGCAATGCGAGATATGGATGCCGTTGGGGGATGGGACTATGAGAGCCGCATGAAGCAGGTCTTGTCGCAGTTGAAGATTACCGATATAAATCAAAAAATGGGAGAATTGTCAGGCGGACAGGTTAAGAGGGTGGCTTTGGCCCAAGCTATAATCAGCGAGCCGGAATTTTTGATTTTGGACGAGCCGACAAACCATTTGGATATAGATATGGTCGAATGGCTGGAAGATTATCTAAAGCGTAGCCGTATGACTTTGTTGATGGTGACGCACGACCGTTATTTCCTTGACCGTGTATGCACAAAGATAATTGAGATAGATGATAAGCAAATTTATTCATACAATGGAAATTATGATTATTATTTGTCGAAGAGGGAAGAGCGTATCAATTCTCAGAATGCGGAATTGGCAAAAGTAAAGAACTTATTGCGGACTGAGTTGGACTGGATGCGTCGTCAACCGCAGGCACGAGCCACAAAAGCCAGATATCGTATTGACGCTTTCTATGATCTCAGTGAGCGTTCGAAATATAAAAGGGATGATTCTGCGGTCAAATTGAATGTAGGCTCCTCATATATCGGCAATAAAATTTTTGAGGCAAAAGATGTTTGTAAAAAATTCGGGGATAATATTATACTCAAAGATTTTAACTATGTTTTTGCAAGATATGACAAATTGGGAATAATTGGCAACAATGGAGTTGGCAAATCTACTTTTATCAAATTACTGTTGGGCATAGAGCCTGTCGACTGTGGCTGTTTTGATGTTGGCGAAACTGTAAGGTTCGGATATTATAGTCAGGACGGGATAAAATTTGATGAGAACGAAAAAGTGATAGATGCAGTCAGGAAAATAGCGGAAGTAATATATTTCGATGAAAAAACTAAATATACGGCATCGCAGTTCTTGCAATTTTTCCTGTTTTCTCCATCGGCGCAGCAGGATTATATCTCAAAATTGAGCGGTGGCGAGAAGCGCAGGCTTTATTTGGCCACTGTGTTGATGAAGAATCCTAATTTTTTGATACTTGATGAGCCTACGAATGATTTGGATATTGTGACGTTAGGAATTTTGGAGGATTATTTGTCAAAATTCAAGGGATGCTTAATCATTGTTTCTCATGACCGTTTCTTTATGGACCGTACTGTCGACCATTTGTTTGTGTTTGAGGGGAATGGTAAAATAAAGGATTTTCCGGGCAATTATTCAGACTATAGAGAATGGAAATTGCAGTTGAGAGAGGAGCAACAAAAAGTATGCAAGCCTGTTGTTGAAAAAGAAAATAAAGTCAAAAGGCAATATTCAAATAAATTGACGTTTAAGGAGCGCAAGGAGTTTGAGGCATTGTCTGCTGAAATAAAATCGCTTGAAGACGAGAAGAAACAGCTTGAGTCGGAGCTGTCGTCAGGAGAAATCGCGGATTATGAAATGATTGCGATTAAATCAAATAGAATTTCTGAGATAATAGGATTGTTGGACGATAAGGAAATGCGTTGGTTAGAATTGTCGGAGAGAGAATAGGCTCTACAAAATCTTTTGGAATACTATGGTATCGCGGTATGTTTTTCCTGAGCGTATCCAATCTTTCAGTCTGCCTGTTTCTGTGAAGTCGAGTTTTTTGAATAAGTGTATGCTTGCGGTGTTGTCGCATGGAATATTCACGGCAAGTTGATGCAGGCCTATGAAATCTTTTGCGTAGTTTATCATTGAAATCATGGCTTCATATCCATACCCCTTTTGTTGATGTTGAGAGTCGATTAATATCCCTATGAATGCACGTGAGTGAAACGGATTAAAATCGAAAAGGTCGATCATTCCTACCTGATTATTTGTCGCCTTTTCAATAATCATTAACCGCAGTTGCAGGTCTTTGAAGATGTCGGCGGTATAATTTTTAAGGTATTCGATTATTTGATGTTTGGAATAAGGCGCGACGGTAGAGCCGTATTTCCATATATCCGTATCGTTTTCCCATTTGAAAATGGCATCTAAGTCGGTTGGCTCTAACGCCCGGAGCATGATGTTGGTATTTTCCAATAATTTCATTTTGTGCTTTTAAAACTGTCGGTAAATAAAGTGCGGTTGATTATAGAGCGCCCTAAGGTCACTTCATCTGTATATTCTATTTCATTTCCAATGGCCACGCCTCTTGCGAGAATGGTGATTTTCACGTCGAATGGCGATAATTTCCGGAATATGTAGAAATTGGTTGTGTCGCCTTCCATTGTTGCGCTAAGCGCCAATATAACTTCTTTAATGCTTCCGTTGCCGACACGCGTGATTAGACTGTCTATTTCAATATCTTGCGGACCTATTCCGTCCATGGGTGATATTAATCCGCCCAGCACGTGGTATAGCCCGTTGAATTGGTGTGTGCTTTCAATTATCATAACGTCTTTCACGTTTTCCACAACACATATCGTCGACGGATCTCTCGACGGGTTATTGCAAATCGGACATATTTCGGTTTCCGATATGTTATGGCATATTCTACAATATCTGATCTCTTTTCTCAACTTGATAATGGCTTCTCCCAACGATATGGCAACATCCTCATTCTCACGGAGTAAATGCAGAATAAGGCGTAAAGATGTCTTTCTTCCGATGCCGGGCAGTTTTGCAAATTCTGTTACGGCATTTTCAAGAAGTGTGGATGCAAATTCTTTTTCCATACTGCAAATTTAGTCGTAAAAAATTTATGGTTTAACCAAATTGTAGTATTTTTGAATATTTTCTTAAAACTATGGTTATAAAAGAAGCTAAATTCGTGATAAGCAATGCCGATGTACGCAAATGTCCGGAAACAAATCTGCCGGAATATGCGTTTATCGGACGTTCGAATGTCGGTAAATCATCGCTTATAAATATGTTGACAGGCAAGAAAAATCTTGCGATGACATCTTCTAATCCGGGTAAAACGATGCTTATCAATCATTTCCTGATAAATAACGAGTGGTATCTTGTCGATTTGCCGGGATACGGATATGCGCGGCGAGGGAAAGAGGCGCGCGACATGTTGGCCAAAATGATAAAGTCTTACATATTGTGCCGCAGGCAAATGACTAATTTGTTTGTGCTTGTCGATTCTCGCCATAAGCCGCAGAAAATAGACATGGAATTTATCGAATGGCTGGGTGTAAATGGGGTGCCGTTCAGTATAGTGTTTACCAAGTTGGATAAGCTCGGAGTTAATGCCGGGAAAGAGAATATGGAATTATATAAACGGGAATTACTCTCTTTTTGGGAGGAATTACCGCCTGTATTTGCCACATCGAGCGTAGACAGACGTGGACGCGATGAAATTCTTGACTATATCGAAGAAATTAATCGCTCGATGTCAAGTTCAAAAAATGAATAATATCTTTGTAGAAATTATAAAAGAATTCAGATATGGGCAGGATTTATAAATTATTGGTTTTGGCTTTGTTGCCAACCTCTTTGTTCGCGAATGAGCAATTTGAATACCGTTATAAGGACGGTAGCTTTACAGTGGCATATTTAACGTGTGAGGTTAATTCTGAAGAAGATAAGACAGTTACATTAGTTAATTTCAAATATAATGATAAAGAATTCCCTGACTTTAAAATGCCGGATATGGTAGAGTATAATGGTGAGGAGTATCTGATAACTGTTATTGGTGAACGTGCATTTGAAAATGATTTAGGGGATAATTTTGCATTGCGGAATTTAACATTGCCTTCTGGTATCGTAGAAATTGGAGATTATGCTTTCTATGAGATGAGTAATATTGAAACAATAATATTGCCTTCTGCTTTGGAAACAATAGGCGACTATGCTTTTTGCCATTGTGATGAATTGAAGCAAATACTTTTGCCTGAATCTTTGTTGAATATAGGGGAATATGCGTTTAGATCTTGTGGAGAATTAAGTGAAATAACAATTCCGGATAGTGTGTCTTATATTTCGTATGGAATATTTATGTTTTGTCACCAGTTGGGAAAAGCATATTTGGGAAATGATGTTCATGTGATTGAGGAAGGTGCATTTGGGCAATGTCCTTTGTTGTCAGAATTATATATAAAGACGATTATACCGCCTACTGTGACATCGAAAATAACAGATGTGGACAATATTACAGTTTATGTTCCAAAAGGAACTGAAACGGATTATCAGGTTGAATGGCAAAATGTTTTTAAAAATGCCCAATATGTTGGATATTACGATGCTGAGGGCAGTGGAGAAACAGCCGGAATAGAGTCGGTAGATAATTCAGAATTGCAAGTTACTGTCACCGGCAATACTATTTTTGTTCGGAATATTGACGGAAATTTGCAGATATATTCTGTGGCGGGAGTTAAAGCAGCGGAAACATCCGATGCCTCATTTTCTGTGACTTTACCTGATGGAATATATATTCTTAAAACACCGGACACTGTTAGAAAAGTGATTTTACGCTGATTTATAAACGGGTGCTTCGCAGAATGTTCAACTGCGGAGCACGCATTTTTATTGCTTGATGATATGAAAAATAAATCTATGTCTATATTAATTGTCATATTTTGTTTGTTTATTTCTTTTGCGGTTTCTTCGCAAATGATTTCTCCTATAAAATGGGATATAAGACTTGAAAAGGCGACTAAAACCGAAGGAGCGGTTGTTTTTAAAGCCGATATTGAAAAAGGTTGGCATTTATATTCCACTGACATGCCCGATGGTGGGCCGATTCCCACGTCTGTGAAATGGACGGAGTTGAAAAATGTGGAGCTTGTCGGGGATTTGGTTTCAAATACAGCCACTCATAAAGAGAATGATGTGAATTATGGTATGGAATTGGAGTGGTGGACAGGTCATGCCGAGTTGCGGCAAAACGTGAAGTTTATTGCAAATGACGACTATAAAATATCAGGGTCTGTCAAGTTTATGGCTTGTAATGATAAAACATGCCTGTCGCCAAAGAATGAGGATTTTAATTTCGTGAAATCTGTTGCGCCGGTTGCCGATGGGGCAGAAGCGGAGGAAAATATGATTGACTCGCCTGTGGTGACAGATTCCATGTTGTTGACCGGAAAAATTTCCGCTGAAACCAATGTAGCGGAAGAAACTGATTTTTGGAAGCCTGTCAAGTTTGATGAAAATAATTCCTCAGTTTCTCAAAGATCGTTTTGGTATATATTCATAGGCGGATTCTTGGGAGGATTGCTTGCGTTGTTTACTCCGTGTGTTTGGCCTATGATACCATTGACTGTCAGCTTTTTCTTGAAAAAGCATGGCAATAAGCGCAACGCAATACGTGATGCTTTCATTTACGGATTGTCGATTGTGGTGATTTATCTTTTGGTTGGAATCGTGATAACATTGGCATTCGGTCCCGGAAAACTCAATGAGTTGGCTACAAATGCTGTGTTCAATATCATATTTTTCTTGTTGCTGGTGGTATTTGCCATATCGTTTTTCGGCGCATTTGAAATAACATTGCCGAGCAAATGGACAAATAAAATGGATTCAACTGCGGAACGGACCACGGGGCTTGTCAGCATATTTTTCATGGCTTTTACATTGATACTTGTGTCTTTCTCTTGCACGGGACCTATTATCGGCACTTTGCTTGTCGAGGCTGTGAGCCTTGGTGATCTTACGGGGCCGATAATCGGAATGGGAGCCTTTGCGCTGGCTTTGGCGATTCCGTTTACTTTGTTTGCGATATTCCCGTCATGGTTGAAAGATTTGCCTAAGTCGGGCGGATGGATGAATACGGTGAAAGTTGTACTTGGCTTTGTTGAGCTTGCTTTGTCTTTAAAGTTTTTGTCTGTGGCCGACTTGGCTTATGGATGGCATATTCTCGACAGAGAAGTGTTCCTTGTGCTGTGGATAGCTATTTTTGTGCTGCTTGGAATGTATCTTCTGGGCAAAATACGTTTTACTTATGATGCCAAAACAGAGAGCATAGGTGTGACAAGGTTCTTCCTTGCGCTTATATCACTGTCGTTTGCGATTTATCTTTTGCCGGGACTTTGGGGCGCTCCGTTGAGAGGCGTAAGCGCGTTTCTTCCGCCATTGTCGACACAGGATTTTAATTTGTATCAGAATGAGTCGTCTAAGGTATATGCGGATTTTGACGAAGGAATGGAGGCGGCTTTAAACAGCGGAAAACCTGTGTTCCTTGAGTTTTCAGGATATGGATGTGTAAATTGCCGTAAGATGGAAGCGGCCGTTATTGACAAGGAATCGGTAAGAAATTATATAAAAGACAATTTTGTCACTATAAAACTTATGACCGACGACCGCAAAGAGTTGGATGCCCCTGTGAAAGTGGTCGACAATGGAAAGACTGTTGAATTAACCACTTACGGCGATTTATGGAGCTATTTGCAGCGATATAAGTTTGGCGCAAATTCTTTGCCTTACTATGTTGTGCTGAATAATGAGGGGAAATTGCTGTCGGGGCCTGCTTATTATGATGAGGATGTGGATAAATTTATGAATTTTTTAATTTCCGGAACGGATAAATATAAATCGACTGACAATGAGTAATTCAAAAGAATATAAATTAGAGGCGTTCTCCAAACTCCTTGATGTGCTTGATGAGCTTAGGACCAAATGCCCATGGGACAGGAAGCAGACCAACGAAAGTTTGCGTTGCAATACGATAGAGGAAGTGTACGAGTTGAGCAACGCGCTGTTGGAGAATGATGTGGATGATATTCGTAAAGAACTTGGCGATGTGTTGCTGCATATAATCTTTTATGCGAAAATAGCCGATGAAAAGCGGCAATTCGACATAGCCGATGTCTGCGACTCTTTGCGCGAAAAACTGATATTCCGCCATCCCCATGTTTTTGGCACCGTAAATGTGAAAGACTCATCAGATGTTGAGCATAATTGGGAAGCCATAAAATTAAAAGAAAAAGGAGGGAACCGGACCATACTTGGCGGAGTGCCGGAAACATTGCCGTCGGTAATAAAAGCAGAGCGTATACAAGAAAAGGCATCGAATGCCGGATTTGATTGGCAACAGCCTTCTGATGTTTGGGAAAAAGTGAAAGAGGAAATAGAAGAGGTGGAAACTGAAATCAAAAGAGGTAACGACAAACTCTCGCTTGAAAATGAGTTCGGTGATTTGCTTTTCAGTGTGATAAATGCGGCACGGTTGTATAAAGTCAATGCGGATAATGCTTTGGAAGCCGCAAATAAAAAATTTATCAGGCGGTTTAACTTCGTGGAAAAACAAGCCTTGAAAGAAAATAAAACCCTTTCTTCGATGACTCTTGACGAAATGGACAGCCTGTGGAATAAGGCAAAGGAACTCGAAAAGCAGGCAGAATAGAAATGATTGTTTGCATAACGGAGAAGCCGAGTGTCGCTAAAGATATTGCGTCTATATTAGGTGCAAATGTCAGGCGAGATGGATATTTTGAGGGCAATGGATATATGGTCACATGGACTTTCGGGCATCTGTGTATGCTCAAAGAGCCTCAGGATTATACGGAGCGGTGGAAGCAGTGGAGTCTTGGGGCATTGCCCATGATTCCTCCTAAGTTCGGAATAAAATTGATTCAGGATAAGGGGATTGAGAAGCAGTTTAAAGTAATAGAGTCGCTGATAAGTAAGTCGGATGGCGTGATTAATTGTGGCGATGCCGGGCAGGAGGGTGAACTGATACAGCGTTGGGTTATGCAAAAGGCCGAATGCAAAAAGCCTGTTAAAAGGCTATGGATTTCTTCTCTCACCGATGAGAGCATCTCGGAGGGATTCAAGCATCTGCGTCCGCAGTCGGATTTCGACAGCCTTTATTATGCCGGCCTTTCGAGAGCAATCGGAGATTGGATACTTGGCATGAATGCTACCCGCCTTTACACTCTCATGTATTCAAAAAACAGAAATGTCTTGTCGATAGGGCGGGTTCAAACTCCTACGTTGGCATTGATTGTCGCCCGCCAGAAGGAGATAGATAATTTTGTGGCTGAAGATTATTGGGAGATAAAGACTATATACCGTGATGTGGCATTTAATGCTGTAAAGTGCAGATATAAAACGGAGAAAGAGGCTGAAGAGGTGGTTGGGAAAATCAAACAACTGCCTCTGAAAATCGAATCGTATTCTACCAAAAAAGGAAAAGAGGCTCCTCCACGCCTGTTTGACCTTACATCGCTGCAGGTTGAATGCAATAAGCGATATGGATATTCTGCCGATATGACGTTAAAATTGATACAATCGCTTTATGAAAAGAAATTTACTACATATCCTCGTGTTGACACAACTTATCTGAGCGATGATATTTATCAAAAAGTGCCGGGTATTCTTAAGGCGTTAGTGCCATATTCCAAGTTTACTCAATGCTTGTTGGAAAAGAAATTGCCAAAATCTAAGAAAGTGTTTGATAATTCCAAAGTAACCGACCATCATGCCATAATACCCACGAATGTCACTCCGGCATCATACCTGTCGATAGAAGAGAAAAGGGTATATGATATGGTGGCAAGGCGGTTTATTGCGGCATTTTATCCCGATTGTCAGTTTAACCAGACAACGGTTCTCGCTAAGGCTGGAGATATGGAGTTTAAGGCTGCGGGCAAACAAATCATAGTTGATGGGTGGCGTGAGCTGTATGCTTCTAATCAGGAAAATTCCTCTAATTCCGATGATAATATAATGCCGGTGTTTGTCGAGGGTGAAACAGGCTCGCATGAGCCTTCTGCCGTTAAGAAAACCACACAGCCGCCTAAATATTATACGGAAGGCACGTTGCTTCGTGCTATGGAAACTGCCGGCAAGTTGGTGGAGGATGAGGAACTGCGTGAGGCGATGAAAGAAAACGGTATAGGGCGGCCTTCTACGCGTGCGGCTATCATAGAAACATTGTTTAAGAGAAAATACATCATTAAGGATAAAAAGAATCTGAAAGCCACATCAGCTGGCATTGCTCTTATAGAAACGATAAAAACTGATTTGTTGAAATCGGCGAAACTGACGGGGTTATGGGAGAATAAACTGCGTAAAATTGAAAGTAAAGAATACGACGCCGCGCAATTTATAGGAGAATTGAAAGAGCTTATCGGTGACATTGTTTTGGAGGTGCTGAGTGATAACAGCGGAAATAAAATATTGGTTTCGGATGATGACTCCAAAAAGAAAAATCTTCAGCAATCCAAGCCTAAAAGAAATCCGCCGATAAGGAAATTAGAGCAGATTAGTTGCCCTATATGTGGCAAAGGACATATAATTAAAGGAAAAACCGCTTACGGATGTAGCGAATTCCGAAACGGATGTAATTTCAGGCTTGCGTTCGGGGATTATCCGGATACGCTTACTCCGGCACAGCTAAACAAACGTATAAATGCTGAATATAAGAAAAGATGATAAAAGAATTGTTTCCTGTATTAAATGAACTCGGAGAAATAACGGGATCCGCCACTCGCGAAGAGTGCCATTCAGGCTCTTTTCTGTTGCACCCTGTAGTCCACTTGCATGTATTTGATAAAAACGGACGGTTATTTCTGCAACATCGCTCTCCATGCAAAGACATACAGCCGGATAAATGGGACACGTCTGTCGGCGGGCATGTTGACTATGGAGAAACCGTAGAAGATGCGTTGTTGAGAGAGGCGAGGGAAGAACTTGGTCTGGATTCCATACAGGCGAGATTTTTGTACTCATATAAATTTAGAAGCGACAAGGAATACGAGTATGTAAATACATATTTTACTGTCTGCGACCAGTCAGATGTCCGAATTGATTTCAATGAAATCGATGATGGCAGATTTTTCGATTTTAATGAAATCGAGTCTTTGCTTGGAAAGAATTTTTTCACTCCTAATTTTGAATTTGAATTTAAAAAATTAAAAGATGCCGGCTTTACAGTGAACGATTTTATTTTATAGGCGTTTACTTATAAAAACACGATGAGCTTGATAGTGCAATACATTATTATAGGAATTATTTTTCTTATAATTATTTTCCTTATAATTAGGTCTTTGGTGAAACGTTCCAAAAAAGTTGGCAGTGCATCTTGCTGCGGATGCTCTTGCGGTGGAAAGAGCCATTGTCCTCTTTCCGGTTACGATAAATGCAAAGAAAAGAGCAACACAGAAAATAATTGACATATCATAAAACTTTTTTTCAGTTCCGAAATGGCGGCGGTATCGCCGTATTCGATAGCCTTTTTCAAATAATCGAGTGCGATTTCTTTTAGATAAGAATCAAGAGAAACTTTATCCATGAGGTAGCGGTACACAAAATAATTCGCGGGTGCGTATCTATAACGGTATGCCATTTTGGAGCATAAAAAAGTTGTAAAAAATATTTGTAAAAAATTGCATGATTGAGAAAGAGCTTGTACCTTTGCACTGTCGAAAGACAAAAATTGTCCAGTGGTGTAATGGTAGCACTTCGGATTCTGGTTCCGCCTGTGAGGGTTCGAGTCCTTCCTGGACAACAAGGATAATCGCCAACTTTTTAAGTTGGCGATTATTATTTTTTTCTGTCTAAATGTAAATTTGTATCATAGAATTGTCTGATTTACTGTCAATCACATATCTATTTCGCTCTTCTGCTTAGAAAATAATACCGCATGTATATGGTTTTAAAATATAGTCTTTATATTTGTAGTACATAAAATCATATAACACGTGGACTGTTACGGGTACCAACGGAGCTATGGTAGGCGGTATTGCCGGAATAAATAAAGGAGAAAACAGTGTGATACGTAATTGTTACAACACTGCAAAGGTGTTTTCTGATTCCTACAGAGGGGAAATTTGTCCGGCGGAAGAGAATCTCGGCTCTGTCGATAATTGCTATTTCGATATGCAGACGGCGTCGGTCAGTGGCTCGGAGGGATATGCCACATTGACGCGCGATATGGTTTCCGCTGCCGGATTGGATGGATTTGACGCGGAAAAATGGGTGTTTGCCGACGGCCTTTATCCTCGTTTGAAAGGTCTTGAAAATATTCCGGGGGCTAAATTGATGGCATCGGCCGTAATTTGCTACGCGAATGAGTATGGCGACAATTTCGACCGTCTGTCGTTCATCACATCCGATTTCAAGCTCGGTGCTGCCGATGGTGTGGTTTGGAGTTCCGACAATGCGGCCGTGGCGATTGACGGTGGTGATGCCGTTGTGACTCGTTCCGTTGATGGCGATATCGATGTGTCGCTTACGGCGGAAGTTGAAGGCTTGCGTAAAATTATTCCGGTTGTGATTGTAGCCGACTTGAAAGGTACTGGGACGGAAACAGACCCGTTCCTGATTGAAAACCAAAATCAACTCAGGTATATTTCGTCTTCAGTCGCTTCAGGCGTAACATACAAGGGGCAATATATAAAACTTGTGAATGATGTGGATTTGGGCGGCGAGGATAATCCTTTTTCGCCTATCGGTACTAATGACGGATATTATTTCTTTGAAGGTAATTTTGACGGAAATGGCAAGACTGTCTATAATCTTTACATAAATCTCCCTAACGATATGTATGTCGGCTTGTTCGGACGGTTGGGAGAAACGGCTGTGGTTAAGAATCTGATTGTCGGTTCAGGCTATGTGAATGGCAGTGGAAATGTCGGTGCCGTTGTCGGACAGTCTGCCGGACAGGTATATAATTGCGGCAATTATGCGGAGGTTACCGGAACATCCATTGTCGGTGGTGTTGTCGGTGCTGTCAGCTATGGCGCGACAGGCGAATTGTCTAACTGTTTCAATGTAGGTAATGTTTCTTCGCATCGTGGCAGTGTCGGCGGAATTGCAGGAACTGTCAGCTACATCTCAAAAATAACCCATTGCTTCAACTCCGGGAAAGTTACGGATCTTGCGACAGGAAATACGCCGGGACAGACAGGCGGTATAGTTGCATATACGACCGTACCCGTTGAGTACTGTTATAATGCCGGAATCGTTTCCGATTTGTCCACAGATGAAAGTCGTTCTATGGCGGGTGGCATCGCAGGCCGTACTCTCGGCTCGGCGGACGTGCCTGTGATAATCGACAATTGCATCAATACCGGAACTGTGATGACCTCTACAGGGCTGCAGTGCAATCCGATTGTCGGCGTGGTTGACAATGAAGGTGACGAGATAAGTGCAAGCTATTACGACTCTCAGGCAATGCCGGGAGAATATGAAAACGGTTTGGCTGTCGCTACTAAAGACTTTACAGACGCTTCGGCTGTCAGTGAATTGTCGTCTGAGCAATGGACGGTATGTAGCGATTCTTATCCCGTATTGAAATGTTTTGAAGGCATGGATGTCGCAAAATTCGCGTCAGCGGCTTTGTTCCTTTCTGACGGTGATGATTACACTTCTGTTAAAAACAATTTCAGTTTGACCGGAATTGACGGTGTAAATTGGGTTGTTTCTCCGTATTATGCTTTAGAAGCGCAGGGCACGGAAGTCACTGTCAATCGCAGGGCGGAAGATACAGAGTGCCGTATAGGGGCTTTCTTTGGAGATGCTGCCGTGAAAGAATTCAACATTTTGTTGAAAGCCGCTGAAGGCGGTGTATGCTCTTTGTCGGATGACGCTGTTTCTGTTACAGTGTCGGGTAATAATCTGATTATAAGGAATGCTATGGGTGCTGCGGTTTCGATATACGATCTTTCCGGGCGTTGTATCTCGTCATTTGAGGCCGGCAGTAATGCGGAAGTCGTAACTATGAACGTGAAAGGCGTATTTATAGTAAAATGCGGTGACTATGTGACAAAAGTAGTTTTGTAAGATTTTATAAATGGAAAAAGTGACCGACTAAAAGTCAAGTGACTTGCAGCCGGTTTCTTTTTTGTATTGGAGTTTTTCTCTCGAAATCACGTATAAAAGCAGATGGCGGCTAAAATATGATTTTAGTCGCCATCTTGCTGTAGCGGGATCGAGAATTGAACTCGAGACCTCCGGGTTATGAATCCGACGCTCTGACCAACTGAGCTATCCCGCCGTTTGCGAGTGCAAAGGTAAAACCAATATTTGAAATGTGCAAGCCGAAGCGCAATAATTTTTCTCAGAAAAATTCTGTAATTTTGTAATTGTAAATAAAAGGTTGGTTCACAAAATAAGACATAAATTGGAAACTACAAGCAAAGAGGCGTGCAACATCTTGATTGATGTGTTGATAGCTCATGGTGTCAGGAGGGTGGTTCTCTCTCCCGGTTCCCGCAATGCTCCGTTATTGGTGGCATTGTCAAGACGCCGGGAGGTTGAAAAATATGTAATCGTCGATGAGCGCAGCGCGGCGTTTGCGGCTTTGGGGATGGCCGGGCAGTTAAGCGGGCCTGTCGCGCTTGTGTGTACATCGGGAACAGCCTTATTGAATTATGCTCCTGCCGTAGCCGAGGCTTATTATCAGAAAATTCCGCTTGTGGTAATTTCAGCCGACCGTCCCAAAGAGTGGATTGATCAGGATGACAGCCAGACAATAAGACAGTTCGAAGCTTTGTCGCAATTCGTAAAGAAAAGCTATGACATTCCGGCTCGGTGTGATGACGACACCGCGCGATGGTATGTCAACAGGATTGCCAACGATGCGATGATTGAGGCAAATTCGGGTCGTAGAGCTCCTGTGCATATAAATGTGCAGCTTGACGAGCCGCTTGCGCGGTTGGCGGAGTATAGTAACAAGCAGCGCGTGATTGAGATAACGTTGCCGTCGCAATCTGTTTCCGGCAGTGATATGGAAACTTTGCTCCGAGAGGCTGAAGGCAAGAATGTTTTGGTGATTTCCGGATTTGGTGAGAAAGGCCCCGATTTGGAGTATGGTTTAAACAAACTTGCGTCATTGCCTAATGTGGCTGTCTTGACAGAAACCATATCAAATTTGCATTCTCCGAAATTTATACAGGCAATCGACCGCACACTGCTCGCAATGGAGCGTGGCGCGGAGGACTGTTACAAGCCTGATTTGCTTATAACGGTTGGCGGAGCGATTATTTCAAGAATTGTGAAAACTTTCTTGAGAAAATATAGGGCTGCCTGCCAATGGTATGTGGGTATTGCCGAAACTACGGTTGATTGTATGCAGACGCTTACAAGGCGTATTCAGGTTGAGCCGGGCGCATTCTTCCGACAATTCGCAAATTCATACGCCGAAAAGACGTCATCCGAATCTGATTTTGCGGGAAAATGGCTTAAATTATACGAGAAAGGCAGAAAACGGCATGAATTGTATTTGGAGTCAATCGAATGGAGTGACATGAGGGCTTTCTCAACAATAATTCCGTCATTGCCTGATAATTGCCGCGTGCAGTTGTCGAATGGCACGACGATACGTTATGCCCAACTGTTTGGCGACATGTTGAGTCAAGACAGTTTTTGCAACAGGGGAGTGTCGGGCATCGACGGCTCCACATCGACAGCGTTGGGTGCGTCGTTGGCTTACGATGGCACTACAGTGCTGATTACCGGCGACATGAGTTTCAGCTACGACTTGTCTGGTTTGGCCTCGCAATACAATTCCGGCAGGTTTAAAATCATAGTCATGTGTAATGGCGGGGGAGGTATTTTCCGTTTTGTAAAGGCCACTTCCGATTTGCCTGAATTGGAGCGGTATTTTGAGGTTAAGCGGGATATTCCGGTTGACAGGTATGCGACGGCTTTCGGATTTGAGTATTTTGAGGCATGTTCGGAGGATGGGCTTAGGAATGTTTTGCCTGAATTTTGGAATAGTGAAAAGGCTTCTATCCTCGCCGTGAAAACCGATAATATTGTGAGCGCGGAAACATTGAGAAATTATTTTAAAAGAGATAAATAAGTATATACCAACATGGAGAAAAGAGATTGGAGGACAATAAAAGAATATACGGATATTCTTTTCGAGCAATACAAAGGCATAGCGAAAATCACGATTAACCGCCCGGAGGTCTACAATGCTTTCCGTCCGTTGACAAACACTGAGATGCTCGACGCTTTCGGCATTTGCCGCGAGCGCGGAGATATCAGGGTGATAGTGTTGACGGGAGCGGGCGACAAAGCTTTTTGTTCAGGCGGCGACCAAAACTACAAGACGCAGGGCGGTTATCGTGACAGCGACGGCACCCCGCGCTTGAATGTGCTCGATTTGCATAAAATGATACGCTCAATCCCAAAGCCTGTCATTGCGATGGTCAACGGCTATGCCATAGGCGGAGGAAACGTGCTTAATGTGGTGTGCGATTTGTCGATAGCGTCTGAAAACGCGCGTTTCGGCCAGACAGGGCCGAAAGTCGGCAGTTTCGACGGTGGTTTCGGCTCTTCTTATTTGGCGCGATGCGTGGGGCAGAAAAAGACGCGTGAGATTTGGTACTTATGCCGTCAATACACAGCGAAAGAAGCGGAGCAAATGGGTATGATTAATAAAGTGGTGCCATTCGAGCGGTTGGAGGACGAGACTGTGGAATGGTGCGAAACGATTATGAAGCGCAGCCCGTTTGCTATCCGTATGATTAAGCGTTGCCTGAACGCCGAGCTCGACGGGCAGCGCGGATTGATGGAATTGGCGGGCGACGCCACGCTGATGTACTATCTTATGGATGAGGCCCAAGAGGGCAAAAATGCTTTCTTGGAGAAGCGCGACCCTGATTTTGATCAGTTTCCTAAATTTCCGGGATAGGCGATGAAAGCTAATTATTGCCGGTATGTGCTGAAATTCAAGCAACCGGCAGGCACATCGCGCGGTGTGCTTCACGAAAAGGAAACCTATTTCTTGCGTTTGGAGGATGAGAGTGCGCCCGGCGTGTACGGTATCGGCGAGTGTGCCGTGTTTCGCGGACTTTCGGCCGACGACGTGCCGGAATATGAGGACAAACTTAAGGAGCTTTGCGCGAACATCGGGCGTGGTGAGGCTACTGATTTACAAAGTTATCCTTCTATTCAATTCGGCTTGGAAACAGCCATATATGATATCGCAAACGGTGGACGCAGACAGCCTTTTCCTTCGGCTTTCACAGAAGGCATGGTGGGAATACCTATCAACGGACTTGTGTGGATGGGCAGTAAGGAAGAGATGCTGTCGCGGATAAAAGAGAAGATAGAGGCGGGATTTACGACTATAAAGCTAAAGGTAGGTGCAATCAACTTTGAGAGCGAGTTGGAAATGGTGAAATTCATTCGTTCCTGTTATTCCGCCGACACGCTGACAATACGTCTTGATGCCAATGGCGGTTTTACGCCTGCCGACGCGCCGCAACGGCTTTCGGAATTTGCCAAATACGGCATTCATTCCATTGAGCAGCCCATAAAGGCCGGGCAATGGGAGGAGATGCGCCGTTTGTGTGCCGGCTCGCCGATCGACATTGCATTGGATGAGGAGCTTATAGGAATATTCACTCCTGAGAAAATGGGTGAGATGCTCGATGCGGTGCGCCCCAAGTATATAATACTGAAGCCGGCGTTGGTGGGAGGATTCTCCGGCTCGCAGATGTGGATGCAACAGGCTGCCGTGCGCGGTATCGGCGGATGGATTACGTCGGCTTTGGAGTCGAATGTTGGGCTGAACGCCATAGCGCAGTGGACGGCTCGTATGGGTGCCGACATGCCGCAAGGATTGGGTACAGGAGCGTTGTATGTCAACAATATCGGCTCGCCGCTTTCCGTTGTTGGCGATTCACTCCGCTACGACCCGTCTGCCGCATGGAGCTTCCCCGCCCTCGAATGGCAATGATGCTACGACTTTCGAATTCTGTGGATGCTTGTATGTGTGTGGTTTGCGATACGTATCAACAGCTCCGACGAGGCTGACATCACGGCATGTCATCCTCTGTTTGCGGAGCCTGCGGCGGAGCAAATAGGGGAGGTGGGTCGAAGACCCGGAGGGGTTTGGTATCACAGATGAGGCAGGTTACGGGTTTAATTTGGTTATAAGTTTATATGGTTAGGGGCTTATAGTCAGCCGCGCAGTAGTGGCACTCCAGAGATCTTGCGGTAAGCGAAGCGCAGAGAGTTTTGAAAATTTTTCATTGGGGATTTCGCTATATCGTGGAAATTAGCTATTTTTGAAAATGACATAAGTTCGATATAAGAGTTGACAGGACATTGACATGTCAATATATTGTTATATGTAGAGTCTGTTGGCAGGCAACCTGCGGCTAAAGCCGTCGGTTATCGGAACAAAGAGGTTGTGTCAAAGCTAAAATGGCAACTTTGAAAAATTATAAATTGTAAGTGTGTTATTGGACTTAGCCCTATGAAAACGGGAACAGATTTTCAGAATAAGAGAGCCTCGTGGAGGCTCCGGGTCGGTAACCCCATGCAAGCGTAGCTATGCGGAGCGCAGCTTGTGGTAGGTGACGGTTATGGAGGCCGATGATTTTGTATGCCTGTTTTCCACGGATAAGGCCGTGGGTTACGCTACAACAACCCACGGGGTTGGCATCGCCGGCAAATAATAGAGTTTAGATACACTCTCTACTGCCTGTCAAGCTGTTATGTTGACGGTCAATTTGCAAATAAACTTAATTAGATAATTACGTTTTAAATCAATTTATTATGAGGCGCATTATTTTCGGTATGATATTGGTAGGGATTGCGGTTTCCGCTGTGGCGCAGATGCTTACGCAGCCGTCGGCGGAGTCGGACGCGCTGTTTGCCGCCGGTGTTGATTTGTACAACAAGGGGAAATACCGCGAGGCGATACCGCTATTCGCAAAATCCGACAGCCTCGACAATGCGCAAATCGACCCAACAAGCAATCGCCGTGACTATTCCTCAATGTGGCTTGCATCGTGTTTTTACAAATTGGGCGACACTGCCACTGCCGCAGGTATTGATGCCAACTACCGTTTCGCTCCTGTCGACCGCCGCCTTACGGCCAAGTCCGACTCATTGTCGCAAATCGGAATGGAATATTTCAATCAAGGCGACTACGCAAAAGCCCTCGAATACCTCACTCAATGTGCCGAAATAGAAAAATCGGTATTGGGCGAAAACCATATCTTTTATGGAAATTCAATATCATGGATTACCGATTGCTATTTCCAATTGGGTGACTCTGCAAATTTTTTGAAATATCAGAAACTCAAAGTTGATGTGCTTCGCTACACTGATGGTAAATGTTCAGAAAAATATATTGCAGCTATAACTGACTTAGGCATTCTATATAGCCAAATGTCATTATATAAAGATGCTTTAATCAGTTTGCTTGAGGCATACGATTTGTCGGAAAAGTTGGACAAGGATAGGACATATTTGTCTTTTTACATAGCGTGTGACTATACTTCTATAGCCAAGAGTGGTTCAAGTGGCGATCCTTTGGACTGTCTGATGAAATCCCGTTCTTACTTGGAAGAAACTTTTAAAAGCGCAAATTCCACAGATTCCATAATCAACTCGTTAGCGCAGTCATTGTATGTTGATGTCGAGCAACTGATAGCTTCGTCACTTTTAAAAAAAGCGGATGATTTAGGCAATGACGGTAATTATAAAGAAGCATTGAATTTAAGTGCGGAGGCTTTGTCCATTTGTGAAAAAGTGTTGGGTAAAGAAAACGTTGGATATGTCACATCATTAGGCTATTTGGCAAAATATAACCATTTATTGGGGTATAATACAGAAGCCGTGCGTTTAGGCACGGAGGCTTTAGGCATAGCCGGGACAGTATTGGGAAAGGACAGTCCCGGTTACGCATTAATTCTTAATGATTTGTCGTTTTATCACCATGCTTTAGGCAATGATGATGAAGCTATACCTCTCATTAAGGAGGCATTAGTCATTCGAGAAAAAGTATATGGGAAAGAACATACCTCATATTGTACGGCCTTGAGTAATTTGGCATCATATTATGCTTCGTCTGAAAATTATTCGGAAGCAATCCGTATAGGAACAGAAGCTGTGGGGCTATGTGAAAAGTCATTTGGAAAAGAAAGTCCGGTTTATGCGACATTACTTAACGATTTGTCGACATGGTATAAATCATCAGGAGATTATGATAATGCAATACGACTTGTTTCTGAGGCTTTGGATATTCGGGAACGGATATTTGGGAAAGAGTCGCCTGCTTATTCTGCATCGTTATATAATTTAGCATCATATTATAATTTGTCAGGTAATTATAAGGAAGCTGTTCGATTAGGTGCGGAAATGTTGAGTTTAGATGAAAAATTATATGGCAATAGAACTCTTAGTTATGCAGCTTCTTTAAATAATTTGGCTTTATATAATGCCAATCTTAGGAATTATTCGGAGGCGATACGTTTGGTGTCAGAATCTTTAAATATTCAGAAAGATTTGGTAGGTAAAGAACATCCTGATTATGCCATTTCTTTGGCAAACTTGGCATCTTATAATTCGTATCTTGGTAATTATACAGAAGCAAAACATTTAGTTTCTGAGGCCTTGACTGTGTTTGAAAAAGTCTACGGTAAAGAATCTTCTGAGTATTCAACATTTTTGATTAGTTTGTCATCGTATGAATTTTCATTAGGAAATTATTCAGAAGCAATGCGGTTAACGTATGAGGCTTTAGCTCTTCAGGAAAAATTATTTGGAAAAGAATCTCCTGCATACGCAACTGCATTGGCAAACTTGGCTTCTAGAAATTTCCAACTTGGAAATTATTTAGAGGCCTTTCGTATTGATTTGCAGGTGATAGATATACGAGAAAAGATGTTAGGTAAAAATCATCCATATTATGCATTATCATTGTACAGATTGGCGCAAGATTATTTTGTTATGGGCAATTATAACAACGCTTTGCATTTAGTAAAAAATGCTTTGAAAATTGACGAAATGGCAAATGGAAGGGATCATCCTGATTCAGACTATTTGAATCTTTTAGCAGCATGTTATGCATATTCGGGGAATTATGAGGAAGCGATACGTGTTGGAAAAGAAGCATTAGATATTGAAGAACAAATAGTTGGCAAAGGACATGTTAACACGTCTACATATTTAAATAATTTAGCATTTTACAACTCCTTAGTGGGGAATTATTCTGAGGCTGTACAACTTGGGACTGAAGCATTGAAAATAAGAGAGAAAGCGTATGGAAAAAAGTCCATTGATTACGCGACTTCTTTAAACAATCTTGGGAAATATAATTACTATTTAAGGAACTATTCTGAGGCAATACGTTTGGGAAGTGAAGCATTGATTCTCACAGCAAATTCGGTTGGTAAAAATCATCCTTATACCGCTAAGGCATTGGAAAACTTGGCCACATATAATTGGAAGATTGGCTATGCTGACGCTACGAAGTATTGCGTTGAGGCAACAGAAGTGTTGAAAGGGATTGTGCGGCGGACTTTTGCAGATTTGACAGCGAAGGAGAGAAATTTGTTTTGGGAACAATATAAGGCATGGTTTGAGGGGACAATCCATTCGATTGCCTACGATATGCCGTCGGACTCGTTGACGGAGAACGGCTACAACGGCGCGCTGATGGCGAAAGGGCTGTTGCTCAACAGCGAAATGGAGCTAAGCACGCTGCTCAAAGAAAGCGGTGATGAGGAGGTTGCGAATATCTACAGCAATCTGAAAAATTTGCGTCTGCAAATCAACAAACTGTATGAGATGTCCATAGAGAATCGTCCGCTCGATGTTGACTCGCTTGAGCGGGTGGCGCAAGGCTTGGAGCGACAGCTGGTGCAACGCTCGAAAGCATACGGCGACTATACCGCCAATCTCGTCATCGATTGGAAGCAGGTGAGGCAGCGGCTTGGCGACGGCGAAATGGCCGTTGAGTTCGTGTCGTTTCCGCTGCGTGGTGACAGCGTGATGTATGCCGCCTACTGTCTGCGTGGCGATATGGCCTCGCCGAAGATGGTGCCGCTGTTCGAGGAGCGGCAACTGACGGACATGGACAAGAATTTCTACCTGTCGTCACCGATGCTCTACGACCTTGTATGGAAACCGTTGGAGGGGGAGATGGAGGGTGTGAGCACTGTATATTTCTCACCTTCGGGAGAGCTCTACAACATCCCGATAGAAAACCTTCCGGCCAACGACAGTATCTACAACTCCGACATCCGCGACTACCGGCGGCTGTCGTCGACCCGGCAGCTGGCTTTGCGCAGGGACGCCGTAGATGTGCGGCAGGCGGCAGTGTACGGCGGACTGAGGTATGACGCCGATACCACAGTGATAGTCAACAACAGCCGCAAGTACCGCGCGGAGGAGACCGGCCTGTGGAAGGAGGAAAGCCGCGCCGTTGCCGACAGCCTCAACCTGCGCGACGGCGTGAAATATCTGCCCGGCACAAAAACGGAGGCTGAGGACATCGACATGGCTTTGGTGACGGCAAGGATAAACACAGAGCTGTACACCGACACAACAGGCACGGAGGCGTCGTTCAAAGCCCTGTCGGGCAAGGGGGTCAACGCCATGCACATAGCCACGCACGGCTTCTATTGGACGGAGCGCGAAGCGGCGCGGCTCGACAACCTCGTTTTTCTCGGCGACGACATGCCGGCGGCCGTGGCTGAGGACAAGGCTCTGACACGCTCCGGGCTGCTGTTCTCCGGAGCAAACACGGCGTTGCGAGGACTGCCGCTGCCCGACGGCGTGGACGACGGCATTCTGACGGCCAAAGAAATATCGGCGTTGGACTTGCGCGGCCTCGACTTGGTGGCGTTGTCGGCCTGCCAGACCGGACTTGGCGAGATTTCGGGCGACGGGGTGTTCGGGCTGCAGCGCGGCTTCAAGAAAGCCGGAGCCAACACGCTGCTGATGAGCCTGTGGAAGGTGGACGACAACGCCACTCGGCTGCTGATGACGCGGTTCTACGGCAACCTGCTTTCCGGAATGGACAAATACGGAGCTTTGCATGAGGCGCAGCGATATTTGCGGGAATTGGATGTGGAGAGAAGAATAGAGTACACCCCAGCCCAACAGAAATATGACGACAAGCCCGCCTTCGAGATTGTCCGCGAGAAAAAATACGCCAATCCCTACTATTGGGCGGCATTCGTGCTGCTCGACGGCGTGAATTGACAAAGGAATGGAACTGAGGATAAACAATAGGATATGCAGGAATGCGGAGGAGGCAAAAGGAGTGGCATCATCCGCATTTTGCGGTTTTCTTGAGAGTTGGTTTGATGCCGGTGATTTTGTGATAGGGCATACTTCCGGCTCTACGGGCAAGCCGAAAGAGATACATTTGCTGAAAAGCGACATGCTGCAGTCGGCACGGGCAACCAACAATTTTTTCGGTCTTGACGGCGGCAGCCGTTTGCTGCTTTGCTTGTCGCCTGATTATATAGCCGGCAAGATGATGATTGTCCGGGCAATAGAGGCGGGCGCGGAGATTGTGGAAGAGCGGCCTTCCAACCGTCCGCTTGAAGGATACTCCGGACAGCCTTTCGACTTTGTCGCCGTAGTGCCGTCGCAAGCCCGTTATTTGGTTGGGCATAGCGACAGATTGCAATATGTGAGGACAATGATTGTCGGAGGCGGAGCTGTGACTGACAGCTTGAGATTGGCGCTTGCCGACAGTGGAGTCGACGCTTATTCCACGTATGGAATGACCGAAACCTGCTCGCATGTGGCTCTTGCTAAAATCGACAAGGAATTGCGCCCGTTCAGGTCTTTGCCGTCATTCTCTTTTTCAACGGATGAGAGGGGATGCCTCGTAATCGACGCTCCGCAAATGTCGTTCCGCCGCATTGTCACCAACGACATTGTGGAACTCCTTGATTCCACGTCTTTCTATTGGAAAGGAAGATATGACAATGTGATAAACACAGGCGGCATAAAGGTGTTTCCGGAAGAGATAGAACAAAAAATCGCGCCGCTGTTGGATTGCAGGTTTTATATCGCTTCGCGGCGGTCGGAGAAATGGGGAGAAGAAATCATATTGGTGATTGAGAAGGGCGGAATTTCCCAAGAGGAGAAATATTCGCTTTTGGCGCGGCTGAAAAATATTCTTCCGGCCTATAGCGTGCCTAAGGATATAATTGCCGTGCCATTGCTCAAGATGACTACCTCCGGCAAGATAATACGGGAGCGTCTTGTTAAATAATGTTATTGTTTGGACTGATTCCAAAGAAAGCAGCCCATATATTTTCATAAACGGAGGCATATTGTTTCCTTTGCACTTGAAAAGATTAGTGTATGAGGTTATCTGATTTGAAAACCGGCGAAACCGGTGTCATTGTTAAAATATTGGGTCACGGCTCTTTCCGCAAGCGTGTCATGGAAATGGGGTTTGTGAAAGGAAAGAAAATTTTGGTGGAGCTCAACGCGCCGCTTCGCGACCCCATAAAATATAAGATTCTGGACTATGAGATTTCTTTGCGCCGAGCGGAGGCAGATTTGATAGAGGTGATAAAAGAGCCTGCCGACGGGGATTTCACTCCTCCTCAGGATGTGGCTTTTATCAGCGAGGATGGCGACGGTTTCATCAACACTTTCGACAAGGAGCGACGCACTATCAACGTCGCGCTGATAGGCAATCCTAATTGCGGCAAGACCTCTCTTTTCAATTTCGCGTCGGGTTCCAAAGAGCATGTGGGCAACTATAGCGGTGTGACTGTTGACGCGAAGACCGGAACGATGAGATATAAGGGGTATTTGTTCAATATCGTTGATTTGCCCGGCACATACTCGCTGTCGGCCTATTCTCCGGAAGAATTATATGTAAGACGCTATCTTCACGACGAAGTTCCCGATGTGATAATCAACGTTGTTGACTCATCTAATCTCGAACGCAATTTTTACCTTACGACAGAGCTTATCGACATGGATCGCAGCATGGTCATCGCTTTGAATATGTATGACGAACTTGAGCGCAGCAAGGTGGAATTTGATTATGAGAGTTTGTCGAGGATGATAGGTGTGCCGATGGTGCCTACCGTGTCGAAAACCGGAAGAGGAATACATGAGCTGTTCGACACAATAATCGAGGTTTATGAGGGACGCAATGAGGTTGTAAGGCATGTGCATATCGGTTTTGGCAACGATATAGAATCTGCGGTAAAAGAGATACAGACCGCATTGAAAAAGGAGAATGAGCTTGACATGCACTTCTCCGCCCGCTATCTTTCCATAAAATTGCTTGAAGACGACAAGGAAGTAGTGTCGATGCTGTGCAAACTACCTCATTACAAAGAGATAAGGAAACTGCGCGACGAGCTTGTGGCGCGTATTGAGGAAACGCATAAAGAAGACATCGCCACTACGATCGCGAGCTCGAAGTATGGGTTTGTTTCCGGTGCGTTGCGCGAAACTCTTAAAGAGTCGGAGAAAGAAGAGTCAAAGACTACTTCAATGATAGATTCTGTGGTGACAAGCCGTATTTTCGGTTTTCCGATATTCATATTCCTTATGTGGCTGATGTTTTGGGCGACATTTGAGGTTGGACAGTATCCTATGGACTGGATAGACGCGCTTGTCGGGTGGATTGGCGACATGATAGGTACATATTTGCCAGACGGACCGGTTAAGGACATGCTTGTGGATGGAGTAATCGGAGGTGTGGGAGGCGTTATTGTGTTTCTTCCGAATATACTGATACTTTATTTTTTCATCTCTTTTATGGAGGATTCCGGATATATGGCCCGCGCGGCTTTTATCATGGACAAGATTATGCACAAAATAGGGCTTCACGGCAAATCGTTCATTCCGATGATTATGGGATTTGGCTGCAACGTGCCTGCCATTATCGCCACCCGCACCATAGAAAGCAAAAGCAGCCGGCTGATTACCATATTGATTAACCCTTTCATGTCGTGCGGTGCGCGGTTGCCTATCTATCTGCTTTTGGTGGGAGCCTTTTTCCCGAACCATGCGAGTTTGGTGTTGCTGGGGCTGTATGCTTTGGGAGTGATTGTTGCCGTGATTACGGCAAAATTGTTGCGCAAGTTCCATTTCAAGAAAGATGAAACGCCTTTTGTAATGGAGTTGCCGCCTTACCGTATCCCCACAATGAAAGCCACAATGCGCCACATGTGGGCTAAAGGCCAACAGTATTTGAAAAAAATGGGTGGGGTTATTCTTGTCGCAAGCCTTATAATTTGGCTGTTGAGCTATTTTCCGCGTCCTAATGCAGAGCAGATAGAAGAAAGCCGCGTGGAATATGCGCAAACTCATGTTTCCGGTAATTTGGACGACGCTGCAATAGAAAAAATAGCCGCTACGGAAAATTCTTATCTCGGGCGGATAGGCAAGTTCATACAGCCTGTATTCGAACCGCTTGGCTTCAATTGGAAGATGACCATCTCTCTGCTTTCCGGAACTGTGGCAAAAGAAACGGTGGTGTCGACGATAGGAGTGCTTTACAGTGGCGATGATGCTGCCGATGAAGCGGCTTTGGCTGAACGGATACAGGAGGTTAATCCCCGTACAGGACAACCGGATTTTACACCGTTGGTGGCATTCTGCTTCTTGGTGTTTGTGCTTCTTTATGTGCCGTGTATCGCCACTGTGACAGCGATAGTGAAAGAAACGGGGAGTTGGAAATACGGGGTGTTCACCCTCTGCTATAATACGTTTGTGGCATGGTTGTTCGCGTTTGTCATTTATCAGATAGGCTCTTTATTTATTTAGCAAATTGAATATAAATAGTTAACTTTGCGGTTGCTTGTCGTCAGGCAACCGCTTTTTGTTGAAATAAAATGAAAATAAATATGGAGAAGAAATTCAAACGCACATTAGTAACAACGGCTTTGCCATACGCTAACGGGCCTGTTCACATAGGACATTTGGCCGGTGTCTATGTTCCGGCTGACATTTATACCAGATATTTGCGTCTTAAAGGTGAGGATGTCATTATGATAGGAGGCTCGGATGAGCATGGAGTCCCCATCACAATCAAGGCGAAAAAGGAGGGGGTAACTCCGCAGAATATAGTTGACCGTTATCATAAGATTATAAAGGACTCATTCGAGGAGTTCGGAATATCATTTGATATTTATTCACGTACCACCTCTAAAATTCATTGTAAGACCGCAAGCGACTTTTTCCGTGAATTATATGATAAAGGCGAGTTCATAGAAAAGACATCGATGCAATATTATGACGAGGAGGCTCATCAGTTCCTTGCCGACCGTTATATTGTGGGGACATGTCCGCATTGCAAGAATGACCACGCCTATGGCGATCAATGCGAGGCGTGCGGAACATCGTTGAACGCTACCGACTTGATAGATCCGCATTCTGCTATAACAGGCAACAAACCGGTGTTGAGAGAAACGAAGCATTGGTATCTTCCTTTGGATAAATGGGAACCAAAATTGCGTAAATGGATTCTTGAGGAGCATAAAGAATGGAAGCCCAACGTTTACGGGCAATGCAAATCATGGCTTGATATGGGATTGCAGCCGCGTGCCGTCAGCCGCGACTTGGATTGGGGTGTGCCTGTTCCTGTGGAAGGAGCGGAAGGCAAAGTGCTGTATGTGTGGTTTGACGCTCCTATAGGATATATCTCAAACACAAAAGAGCTTTTGCCTGACACATGGGAAAAATATTGGAAAAGCGAGGATACCCGTATAATCAATTTTATAGGTAAAGACAATATCGTATTCCATTGCATTGTTTTTCCGGCTATGCTTATGGCGGAAGGCTCGTATCAGTTGCCGGAAAATGTCCCCGCAAATGAGTTCTTGAATCTTGAGGGGGATAAAATATCCACATCGCGTAATTGGGCTGTATGGCTGCATGAATATTTGCGCGACTTGCCCGGCAAACAGGACGTTTTGCGCTATGTATTGACAGCTAACGCTCCTGAAACTAAAGACAATGATTTTACGTGGAAAGATTTTCAGGCTCGCAATAACAATGAGCTTGTCGCAATATTGGGTAATTTCGTGAACCGCACGATAGTGCTTACTCATAAGTATTATAACGGGGTAGTGCCGAATGCGGGTGAATTTACTGATTATGATTATGCTACGTTGAAAGAGTTCGCGGATGTAAAGCAGAATCTTGAAAAATATCTCGACACATTCCGTTTCCGTGACGCTTTGAAGGAGGCGATGAATCTTGCCCGTATCGGAAACAAATATCTTGCGGATACTGAGCCGTGGAAAATTGCCAAGACAGATATGGCGAGGGTAGACACAATTCTTAACATTGCGATGCAAATCACGGCAAATCTTGCTATCGCGTTTGAGCCGTTTTTGCCGTTTATGTCGAAGCGTTTGCGCGGTATGCTGAACATGGAGGCGTGCGATTGGAACCGTTTGGGAGATGTCGACATAATAGCTTCCGGACAAACGATAAACAAGGCGGAGCTGTTGTTTGAAAAGATAGAGGACGATGTGATTGAGGCGCAGATAAAAAAACTTCACGACACGAAAGAGGCCAATAAACTGAATGACTTCAAGCCGGCTCCTGTTGCGGAGAACATTCCGTATGATGATTTCTTGAAACTTGACATCCGTGTCGGTAAAGTGTTGGAATGCGCGAAAGTCCCGAAAGCGGATAAATTGCTTCAATTTAAAATTGATGACGGAATGGGGGGACGTACCATAGTTTCCGGCATAGCCAAGTATTATAAGCCTGAGGATTTGATTGGAAAGGAGCTCTGTTTTATTGCTAATTTTGAGCCCCGTAAGCTGAAAGGGGTAATGTCGGAAGGAATGATTTTGTCGGCGGAGAATCCAGACGGATCATTAGTCGTAATCGGTCCACAGGGTGAGGTTAAACCGGGTTGTCAGGTGAGATAAAATAATATATTCTGCACCGGATTTGCTTTATCTTTGTTGCGATATATTTGATATCTTATGTTGGAATATATAAAAGGCGATGTGGCGGAGATTACGCCGGCATACATGGTGGTCGATTGCAACGGAATCGGCTATATGCTTAACATCTCATTAAACACATATACGGCATTGCAGAATCAGAGGAATGTCAAAGTGTTTGTATATGAGGCAATAAGGGAAGACGCTTATGTGCTATATGGCTTCTCCGACAAAATTGAGCGGGAAATGTTTATGCTGCTGATTTCGGTTTCCGGAGTAGGGCCGAACACTGCCCGGATGATTTTGTCCTCACTGTCGGCCGATGATTTGCAGGCGGTGATAGCCTCAGGCAATGTCAATCAGCTGAAATTGGTTAAAGGCATCGGCGCAAAAACGGCGCAAAGAATAATTGTAGATTTGAAAGATAAAATAAAATCAGGTAATAATACGTTATTAGTACAATTAGAAGGAAGTTCGGAAACTTTCGACGAGGCTGTGGCAGCTCTTGTCATGTTGGGCTTTCCACGCCCGGCTGTGCAGAAAGCAGTTGGCAAATTGCTGAAAGACAAGCCTCTGATGAAAGTGGAGGACGCCATAAAAATGGCATTGAAAATATTATAGCCTGAATGAGTAAATTTTATCTCGGAAAATATGTTTTGCCTATTGCAGCGGGGGCAGTGTGCCTCTTTTGCAGTTTTTTCGGATATGCCCAATACAAAAAGTCCGAAATAGCTCCACCGCCTTCTGTTTTTGCGGGAAAGAGCAGCGAACATGGCGATACTTCTGCAATGCCTTATGGCGTAAGGCCTACAATTACACCCGGATATGATGAGCTGTTGGGTAGCGGCAGGCAGGCTATAGATTTGAAAGACCCCTCGAATATAACGACAGAGGCTGTCTATGACAGTGAAACTAATTGTTACATAATTCATACAAAAATCGGAGATCGCGAGATAAGCACACCTTTCATATTGTCTGCCGACGATTACAATAATCTTGAACTGCGAAAATCGATGATGGATTATTATCGTCAGAAAAATGCGGAATTATATGAAAACAAGGGGAAAGAAAAATTCAACATTTTTGATATGAAGTTTTCTCTCGGCCCACTTGAGAAGGTTTTCGGGCCGGGTGGTGTGCAACTTAAAACGCAAGGTTCGGTGCAGGTGCAAATGGGAATCAAGTCGAATAAGACCGACAATCCGGCTTTGCCCGCGAGCGCGCGCAGAAAAACCTACTTTGATTTTGACCAAAAAATACAGGCGACTATTGACGCGTCGGTAGGCGACAAGTTGAAATTCAACATGTCGTATAACACTGACGCCACTTTTGATTTCGACTCTCAGAACCTTAAGTTGCAATATGAGGGGAAAGAGGACGAGATAATAAAAAGCATTGAGGCAGGAAATGTTTCAATGACTACAGGTTCTTCGCTGATTAAGGGTAGCACGGCTTTATTTGGTCTGAAAACAAAATTGCAGTTTGGCAAGTTGACAGTAACCGCGCTTGTGTCGCAGCAAAACTCGGAATCGCAGACTGTAAATACCAAAGGCGGAGCGCAGACAACATCTTTCTCCATTAATGCCGATGACTACGACAAAAACAGGCATTTTTTTCTGAGCCATTATTTTCGTGACAATTATGACACGTTTGCCTCAAAATTGCCGTATGTGTCGTCGGGCATCAGC
The DNA here is from genome assembly GCA_944321725.1 of uncultured Muribaculaceae bacterium. Lineage (GTDB taxonomy): Bacteria > Bacteroidota > Bacteroidia > Bacteroidales > Muribaculaceae > Limisoma. Next base: position 65,016 of record CALUMI010000008.1, read on the forward strand.
ATTACGCGCATAGAGGTTTGGATAACGAATCAGCGAGGCACGTATGATGAGGCGCGAAATATTGTCGGCTTTATGGACTTGGGTGAGAATCATATCCTGTCTAATACGCATTGGATTACCGATTTGTCGACCGATGTGCCTAATAACAGCTCTAATAATCTGTTGTCTGAAATTAAAACCAATTATCCTGATGCCCGCTACATAAGTCAGGTGTCCCAAATACTTGAGCCGCTTTCTGCCTATGGTATAGAGGGAGGACGCGATTATGAGAAGATAGAAAGCGCACGGCTGCTCTCTTCTTCTGAATATCGTTTGAACGCGTCGTTGGGATATATTTCCTTAAATTCCGCGTTGAATGCTGATGAGGTGTTGGCCGTCGCATACGAATACACATATCAGGGAAAAGTTTATCAGGTTGGCGAATTTTCCAATGATGTTTCTGACACGCAGCAGTCATTATATCTTAAGCTGTTGAAAGGCTCAACCGTTTCTCCCAAATTTGCGAATTGGGATTTGATGATGAAAAATGTGTATTCGCTTGGTGCATATCAGGTCCAGAAACAAAACTTCAAGCTCAACATCAAATACCTGAATGATACAACAGGGACTGCCGTGCAGTATTTGCCTGTAGATCCAATCAGAAGCACTCCTTTGTTGCGTGTGCTGAATTTGGACCGTTTGGACTCGAATGAAGAAACAAATCCTGACGGATTCTATGATTTCATCGAAGGGTATACAGTAATCTCCTCTCAGGGAAAAATCATATTTCCTGTAGTGGAACCGTTTGGCTCGTATCTTGAAAGCAAGATTGCCAATAAGGCTGAAGCCGAAAAATATGTGTACCATGAGCTTTATGATTCCACCCAGACTGTGGCCAAACAGTTTCAGGATAAGAATAAATTTATAATGGAAGGTGAATATCAGGCATCTTCCGGCTCACAAATACGCTTGAACGCGATGAATGTGCCGCGCGGCTCTGTTGTTGTTACAGCCGGAGGCGTGACACTTACAGAAAATAGCGATTATACGGTTGATTACAATATGGGTATTGTCACGATATTGAATCAGAGTATAATTGATTCCGGAACAAACGTGAGTGTGTCGTTGGAAAACCAGTCAATGTTTAGTATGCAACGCAAAACATTGCTGGGATTGGACCTTAATTATGCTTTTAGCAAGGATTTCAATGTTGGAGCCACAGTGATGCACTTTTCCGAAAAGCCGTTGACTGAAAAGGTAAATATTGGTGACGAGCTTATAAACAACACTATATGGGGCATGAATTTCTCATATAACAAGGAATTTATGTGGCTTACCAATCTTGTCAACAAAATTCCGACTGTAAATGCTACTGCGCCTTCCACATTGAGTGTGCAAGGAGAATTTGCGCAGCTTGTCCCTCATAAGAAAAAAACAGGTACCAATTCTGGGAGCTCGTATCTCGATGATTTTGAATCATCCCAAAATACAATCGACATACGTTCTCCATATTCGTGGTTTCTCGCTTCCACGCCGTATGATTCTTCTGCCGACGCCATGTTCCCTGAAGCCGGGCTTTCGAATAATGTGGATTATGGTAAAAATCGGGCTCTGCTTGCTTGGTATTACATTGACAGAATGTTTATACAACGAAATTCATCGTTGTGTCCGGCTTATTTGCGTAATGATTTGGAGCAGTTGTCAAGTCCGTATGTGAGAGAGGTGACTACTCGTGAAATATGGCCAAATCGCGAGCTTAATTATGGAGAGGCCTCGGCAATTCAAACATTAAATCTGTCTTTTTATCCGAATGAAAGAGGCCCTTACAATCTTGACGCGGAGAATATAGATGAGAACTTTAATCTTCTCAATCCGGAAAAGCGTTGGGGCGGGATTATGCGAAAGCTCGACAATACGGATTTTGAAACCTCAAATATTGAATACATACAGTTTTGGATGATGGATCCCTATTCGGTGGAAGGGGATAATAATCCGGGGGGCGATTTGTATTTTAATCTTGGAGAGGTGAGCGAGGATATTTTAAAGGATGGCTATAAGGCTTATGAGAATGGTAATCCTATCGACGGCAGTTCCTCGAATATGAGAGAAACTGTATGGGGGCGTGTGCCTACAGAAACCTCTTTGACTTATGCTTTCGACAATACGGCCGGCGCGCGTGTTAATCAGGATGTGGGTCTTGACGGATTGGTGAACGATGACGAATATGTTTTCTCTTCGTATCAGGATTATATAGAGAAGTTGCGCTTGAAATTGTCGCCTGCTGCCATTGCGGAGCTTGAGGATGACCAATTCTCTCCATTCAACGACCCTGCAGGTGATAATTACCATTATTATCGCGGATATGATTATGACGAGCAGCAGGCTTCTATCCTTGAACGTTATAAGCATTATAACGGAATGGAAGGCAATTCCCTTGGCGAGGACGACAACCGTGACGGATTATATCAGTCGTCGCGGAGTGTTCCTGATGTGGAAGATATAAATCAAGACAATACTCTTAATGAGTATGAAAGATACTATCAGTATCATATTTCGTTGCGGAAGAGTGATTTGGTGGTGGGACAAAATTATATTACCGACAAACAAACCTCGACAGTGACTTTGCGTAACGGACAGACATCGGATGTCACATGGTACCAATTTAAAATTCCTTTGAAGGATTACGAAAAAGTGGTAGGTTCCATTTCCGATTTTTCTACTATAAGATTCATAAGGATGTTTATGACCGGTTTCTCTCAAACCACACATTTGCGTTTCGCCACATTGGAGTTGGTGAGAGGTGATTGGCGTGTTTATGACTATAATCTCAATTCGCGCGCGGATACCCCGGCAGAGGGAGAGCTCGACATGTCGGTGGTGAATATAGAGGAAAACTCAGGGCGTGAACCGGTCAATTATGTATTGCCCCCGGGTGTCAATAGAATAGTCGACCCGGGACAATCACAAATCACTCAGCTCAATGAGCAGTCTTTGTCGTTGAAAGTCACGGATTTGAAAGCCGGCGACGCTCGTGCAGTATATAAAAACACCACATTGGATTTGCGTTTGTACAAACGGTTGCAAATGTTCAATCATGCCGAGCGTTTCATAGACGACATAAATGAGGATTTGGTTGATGGCGACTTGTCTGTGTTTTTGCGTTTAGGCACAGATATTAAAAACAATTATTATGAGTATGAAGTCCCTTTGAAACTTACGCCACATCTTCAGGGCGGGAGATTGTATAATACGTACAGCACTACCGACCAATATATAGTGTGGCCGGAAGAAAATTTCATGGATATTAACCTTGACGTTTTCACCGACTTGAAAAAAGCGCGTAATTCAGCGAAGAACGAGGAGGGGAGCGATGTGTCATATACAACTGTATATTCGGAATACGACCCTGCTCATCAGGGGAACAAAGTGAGTGTCATCGGTAATCCTTCGCTTAGTGATGTCCGTGTGATTATGATTGGAGTGAGGAATAATTCAAGTAAGGAAAAAAGCGGGGAAATATGGGTGAATGAGTTGAAAGTGACTGATTTCAACGAAGACGGAGGTTGGGCGGCAAAGGCAAATGTCAATCTCGGCATAAGCGATATTGCCACTGTCAATTTTGCCGGGCATATAGAAACTGTAGGATTTGGCGGAGTAGATCAGAGTTTGGCAAATCGCCGTCTTGACGATTACAAGCAATATAATGTTGCCACTCAAGTTGATTTCGGACGATTTTTACCCGAAAAAGTGAAATTGAAAGCGCCGGTATATTATTCTCTTACCAAAGAAAAAATATCGCCGAAATATAATCCTCTCGACCAAGATATTCTTTTGAAGGACGCTCTCGACAATGCTGCCACAGAAGAGGAGCGTGACTCTATCAAGAATTATGCGATAGAACAGTCTACGGTGAAGAGTTTTAGTGTTTCAGGCCTTAATTTTGGAGTTTCGGGTAAAAATCCGATGCCGTGGGATCCTGCCAACTTTACGCTTAATTTCTCGTTCAATAAGCAGGAAAACATATCTCCAACCGTCGAGTATGAGCATATCAATGACTATCGCGGAAGTTTCCAGTATAGTTATTCTCCTTATTTCAAGCCTTTAAAGCCATTTGCCTCATTGAAGAGCAAATCGAAAAACGCTAAATTCTTCAAGGAGTGGGAGCTGAATTATTTGCCTACTTCTATCAACTTTTTGACAAACATAACACGCTATTACTATGAAATGCAGTCGCGTAATGAGGCCGATGTGGATGTTGACATTCCTGTTTCTGTCAGCAAGAATTTTTATTGGGATCGTCAGTTTGCCCTTAATTGGAATATAACCAAGTCATTGTCATTGTCGTTTAACTCGAACACTATGGCTCGCATTGAGGAGGCGATGGGTGCGGTAAACAAGAGATTATTTCCGGACGAATATAAAGCATGGAAAGATACGGTGATGAACAGTATCAAAGGTTTTGGTACGCCATGGAATTATGATCAAACATTTACGGCCACCTATAAGGCTCCGTTCAACAAAATTCCATTTCTTGACTTTTTAAACGCAAACGCAAGTTATAATGCTACCTACCAATGGGATAGAGGCGCTGAGATAGAAGGCGAAACTGTCGGAAACTCAATATCTAATAATGGGGTATGGAATGTCGACGGTAAACTGAATTTTGAAACATTGTATAATAAAAGTAAGTATTTAAAGGAGGTAAACAAGCGCTTTGCGTCCAATGCCCGAAAATCAACGCCCAAAAAGCCTCGAAAATTCCAGCGTACATATCAACTGAAAGACACGTTGATTGATGTGCGGCATAATCTCAGAACCAAAAAACTGATAATAAAGGCTACCACCTTGCAAGGAAAGCCGTTCCCGTTGAAAACAAAGATTGTCGATGACAATAATATACAGATACTTACTACAGGTAAAGAAAGTGTGAAACTTGTCATAACCGAAGACTTGAAAAAAGATAAAAATATTTGGAAAGAGATAGGCGACCACGCTGCCCGCTTGGCTATGTCTGTACGCAACGCAAGTTTTAAGTGGAGAGATACTCATACGTCAAACATATCCCAATTCATTCCGGAGGTGGGCGATATGCTCGGACAAAGCCGCAATTACGGGCCGATGTCGCCGGGATTGGATTTCGCTTTTGGTTTCACTGATGAAAGTTATTTGGACAAAGCAATAGAGCGTGGCTGGTTGTTGCGTGACGCAAATCTTACAACTCCGGCAATTTTCGCAAAAACCACAGAATATACTTTTGAGCTTCAGTTGGAGCCTATACGCGGTTTGAAAATACAGCTGACAGCCAACAGAACCGACAATCGCACAAACCAAATTCAGTTCATGTATGACAATATGCCTGTGACACGCACGGGAAGTTTTACTATGACCACATGTGCCATTTCAACGGCATTGCGCGGCTCATCCGCAAAAGACGGATATAATAGCGATACATATAATAAATTCCTAAACTACATACCACAGGTGGCTAACAGACTTGAGGGCATATATGCCGGTAAGAAATATCCTTCCACAGGATTTTTGGAGGGCACATCTTTTGCCGGTAAAGTTTACGACAGCGCAAATGGCGGTGTTGACCAAGCGAACAGCGATGTGATGATACCGGCATTCCTTGCGGCTTATACAGGTAAGGATCCGAACAATATTACTCTTTCTCCTTTCCCGTCGTTGGCGCAGATATTGCCTAATTGGCGTGTCACTTATGACGGATTGGTAAAGATTGGCAATTTAAACAAAATATTTCGCAGTCTTACCCTTACTCATGCCTATCAATGCACATACAGCGTTGGCTCGTTCACTTCTTATTTGAATTGGATTGGTGTGGATGGCGATTACGGTTTTACTCTTGACGAGCTGACGCAGCGTCCTGTGCCGTCTTCTCCATACAACATATCGTCAGTAGCGATAACCGAGAAGTTCGCTCCTTTGATTGGCGTATCTGCCACACTTTATAACAATCTGACATTGAATGCCGAATACCGCGACAGCCGCACCTTGTCGCTTAATTCGGATGCCGGGCAATTAGTAGAGGCTACACAAAAGGGCATAACAGTAGGTGCCGGCTATAAAATAGCTAATTTTAATACTGTGCTCAAGTTGAAAGGGAAACAGACAGGCGTAAGCAATGATTTGACATTGAATGCTGACTTCTCATTCCAAAATACACAATCTATTATTCGTCGTATTCAGGAGGGTACAAATCAGGCTACAAGCGGCACGAAATCCATAGCAATAAACTTTACAGCCAATTATGTGCTTAGCAAACGAATAACTCTTTCCGCTTATTTTGACCATCAAATTAACAAGCCTTTGATTTCATCGACAGCATATCCTACAACTAACAGCAATTATGGAATTTCTGTTAATTTGTCGTTGGCAAGGTAAATAAACGGGCTATTATGGGAAAAACGAAACAGAATATATACGATAGAATATGTCAACGATTAAGTGATTATTATTTTGCCAATCGTAAATTGGCGGATATCTTTTTTGTTGTCCTGCTGTTTTCGATTTTGTTTTTTGTTCGTGTAAATAACATAAACATAAAGAATCAGCTCCATTCGGATGAGGTGTTTTCTTTGATGCTTAGCACGTGCAATCATTATTACAATCAGCCTGTCCCCGATGGTGTTTATTCCGGTGAGGAATTAAAGAAAATGATAACTGTTGATGATGAGGGCGGCCTGAAAGGCGCGGTTGACGACATTGCCCGGTTATGGAAAAATAATGGCGATGCCCCTCATGCAAGCCTGTATTATATGGCTCTGCGGTTGACTTTAATCGGGTTTGACGAATTTAATGTACATGAATTTGCATGGCGTGGAGGTATCCTGAATATTTTATTCTTTTCATTGTCATTCTTTTTCATGTACAAATTATTGCGCAAGATTTTTCAGTCCGATATTTTGTTGGTATTGGCCGGACTTGCCATTGCATTTGGAAATTGGATGTCGATAAAAAACACATTATTGATTCGGGAATATCAAATGGCTGAAACAGGCATAATATTGTTGACATTGATATGTGTTATGCTGGTTCAATCCATAAGAGAAAGAAAGCCAATCAACACAGGAAGATTTGTCGTTTCATTGTCATTGGCAATCGCCTATGTAATTTCTTTGGGATATTTTAATGCTGTATATGTTATTGTCTTGGGATTTGGAATTATTGCGGCATGCTTAAAATATAAGAACAGCCGTCTTATTTTGAGCCTTGTCATTGCAGGCATATTTGCTGTTTTGGTGGCATGGTTGTTATATCCGGGCTTTTTTAATTTCCTGCTACATGATTCAGTACATCGGGAAAGAGCGTTCAGCAGTATGAAAAACATGTTCAGATATGTATTCATTCGTGATATAATATTCCAATTTTTCACGGTTTATGGGGCTTTCATAATGGCCTTTGTGTTGCTGATTGTAATTTTCTCCAAAAACCGGAACAGTCTTGTTAAGTCTGATTCATTCCATTGGCTGCCTGTCGTTGTTGTCATTTGCATGATATTCATACAATATGCGTCGGTGTTGAAAATGCCGCGTTATTATTATGCTTTGGTTCCTATATTGGCATTGTGTGCTCCGCAGGTGATAGCATGTGTGCCTAAGTCTTGGAAAGGTTATTTCGAATTGCTCGTGATTTTATATTTTCCGATAATATGTGTTATGTTTCCAGTTCGTGAAAATTATGGTTGGGTAACTCTTAAAAGCAACTTGAGTGAACCGGCTGTTTTATATGATTTGAACCCGAACGAAGTCGTACAGTTAGTACCTTGCATGAACGACTCGATAGAATATGAAATTAGCGGAAAGGAATATGTCGATATAAAAAAAGACACCACGACTTTTATCATAACAAAACATTCCATGAGCATCAATAATGATTCTATTAAATCAGCTAAAAAGATGATATGGGGCAAGCAAATTTATCTGTATAAATTCGATTATGTCAGTGATGAGAATAATTCGTGATATTTTTGTGCCAATATTCCTGATATCCCTTTTGGCGTTATCGGCTTGTGGCAAAGAGGATAATCCGGGTTATTGTATTGAAGTGGAACTTGTAAATGGGAGAGTGGCTCATAAGGCTTCGCTGTATGTTTTCATTCCGGAGTATGAGAAGGTGGCTTTGATAGACAGTGCCAAAGTGGTTGACAACCGTTTTTTGCTTAATGGAAGATTTTGCGGAAAAGCGGAGGCGTATGTGGCATTGGACGACTCTTGTGTATATTGTTTTATTTTGTCAGATTCATTAATGAAAATGGAGATAGGCCGGAATGGCTATATCATACGTGGTACGGCTGACAATGAATTGCTCTCCTCATTGCTTATGAGGCGTCAGACCGCAGTAAATGAGAAATATCGTATACAGAAAGAATATCTTGACATGCAGGCTGACAGTATGCTGACAAAGGAAAAAGAAGACTCTTTGTTGTATTTGTATCGCAGGCAGTCGGCAGAATTTAAGGATGATGTTTTGGCTCTGCTAAATGAGCATGGAGAAAATCATGAATTGTCGGACATTGCATACAGGCTTTTTTCTTATGTATTGACACAGAGTGAGGCTGACAGCATACAACTGACGCTGAAAAAATCATGATTGGATTGTTACCCGGCACAATATTTAAATTTTATCATTAATTTTGTATTGATTGAAAGTACGCTTTATGGATAAGATTATAAAAATTGACACCATTGACCAATATAATAAATTATTTGGGCTTGAAACACTACATCCTCTTGTTGGTGTTGTAGACTTGGCGAAAGCCACAAAATTTCCTACGCGTTTCATAATAAATTACGGGGTGTATGCCTTGTTTTTGAAAGATACGAAATGTGGTGACATTTTGTATGGAAAACAAGTTTATGATTATCAGGAGGGTACTATTGTCAGTTTTGCGCCGGGACAAGTGGTGGAAACTAAAATGGACAGCAATAAAAAGCCAATGGCTAAAGGATTACTGTTTCATCCTGATATTATTAAAGGGACTTCTTTAGGGCAGGAAATCAAATCATATTCGTTTTTTTCGTATTCTTCGGCGGAGGCTTTGCATTTGTCTGAGGACGAGAAAAAAATCATCATTGACTGTTTGGATAATATAGAAACAGAGTTGAGGCAACCGGTTGATAAATTGAGTAAACGGCTTATCGCAAGAAACATTCAACTTCTGTTGGATTATTGTATGCGTTTTTACGAGCGGCAATTTATTACGCGCTCTGTGGCCAACAGGGATATTTTAGCGAGGTTTGAGTCGTTGCTTGATGAGTATTTTGTGAGCGACAGACAGTTGGATGAGGGATTGCCTACGGTTAAATATTTTGCCGATAAAGTCTGCTTGTCATCCAATTATTTTGGGGATTTGATAAAAAAAGAGACAGGGAAAACTGCTCAAGAATATGTGCAAAGCAAAATTATAGATATTGCTAAAGAGAAAATACTCGGTACGGAAAAGAATGTCAGCCAGATTGCATACGAATTGGGGTTTCAATACCCGCAGCATTTCAACAGGCTGTTTAAAAGAAATGTGGGTTATACTCCGAATCAATACAGAAAACAACAATGATGAGAAAGAATAAAGCATTGATGCGTTTATGAAAAAATATATATGTGATTTTTTTATTAAAGAAAACAGGAGAATTAACGAGAATTATTCTCTCTTAAAACTTTCTCCTGTCGATGGGAGTGATGTTGTGCGTGCTGTCGCCGGACAGTTTGTTCAAGTGGAAGTGCCGGATTCGAAATCCACTTTTCTAAGACGGCCGATATCTATCAATTATATTGACAGGGCTGACAATACATTGTGGCTTTTGATAAGAAATGCCGGCAATGGCACAAAAGCTCTTATTGAGATGGAAAATTACCGGAAATTAAATCTTGTTCTTCCTTTGGGGAATGGCTTCTCACGCCCCGGCGGAAAAGACGCGAAAGTATTATTAGTAGGCGGTGGCGTAGGTGTCGCTCCTATGTATTATTTAGGGACGGAATTGGCGGAAGAGGGCTATGGCGTGAATTTTCTTTTGGGTGCGCGTAGGGACAGTGATTTGCTTGAATTGGACTTGTTCAACAATATAGGTACTGTATATTGCTCTACAGAAGATGGTTCTGCCGGAGAGAAAGGACTGATAACTTATAATTCTGCTTTGAATTTGTCGTGGGATTTCATTTATTGTTGCGGACCGATGCCAATGATGAAAGCGATAGCCCGTTATGCAGCGAAAAATGGCATTGAATGTGAGGTGTCGCTCGAAAACCGTATGGCTTGTGGTGTCGGGGCTTGTCTTTGCTGTGTGGAAGACACTTCAGACAAAGGCAATGTATGTGTGTGTACAGAAGGACCTGTATTTAATATAAAACGATTGAAATGGGAAATCTGAAAGTTAATATAAAGGATTTGTATTTAAAAAATCCGGTGATGACCGCGTCCGGTACATTTGGCTACGGCGTGGAGTTTGCGGATTTTATTGATTTGAACCGTCTTGGCGGAATAATCGTAAAGGGTACTACAATCAATCATCGAGAGGGGAATCCTTATCCGCGCATGGTTGAGACTCCGTCAGGAATGCTGAATGCTGTCGGGCTGCAAAATAAAGGAGTGAATTATTTCATTGAGCATATATATCCGCGCATAAAGGACTTGGACACAGAAGTTATTGTGAATGTTTCAGGCGCGAAAGTGGAAGATTATGTGGCTGTATGTGAGAAACTTGACGTTCTTGACAAGATTCATGCCATTGAATTGAATATATCTTGCCCGAATGTGAAACAGGGGGGAATGGCGTTTGGAACCACATGTGCCGGCGCATCTCAAGTGGTTAGGGCGGCAAGAGCCGCATTCGGAAAAACCATGATAGTTAAACTGTCACCGAATGTCACTGATATTACAGAAATAGCGCGTGCGGTAGAGGCGGAAGGTGCTGATAGCGTTTCTCTTGTCAATACTTTTTTAGGAATGGCTATCGATACGGAAACGCGCAGGCCTTATTTGTCGACTGTGACGGGAGGATTATCCGGTCCGTGCATTCGTCCGATTGCCGTAAGAATGGTTTATCAGGTGGCGCATTCTGTGAAAATCCCTGTTATTGGGCTTGGCGGCATTATGAACGGTAAAGACGCTTTGGAGTTTATTCTCGCGGGGGCTACAGCTGTACAAGTTGGCACGGCTAATTTTATTGATCCTGCAATTACAATGAAAATAATAGATTATTTGGAAGAGTATTTGCAGAGGCATAATATCTCGTCGATTGGCGAAATAATAGGAGGAGTGACGATTTAGTTGTACATGTGGGAGTTGCCGGTTCTTGTCGCAGGGAGTTTTTATTGGCACATGACGCTTAAAAATATGTAACAAAATATTAATAATGTTTTGACGGTTTTGGATATTTCTTAAATTTGCAGATAAATCTAACTAAACCTTTTTATATGTGTAAATTTAAGAAATCTTTAATCTGCGCGTTGTCATTAATGGCAGTGCCTGCGTTGGTGTATGCCAATCCGGAGTGGGGCGCGGCAGACACTGTCGCATGCTACAATGTCGGGCCGGGTATGGAGTATATGAAAATAATATACCCTGACATGCCGCTCATTATTTGGTATACGACTATCGACCTCTCCAATGAATACAACAAAGTGGAGAATGTTGTGAGCCGTCACATGGTGCCTGATGTAGACCGTTGGGATGTAATGACACATTATCGCGAGAATTCATACGACGGGCATAATGTCAGAGTGGCGTGGAACCACGATTTTTTTGTTTATGAACAAGGAATTTGCATAGGGGCGAACGTAACAAACGGACAAATGACCCATCATCGTGGCGGACGTTCGTTGCTCGTTATTACTTCTGATAAGAAGGCGGAAGTTTTTCTTCAAAATTTTGACACTAAAGTAATAACTACCGACACTGAAGTGGTGATTGACAGCTATAATAGCGGGGCGACGGAGTTTGATGGTGATTGCATCTTCTTTAATAACCTCAATTCTCAAACATTGACTTTAGAGGGGAAATATATAAAGGTGAAAGCCCTGTCTGAATGGATTGTCAATGGAGATAACATTCCGTGTGAGGTTTTGGAAATTTCGGATGCTCCGTTGCAGACTTCCGATGCAGAATGTGTAATATATTTGAGAAACTCTAAGCTCAATGCTTTGGACGGACTGTCTGTGGGCGATAAAATTGAGATACAGCAAAAATTATTGCCGTCTGCATGGGGTGTGGCTCCTGAGAATATATTGAACGCCTTTCATGGCTATCCGAGCATCGCTCACGACGGGAAATTACATGAAGGCGAATACAATAATTTTGAGGGAGGACGCGAGTATGAAAAATCATCACATGTCATGGCGGGAATTTCAAAAGACAAGACTAAATTGTATGTGTGCATTAACGAGATGTCGTCGCAAAGCGAGTCGATTGACTGTGTGGAAATGGCTGAATGGATGCTTGAGCGTGGGGCTTGGGATATTGTTAATTTCGACAGCGGAGGCTCTTCGGCTATTGTTGTAGATGAAAAAATGCTGAATCTGCCGGGACGCGGTTCTGTTCGGCCTGTGCAGGATGCCATGCTGGCGGTGTCGCTTGCACCGGATGATGCGGTTGTCGATTATCTTACATTCAGCAAACCTAAATTTTCCTGTTCTACTATTTCCTCGACTCCTTTGCAAGTGATTTCATATAATAAATATGGCGATATAGTGGAGGAAGACATTAAAGGATGTAAGTTCTCTGTAGTGCCGGAGAGTATGGGGCATGTCGATGAAAACGGCGTATTTTATTCTTCTACAGAAAAAGGCTCAGGAAAAATTATAGCGGAAAAAGACGGAAAATCGTGTGAGATAAGTTTTATAGCTTATCAAGCCACGAATGTGACTGTGCCTTTTTCTGAATTGTTGATAGATTCTACAAGAAAATTTGTGATCCCTTTGCAAGGGACTGTAAATGGCTTGACGAAGAATTTGGATCCGTCGGCATTTGAGTGGATTGTTGACGACCCTGCGATTGCAAAAGTGGAAGATGGAATTGTTTCCGGATTGAAAGATGGGGAAACGGAAGTGACAGGAGTGTTTGAGGACTTGCAATTCTCGTTTAAGGTGAAAGTTGAAATAGGGAAAGGCAATGTCGTATGCCATGATTTTTCTGATTTGCCTGAAACTGCAGAAATAGATGGTGTGACGGGACTGGTATTGCGCAATGATTTGCCCGAGAATTGGCAAACAGGAGCATATTTTGACACTGAGTCAATAAGCGGACGTCTTCGCCAAATAACTGTTGATTTACCACAAACCATTTATGGCATTCCTGATGGGCTGTCGCTGCCTGTATGGAATAATGACGGTGCAATAAGCAGGATAACTCTTTCATACTACGATGCTGAAGGTATCCGTTATTTGGCGGATATTGATATTGACGCTTCTGACAAAGTGTATACAATTGATTTTTCGTACAACGACGGATTACCATTTGACTTATTGAAATATCCTGTAAAGTTGCAAACATTGACCATATATCTTAACTCAGGCGATGATAAAAGTTTCGCGCTTGGAAATCTTTTGGTTCGCTATCCCGTGAAAGATGACGCGGGTGTCGGGAAAATCGAGGTTGGCAGCAACTTTGAGTTGGCTGTCGGGACAGAAACTTTAACTATAAAATATAATAATTCTGTCGATACCGGATCTGCATGTATAAGGATATATTCTGTTGGAGGCGTTAATGTACTTAATGAGATTGTGCCATTGGAAAAAGGTTATAATGAGCACATTGTAAATACAAAATTTCTGACATCAGGTGTCTATATTTTGATGTTTGAAAATGATGGGCGCGTCGATGTGCGTAAATTTATTGTCAGATAATTACCCCGGTATTAAAGTTTAAGTTTAATTTGGGCTGTGCGATATTGTTTTTGCACAGCTCATTGTTTTGTTATACGATTTTTGATGATGATTGTGATTCGCTTTACGGGCAATGCGGCTGCAAGTGATAAAAGCGTATATATCGTAAGGATTATATATGGCATACCTGCCCATATCGATGTAGGAGAACTTAGAAATATTTCTCTTATTACGGGGTGAATGACAAAAATATATGCTGACATCATCCCGAGCCATCTTAATATTTTGGCGACAGCCGGAAATTTTCTTAAAGGTTTTACCAATGGAATTATGATAATGGGAAAGAACGCGAACGATAAAAGCCATGTGTAAACATTAAGGCATGACAGCAAAAACAATATTGTGGAGATTGCCGCTATTTTTGCCGTTGGCAAATATCCGTTTCTCGCAAAAATAATTCCTAACAAGAAAGGCAGAATATATCCCGGGAAATTTTGCCTGATGAATGGCAGCCTGTAATTATGTCCTATACCCGGTATTGTGATAATTTGCAAAAGCAGGCATAATATAGTAAGCAGGATAATTGGCTTAAGGCTGCGTTTGTAGGCAAATAACCGGTAGACCACGTAAAGTTGCATTATCATTGAGAAAAACCACCATGGGCCAAGTATGTGTCCTCCACCAAAATATAAATTATCGACAAATAAGGCCATTAATCCTAATTCGAGAATATTTGACTGAAAGTAACCGGCATCGATTGCCGACATAACTATGAAAAACACTAACAGCGTGGGTAGCAGCAGAATGGCTAATTTGATATAATGTGCTTTTATAAATTCAAAAAGTCCGATATTCTTTTCTTTTTGCTCATATTTACGTACCAACCCATAGCCGCTTATGAATACGAACAGTGCCACAAAGTAATGGCCGAAATATGCAAGTATGTCTAACAGAAGATACCTGTCGGGAGAAATGATTTGATTATATAATGCCGTGTTGCCGGAAATGTGGAACGTAAATTCATTTTCCTCCGGCGTGAACGGCAAGTGGATGCAGAAGTTATGGACTACAATAATCAGGATTGCAAGACCTTTTAGAATAGTGACGCTTTCAAAATCAAGGTATCGTTTTATGCCTGTATTCATTTTTTATTAATATGCCACAGCCTGACGTGTTAAGTGTCAGGCTGTGGAGTTATGTTTAGTCTGTTAATTTGCGGTAACGAATGCGGTGTGGCTGAGTATCTCCCAAGCGTGACTTCTTATTCTCTTCGTATTCAGAATATGTGCCTTCGTAGAAAAACACTTGGCTGTCGCCTTCGAATGCGAGTATATGCGTGCAGATTCGGTCGAGAAACCACCTGTCGTGTGAAATGACAACTGCGCATCCCGCAAAATTTTCCAAACCTTCTTCAAGTGCGCGTAAAGTGTTTACATCGATGTCATTGGTTGGTTCGTCAAGCAGCAATACGTTGCCTTCTTCCTTCAGCGCCATTGCAAGATGCAGCCGGTTGCGTTCGCCACCGGAAAGCATTCCAATCTTTTTCTCTTGGTCGGCTCCCGAAAAGTTGAATTTGGAAAGATATGCGCGTGCATTGACATCTCTTCCACCCATACGGAATATGTCGTTCCCGCCTGAAATTACTTGGTATACAGTTTTTTCAGGATTTAGGTCTTTATGTGTCTGATCCACGTATGCGATTTTTACTGTATCTCCGATTTCAAAGTTTCCTTTGTCAGGGCTTTCCAATTTCATAATCAATTTGAATAGAGTCGTTTTTCCGGCCCCATTCGGACCTATGACACCAACTATGCCGTTGGGAGGAAGCATAAAATTCAAGTCGTTAAAAAGCACTTTGTCGTTATATGCTTTCGCCACATGTTGCGCTTCTATAACTTTGTTTCCAAGTCGTGGGCCGTTGGGGATGAATATTTCAAGTTTTTCTTCACGCTCTTTTTGGTCTTCATTTAGAAGTCGGTCGTAGCTTGAAAGACGGGCTTTTCCTTTCGCGTGCCGTGCTTTCGGCGCCATTCTTATCCATTCTAATTCGCGCTCCAATGTTTTTCTGCGCTTGCTCGCCTGCTTCTCTTCTTGTGCCATTCGTTTGGTCTTTTGGTCGAGCCAAGAGCTGTAATTTCCTTTCCATGGAATGCCTTCTCCTCTGTCCAACTCAAGTATCCAGCCGGCAACATGGTCGAGGAAGTATCTGTCGTGTGTGATTGCAATCACTGTGCCTTTATATTGCTGTAAATGTTGTTCAAGCCAATCAATCGATTCTGCGTCTAAATGGTTGGTTGGTTCATCGAGCAGAAGTATGTCCGGATTTTGGAGCAGCAGCCGGCATAAAGCCACACGCCTACGTTCGCCTCCCGACAAAGTGGCTACGCTTTGGTCTTCCGGAGGACAGCGCAATGCGTCCATTGCACGTTCGAGTGTGTTGTCGATATTCCAAGCGTCGGCAGCGTCGAGTTTGTCTTGCAGCTCTGCCTGACGGTTAATTAATTTCTCCATTTTCTCAGGGTCTTCCAACACTTCCGGATCTCCGAAACTTTCATTCACTTTATCGTACTCCGCAAGCAAGTCGAGTACGTGTTGCATCCCTTCTTGAACCACCTCTTTAACGGTTTTTGAGGGGTCAAGTTTCGGGTCTTGTTCCAAATAGCCTATGGAATATCCCGGAGCAAACACCACTTCTCCCTGATACTGCTTGTCGATGCCAGCTATTATTTTAAGCAATGTGGATTTACCGGCACCGTTGAGACCGATTATTCCGATTTTTGCTCCGTAGAAAAATGAAAGATAGATGTCTTTCAACACTTGTTTTTGTGGTGGATAAATTTTGCTTACTCCCACCATTGAGAATATTACTTTCTTATCGTCAGCCATACTGTTTGTGTGGTTGTTTGTTATCGTTTTTGGTGTTTTTGTTGCTTTACTTTGTATTCACAATTTACTTTTCCGTCTGCAATATTTCTCATTTTGTTGCGTATAAGTTGTTTGCGTATTGGAGAGATTCGGTCGGTGTAAAGTATCCCGTCGAGATGGTCGCACTCGTGCTGGATGATTCTTGCGAGAAATCCTTCAAATGTCTGCTCATGCTCGTTGAAATCCTCATCAAGCCAATTAATTCTGACCTTTTCGTATCTTGCGACAGGCTCGCTAAGACCCGGTATGCTTAGGCAGCCTTCTTCACGTGTTACTTTTTTGCCATCCTCTATTATGTCAAGTTCCGGATTGATTAAAGTTAATTTTACACCGGCGAGCTCCGGAAACGATTCTTTCAACACATCCGCGTCTATGACAACTATGCGTTTCGACAACCCGATTTGGGGAGCCGCCAATCCAACTCCGTCCGATTGGCTCATTGTTTCGTACATATCAGCAATGAGCTGTTTCAGATTCGGATAGCCCGGTTCTATTTCTTCTGCCTCTTTTCGCAGTACAGGTTGTCCGTATAAATAAATAGGTAATATCATAATTTTGTTTTTAAACTTTCCAAATAGTCATTCAGTATTATGGCGGCTGAGATTTCATCGACAATAGCTTTGTCGCGGCGTGCCATTTTTTTCATTCCTCCGTCTATCATTGCTCGGTGGGCAAGCACGGAAGTAAACCGCTCGTCATGCATTTCTACCGTGATGTCGGGCAATTCTTTTTTCAGGCGGTTTACAAACGGCTGAATATATTTCATGTTTTCGGAAGGTTGGTTGTTCATTTGTTTGGGTAATCCTACAAGTATTTTCTCAACATCCTCCGTACTTATGTATTTTTTTATAAAGTCGAGCAAAGTATGCGTCTGAACTGTCGTAAGTCCGTTGGCTACGATTTTCAATGAATCGGTGGCCGCTATGCCACAACGTTTTCTTCCATAGTCGATTGCTATTATTCGCCCCATAATTACTTTAAATTGTGCAAAGATAGTGCAAATCGGGAGCAAAAGATTTGAATCTGTTCGAAAAACTTTTGCCGATATGCGGCCTATTTTATGCAAAGATAGGAATTTCAGATTAATTCGTATGTGTCAATGTGATAATTATGGATATTTGCGATTACATCGGATCTACATCGTAATAAATTACGGCTTGCTTCATGCGGGAATCGCTGAGTGATTGTTCGTAAACATTGCGTAATATCTGTTTTACTTTCGGCATTGACGCGGAAGTTTCCATTTTCAATGTAATTTGCCGTATATAGAGTTGTTGTATTCTTGCTATTGATGGCGCTTCCGGTCCAAGAACTCTTTTGCCGAACACTTGCCGCAGCATGTTGCTGAATCTGACGGATATTTCTGTCAAAGAGTCGTCATTGCGGTGTTTTATATAAATATTGATTATTCGTGTGAATGGCGGATATCGGAATTTGTCGCGTTGGTCGAGCTCTTCTTTGAAATAATTTTTGTAATCGTGGTTGGTCACATGTGTGATTATCGGATGGAGCGGTTCACCAGTCTGTATGTATACCGTGCCCCGTTTGTGTTTTCGTCCGGCTCTTCCCGCCACTTGTTCCATCATGTTGAAAGCTCTTTCATGAGAGCGAAAATCCGGAAAATTAATCATATTGTCAGCATTCAGTATGCCGACAATGCTTACTCCGTCGAAATCCAATCCTTTGGTGACCATCTGAGTCCCGACAAGTACTTGCGTTTTATGATTTGAGAAGTCGTCTATGATACGCTCATAACTATTTTTTCTGCGGGTGGTGTCCAAATCCATTCTGGCTATTTTTGCATTCTGGAAATAGTTCTCTATCTCGTCTTCGATGCGTTCGGTTCCGTAGCCTACTACTTCTATTGACGGCTGCCCGCAGGCGGGACATATATCCGGCAGAGGAATCGTATAACCGCAATAATGGCATATAAGCTGGTTTTGGCGTTTGTGGTATGTGAGAGTGACATCGCAATCCCGGCATTTTGGCACCCAAGCACATTCTTTGCATCTCACCATAGGTGAGAATCCTCTGCGATTTTGGAATAAAATTACCTGTTCTCCGCGCCCGATTGCCTGATTGCACTCTTCGAGCAATTCTTCGGAGAACATGCCACGCATTCTTTTTTGTTTACGCGCTTTTGTTGTGTCGATTATTTTTACCTCAGGCATTTCTATTCCCTCGTGTCGAGTCATCAGCTCAACAAATCCGTATTTGCCTGATTGCGCATAATAGTACGTTGAGATTGACGGAGTGGCTGAGCCGAGCAATGTTTTTGCGTTGTGCATTGAGGCAAGCACTAAAGCGGAGTCACGTGCGTTGTAGCGGGGAGCAGGATCCTGTTGCTTGTAGCTTGTTTCGTGTTCCTCGTCGACAATAATGAGCCCCAATTTATTAAATGGCAAAAATATGGAAGACCTTACGCCTATTATTATATAAGGGTCGGTGGTATGCAATAGTTTTTTCCAAATGTCGACACGCTCGTTGTCTGAAAATTTGGAATGATAAATCAATAAGCGGTCGCCGAATACTTTTTGCAGGCGTCGGGTAAGTTGTGTAGTCAAAGCTATTTCCGGAACGAGATACAGCACTTGGTGGCGTTTGTCAAGCTCGTCCCGGATGAGTCTTGTGTATATTTCGGTTTTCCCGCTTGATGTCACCCCGTGTAGCAATACAATGTTTTTGTCAATGAATTGTCCGGTTATTTCTTCATAGGCTTTTTCCTGTATGTCCGTGAGCTGTACTGTGCCATTTGTTATAATTGTGTCAGGCGGAAGTTTAAACCGGTTTATTTCTTTTTTATATAATTGAAAAATTCCTTTGTCAACCATTGCGTTGAGTATGGGAGTAGAGCCATCGGCTTTGTTTATGAGCTGTTGTTTGCTTACTTCCAAAGAATTATTATCACAGCCAAGCCATTTTGATAAGTTGAGAAAAGCGAGCAACATTGCCTCTTGCTTTTTTGCGGCTTTGACTTTGTCAAAAAATAATTTTACGGTATCGTTATCTCCACGCTCCGCTTTCAATTTGACAAATACCTCTGTTTTTGGACGGTAGTTGTCGACGATTTTCTCTGTTACATATAACGCTTCATTTTCAATCATTGAAGTTACGGTGGATTCCACATTTTTGAACCCTGTGGATTTGGAAATCTCAGCCGGAGTGAGTTTGTCTTTGGTAAGAAGTAGATTATATATCACTTTTTCCCTGTCGTTCATAGAATTGTCGGTATCGACAAATTCAGGATTGGCGGAAACAAATGTTTCGCTTTCCACTTTCATCCCCGCCGGAACGGCGGCTTTATAAACATCTCCGATAGAGCACAGATAATAATTGGCTATCCATTCCCAAAAACGCAGTTGCGGATGCCGTAGGATAGGGTAATTGTCAAGTACAGAGATTATATCTTTTACTTCAAAATCTCCCGGACGGTTGTTGTGTAAAAGAGTTATTATTCCGGTGTAGATTTTTTTCTTTCCGAATGGCACCAAAGCCCTGCATCCTATTTGTACGCTTTTTTTCAAATGGTCAGGGATGCCATAGGTAAATGTCGAATAAAGCGGCAACGGAAGTATTACCTCTGCATATTTCATGTAAAAATCGTATGATTTTTAGAACAGGTAGGTTAGCCCTATTTTAAGGGTGCTGTTTTTCGATTTGAAATTTGAAAGTTTTACAGCACTCATGGCTCCTGTCACATCCCATATATAACTTGCTGTGATTTGATAGTTGCGAAACAGCTCCACACCGCCGCCTACTTCTATTCCAAATACCACAGGCTTATAGTCAAATGCTTTTATGTCGTTGTGGGCAAGCAGCACTGATATCGACGGCCCCGCGAATACTAACGGAGCTATGGTGCGCTCTACTCCGTTAAGATTTGTGTACTTGAATCTCAGATGAATAGGTATATCCAAATAATGCAAATAAGAACGCTCATTGCCATATCCGTCGGAATTCCATATTGTGAAATTACCGAGATTCATTGTTGCGCCGCGCTGTGAGTATTGCAGACCGAGATCGATGCAAAATCCGATCCCCGGAATGGTATATTCTCCAATCAATCCGGCATGGTACCCGGCCGACTTGTCGGAGATAAATGGCACTGTGCGCAAATCCTGTTGGCTCCAATTCAAGTCGGTAAGGTTGAAGCCTGCGGTTGCTCCCCATCTCATTTGGGCAGAAACAGAGGCTGATGACAACATTATAAAAAAGGCGATTATGCCGGATAAAAACTTCTTCATCGAAATATATTTAATTTTTCCACAAAGCTACGTAATTTTCCGGCAGCTGCAAAATAAATCGGCATTTACAGTGGTTTTCATTGCTGAAAGTCTGCAAATGCCGATTTTATGGATTTAAAAAATATATCTTTAGAATAAATAGGCGGCAGTAATGGTCCAATATTTATTCTTGCCTTCGATGACAGGCATGTCGTCTACCACGTCAACTGTTTCCAATGCTTTTGTCAATCCTATGCCGTAGCTTGCTCCAACTTGCAGATGCGAGAACAATTCAAGACCGACGCCGATGTTCCAAGAAATGTCGCATTTTTTGTTTTTGAAAAATTTGTTTGCGTCTTCTTTACTTACGAGGAAAGCAAATGCCGGACCGGTTGCGATGTAAGGTTTGATTATTTTGGAAACGGCAGGAATATTGATTTTCCATTTAAGGTTTAAAGGAATATCTATATAATCACGTTTTTTTCCTATTTCGGCATACTCCGGATTTTCGGAATAAGAATCTGCTGTGCGGTGAACATACATGACCGACGCGTCAAGCCCGACACCTATCACAGGGGCTGTGAACTCAATCATCGCGCCGCCTGTAAATCCCGCGCGATTATCGGATTTGATGATGTCCTCACTGAATTTCAGATTATTGACTGCCACACCCGCTTTCAATCCGAATTTAAACTGTGCGGAAACATTATTGGCCGCCACCATGCCGATAACGGCGATTACTATGACACTTAGTACTCTTTTCATAATAGTATGTTTTTGTTTGTTGATGCAAACTTAATTGAATTTTATGTAAATTCAAATTATTTGATATTTTTTTGTGGAAAAGTGACGGCGGCTAAATGAAAAATTAGATAAGCGTTTCCTGTGTCGTAACAATTTCATATATTTGATGTAGTTTGATTAAGATTCTTTGAGTATCAAACCATTAAGAAGAACTTGCATGAGAATGGGCAATGG
>CALUMI010000009.1 GCA_944321725.1 uncultured Muribaculaceae bacterium
AACGCAATGTGGCGTAGACTTCTACATTAACACAGGCGAAAGCAAGGACATCTGTGGTGTCTTGACCGAGCATAAGACGTTTAAGACAGATTTTTTCAGCTTCTATTTCTTTCGTCGTGCCAATGGATATGTGCTGTTAAATTTCCGCAAGGTGGATTTGCGTGACAACATGGTGCTGCTCCTGTCGCCGCACCAGCAACAGGAGTGGCACGTGAATGAAACAGAACTGGACTACACTTTCCTTATCTTTCGCGAAGACTTTATGCGCACGTTCATCGCCGACAAGTTTTTCGTTTATCGTCTGCTGTATTATTATCAAACCGACACTCCACCATATCTGTTTGCAACACAGGAAAAACTGTCAGAATATATTCACCTCTTAGGAAAAATAAAACAGGAATTGCTGCATCCCGTGGCAGACTCCTACAACCTCATCGTGTCCGTGCTTTATTATCTGTTAGTGATTATCAACAGGGCATACGCCAAAACTTATCGTCTGCCTGTCGAAGTTCCGAAAAACAATTATGCGTTTCAGTTTAAGGACTTGCTCGAAAAGCATATCCATTCTGTGCAACGTGTTCAAAGATATGCCGAGCTACTTCATATAAGCCGCGTTACACTGAACAATTCTGTAATTGCACAGTTCGGCGTATCTGCCACCCACTTGCTGAAACAGCGTCTGTTGGAAGAGCTGAAAAATGAATTGCTGTTCTCCAACCATACCGTCAACGAGTTGGCTGACGAGTTTCATTTTTCCGACCCAAGCCATTTGATGCGCTTCTTCAAACAACAGACAGGAAAGACTTTCACACAATACAGGATGGACTACTACAAAGGAATCTATGAATAAAAACCAACAAACATCAATATTTGCTTTTCAACCCATTAATTTTGAGTTTTTATCTGAACGCAAGATTGTATAGATTAAACATCTTGTTTTAATATCGTAGTTTTAATACAGCCATCAATCTTCGTCATCGAAGAAATCGTCATCAAAATCAAAATCTGTTTCACTATAAGAATAGGCATCGTCAGTAAAGCGCGACAATTCGCGCCCTTCTTTTTTCGTGGGCCGTCCCAACCCTTTTTGCCTGTTTATAAATCCGGTAATCTTGACCATTTCAAGCAATTCCAACTGACTCGGCGGAGTGATATTCTCCAAATATTCAGGCACAAGTTTCGCGCCCATCCTGTTTTCGGCCAACGCTTTTACCCTGAAAGAATACGTAACGGGTGGTTTCCGCACATCCACAATCTCGCCAACCCGCAGCGGACGCGACGGCTTCACATTGACCCCGCCCACCGACACTCTGCCCTTCTTGCATGCTTCGGTGGCAATGGTGCGGGTTTTAAAAATCCGTGTTGCCCACAGCCATTTATCTATTCTTACCTCTTTTTCCATTTGTCACTTATTGTTGAATTGGTTCATCGTTATTTCCAAACCGGCAAGGCAGAAACTCTTTATCGCCTCCACCGCCAATTCTATCCTTTTATTCAACAACAATCTCTCCTCGTCGGAAAATTCACCGAGCACATAATCCACCTGACAGCCTTTCGGAAAATCATTGCCTATCCCAAAACGCAAACGTGGATATGCCTGAGTTCCTATCGCTGCCACAATGCTCTTCAATCCGTTATGTCCGGCATCGCTTCCTTTCCCCTTAATTCTTATGGCACCCAACGGCAAAGCCAAATCGTCGACTACTATCAAAAGATTCTCGATGTCGATTTTTTCCTTATCCAACCAATATCTCACGGCATTGCCGCTTAAATTCATATACGTTGAGGGCTTCAGAAGAATCAACTGCTTGTTTTTCAAACGCATTTCGGCGACATCACCATAACGGCGTGATGAAAAACAGGTATTGGATGCCTCTGCCAAGGCATCCAATACCATAAATCCCATATTGTGGCGGGTATTACGGTACTCAGGACCGATATTTCCCAACCCTACAATTAAATATTTCATCGATTATTATTTACCGGCAGCTTCCTGTGCGGCTTGAGCGCCACGTGCGGCACGAGTCAACTGAACGGCGCAAACCACAGCATTCTTCGCGTTCATCAATTCCAAACCGTCGAAATGCAAGTCGCCGATTTGCAAAGTCTTGCCAAGACCGAGATTGTCAACATTGACAACCACTCTTTCCGGAATGGAAGTATACACGGCTTTTACTTTTATCTTCTTCATCGACAAAGTAAGTTTACCACCGGCTTTAACACCCTCGGCATGTCCCTCAAGTTTCACAGGCACTTCCATTACTATAGGCTTCTTCTCGGAAACTTCAAGCAGGTCGATATGCAAAATGCTGTCGGTCACAGGATGGAACTGTATCTCTTTCAACACAGCATTTTTCTTCACGCCGTTAACATTCAAATCAATGGCGAAAATATCAGGCGTATAAATCAAATTGCGCACATCTTCCACCTTAACTTGCAAATTAGTGGTGATGATACCTCTGTTGTTGGCTATCTCAACAACTTTCTCACCATCGTTCAACTTTCCATTGTAAGGCAAATCAACGATTTTACCGCCATTCATTACAACAGGAATAAGTCCCGCTTTGCGCAATTCTTTAGTCGCTTTTTTACCAACCGCTGTTCTCGGTTGCGCTGACAATTCGTAAGTCTTCATTTTGTAAAATTTTTGTGTTACTCAAAATTAAGTTCTTTGCTTCCTAATTTCCCATCACACGGAATCTTAAAAAAGCGTGGCAAAGATAGCAACTTTTCGCCTATTGGCAAAATAAACTCCCATATATGATTATTTCTAAAACAACCAGAACGTTTTATTTCGGTATTTTCTGTATCTTCGCATAAACGTTAAATCAGTCAAATAATATTATGTGGACAGCTATTATAATACTTGCCATTGCAGCCGTGTTTTTCGCTATAGGAAAAATACGTTCCGATGTAGTGGCTCTTTGCTCTCTCGTGCTACTGCTAATATTTCATATTCTCACCCCCGATGAGGCACTGTCGGGCTTCTCCAATTCCATAGTGATAATGATGGTAGGGTTGTTTGTTGTCGGAGGAGCCATATTCCAGACCGGTCTTGCAAAAATGATAAGCTCGCATCTGCTGAAATTGGCAGGCAAAAGCGAATCCCGGTTGCTGCTGCTTGTGATAATCGTCACAGCGGCGATAGGCGCATTCGTGAGCAACACCGGAACAGTGGCATTAATGCTGCCGATAGTTGTAAGTCTTGCCGCAAACGCGAAAGTGTCGTCGAGCCGTTTGCTAATGCCTCTTGCATTTGCCAGCAGCATGGGAGGGATGATGACATTAATCGGAACGCCTCCCAACCTCGTAATAGAAGAAACACTTGTTTCAGCCGGCTATGAGCCGCTCTCGTTTTTCTCTTTTCTGCCGGTGGGACTTGTATGCTTAGCCACAGGTATAATCGTGCTGATGCCGCTCAGCAAACTGTTCCTTTCGAAAAAATCAAAAAACAAAGCGCAAAAAGGAGGCAAGTCCTTGCAACAATTAGTAAGCGAATACGGCATATCAAACAATCTGTTCCGATTATTGGCCAACGACAAAACAGACATAATAGGAAAAACCATTGTCGATTTAGGCATACGCAACAAATACGGGCTCAATATCCTCGAAATAAGGCGAGGTGACGCCTCCCGGCATAAATTTTTGAAAACCATAACCCAAAAACTTGCCGACCCCGACACGACCATACAGGCGGGCGATATACTTTACATCAGCGGCGAATTTCCTCAGATAAAAAAATTTGCCGACGATTATGGACTCAAAATGCTCGACAACCACGCCACTGAAGAATCCCAAAGCAATAATGTCATCGATTTTTACGACATCGGTATTGCCGAAATAGTATTAATGCCCACATCCCGGTTGCTCAACCGCACAATAATGGAAATCGGATTCCGCGATAAATTCAATGTCAATGTCTTGGGAATACGCCGCCGCAAAGAGTATATACTGCAAGACTTGGGCAACGTAAAAGTGCATAGCGGCGACGTGATGCTCGTACAAGGAGCATGGAGCGACATCGCCCGTCTGAACCGGGAAGATGCCGACTGGGTCGTTTTAGGGCAGCCGTTGGAAGAGGCTGCAAAAGTGACACTCGACTACAAAGCGCCGGTAGCGGCGGCTATAATGCTGCTGATGATAGCGATGATGGTATTCGACTTTATACCTGTGGCACCTGTTACAGCCGTCATGATTGCGGCATTGCTGATGGTGCTCACAGGATGTTTCCGCAATGTGGAGGCAGCCTATAAAACCATTAATTGGGAAAGCGTAGTGCTGATTGCAGCCATGCTACCAATGTCACTCGCCCTTGAAAAGACAGGCGCGTCGACTTTCATTTCAAACTCATTGGTTCAAGGATTGGGCGACTACGGGCCATTTGCGCTAATGGCCGGAATATATTTCACCACCTCACTGCTCACAATGTTCATCAGCAACACGGCAACCGCCGTGCTTCTCGCCCCGATAGCGTTGCAGAGCGCCACACAAATGGGGATAAGCCCTGTACCGTTTTTGTTTGCTGTAGCGGTAGGAGCAAGCATGTGCTTTGCCTCTCCTTTCTCCACTCCGCCAAACGCGCTCGTGATGCCTGCCGGCCAATATAAATTCACGGACTATATAAAAGTAGGATTGCCTTTACAGATAATAATGGGAATCGTGATGATATTTGCCCTGCCTCTGCTGTTTCCGTTCTGAAAAACCTGTCAACTAATAATAAAAGAAAGCTTAGTTTTAAAAACTCGACAATGGGGCATAAGACAGAGTCTCGTGAGGCTTAACCACGAGCAAACGGAGCGTGGCTTGGCATGGAATGCAAATATCTGTCATCCTTAAAAAATGCAGGGCAATAAACAATACAAAAATGGCAACCTTTATGCCGCATTGGATAAAGGCTGCCGATTTTTTTTTACTTATATCAGAATTAATATTACTTGGTCAAAGGAGAATAATTGTCCGAATAGCGAAGCATCTGCTCTACATAGCCTTCCGTATAATCGACCTTAACGTCAGTGATATTTCCATTTTCGTCAACAACAGGCGTATAAACAGGATTTACAAATCCCTTATAAGGAGCAATGTTGAGCTTGGAATAACGCTCAAGCACTTCTTTGTGAAGATTTTGGTCGACTTTCACGCCGTAATCTTCCACCAATTTGCGGCCTGCCTCATAGTCGCCTTCCGACTTAATACGCTGCACTTCAGCAAGCAACTGTCCGAACAAACCGCGCAATTTCACGTAATCGTTTATCTTGATAAAGGTTTTGCCATCTTTCTTCACCATCTCAATCACATTGTCCGGCTTGCCTTTTTCATATACCCACTTGGAAATCAGTTGACGATTGCGCATGTGGGCTTCCTCGATGTTCTTTCCCAACTCGATACGCATCAACTGTGTCATCAATCCGTTCAGAATATATTTATAATACTCTGCCTTATAGGCGTTCTCATTGTCGAGCAAGCCAAGTTCTATCAATTTCGGGTCAGCGAGATAATAAAGTGCGAACAAGTCCGCGCGCGTTTCCTCCAAAGTAGAGCCGTGTTCCTTCAAAGCGTCATCGTGAACTCCCGGCAACAATTTTCCTGAAGCGTGGCCAAGACATTCATGCAAGTCGGTGTGCATATTATCCACAACAAACAGATACTTGTCCATCAAATCGCTCGTTTCCTTATCTATCACAAACTCCTCATTGAAGCCATCGCCATGCGATGCCTGATCGTAAGCCTCCGTAATATTTTCCAATGTGACCGACTTAGAACCGTGAGAGGCGCGAATCCAGTTGGCATTAGGCAAATTGATGCCTATCGGTGTAGCCGGATATGCGTCGCCCGCAAGCATGGCGGCTGTGATGACTTTCGCTGTCACACCTTTCACATTTTCTTTTTTGAAACGCGGATCCACCGGAGAGTTTTGCTCAAACCACTGCGCGTTCTGGCTGATTACCTCCGTGCGATGAGAAGCCTTCTCGTTCTTGAAATTCACAATCGACTCCCACGCCCCCTTATATCCGAGAGGGTCGCCATAGCTCTCGATGAAACCGTTAACAAAGTCAACTTTGCTTGCCGTGTCGTCCACCCAAAGGATAGAATATTCATCAAAAGTTCTCAAATCGCCGGTAGTATAGTATTCTATCAATTTTGCTATCGTCTTCTTCTGCGAATCATTCTCAGCCACAGCCTCTGCCTTTTTCAGATTTTCCACTATCTTCTCAATAGCCGCGCTATAACGTCCGCCAATTTTATAGACTTCCTCAACAAGTTTTCCGTCTTTTTTTACCAAACGCGAATTTAACCCATACGAAACAGGCGCAGTGTCACCCGGCAATTTCATGGCGCCGTAGAATGCCTCAACTTCAGCCTGTGTCACTCCCTCTCCATAATAATTATTGGCAGAAGTTGCTATCAAATCCTGACCGGCAAGCTGATTGACGCGCTTCGGCAACACTGTCGGGTCGAAAATCACCGGTGTGATTTCCGAAAGAAAAGCATCCACTGTCTGCCCTTCAGCAAGCGGTAGCTTCCCGGCAGGCAATTTTCCGGCTTCCGCAGTAAAAAATTCCTGCGAGAATTTGGGAACGAACTTATCAGTGGAATAATGATGATAAATGCCATTGGCAAACCATACCTGCTTCAGATATTCCACAAATCCCTTGTAGTCAGCGCTCTCCTTGTCGCCATCGTAATTTTTATAAATCTCTTCGAGCGTTGTGCGTATCGCCAAATTGTAACGCCCGTTTTGATCCGTAAGAATATCGCGCCCGTAAAGAGCGGCCTCTGTCAAATAATACACAAGCTCTTTCTGCTTGGGTGTAAGTTGTTCGAAGTCGGTCACCTTGTAACGCAATACTTCGATGTCAGCAAATCTGTCCACTTTGTAATTAAAATCTTCCGTTCCGGTATTCTTGTCCGAAGAACAAGAGCTCAAGGCAAGGGCGACAGCCGCAAGCGATGAAGTGATAAACGCCTTATTCATACTACTATGGTTTATAATTAATTATTCAACATAAAGCACCAATCCTTTAAGATATTCTCCTTCCGGATGATAAATGCTGACAGGATGATCAGCGGGCTGTGTGAGCTGATGAAGGATGCGCACTCTCCTGCCTGATTGGGCCGCCGCACTAAACACCGCCAAACGGAACTGCTCTTTTGAAACAGCCTGCGAGCACGAGAATGTAAACAAAATACCGCCCGGCAATATCTTGTCGAATGCTTTGGCGTTAATTTTGCGATAGCCCATAAGCGCATTTTTCAACGCGCTTTTATGCTTCGCGAAAGCCGGCGGGTCAAGCACAATAAGGTCATACCTGCCGTCTATCCCGTTAAGGAATTTGAAAGCATCGTCCTCAAAAGCCTCATGACGCTTATCGCCGGGAAAATTAAGCTCCACATTCTCCTTTGTTAATTGTATGGCTTTCGCCGAACTGTCGACAGAATGCACCAACTTTGCGCCGCCTCTCATCGCATAAAACGAGAATCCGCCAGTATAGCAAAACATATTCAGCACCGAACGCCCTGTAGAATACCTCTCAAGCAGCAAGCGGTTATCGCGCTGATCTACAAAAAAACCCGTTTTCTGCCCACGCAGCCAGTCCACACGAAATTTCAGTCCGTTCTCAACAGCGATATTTGTTTCGTAGCCACCTATTATATAATCATTTTGAGGGTCAAGCTCCGCCTTATAAGGCAACGTTGTTTCCGACTTGTAATACACGTTTCTCAGCATTCCGCCGGAAACATCGATTAAAGCCGAAGCTATAATGTCGCGTGCAAAATGCATTCCCGGAGAATGAGCCTGCACCACAGCCGTACCTCCATATATGTCAATGACAAGTCCCGGCAAGAAATCGCCCTCGCCGTGCACAAGACGAAAAGCATTGTTGTCAGGACGTATCAAGCCAATCGATTCACGCAGGCTTAACGCTTTGCGAAGACGCTCCTCAAAGAATTTTTTATCTATCCGGCGCGTAGAAAAATCAAGAATCCTCACGGCGATGCTTCCGATTTGATAATGCCCTACAGCAAGAAACTTGCCATCATTTGAACATATATCGACAACATCACCCTCTTCCACGCCGTCATCGATATGCGCGACAGCACCGGAAAACACCCATGGATGAAACCGCCTCAAGGATTCTTCTTTCCCTTTCTTAAGAATTATTTTTTTATAGTCCATCTAAACATGTTTTATTTAAAGAAGAACCTGTAAATATCATTGCCGTTAGCATAAAGCAACAGAGCCACCAACAATACAAGCCCCGTCATTTGGGCATATTCCAGCACCTTTTGGCTCGGCTGCCTGCCTGTTATCATCTCATAAATCAGAAATACCACATGTCCGCCGTCCAATGCCGGGATAGGAAGTATGTTCATAAATGCCAACGCCACAGAAATGAAAGCGGTAATTACCCAAAACTGATACCAATTCCAGCTGTCGGGAAACATATCGCCTATGGCGCCGAAACCTCCAAGACTTTGAGCCCCCTCCTTTGTAAACACATATTTCATCTGCTCCACATAGGAGGTCAATTTATCCACTCCTATCTCAATTCCGCGCGGCACCGACTCCAACAATGAATACTTAATTACCTCCGTATGATATATTTCGGTTATGGGGGTAAGCAATATTCCTATTTTTCCGGTTTCCGTAGTGTGCAATGATGCCTCAGACTGCGTTCCGTCGGATTTCACATACCGCAAAGTGATATCCTCACCTTTTCTTTTAGCGAGTTCCGCCGAAAACACATCCCATGTTTCTGCCGGGACACCATCGACGGCAACAATACGGTCGCCAGCCTCCAGTCCCGCCTTTTCAGCCGCCTCCCCTTTTACAGGCTCTTTCACCACCACAGGAAAACGATAAGTCATAAACCCGAAACCGTTGTCCTTGTCAGTCAGCTCCTTATTGACAGCCATTACCATATTCTCAGGCAAATTTATCGCCACAGTATCTTTTCCGTCGCGCAACACCGTCACAGTCTTTGACTCAAGCATGTGCAAAAGGTCGAAATCAGCGGCGTCAATTTCCTCGCCATCGGCATATAAAGGAATATCTCCATCCTTAAAGCCTACATTATGGGCAGTTTCGCAATACTGCATGCCGTAAGTCGCATTTTTGTAAGGGATATACGCGTCGCCCCAAGTATACGCTATTCCGGCATAAATCACAATGGCAAGAATGAAGTTGAACACCACACCGGCAACCATGACCAACAGCCTCTGCCATGCAGGTTTTGCACGAAATTCCCACGGTTGAACCGGCTGCTTCAGTTGCTCCGTATCCATCGACTCATCAATCATTCCGGAAATTTTGCAATATCCACCGAGTGGCAACCAACCTATGCCGTACTCTGTATCTCTCCATGATGCTTTATTCTCTGTACCGGGCTTTTTCTTAGGCTTATACTTAAAAAGGCTGAACCAAGGGTCAAAAAATATGTAAAACTTCTCCACACGTATCCCGAATATCCTCGCAAACAAATAGTGTCCGAACTCATGCACTATGACAAGTATGCCAAATGCAGCTATCAGTTGCGCCGCTTTTATAAAAAAAGATGCTTCCATTAAAATATATGTTCTTATTTAATCAATGACAATGTTATTTTCCTAATTTCTTCATTCGTTTCAACCAAATCACTGTAAGAAGGATCGCCGATAAAATTATTGCGGGAAACAGCCTCACCAACAACATCCGCCATTTCCAAAAACCGTATTTTATCTTCAAGAAATGCCGCCACCGCTATTTCATTGGCCGCATTAAGCGCGCAAGGCACATTTCCACCCGCTTTTATAGCGTCGAAAGCCATCCCGAGCAACGGGAATTTCTGCATATCGGGTTTTTCAAACGTCAATGAGGCATAACGGTCCACACTCAGCCGCTCCGCCACCGACGGCAACCGTTCCGGATAATTAAGCGCATAGCGAATCGGCAGGCGCATATCCGGCATACCGAGTTGGGCTTTGACAGAGCCGTCGGCAAACTCCACCATCGAATGTACTATCGACTGCGGATGTACCACAATCTCTATCCGCTCCGGCTCCACATCGAAAAGCCACCGGGCCTCTATCATCTCAAAACCTTTATTCATCATCGAGGCAGAGTCAATTGTCACTTTTGCCCCCATCTTCCAATTCGGATGATTCAGCGCGTCGGATTTGGTGACAGCCGACATTTCCTCGCGCGACATTTTTCTGAAAGGGCCACCCGACGCCGTAAGAATTATCTTCTCCACAGCATCCGCATCCTCTCCGACAAGGCACTGAAATATGGCAGAATGCTCGGAGTCGACAGGGATAAGACGCGATGACGACTTTTCCAGCATCCCGGTAATAAGCTCACCGGCCACGACAAGCGTCTCTTTGTTGGCAAGCGCTATAACCTTTCCGGCTCTGATTGCGCTGATAGTGGGCTCCAAACCACTGTAGCCGACAAGAGCAGTAACAACAATATCGATGCCGTCATCGGCGACTGCATCGGCAATGGCCCGCGCACCTGCGGCAACTTCAATGCCCGTCCCGGCCAAAGCGTCCTTTACAGTCCCGAAATGGGCGGAATCGGCAATGACCACTTTACGGGGCCGGTATTTCAAAGCCTGTGATATGAGCAGCCCGGCATTGTGGTTTGCTGTCAACAGGCAAGGATACAATCTGTCGAAATACTCCGAAATGACATCCAATGTCTGAGTTCCAATCGAGCCCGTACTGCCCAAAATGGCTATATTTTTTCTATTTTGCACGTTACTCCAAAGTTAATTCTGCAAAAATATAAGAATTATCCATGATATGAAAATCCGCATTTACAAAAAATTATTAATGGCAAGAGCTGCATCCGGCTTTGCTTTTCTTAACATCAAATTATTTTATTTCAAGAAATATATGAGTAACTTGCAACGAAATTAAAAATTAAGTAACCGTTATGACAAAGGAGGAGCGACATTCCATAATATTAGATTTATTGTTGCAAAACAGTTCAATATTGGTCACCGATTTGGCAGAGCAACTAAACGTGTCGTCTGTCACAATCAGAAAAGATCTGACAGAATTGGAAAATGCCAAAAAGCTCTACCGCAACCACGGCAAGGCAATACTGATAGATCCGTATATCGACAATCGCAACGTATCGGAAAAAGAGAAACTCTGCGTCGAGGAAAAACGGCTGATAGGAATTAAAGCGGCAAGTCTTATCACTCCGAAAGACTCCATACTAATAGCATCAGGAACCACCGTACACCATTTGGCGCGCAACATTCACGCCACAGACAAACTAACGGTAATCACAGCGTCATTGGAAGTGGCAAGCATCTTGTCTAAAGACAAAAACATCGACATCATACAACTCGGCGGAATGATGCGCCACAGCAGCAAATCCGTTGTGGGGAAATATGCGGAATCGGCTCTTGCCGACTTCTCATGCAGCAAACTGTTTATAGGTGTTGACGGCATTGACCTCGATTTCGGCATAACCACAACCAACATGATGGAGGCGAGCCTCAACAGAGTGATGATGCGCACCGCCCAAAAGACCATTGTGCTTGCCGACTCCACCAAATTCGGGCGCAGAGGCTTCAGCAAAATATCAGACCTCGAAGATATAGACCAAATCATAACCGACTCAAAAATTTCTCCCGCCACAAAATCACGAATAGAAGAGATGGGCATACTACTGACCATTGTATAAGAAAGTAAAACAACCTGCCTTTCCAAAACTCAAAATTTTTGAGAAAAATATGATTTTTATCAAATAAAATTTTTCTATTCACAAAAAATAGCATAGCTTTGCGAACAAATAAAACAAAACCTATTTCATAACTAAAAACTTTTTGCCTATTGAATCTACATTACACTATAATTTAAAAATAGTTTAATAATGGAAGATTTGACTGCGTTGCAAGACGAACAACTTGTAAGTCTGTATGCAAAGGGCGAGAACAATGCTTTTGATGTGTTGTTGCAAAGACATCAGGGACGTGTCTTTTCCTATATTTTAAACATCGTAAAAGATAAAGACCTTGCAGACGACTTATTTCAAGAAACTTTTGTAAAAGCAATAATCACAATAAACCAAGGACGATATACCGAGAACGGCAAATTCCCGGCATGGATAACCCGTATAGCCCATAATCTCATCATAGATTATTATCGTCAGGAAAAAACGTTGCCGCAACTCTCTTGCGACAATGAGGACATAAACATACTCAACAGAAAAGAGCTTAGCGAGGAAACCATTGAGGACAATATCGTAAGAGAGCAAACCCTGTGTGACGTCAAAATGCTTGTGGAGCTGTTGCCCACATCGCAAAGAGAGGTGCTTGAGATGAGATATTATCAGGACATGAGCTTCAAAGAGATAGCTGAAAACACCGGAGTAAGCATCAACACTGCTCTCGGACGAATGCGCTATGCCATTCTGAATCTTCGTAAAATAGCTGACGAGCGAAACATAATATTATCCATTTAAAAACATTATATAAAAATTCACATCTTTTTCAACCGGCATATATAATAAACAAGCTATCAACTCGTTTCATATATGTATAACCCAAAAAGATGTGCCTATGGATAAAAACTCTACCTATGTTTTAATACCGCGTAACAGTAAACGAATTGCAGAGGCTCCGCGAAAATCGACAATCGATTTTCTTAAACAATTTGCAAGAGCATATTCTTTCAACAGGCAAATGCCGGCAAATCTCGGAGGATTCATTGCAAATTAGCGAACTAACCGAAAGGGATGGAAGACGATTTCATCCCTTTCGACTGAATAAAACCCACATTTAATCAAAATCTTTTTTACAATCAGGATGCCAAGCATATCCATACAATCCTACCATTCACCTTGCGGAGATTTGTTGCTCGGCTCTTTCAGCAACCGGCTTTGCCTATGCAATTGGACGATGGAAAAACATCCGGGCAGAGTGGACAGAAGGCTGCAATCCATGCTGAACGCAGAATATGAGTATATCCCGTCGGACACAACAAGAGAAGCGGCAAGGCAGTTAGACGAATATTTCCGGCATCATCGCACAGTTTTCGACATTCCATTGCTGTTTGTGGGAAGCGATTTTCAGAAACAAGTATGGAAACAATTACTGACGATACCCTACGGCGAAACAATCTCATACCTTGAGCTGTCAAAACAACTCGGCATACCCAAAGCGGTACGCGCGGTAGCCAATGCCAACGGAGCCAATGCCATATCAATTTTCACGCCATGCCATCGCGTTATAGGCAGCGACATGTCGCCGACAGGATATGGAGGAGGCATAGAAGCGAAAAAATTTCTGCTGAAATTGGAGCGGGAGAAAAACAATGTCACATGTTTATTGTAAATTTGCACAGATTTTGCAAACTATATAATCGACAAATAAACTATAAACAATCTAAAGAATATTTTATCCTGTCGGTTTTTATTTTGTAATACTGCAAATTATTCTCACATTTGCATAACATAAAAAGAAACATTACTATAGTGAAAATAAAAATTTTAGCTTTTATAGGCCTTGCTTGCGCAAGCTATTACGCGATAGCGCAAAACAACATTGCGGAAGAGGTGGCATGGGTAGTAGGTGACGAGCCAATCTACAAATCACAAATCGAAGAGCAGTATTCCCAAATGCAATATGAGAACATACCCATCGAGGGCGACCCGTATTGCGTAATACCGGAACGATTGGCAATCGACAGACTGTTCCTGCATCAGGCGGAAATAGACACGATAGTGGTAGAGGACGCCACCGTTCAACAAGAGGTGAACGCCCGCATAAACCTTTTCATAGAAAATCTCGGGTCGAAAGAAAAAGTAGAAGAATATTTTCGCAAATCCATCCCCGAAATGAGAGAATCGCTGATGGAGATGATGAAAAATCAATACACCATACAACGCGTGCAGCAAGAACTGACCAATGACGTTAAAGCCACTCCCGCCGATGTGAGAAAATATTTCAACGGACTGCCAAAAGACAGCATACCGTTTGTACCGATGCAAGTAGAGGTGCAGATTATAAGCATCAAACCGGTAATCCCCCAGCAAGAAATCGATGAGGTGAAATCACGGTTGCGCGATTATGCAAATCGCGTAAACAGCGGAGAAGCAGAATTTTCCACATTGGCAATACTCTATTCTGAAGATGGCAGCTCCGTCAGAGGCGGAGAGGTAGGCTTCAAAGGAAGGACAGAGCTTTTGCCGGAATACGCAAGTGTGGCATTCAATCTCACAGATCCTAAAAAAGCCTCGAAAATAGTGGAAACAGAAGCCGGTTTCCACATCATACAGCTAATCGAGAAACGCGGTGACAAAATCAACACGCGCCACATACTGTTAAAGCCGAAAGTTTCGGAAAAAGAATTAACCGACGGATTGGAAAGACTCGACTCCTTACGATCGGACCTTTTGGCAAACAAATTTACATTCGAGGAGGCCGCCCAATATTTGTCGCAGGACAAAGACACGCGAAACAATCAAGGGTTGATGGTCAACGAGCGAAATTTGAACACAAAATTCGAGATGTCACAGCTGCCACAAGAAGTAGCGAAACAAGTGGACAAGCTCAAAGTTGGCGAAATATCGGAGCCGTTTATCATGATTGACCAGAAAACCAACCGTGAGATCGTCGCCATCGTCAAATTGAGGACAAGAATAGACGGCCATAAAGCCAATCTACGAGATGATTACGAAGTGTTGAAAACAATGTATGAGGCGCATGCAAAAAATCAGATAATCGCCGATTGGATAAATCAAAAAATCGAAAACACATACATATATATAGAGGACGGTTGGCGAGATTGCGATTTTGAGCATAAAGGATGGCTGAAAACGACAAATTAACCCGAGTTTATGACAAAAAGGAATGACAACGACATAAACAAAAGGCATAAGGTTCTAAACGGATTCTTATGCCTTTTAGCTCTATGCCTGATAAATGTGGTGGTTGGCGATGTCACACGGGCACAAAACCGCCCAAACAACAAATCACAACAAGCGCAGGAGAAAAAAATAGTTCCGGTGATTCCTTCTGCCGACAGGTACCAAAAAGGGCGTGTTTTCCTCGAATATGCCGACAGCCTTACAATGAACGAAAAGATAAGCACCGAGTACCAAGTGCTCAACGGGAACGTAAAATTCAGGAAAGGCGACATGTATATGTATTGCGACAGCGCACATTTCTATGACAAGAAAAATTCTCTGTATGCGTTTGGCAATGTCAAAATGGAACAAGGCGACACCTTGTTCGTATACGCCGACCAACTTTTCTACAACGGAGATATCGATTTGGCACAACTGCGATACAATGTAAGAATGGAGAACCGCAATGTCACTCTGTTTGCCGACAGCCTCGACTACGACCTGCTTGCCAACATCGGATACTACTTCGAGGGAGGCAAAATAGTGGATGATGAAAACGAGCTGACATCTGTCTACGGACAATACGCCCCCGACACCAAAGACTCCGAATTTTTGTTCGATGTGGTATTGACAAATGACAGGTATGTAATGCGCACAGACACACTTTTCTACAACACCAACACCCATATAGCCGACATTGTGGGCTACACCACAATCGTATCCGACAGCAACATTATATATACCGACAACGGCTGGTACAATACACAAGACGACAAAGCGACGCTCTACGACCAATCGCTGATTGTTGGGAAAGACAATCAGACACTCACAGGCGACACCATTTTCTACGACCGCAACACTGGTTTCGGAGAAGTGTTCGGGAATATGGTGCTTACCGATTCCGTAAAATCAAGCACGATAACAGGCGGATACGGCTATTACAACGAAAAAACCGAGGACTCGTTTGCCACCAAACGCGCGCTTGCAATGGAATATTCACAAAAAGACACTCTGTATCTGCACGGCGACACAATTAAATCATATCTTTTGGAAGACTCATCACGGGTGATGTGCGCCTATCCGTCAGTAAGATTTTACCGGACAGACATACAAGGACTGTGCGACTCAATATCATTCATGTCGCGCGACACAATGATGTACATGCACCGCCACCCTATTCTTTGGAACACCAATCGCCAAGTAATGGGCAATGTAATAAAAGTGCATTTCAACGACAGCACTGTCGACAAAGCCTACCTGCCGGAATACGGAATGCTTGCCGAACACGTTTCCGAAGAGTTCTACAACCAACTCTCCGGAAAAGAAATGATAGCATATTTTGAAGAACAGGATATGCGCCGGTTAGACGTAAACGGAAATGTGATGACAATAATGCTCCCAATGGAAAATGACTCCACCTACAACAAGCTAATAAATGCCGAAGGA
This sequence comes from uncultured Muribaculaceae bacterium, assembly GCA_944321725.1. Classification (GTDB taxonomy): domain Bacteria; phylum Bacteroidota; class Bacteroidia; order Bacteroidales; family Muribaculaceae; genus Limisoma. The sequence goes on from CALUMI010000009.1 coordinate 16,289, forward strand.
AGTTTTTTGATTGTAAACATGCGCGACCGGCAAATGGAAAAATTGAATTTATGGCCGGATGTAACAGGGAAAGTCACCCCCATCTATATGGCAAAAAAATCGCAATACTATTTGAAAGGATTCAAATGGTATGGGGAAATACGTCCAAAAGACAAAAACGACATTTATGAAGTGCCGGAGGCCATGAAAGAACTGTTCAGCAAGCCGGAAGCAATCGCGCCGGCAAGGAGAATAAGAGAAATGGAAGAATAAAAGCGTAGAAATATGTCTGACATAATAAAATTGTTGCCCGACTCAGTTGCCAACCAAATAGCGGCGGGAGAAGTAATCCAACGACCCGCGTCTGTCATCAAAGAATTGGTGGAAAACGCCATAGACGCAGGCGCCACATCCATAAAAATAGTCTTGAAAGACGCCGGACGCACCCTGATACAAGTAATCGACAACGGCAGCGGAATGTCGGAAACCGATGCCCGTCTGGCTTTCGAACGGCATTCCACCTCAAAAATCACATGTGCCGACGATCTCTTCTCATTGCATACAATGGGTTTTCGCGGTGAGGCACTTGCCTCGATAGCAGCAATTTCACAAGTGGAGCTGCGCACAATGAAACGCGGAAGCCAAATGGGCACAAAAATATGTATCAGCGCGTCAAAATGCGAGTCGCAAGAACCGGAATATTGTCCGGAAGGTTGCAATTTCATGATAAAAAACATCTTTTTCAATGTGCCCGCAAGAAGGAAATTCCTAAAAAGCAACCAAGTAGAACTCAGCAACATAATAAAAGAGTTCGAGAAACTTGCCTTAGTGAATTACTCCACTGAATTTACCCTCACCCACAATGACAGCATGATGTATCAGCTGATGGGAGGAGATTCTTTCAAGCACCGCATCATTTCTGTATTTTCACGGTCATTGGAACAACAGCTTATCCCGATAGAAACCGAAACATCACTCGTGAAAATCAACGGCTACATTGGCAGACCGGAAAACGCAAGAAAGCGTAATGCCCTACAATACCTTTTCGTCAACGGAAGATTTATGCGCCACCCTTATTTCCACAAAGCTGTGGCATCATGCTACGAGCAATTAATTCCAACCGACGAACAGCCTAATTATTTTCTTAATTTTCATGTAGACCCTCAAACAATAGACGTAAATATTCACCCGACAAAAAATGAGATAAAATTCGAAAACGAACAAGCGATATGGCAAATCTTGTCGGCGGCGGTAAAAGAAGCTCTCGGAAAATTCAGCGCCGTCCCCTCGATAGATTTCGACACGGAAGACATGGTAGAAATACCTGTCGGAGAAAGCCATAACATAACACAGCCGACAATCGACATCGATCCAAACTACAATCCTTTCAACGAGAATAAACGCCCAACTCCAAACAAAACCGGTGCAGTCAGGCAGACAATAACATCAACATTCGACCAACAAGCCGACGATAATCTCAAAAATTGGGACACTTTATATGAAAATTTCGAGAAGAAATTCGGAAGCGCAATCAATGAGCAAGTGACAGTGCCATCCTCAATAATCGACGAGACAGGCAACCCTCACTCCGCCCTATTCAAGAATGAGCCTGACAACGGCATATTCCACAATAAGTTTCTGCAATTTAAAAATAAATATATCATCACAACCGGGAGCGATTGCATTATGGTCATCGACCAATATCGCGCCCATGTAAGGATTCTGTTCGACAAGCTGCTCAACAACAAAAAAAACAACACTGTCGAATCCCAAAGAGTATTATTCCCTGAAATTATAAATCTCACATCCTCACAAAATCTGATTCTTGAGGATTTGCAACAAGAAATGGAGCAAATGGGATTTGAGCTGTCGTTTCTTGGCGACAACTCATGGGCGGTGAACAGTGTGCCATCAAGTCTTAAAGGATTGGACACCAAAGATTTGATAAACGAGGTAATAGAGGCCGTCGTTGCCGGAGGCCACACTATATCAACAAAGATAAGCGAGCATATAGCCCTGTCGTCGGCAAAGACAGCGGCCATACAATACGGGCAAACGCTGACAACCGACGATATGGCAACCCTTGTCTGTGACCTGCTCAAATTGAAAGAGTCAAACTACACTCCCGACAAGAAACCTATCATAAAGACAATCAGCTATGAAGATATATTGAAAATGTTTTCATAGAAATTAAACTTTCACTATATTTGAAAAAATAATACCAATAACATAGATATGAAGATTAAACATTTATTATTCGCGATAACAATAACATCCACGGCATTCAGCTCAAACGCAATAACATTGAGCCAAGCACGCCAATTATACCTAAAAGGAAAATACGAAGAAGCCCTGCCCACTTTCCTCGACTACGTAAAACGCAGTCCGCGCAATGCCAACTACAACCAATGGGCGGGAGTATGCCTTTACGAAACAGGGCAAAAAGAGGAATCGGTAAAATATTTGGAATTTGCCAACTCGAAAAACATTGCGGAAGCCGCAAGATACCTTGCGCAAATAGCCCTTGACAATATGGACTATTCAAAAGCAAAAGAGCTTATCGAAGAGTACAACAAACGGATAGATTACGACGAAAGCAAGATTTCCGATGAGGCGGCAATAGAGAAACATCGCGTCGAAAGAGCCGCCGCTATGCTCAACAGCGTAGAGAAAATACAAATAATCGACAGTCTGATTGTTGACAAAAACGAGTTTTTCACCCACTACAAAATAGCGCCTGAGGCAGGGTCAATCAATTCAACCGATGTATTGCCATACAGTAAGCCGACAGACACTACAGCCGTGTTTATCCCGGAGTTTAAAAACCGTATGATGTGGGCAATGCGCGACACGACAGAAAAAATGCGGCTTGCCGAAACCTACAAACTCACTAACGACAAATGGGACAAATACACATTTCTTTCTGAAGAATTAAACGATAATGGCAACGCAAACTATCCGTTTATGATGGCAGACGGGACTACTCTTTACTATGCCTGCGACGGTGACAACTCAATCGGAGGATACGACATTTACATGTCGCGCAAAAACCTCGACACCGGAGAATACTACCAGCCGCAAAACATCGGTATGCCCTACAATTCTCCTTACGACGACTATCTGCTCGTAATCGACGAGATGACCGGCGCAGGATGGTGGGCTACCGATAGAAATCAAATACCCGGCAAACTGACAATCTACATCTATATCCCCAACAACATCCGTCAGAACTACGAGCCCGACAATGAGCACATCGATGCTCTTGCCGCTGTAAAATCGATACGCGACTCGTGGGAAAACGATTCCGATTTTTCAGAAATACTGAGCAGCATTAATTCAATAACACAAGAGGAGGAAGACGCAAAAAAGGACTTTATATTCCACTTGAACAACGACATCACATATACTTCTTACGATGATTTCAACTCTTCGGAAGCAAAAAGCCTGATGAAAAAGCATGTGGAAACCACAAAATTTCTCGACAAAATCAGTTCACAACTATCATCGTTAAGAGCAAAATTCCACAAATCATCTCTTGCCGAGCGTCCGAAACTATCTACAGAAATCCTTACACTCGAACGCACAATAGAAAAAAACACAGAGGAGCTAAAAAGACTCGACAATGAAATTCGCGCATTAGAGCTTCCCACATTGACCAAATAGAAACAACATGCTTAATTTCAAAGAACTTACACAACAAACACAATTATACAACTTTCATTCTCACACACAACTCTGCGACGGTCACGCCACCATGCGCGATTTCGTTGCCGCCGCTATCGGGCAAGGATTTACCGACTACGGATTTTCTCCCCATTCACCCATACCGTTTGACTCTCCTTGCAATATCAAAATGGAAAATGTGGAGAATTATTTTCATGAATTTGAGAGTCTGAAAGAAGAGTTCAAAAATAAAATCAATCTATATAAATCGTTTGAGATTGACTATATCGACAGTTCATGGGGACCATCCAACCCTTACTTTGACACACTGAATCTCGACTATAAAATCGGTTCTGTGCATTTCATCCCGCATAATGGGACACATATCGACACCGACGGAAGTTTCAATAATTTTAAAATCAAAATGGAAACATTCTTCAACAACGATATCCGATATGTAGTCGACACTTTTTACCGGCAAACCTTAGAAATGATTAATGCGGGAGGATTTGACATAATCGGGCATTTCGACAAAATAGGCCAAAATGCCGGATATTTTCAGCCGGGCATAGAAGAAGAGCAATGGTACGCCAAATGGATAGACAAAGTAATTACAGCCATAAAAGACTGCAACATTATTGTCGAGATAAACACAAAATCACTTGCCCAACATCATCGATTCTTCCCAAACGAAAGATATTTCCATTTGCTGAAGAAATATGCGATACCGGTAATTTTCAACTCCGACGCACATCATCCCGATTTAATCAACGCCGGAAGACCGGAAGCGATATCAATCTACAACAATCTATAAAAACGACACCGACATGCCCGTAAAAGTACCCGCAAACCTGCCTGCCGTAGTGGAGCTGCGAACCGAGAACATATTCGTCATCGACGAACACAGAGCGTCATCACAAGACATACGCCCTCTAAAGATTGCCATACTCAACCTGATGCCATTAAAACTGATGGCCGAAACAGACTTATTAAGGCTGATTTCCAACACTCCGCTGCAAATAGAGCTTGACCTCTTTTTGCCGGAAGGCCATGAATGGAAAAATACGCCTAAAGAGCATCTCGATGAATTCTACAAATCTTTCCACGAAATAAAACAAAACAATTACGACGGACTGATAATAACAGGAGCTCCGGTAGAAATGGTCGGTTTTGAGGAAGTGGATTATTGGAACCAGCTACAAGATATTTTCGAATGGTCAAAGACGCATGTGACATCCACAATCTATATATGTTGGGCCGCGCTTGCCGGCTTATATCATAATTATGGTATTCCCAAACACATATTGAAGAAAAAAATCTCAGGCGTATTCCCGCATTACGTAACCGACAAAAACAATCCGCTGCTAAGAGGATTTGACGACAAATTCTACGTCCCGCACAGCCGGCACTGCGAGATACGCAAAGACGACGTTGCCAAAAATCCGTGCCTGCACATAATAGCGGAAAGCGAGGAAAGCGGCATCTACATAGTAATGGCACGAAACGGACGCGAAATATACATAACCGGACATTCCGAATACTCACCTTATACATTGGACTATGAATATCATCGCGATTTAGACAAAGGACTAAACCCAGAAATACCGAAAAATTATTATTTAAACGACAATCCCGGCAATCCTCCGTTTGTAAGATGGAGAAGTCATGCAAATCTGCTGTTTTCTAATTGGTTGAACTATTTTGTATACCAAGAAACGCCTTTCGACATCAAAGATATAAAATAATGCCTGACAATATGCCTACACAACTCGAGCTGCTATCGCCGGCCAAAAACGCCGATATTGCAATTGAGGCAATAAAGCACGGCGCGGATGCCGTATATATCGGAGCCCCAAAATTCGGAGCCAGAGCGACAGCCGGCAATGAAATAGCCGATATTGCCAAAGTTGTAGAATTTGCCCATATCTACAACGCAAAAGTATACGCTACAGTAAATACCATCATTTATGATTCCGAACTGAAAGAGGCAGAACACCTTATCAAAGAGTTATATCGAATAGGCACAGACGCTTTGATTGTGCAGGACATGGGCATATTGCGGCTCGACATCCCCCCTATCGCCCTGCACGCAAGCACACAATGCGACACACGCACCGCAGATAAAGCCATCTTCCTTGAAAAATCGGGATTTTCACAAATAGTTTTGGCACGCGAGCTGACAATCAATGAGATAGCAAACATTTGCGCAAAAACCAATGCCGCAATAGAATGCTTCGTTCATGGCGCACTTTGCGTAAGCTACAGCGGACGCTGCCATGCCAGCCACGTGTTCAAAGGAAGAAGCGCCAACCGGGGCGAATGCTCACAAATATGCCGTCTGCCTTACAATGTATACGACGGCAACAAACTAATCCTTCAAAACAAGCATCTGCTATCTCTGCAAGACTTGAACCAAAGCGACTATATAGAAGATTTGGCCAATGCCGGTGTGTCGTCGTTCAAAATAGAAGGCAGAATGAAAGACATGTGCTATGTGAAAAACATAACAGCATATTATAATAACAAATTGAACGAACTATGCCGAAAACAACCGGACAAATACCAACGCGCCTCAAACGGCAAAGTCGACATCACATTTACTCCTGTTCCGGAAAAAAGTTTCAACAGGGGTTTTACACATTTTTTCCTCGACAATCGCCAACCTGCACATATAGCCTCCATAAACACACCTAAATCAATTGGAGAAAAAATAGGACCGGCAATTCAATCAGCCGGCAATTCAATTACGGTAGACAGCAATATAGAAATTCACAATGGCGACGGCCTGATTTTTTTCAATGAGAACAAAGAGCTTACAGGCTTCCGCGCCAACAAAGCTTGCAATAACACAATAACCCCGTTCGAAAAGGCATACATCCCCAAAGGCAGCATACTGTATAGAAATTTTGACAAGCAATTCAACGACATGCTGACAAAAGAAACGGCAGAAAGGAAATTGCGTGTAAGCATCAAAATGTCATGTACACCTTTAGGGATATTATCAGAAATGACGGATGAAACCGGGAGTTCTGTCGCAATCCACACTTTGATGGAAAAAATGCCGGCAAACACCAATCAGGCGGAATCAAGACAAAGGACATTGGGCAAAATGGGAGGCACACCGTTCTTGCTTGACGAACTGGATTCAGGCAACACGCCCGACCTGTTTATCCCGGCATCCGTATTGACAAACATACGCCGTACTCTCGCAGACAAGCTAACCGAAACAAAACGTATTAATTATAAATTCAAATATCGCGGCAAAGAATACAAAACAGCAAAATATCCCGAACAGCATCTCTCTTTTGCCGACAATGTTTCCAACCGCTTGGCCAAGCAATTCTACACTGAACACGGAGTGACTCATATAGACTCCGCAATGGAAACATCAGCTCAAACGGAAGACAACAGCATACTCATGACCACAAGATATTGCATCCGAAGGGAATTAAACTGTTGCCTTAAAAGCAAAAACAAAGACAAGCTCGGAAAGAACATAACACTGAAATCAGGCAACATAATCATGTCGGTAGAATTCGACTGCAAAAATTGCCAAATGCTCCTGAGAAAATCTGCCGATGTAAACTAAAAGAGAAAGTCTATAAGCAATTTAATATTCAGCAATGTGACAATCACCGCTATTCCGTATAAAACAAAGGCACTAAATTTGCTATTTGCATATTTACCCATCACACGTTTCGACGAAGTGAGATAAACCTGCAAAAACACAGTAAAAGGCAGCTGTATGCTCAGCACCATTTGCGAAATAAGCAAACCGTCAAACGGATTATCGATAAAGAAAATAATCAGCAATGCCAACCCAAGCGACAGCAAAACTCCGACAAGAGAGTGACTATCCTTTATATTATACGACTCATTAAATATTCCGGAGAAAATGGAGCCGGCGGCCATTCCGCTTGTAATAGTCGACGATATACCCGCCATCAACAGCGCGACAGCAAAAACAGTGGCCGCATTATTTCCCAGCAACGGCTCAAGCATGGATTTCGCCTGCGACAACTCCTCAACAACCACTCCACCCGAATAGAAAGCTGATGCGGCAAGCAATATCATCGCGCTGTTGATTGCCCAGCCAACCAACATAGAAAACAGCGTATCCGAAAATTCATATTTCAGCAGCTTCTTTATCGAGCTATCATCCCTTTTGTTATATTCATGACTTTGTATCACCTCCGAATGAAGAAACAAATTATGAGGCATGACAACAGCGCCAAGCACACTCATTATGACGAGCATACTCCCTTCAGGAAAAGAGGGCGAAACCCATCCCGCGGCAGCCTCTTTCCAATCGATGTCAATAAGGAAAATCTCATAAATAAACGAAAGCCCTATGACAGAAACAAATGCTATAATCGCTTTTTCAATTCTACGATAGGAATTTGTCAACAACATTATCAGAACAAAAGCCGTTGTAAGAACAGCCCCCAATTTGACAGGAACGTCAAACAGCATCTGCAACGCAATCGCGCCTCCCAATATCTCGGCAAGCGACGTGGAAACAGAGGCAATTACAGCAGAACCCAATATCGGACGGGCAACCCACTTCGGAGTGTAAGCTGTGGCTGCCTCTGAAAGGCATAAGCCTGTGACAATCCCCAAATGCGCCACATTATGCTGCAACAGAATAAGCATTATCGTCGACAATGTAACCACCCACAGCAATGAATACCCGAACTCCGAGCCTGCCGCAAAATTGGAAGCCCAATTACCAGGGTCGATAAACCCCACAGTCACAAGCAGTCCGGGTCCGATATAACGGAATATATCCAATCCGCCCAAATATCGCTTATGGTCTTTACGACGTAAATCTTTTATAATATTTTTCATCACAATCACTATGCTACTTAATAAATAACACTATCTTTACGAAATTGTTTATTCCACTTATATGGCAGAGCACAACATCTTAGGAAAAGAAGGCGAAGAAATCGCGTGCGAATTACTTCTGAAAAAAGGTTACATCATCCGTGACCGTAATTGGCGGTGCGGACGCAACGAAATCGATGTCGTAGCCGAAAAAGAAGGAAGGATAATTATAGTTGAGGTGAAAACACGCACAACCGACCATATCGACGACATTTCAAAAATAATAACCCCCGCAAAAATAAGGCATATTGTAAACGCAGGCAAAGCCTATCTGAAATTTTTCGGATTGTCACAGGAATTACAGTTCGACATAATAATGCTATACGGAAATAAAGACAATCTGTCGGCAGAACACATTGAAGACGCCATCATGCCGCCAATGTATTTCTACCGATAGATTGCCAACAGATATAATCAATCGTCAAGTTTATGGATTATCAGTCCCGAACGCAATTTCGGTTCAAACCAAGTCGTTTTTGGAGGCATTATATTTCCGCTGTCGGCTATATCTATGATTTGCTGCATCGTAACAGGGTATAAAGCAAGAGCCATTTTCATCTCACCACTGTCCACCCGTCTTTGCAGCTCTTCCAATCCTCTTATTCCTCCGACAAAATCGATACGCTTGTCTGTCCGCAAATCAACTATTCCAAGAATATCACGCAATATCAGGTTAGAAGAAATCGTAACATCCAACACTCCGATAGGGTCATTCGTATATGTACCCGGTTTGGCGGTAAGAGAATACCAGCTTCCGCTTAAATACATCGAGAAATTATGCAATGCCGAAGGCCTGTAAATGCCCGTTTTTTTTTCAACAATGAAATTCTTTTCCAAAAGACTCAAGAATTCCGCGTCCGACAAACCGTTCAAATCGCGCACAACCCTGTTATAATCCATCACTTTAAGATGCGATGCAGGGAAACATACGGCAAGAAAATAATTGTATTCCTCCGCGCCCGTATGATTTGGATTTTGCTTTGCCATCTCATCGCCCACCAATGCGGCTGCAGCGCTCCGATGATGCCCGTCGGCAATATAAAGGTTAGGTATCGAAGCGAATAGCTCTGTAATTTTCGAGATAAGGCAATCGTCATCAACCACCCAAAAGCGATGGCCAAATCCGTCGTCCGCCACAAAATCATATACAGGAGGCTTTGCTGTTACCTCTTCCAACACTTTTGCAAGGCCGTCGTTATCGGGAAACGTGAAAAATACCGGTTCCACATTTGCACGGTTCACACGCACATGCTTCATACGGTCCTCTTCCTTATCCTTTCGCGTAAGCTCGTGTTTTTTTATTTTACCCGACATGTAATCCCCAACATAAGCGGCGACCACAAAGCCATATTGAGTATGGTCACCCATTGTTTGGGCATAGACATAATAACACGGTTTATCATCCTGCCTGAGCCAACCTTTCTCTTGGAATTTTTTGAAATTTTCTACCGCTTTCGCATACACTTTCGGGTCATGCTCATCAGTGCCCGGAGCAAAATCGATTTCCGGTTTTATGATATGATACAATGATTTCTCATTCGCTCCGGCCTCTATTCTCGCCTCATCCGAATTAAGCACGTCATAAGGCCGTGAAGCCACTTCCGCCACCAATTCTGCGGGCGGACGCAATCCTTTAAACGGTTTTACAATCGACATGGTATTGTGCATTTTAATTATTTAATCGCTTTATCTCTGATAATAGTCTGCTCACGGTCAGCTCCTACCGACAATATAGTGATAGGCACCTGCAATTCATTCTCAAGAAAACTTATATAGTCGCGGAAAGCCTGAGGGAACTCTGATTCGCTTTTTATCAATGTCATATCGGTGCTCCATCCGGGCAACTCGCGATATACCGGCTCAATGCCCTCATCTATCGAATAAGGAAAATCACGTGTTTCTTTTCCGCCTATTTTATAGGCCACACATGCTTTGACCGTGTCGAAAGAATCAAGCACATCGCTCTTCATCATTATCAGCTGTGTCACACCGTTCAGCATTATCGCATAACGCAGAGCCACAAGGTCAATCCACCCGCAACGACGCTCACGCCCTGTGACAGCACCATACTCATGGCCTATATCACGAATTTTCTTTCCTGTCTCGTCAAACAGCTCAGTAGGGAAAGGTCCGCTGCCCACCCGGGTGCAATATGCCTTGAATATGCCAAACACCTCTCCTATCTTGTTGGGAGCCACGCCTAAGCCTGTGCAGGCTCCGGCACAAATGGTGTTAGACGACGTAACAAATGGATAAGAGCCGAAATCCACATCGAGCATTGTCCCTTGCGCACCTTCGCAAAGTATGTTTTTGCCTTCTGCAAGCAGCTGGTTAATATAGTGCTCGCTGTCAATCAAATCATATTCTTTCAAATAGTTTACGGCATCAAGCCACTTTGGCTCCGCTTCCGACAAATCGACGTTCTCACCAAACATCCGCAACATGTCCAAATGCTTGTTTTTCGCCTTATTGTATTTTGCAGTGAAATCATGGAAAATATCACCGACACGCAATCCGTTGCGGCTGACCTTATCGGTATACGTGGGTCCTATCCCCTTGCCCGTCGTTCCAATCTTAGAAGAGCCTTTACGCTTCTCGTTGGCAGCGTCGAGCAATCTGTGTGTTGGAAGGATCAGATGAGCTTTCTTTGAGATTTTAAGTATTTTCTTAATATCAACACCGCTTTTTTCCAAAGCCTCCGCCTCTTCCCTGAACAATACCGGGTCAAGCACCACTCCATTGCCTATAATATTAATCTGCCCATGCTGGAAAATTCCGGAAGGAATCGAACGAAGCACATATTTTTTTCCTTCGAACTCAAGCGTATGACCGGCATTAGGGCCGCCTTGGAACCGCGCCACCGCATCATATCGTGGAGTCAACACATCGACTACTTTTCCTTTACCTTCGTCACCCCACTGTAAGCCTAAAAGGACATCTACTTTCATAATTCTGTTTTATTTTATAATCTTTATGGTTTTATTTTTTCTTTTGTCGCGCTTGGCACAAGCGGCACATATGCCATACACATAAAGCACGAAATACGAGGCATTAAATCTTCCATATCTCTGCAGCCCTATGTATCGCATCAATTCCGCGTCTTTTATCTCTCTTATTTTTCCGCATTCCGTACAAATGAGATGAAGATGATTGCCGGAAGAGCTGTTCACCACCTTCTCATAAAGGGAGCGACGGGAATTGAACTGATGCTTTCTGACGATTCCGCATTCACAAAACAGTTCCATCGTATTATACACGGTCGAACGGCTTACATGATAAGAACGCTCCTCCATTTCCTGATACAACGTTTCTATTCTGAAATGATCATTATGCGAGAAAACCACGTCCAGAATTGCAAACCGCTCAGGAGTCTTGCGCAATCTCTTATTGTCAAGATATTCTGTAAGCCTGTTGCGTGCAGAAACTATTACTTTATCGTCAGTCATTGTCATATCTATGCAAAGATACGACTTTTATTTTTCATTAATAAAATCTATCTCTTCAATAATTTGGGCGGCAACGGTTTTGGCAGCAGCAGAGCTATATGCCCTCTGCGCCATAGAATAAACAGCCCCCACATCCTTCAACTTCCCCATGACCAATAAATTCATTGCCAATCTCAAAGCAAAATATCTGTCAGCTTCTTTATCCGACTCTATTTTTTTTTCGACAAGAGCCTCCGCGCCTTCAATATATCTCACAAGCCGAAAACACAGCATATCCGCCAATTCCACAGTATCGGCTTCCGATGACCATTTTTCAGCCATGTCGACGGTAAATTCCTCTACAGGATAGACCATTGTCGCCAACAATCTGCTCTCACGGGTGGAACGATTATCCCACAATGTTTCCGCAAGCTCCGCCGACGGCTCAAATTTGGAGGCAATCCCATTCAGTTGTGGTATCTGCAACCCAAATATGATTTTATAGGGGCTTCCCGCCTTGCGCAGCCTGTCAGCAATCTCGCCGTTCCGCAAAGCGAAAAAATCAGTCTTGATACTTTTTATTATTTTGTTATCAACCATACATAAAAATCATATATCACAAAGATACGGAAAGGTGACAGCAGAAACAAACCTATCTTATCAAAAGATGACATATTAACAGAAAGGAGAACATGCCATAAAAATGGAATGTCCTCCCTTCATACTATTTTCCTATACGGAAACTATTTCAAATCATCAGGATTTTGTCCCCAATGCTGCATAGCCAAACGGCGATAATTGTTATAACGCCATTGAGCGTTTTCCTTAGCGGCGGCATAAAGTTCCTCAGCCTCCGCAGGATATTGCTTCATGACAGACGCATAGCGAACCTCGCCTTTGAGGAAGTTTTCGAAATTGTCCCAATTAGGCTCTTTGCTATCGAGCGTAAACGGATTTTTTCCTTCCTTCTCAAGCTCCGGATTATAGCGCCACAAATGCCAATAACCGCATTCAACAGCAGCCGCTTCCTCCGCCTGTGATTTACCCATGCCTTTCTTCAAACCATGATTGATACACGGCGCATAAGCGATAATCAAAGACGGGCCGTCGTAAGCCTCAGCCTCACGGATAGCCTTGAGAGTCTGCGCCTGATCAGCACCCATTGCCACTTGAGCCACATATACATAACCGTAAGTAGAGGCTATCAGGCCAAGATCCTTCTTTCTGACACGTTTTCCGGCAGCGGCAAACTTAGCTATCGCTCCGACCGGAGTAGCTTTAGAAGCCTGACCTCCGGTATTTGAATACACCTCAGTATCAAGCACAAGTATGTTCACATTCTTGCCCAATGCCAACACATGGTCCAAACCGCCAAAACCGATGTCATAAGAAGCGCCGTCGCCACCTATAATCCATTGACTGCGTTTTACAAGATGATTCTTCAAATTGTAAAGACGCTCGCAGAACGGACACTCATTCTTGTGAGCCTCTATCATAGGTATCAGTTTGTCGGCTGCCGCACGGCTTGCTGCCGCGTCGTCCTTGCCCGCGAGCCATTCCTCACAAGCGGCCTTGAAATCAGCCGGCACATCGGCAGAAGCAACAACCTCATTCATTGTGTGCTCGATACGGGACACCATCTTATTATGAGCCAAAGTCATGCCAAGTCCGAACTCACAGAAATCCTCAAAAAGCGAATTAGCCCAAGCCGGTCCGTGTCCCTGCTCGTTTGTAGTGTAAGGAGTGGAAGGAACAGAGCCGGAATAAATTGAGCTACAGCCTGTGGCATTTGCAACCATCTCGCGGTCACCAAACAATTGGGTAATCAGTTTAATGTATGGAGTTTCACCGCAACCGGAGCAAGCACCGGAGAACTCAAACAGAGGAGTTGCAAATTGCGAATTTTTGACATTCGCCTTAATATCAACCAAATCCTGCTTAGATTTCACATTGGCAACGCAATAGTCCCAACCTTTCTGTATCTCAAGCTGCGATTCAAGCGGCTTCATCACCAAAGCCTTTTCTCCTTTCTTGCCCGGACAAACATCAGCACAGTTGCCACATCCAAGACAGTCAAGCACATCGACTTGCTGTACAAAACGCATACCCGTGAAAGTTTTTCCTATAGCCGGCAAAGTGTTTGCCTCGCTGAAAGGAGAGCCTGCCATCTCTTCTGAAGTAAGCACAAACGGACGGATAGAGGCATGAGGGCAAACATAAGCACACTTGTTACACTGTATACAGTTTTCCGAATTCCATTCCGGAACGAAAGTGGCAACACCACGCTTTTCATAACGTGCCGTACCCTGTTCCCATGTTCCGTCAGCTATATCCTTAAATGCCGAAACAGGAAGCAAATCACCATCCTGCGCATTAATCGGGCGCACAATGTTGTTTATAAATGCCGGATCGTTGTTGGCCACTGCCGCATCGTCGGGAAGCTCAGCCCAAGCCGGATCAACAGTGAGTTGCTTGTATTCGCCGCCACGGTCGACTGCCGCAAAATTCTTGTTCACCACGTCTTCACCCTTCTTGCCATACGACTTGACAATGAATTTCTTCATTTGCTCAACAGCCAAATCTACAGGAATCACACCCGTGATACGGAAGAACGCGGATTGCAAAATAGTGTTTGTACGATTGCCAAGTCCTATTTCTTGCGCAATCTCCGTAGCATTTATATAATAGACAGTGATATTGTTCTTCGCAAAATATCTCTTGACCTTGTTAGGAAGGTGCTTCGCAAGCTCTTCGCCTGTCCATATTGTGTTAAGGAGGAACGTACCGTTAGGACGCAAACCGCGCGTAACATCATACATGTGCAAATAAGCCTGTACGTGGCAAGCCACAAAGTTAGGCGTATTCACCAAATAAGTGGAACGGATGGGATGATCGCCAAAGCGAAGATGCGAGCACGTAAATCCGCCGGATTTCTTCGAATCGTAGGCGAAATAAGCCTGACAATACTTGTCGGTATTCTCACCGATGATTTTCACAGAGTTTTTATTTGCGCCTACCGTACCATCGGCACCCAATCCATAGAATTTTGCCTCGAACATACCCTCACCGCCAAGAGCGATTTCCTCTTTCTGCGGAAGAGATGTGAATGTGACGTCATCAACGATTCCTATAGTGAAGCGGTCTTTCGGCTGCGGCAACGCAAGATTTTCATATACAGAAAGAATTTGGGCGGGAGTAGTGTCTTTGGAGCCCAAACCGTAACGCCCACCAACAATAAGCGGAGCATTCTCTTTTCCATAGAAACAGTCCCTGACATCCAAATAAAGCGGTTCGCCTGTAGCACCAGGCTCTTTGGTGCGGTCAAGCACAGCAATACGCTTCGCCGTCTTTGGCACAGCCGCAAGGAAATGTTTTGCGGAGAACGGACGATACAAATGCACCGAAACTATACCGACTTTCTCGCCTTTCTCCCTCAAATAGTCGATGGCTTCCTGAGCAGCTTGGGTAACAGAGCCCATGGCAATAATCACACGCTCAGCCTCAGGGTCGCCATAGTAGTTAAACAATCCGTATTTACGTCCGGTGATTTCCGAGATTTTATTCATATACTCTTCCACAATACCCGGGACGGCGTCATAATAAGGATTGCTTGCCTCGCGATGCTGGAAGAAATGGTCAGGATTTTCAGCCATACCGCGCGCCACCGGTTTTTCCGGATTCAACGCGCGTGCGCGAAATTCCGCAAGCGCCTCTTTATCGATAAGAGGAGCCAAATCCTTTTCTTCAAGCATCTCGATTTTCTGAATCTCATGAGAAGTGCGGAATCCGTCAAAGAAATTGACAAACGGGACACGTGCCTTCAATGTGGCGAGATGAGCCACTCCGGCAAGATCCATAACCTCCTGCACCGAGCCTTCGCAAAGCATTGCGAATCCGGTTTGGCGGGTAGACATCACATCCTGATGGTCACCAAAAATACACAAAGCGTGCGACGCAAGCGTGCGGGCAGAAACATGGAAAACGCACGGCAAATTCTCACCGGCAATCTTATACATGTTTGGAATCATCAACAGCAAACCTTGAGATGCCGTATATGTAGTTGTCAAAGCTCCTCCTTGCAATGAGCCGTGCACCGCGCCTGCCGCGCCTGCCTCAGATTGCATCTCTTCGACAAAAACCGGTTCTCCGAAAATATTTTTACGGCCTGCTGCCGCCCATTCATCAACATATTCGGCCATAGTCGACGACGGTGTGATAGGATAAATGGCAGCTACCTCAGAAAACATATAGCTTATATGCGCAGCAGCCTGATTTCCATCACAAGTCAAGAATTTCTTTTCTTTGCTCATATTTGTTAATCAATTAATTGATAATTTCTTAATTACATATCCAACCTGAAAACAATGCCATTATTTATAACAACATACAGGGCTAAATCGTATAGTTCTTTTAACGCTGCGAAATTACACATTATTATCATAAAAGCAAAAAAAACAGCACGCTTTTAATGGCCTTTTATGCCGTTAACTTTGCATAAACCGCAACATGTAATAATGGAAGAATTAGCGATTTAAGTACATTTCATCATAATAGCGCAGATAGTCGCCGGAGGTCACATTCTCCAACCATTCCTGATTGTCGAGATACCAACGCACGGTCTTCTCTATGCCTTCCTCAAACTGCAAGCCCGGCTTCCAGCCAAGCTCATTCCGCAGTTTGGTAGAGTCGATGGCATACCGCAAGTCATGCCCTTTCCTATCCGCCACATACGTAATCAATCTGTCACTTGTGCCGGCAGGATTGCCAAGCAAACGGTCTACCGTGCGAATTATCACTTTAACCAAATCGATATTCCGCCATTCATTAAATCCGCCGATATTATAAGTATCAGCCACCTTGCCCTTATGGAAAATAAGGTCTATGGCACGCGCATGATCCTCAACATAGAGCCAGTCACGCACATTCTCACCCTTGCCATATACAGGCAACGGTTTTCCATGCCTTATGTTGTTGATAAACAACGGTATCAACTTCTCAGGAAATTGATAAGGCCCATAGTTGTTCGAACAGTTAGTCACGATGGTTGGCATACCATAAGTGTCGTGGAATGCCCTGACAAAATGGTCGCTGCCTGCCTTTGACGCGCTATAAGGCGAATGCGGCTGATATTTTGTTTCCTCAGTAAAGAATGTACCGTCAAACTGCAACGAGCCATACACCTCGTCGGTGGAAATATGATAGAACAATTTGCCCGAATATTTTTCTACAGTTTCCTCCCAACAGATTTTAGCGGCCTGCAAAAGCGACAATGTGCCCATCACATTAGTGCGGGCAAATGTGAAAGGGTCTTTTATCGAACGGTCCACATGACTTTCTGCCGCAAGATGAATAATCCCGTCGATTTTATATTTGCGGATTATCTCAATCATCTTGTCAAAATCGCAAATATCGGCTTTCTCAAACACGTAATTGGATTCGTCCTCCACATCTTTAAGGTTGGCAAGATTGCCGGCATACGTCAGTTTGTCGAGGTTTACAATCCTATACTCCGGATATTTATTGACAAAAAGCCGCACGACATGGCTGCCTATGAACCCCGCGCCGCCGGTAATTATAATATTTCTTTTGTAATTTTCCATTCTACTGCATGTTAAGCCTGTCGATACACTTCTTCAAACTGTCTTTCCAATATGGCACATTTATGCCAAATGTGGTTTTATATTTTGTCTTGTCGAGCACCGAAAAATGCGGACGTACAACTTTGCTTGGATACTCATAGCTATGGCATGGCCGTATATCGCATCGATTTCCCGACAATTCAGATATTTCTTTGGCAAAATCAAACCATGAGCATACACCCTCATTGCTAAAATGATAAATTCCCGTCCTGTCTGTCTGGCGGTTTTCTATTATCCCGACAATAGCCGACGCAAGATCAGCCGCATAAGTAGGAGTGCCGACTTGGTCAAAAACCACATTCAAAGAGCTCTTCTCTGCCGTAAGCCTGCGCATGGTCTTCACGAAATTATTGCCATAGGGAGAATAAAGCCAAGCCGTGCGAAATATCAAAAACTTGCAGCCGCTCGATTTTATGGCATTTTCTCCCGCAAGTTTGGTTTTTCCATATACGCCCGTCGGGTCGGTAGCACAATCCTCCTTGTAAGGGATATTTCTGTCACCCTTAAACACATAATCCGTAGATATATGAATCAGTGTAGCCCCTGTTTTCTCACAGGCGCCGGCAAGATTGGCCACAGCGACATTATTGATTAAGTCGGCAGTGTCATAATCGTCTTCCGCCCTATCGACATTGGTATATGCCGCACAATTAACAACGACATCAATATTGCAGGATTTCAAAAACTCTTCTACCGCACAGTAGTTTGTAATATCGAGCTCGGCAATGTCGGTAAAAAAATATTTATCAGCCTTTCCGACAGACGCGTTCCGGATTTCCGTGCCAAGCTGCCCGTTGGCACCTGTCACCAACACATTCATAATCAATATAGATTTTCGTAATAATCAAACAGTTTTCCGCAATCTTTCAATCGGGCGTGTCCGGCATCTTTTGCTGAAACGATGACATCAGCGGCCGGCACTCTCCAATCAATGCCCAAATCAGGGTCGTTCCACGCTATCGCTCCCTCACTTTCAGGCGCATAATAATTGTCACATTTATATGAAAACACAGCCGTTTCGCTCAGCACGGAAAAGCCGTGGGCAAATCCTCTCGGAATAAACAACTGCCTATGGTTCTCTCCTGTCAACTCCACCGCGACATGCTGCCCGAAAGTAGGCGATCCGCTCCTTATGTCGACAGCCACATCGAGGACCTTCCCTTGTATCACTCTCACAAGTTTGCTTTGAGAGTACGGCATTTTCTGGAAATGCAGTCCGCGCACCACACCATAGGACGAGCGGCTTTCATTATCCTGAACAAAAACCGTGTCACATACATTCTCCATAAACTGCCTTTGGGAAAAAGACTCGAAGAAATAGCCTCTCGAATCCGTAAATATTTTTGGCTCAATCACAAAAACGCCGGGTATAGCTGTTTTTATTATATTCATTTTCTATCTTCTATCATTTTCAACAAATATTGTCCGTATTGGTTTTTCGCCATTGGCAAGGCAAGCTCTCTCACCTTTTCAGCGTCAATCCAGCCTTTTTCATACGCAATATTTTCAAGGCAGGCGATTTTCAACCCCTGCCGTTTTTCTATAACCTCAATAAAGGTACTTGCCTCGCTTAATGAGTCGTGGGTGCCTGTGTCAAGCCACGCGAACCCTCTCCCCAATAATTGCACCTCCAACGCTTTCTCGTTGAGAAAAGCCTGATTTACCGAAGTGATTTCCAACTCTCCACGAGCCGATGGCTTCACACGCTTGGCAATGTCGACCACTCTGTTGGGATAAAAATACAAGCCCACCACCGCATAATTTGACTTCGGATTCTCCGGTTTTTCCTCAATGTCGACCACTTTTCCGGATTTGTCAAAGCTGACTACTCCATAACGCTGTGGGTCGCTCACCCAATAGCCGAACACCGAAGCCTTTCCGTCTTTCTCAACGGCATCCACCGCTTTATTCAGCAAATCAACAAAACCTGTACCATGAAATATATTGTCGCCAAGAATAAGACATACAGAGTCTTCGCCAATAAAATCCGCTCCGATAATAAACGCTTGGGCAAGTCCGTCGGGAGATGGCTGCTCGGCATACTCGAAATGAATTCCGAAATCGCTGCCATCACCAAGCAAACGGCGAAATCCGGCAATATCCTGAGGAGTGGAAATAATCAAAATCTCCTTAATGCCGGCAAGCATCAACACCGATATGGGATAATATACCATCGGCTTGTCGAAGATAGGCAACAACTGCTTACTTACCCCTTTTGTTATAGGGTATAAACGAGTTCCCGAGCCACCGGCCAACACTATTCCTTTCATTGATACGAACCGTTTTTCTTCTTGATGATATACGACAGCACCATATTAAACACTGTCCATACAACAATGTCAATCAGTAAAATTATATTAATGTTCAAGTAGGGCAACAGCACAAAATTAAGCACCACAAACAACATTGAAATCAACAATATTATAATCATGGCAATTTTATGCGGAATGCCTAACGCAAGTAATTTATGGTGAATGTGGCTTTTATCAGGATGAAATATGTTGTGGCCACGTTTTGCGCGATGTATCATCACTCTTATCACATCGAAAGCCGGAACAAGCAACATTGAGAAAGCCACTATAATCGAGCCGGCTATGCTGTTATCCATCAAAGGCTCACGCATCGACAATCGCACAGCAAAATATCCCAACAACAACCCTATGCACTGTGAGCCGGTGTCGCCCATAAATATTTTACGGCACCTGTCGGCATTTCCGAACACATTATAATAAAAGAAGGGACATAGTGTCCCGAATGTGGCAAAAGACAATGCCGCGCATCCCCACAGCCCGACATATAAAAACATCACGCCGAAAAAGAAAGAAGCAACAATGCTCAATCCGGAAGCAAGTCCGTCGATTCCGTCTATCAAATTAATGGCGTTTATCAAATAGACGATTATAAGCAACGTCAAAGGCATTCCTATATAAGGCGACAATTCATGAACCCCGAACAGCCCGTGCAAATCATTCAGCCAGACACCTGACAACACAATAAGCGCAGCCGCAATATTCTGAAATACGAACTTGACTTTATATCCAAGCCCGACCAAATCGTCCATTACCCCCTCAAAATACAGCAACAGTATGGCGCACATCCCGAAAGTGACCTGCAACACGTCGAAAAAACGCATATTCACATCTCCGCCGTTCAGCAATGCGGCCAACCCGATAACAAATGACATCGAGATAATAATCGACGGAACAAACGCTACTCCGCCCAAACGCGGCACTATGCCGGTATGGACTTTACGCTCATCGGCAAAATCAAAAAGTCTTTTCCTAAACGAAACAATAAGTATTTTCGGTATGAACCATGCCGTGAACACCCCACTTAACAAAGCTATGGCGATAAATATTATCAATTCTTCATGTACCATAAATTTTCCATTGTGTCTACAAAGATAATTTTAAATTTCCACAACAACATATTATTTCGCAATAAAAACCATAACATCCACAAATTTTCTTATTTAACAAAGTTTAAGTAACTTTGCGCAATCATTTTCAATTTGTCATGAAAGAATCAGAGATTTTAAAAAACATAGCGCACAAATTCAATATCGGCACATTAAACCGGATGCAACGCACAATGGCAGAAGAGTTTCGCCGCCGCGACATAATGCTTTTGTCGCCGACGGGCTCAGGCAAAACAATAGCATTCGCCATCTATATGCTGAAAAATCTCAACGCCGCTTGCGGACAAGTACAGGCTGTAGTAATAGCGCCATCAAGGGAGCTGACTGTTCAAATCCATAAAGTGATACAAGCCATAGCCTCCGGATATAAAATCACATGCTGCTATGGAGGGCACAACTTTGAGGATGAGAAAAATTCGCTTAACGCCACCCCCGATATAGTAATCAGCACACCCGGTCGGCTTCTTGACCATCTGACACGAGGAAATATCGACCTGCATCATGTGCGGATACTCGTGCTCGACGAATTCGACAAGTCACTCGAATTGGGGTTCCAAGAAGAAATGAGAAAGATAGTGCGGCGAATGCCCAATGTGTCGAGAAGATTGCTTACTTCCGCCACACGGCTTAACAACAATCCCGGATTTATCGATTTGACAGACACTTACACACTCGATTTCTCGCACAACAACGCACCTGAGAAACGCATTAGGATAATAGAGGCAAAATCCGTGCTGAAAGACAAGCTCGAGGCTCTAAACAGTCTGCTTGCGACACTCGGCAAAGAAAAAAGCATCATCTTTGCCAATCACAGAGAATCAGTGGAACGTATTTTTTCTTATCTGAGCGACAAAAAATTCCCCATAGGGATTTATCACGGAGGGATGAATCAAATAGAGCGCGAGAAAGCTGTAGCGATGTTCGACAACGGAACAGCAACCACTCTCGTAACAACAGATCTCGGCTCACGCGGACTCGACATCCCCGGAATAAAACATATAATTCACTACCATATCCCCGTTTCGGCAGAAACCTATACCCACCGCAACGGACGGACAGCAAGAGTGTCGGCAAGCGGAAACATTTACGTAATAACAGCCCCATCGGAAAAAGTGCCCGACTTCATAAAATTCGACGAGGCGATTAACCTGACAGGCAGCAATAAAGAGGCCGACATTGAAAAAGAATATGCGACACTGTTCTTTTCTTCAGGCAAAAAAGAGAAAATATCAAAGGCCGACATTTTGGGATTTCTTATAGCCAAAGGCAAACTTTCTCCTGAAGAAATCGGGAAAATCAACGTTGCCGACCACTATTCCTTAGCGGCCATACCTGCCAATAAGGCAGCAACTGTACTTGAAACCGTTAAACACGAAAAAATAAAAAATAAAAGAGTAAAAATCACTGTCGCAGAACAGTAGACATTTTTACAAATCCTGCAATATCCCCTTTCCTTCACGCACAACATCAGGCTCGCCGCTTGTGCAGTCAACTACGGTAGATGGTATGAGTCCGCCATCGCCGCCGTCTATCATATACGGGATAACGCCATCATAGGCTTCGGCTATCAACTCCGGATTTATGGCATAATCCTCATCATCCCATTTGATTGTGGTAGAAAGCACAGGATTTCCCAAACGCCTGACCAATTCGGTCGCTATCTTGTTGTCCGGAATACGTATGCCAACTGTTTTTCGTCCTTTAAACGCTTTAGGCAGGCGCGATGAGGCCGGGAATATGAAAGTAAACGGGCCCGGCAAATTCCTTTTCAGCATCTTGAACATCCGGTTATCGAATTTCGCGTATTCGGCGGCCATCGATATGCCATCGCAAATTATCGAAAGATTAGTCTTGTCAGGATTAATCCCCTTTATCTTGCAAATTTTGGCTATGGCACTATTGTTAAGTGCATTACAGCCTATGGCATAAATTGTGTCGGTAGGATAAATAATAATCTCACCGTCGACAAGGGCTTTAACGGCACTATCGATATACCGCTCATTTATGCTGTTTTCCAATATTTTAAAAACCTTCATAACGAATTAAAAAATATCCACTTTCACATTCTTTGCCGAAGCATATTTCTCAAGCAAAGCAATCGACCAATTTATTGCGTCGTCTAATGGCATCTCCTCGCCAAAAGCATTAATCTGCATTTGCAAACGGGTAGTTGACAATGTGATTTTTGTCCTTTCCTCATCGCTTGTCGGGCTTCCTATCCCTCCGGCCGCATCGCGATAAAGAGGCAATCCCTCCACATTCAGCAACCCCCGTCCGATGCCTTCAAACTTCTCATCATGCCGCCCTACTCCGAGAGTGACCGTATCGCCAACTATCTTGTCGGCATCAAAACCGCCAATCGAGTAGCCACTACACATCGAAACCAGATTTATCAAATCGACCAACGTATTGATTCTGTATAAATCCATTCCTTTCACCACCCGCCGGCACAAAGCCTCGCTTGAAACACGGTAGCGGTTGGGGTCTTTGCCCAAACGCTTATAAAGATTGCGGTTTGCCACGATTGCCGGACGCTTGTTAATCCACGAAAGCTCGTAGCTGGAGCGTATCCGTTGCGACGCTTCCGCTATCTCAGCCCAAAGCTCATCCGGCGTATCCGAATTAACCACGTCAGCCCGTATCAATCCAATTCTCACAGCTGGGCACGTTTCCTTTATAACCTGTTCTACTATAACCCTCATATTCTCTGTCAATTAATTTCAGAACGCACACGGCTCAACGTTTCCGGCGTCATAAACAAGTATGTGGCAATCTGCGATACGCTTGCACGCTTAGCCACATCAGGATAGTCTTCCAAAAATCGCAAATACTTTTCCTTTGCTGTTTCAAACCGCCAAGCATCAGCCTTTGATTGTGAGATAATCAACGCAATTTCAAAGAAATGCCTGCACATCCTGCCTATCTCCACGTTTATATCGCACAAGTTGTTTAATTCAGAATAGTCCAACTCATACAATTCCGTATTCTCAATCGCTTCTATCATCAATTCTGTAGGCTTACCTAAAAATAAGGACTCTATGCAATACATTATCCGCCCGTCGCCATGAAAATGCTCTGTGACATCACGACCGTCTTTATAATAGAATAATCTGACCATTCCTTTATCTATCACATAGAAAGATCTGCATATCTGTCCTGTGTCAAGTATCAGACTATGCTTCGGATATATACATCGAACCGCAATGTTGTCGATAGCCATTCTCGACCGGTCAGACAGCACCGCGCCATAATTCTCAACAAAAATATCAGATGCCTTTTTCATCTATCCGTATATTTTTTCCACAAACAAAATTACATTAAAACATATTAATTGACAAATGTCATTTTTAGAACTCTGAAGTAAAAATAATTTTGCCAAAGAAAACTATGATTTTTAGTTAGGTAACAATAACAAACACTTAAATATTGCATGGGAAACACAATGATTCTACTTTGTCTGAGAATCAATTACCAGTCGGAAGGCCTCAATAACCTTCCGATTTTCTTATAAATACATTTAAAATTCATAACTTTGTGGAAAATAAAACGACATGAGAATAGGAATAATAGTGGCCATGGGCAAAGAATTAGATTTGTTGCTGCCACTTATCAAAAACAAAAAAGAACGTACAACAAACAATTATACCATTCACACAGGAGAAATAGGGGCGCACCAAGTGTTTGCCATGCAATGCGGCATAGGAAAAGTGAATGCGGCGATAGGCACAATCACCATAATCGAAAATTTCAACCCGGAACTGATAATCAACACAGGCGTGGCCGGAGGAGCCGGCTTATCGGTCAGACAGTCAGACATCGTGGTAGGCTCCGACATAGCTTATCACGACGTGTGGTGCCTCGAAGAGTACGGACAAGTGTCTGGCTTTCCGCTATATTTCCATTCGGAAGAAAAGACAGTAAATCTTCTGAAATCCATTGAGAACAAGGAACAAATAAGATACGGACTAATCTGCTCAGGCGACAAATTCATCTCGTCGGAGGACGAGATAAACGCAATCCGCTCGCATTTTCCCGATGTATTGGCCGTCGACATGGAATCCGGAGCCATAGCGCAGGTATGCTATATGAGAAACGTGCCATTGTTGGCAGCCCGGGTTATAAGCGACACGCCCGGAGCCGAAAAAGACAACACAACACAATACGAAAATTTTTGGGAGACAGCGCCTCTGCACACATTCAAAATACTATCCGACATACTTGAGAATCTAAACTAAAAATTTACTGCAATGGAAAAAATACCAAGTTTCACAGTCAATCACATATTGCTGAAAAGAGGAATTTATGTGTCGCGGCGCGACACAACAGAATCCGGCGACACGATAACCACTTTCGACATACGCATGAAAGAGCCCAACCGCGAGCCTGCAATAAGCCCCGCCGCCATACACACAATCGAGCATCTTGCCGCCACATTCCTGCGCAACCATCCGGAATGGAAAGACAAAATCATCTATTGGGGTCCAATGGGTTGCCTGACAGGCAACTATCTGATAGTAAAAGGCAACTTATCGTCGGGCGACATACTGCCGCTAATGATAGAAACATTCACATTTATCGGCGATTTCGACGGTGAGATACCGGGAGCGACAGCGCATGACTGCGGCAACTATCTGATGAACAATCTTCCTATGGCCAAATGGGAAGCAAAAAAATATCTTACAGAAGTGTTGCTGTGCGCTAAAGATGAGAATTTATCATATCCTGAATAATCCTGACTATAGGCAGTTTATTTCTCAACATTTACGGCAACAATAAGCCATTTGCCGCCTGTGTAGACAAAATCGAGCGCCCCAAGCGCGCACAACGCCACTACCGTGCTCTCAGTAAAAGCAAGCGACAAATGCAATGATTTTGCTATATCCATAGAGGAAACACCATTGTTCGTTTCCACAAAAGAGAGCAATTTTGCCTCCGTTTCAGTGAAATGCAATGCTGTGTCCCTCTTCTTGCTACACGCATTCCGGGCGCGCAGCATCAAATCCGGCATCCGGATATTCTCATCATTTACCCTGTAGTACGGCCGCCACACTTTATCATCATCCTGTGCAAGAACAGTCATATCCGATTTGCCAATCGACACAAGCAGAACATATTTACCCTCCGCACAATAAAGCGACTGCGCAACTTTTTGGGGAGGTTTACAATACATCTCTGCCGCCTGCTCTATCATATATAATTCCTCATCCGAACGGATACCCGCAATATTGCCATTATCTTTCACACCGACAAGCAGCCGCCCACCACTATGATTCGCAAACGCCGCTATACTTCTTGCAATTTTCCGTGAATCTGATATTGAGTATTTAAAATCCTGATTTTCATGCTCTCCCTCCTCAATCAGCTCCAAAATAAAATCCTTGTCATGCTTTACCCTGAAATTCTTTATTTCCATGACTTTATTGGTTATCCCTATGCTTATACAACTGATACGAATTGGTCAGATTGTGCCACACACTATAAAAACCACCGGCTATAGCGGTAATCGGAGTAAAGAATGTGTAGCCCAACCATATTGCCAAAATCGTATTTTTTTGTCCCAACGCCTGTCCGGCGGTAATTTCATCGTTATAAAATTTACCCACTTTTCTTCCGAAATAAAATTGCAACACGCAACATAACAGCGAAATAACGGCAAGCCCAAATTGATAAACAAACGGCAAATGAGTGTGGACTATCGTTTTCACCGTCATTGCTATCGCCAAAGCCAAAGCCACTGCCCACAAATAAAAAGGCAAATCGGGATATTTAAGCAATCTTTCATGCAATTTTGGCAATAAATATCTTACCAAAAAAGCGGCAATAAGCGGGCACAACAATAAAGGAAAGACCTTGCCTATTATCAGCAAGAAAGCCGTCACAAACGAAACGCCGGCTTGAGGATGAACCAACGGAACCACAGCCGGTATTATCAGCGAAACCAGCAAATTAACCAGTATCGTATAAGTAATCACATTGGCCGGGCTGCCATTCAACTTACCGACAACAACAGCCGCAGAAGTGGCGGTGGGACATATCAGACAAAGCATGGCTCCCTCTATAAGAACCCTGTAATCCGCATTTTGGGGAATAATCATTGTCACAACGGCAAGAAGCGTGAATACCACCGCTTGGATCAGAAGCAGCCACACCTGCCATTTGCAAGGCTTCAAATCAGAAATTCTCACTCTGCAAAACGACAAAAAAAGCATCATGAAAATCAACAGCGGCTGTATTACTGAAACGGCATCATTGACAAACGGACGTATCGGGTCAAAAAACCGTATGGCTGAATACACCAAATATGCCACAGCTCCTATTACCATCGCAATGGGCAACATCCAATTTCTCAAAAAATTAAGCATCGGCATAAAAACTTTTTTATCCTTTAAACAAGTTACGGCTGCAAAGTTATACTATGCAGCCGTAACTGACAAAATTATTTTATTGCCGCTCAATCAGCGGACGCAACACAGGAATCAGCTTATCCGCATAGCGTCGGAAACCGATGTCGGTGAAATGTATGCCGTCGACCGTACCCTCGTTATCATAGCCGCACAAACCGTCACATGTCACATAATACACATCCTTATATCCGTCAGCCAAAAGTTTCTCATAATTTTTACGGAAAGCCGCGTTCTTTCTCGGCAGATATGATTTAAAGAAGCTGTCATATTTGGCATAGCTGTACATCGGCCCCTCAACCATGACAACCGGCACATCCGGGCGCAAGACCCGAAGTGTCCGGATAAAGTCGTAGGCAAGCGTATCGCACATCAATTCCGTACAGTTAGGCACAGGGTCTATCACAAACACATCGGCATCGGCTATCTTTGCCATCGCCCGCGCCATGCACATGTCCATCTTGCCCTCGCCGCTAAATCCGAGATTTACCACTTCGCAATTCAAATCGCGTTGAATCATGTTTGTGGCCACCATCCCCGTGCGTGTAGAACAACCGCCTTGCAGAATGCTTGTGCCGTACATGACAATTTTTTTCGACTTTCTCGGGCTGTCGATTTGCGGAAGTTGAATGACAGACGCGCTGTCAACAGCGATTTCCATTTTTGTCACACCATCGTATAGAGGCAGATAGATAAGAAACTCGTGCATCTCACCATCCAAATTCTCCACAAACACTTTTTCGCATTCTTTATTGTCATCGGCTATCGGACGATTTGTGTTGACATACTCCCATTTGCCGTCAGTCGTAAGAATGTACAAGTCAGTACCTTTCAGCCCCGTATCCGCCATGTGAAACATGTGGGTGTCCCACAGCAAAGTGTATCTTACGCCTACGCGCCTCGAATCGGTGGCGAACCTTATGCCCAACCCGCTGCTGCATTGCGCCCTGTTCCACAAATCCGGACGCACACTGTCCTTTAAATACTTGGGAATGCGAGTAAACGGCGTTTCCGTATCCTCAAATCCTTTGTTTATCATTCTGAACTGCAACGCGTCGACATATTTCAACGGCTGCTGCGCCAATGCGCCACCAAAACAGAACGCAATAAGAAACAGTCCCGCAATGGTGATTTTTCTTAAAACATCATTAAATATCATATCTCAAATAGTTTTAAATCCAAACACACGATAAATGGCAAGCGCAACAGGCACAAGATCCGCGTCAAAATCATTTGAGCCATGCCGCAAATCCTTTCCGGATTCCAAAGCGGAAACAATAGCTTTGTAGCCTTCTGGTGAAATAAATCTGCCATAGTCCTTCAACCGTTTGCTTTGTATCAATTTGGCTATATGATTGCAAACCGTACTTCTTTTCAATCCTCTCAAAGCCACTATCTCATCGATGCCATATCCCCTTTCTGCCAAAAAGAGCGTAACATCCTCCGAGAATCCGGGTACTACGGCAGGCAGACCTTTGAATTTTCTTACGGCGCTTATGAATTGCCTGCCAAACCGCACAACTTTTTTCTCGCCTACTCCGGGTACCGACGCAAACTCATACAACGTTGTCGGCAATAAATCCGCAATGTCTGAAACGACCTTATCGCTAAAAATTATATACGGAGGCACATTCTCCTGCCTCGCAATCTGCAATCTCACAGATTTTAAATTCTCCACCAAACGCTGCTTCGGAGAAACAGACGCTTTTCTGTCCTCAAAGATATTCGTCCCACTGCGCTTTTTATACCTTTCAAATGTGATTCTCGACATCATCACCGGCGGCACAAGCCCTTTAACCACATCCCATCCGTAGGAAGTCACCTTCAAATGATTTCCTTCATTATAAGCGATGTCGAAAAGTCCTATCTGAATCATTTGCAAAATATATCCGTTCCAAACCGAATGCGACAGATTGGCACCCGCCCCGAACGTTTTGATTTTGTCGTAACCTTTTTCCGACAAGGCAGGCAAGCGCACTCCGCGAAGCACATTCACGAGCACCATCATGCCAAGCGACTGTCCGGTCCTGACAGCCGCGCTGACAGCCATTTGGCAAAGCATTGTACCGTCAAACCTATCAGGCGGATTTTTGCACACATCGCAATTACCGCAATCATGATCATAACGCTCATTAAAGTAGCTAAGCAGCATTCGCCTGCGGCACACACCCGCCTCCGCATATTCCTGCATCCTCCTCAACTTTAAACGGTTAATCTCCAACTGTCCGGATTCCTCAACAAAATGCGTAAGCATGGCCACATCAGAATAAGAATAAAACATCAGCGTGTCAGCCGGAAGTCCGTCACGGCCTGCCCGGCCTATTTCCTGATAGTAGCACTCAATGTTTTTAGGCATGTTGAAATGCACTACCCAACGGATATTACTTTTGTCTATGCCCATGCCAAAGGCAATCGTGGCACATATTATATTTATTTCATCATTAAGGAAAAGCCGCTGGACGCGCAAACGGTCGGCATTCCCCATTCCCGCATGATAACTCATCGCGTTATAACCTTCCTTGCAAAGGAATTTCGCCACTTTTTCGGTATTTGCGCGGCTCAGGCAATAGATTATTCCGCTTTGTCGAGGATGCTCGTCGATAAAATCGCATATCTTCCTCAATTTTTCTTTTTCAGTATAATTGGCGATTACTCCCAAAGAAAGGTTAGGACGGTCGAAAGAGGATATAAACATTTCAGCGTCAGGCATTCTGAGTTGCCTGACAATGTCGTCACGAGTAAGTTTGTCGGCAGTGGCCGTAAGCGCGATAAAAGGAATGTCCTTGAAATATTGTTTCAATACCGAAAGTTTGGTGTACTCAGGCCGGAAATCATGTCCCCACTGAGAGATGCAATGAGCCTCATCGACCGCTATCATGCTGATTTGCAATGACGACGACCATCTGTCAATCTCCGCAAGCAATCTCTCCGGAGAGATATAGAGCAACTTGATTTTTCCCGAGAACACCTTTTCAATCACTTCCCTGTTAGTGGCGTCGCTCTGCATACTGTTGACTGCCGCGGCCGGAATGCCGTTGCTTTGCAAAGCGTCAACCTGATCTTTCATAAGCGCGAGCAATGGAGATATCACAATGGCGCAGCCCTCGCTCATAAGGGCAGGCAACTGAAAACACACAGATTTTCCGCCGCCCGTAGGCATAAGCACCAACGCGTCTCCGCCTTTCATCACGTGCCGTATCACGTCATACTGTATCGGGCGGAAACTATCGTAACCATAAAATTTTTTCAGGAGGCAGAGCGCGGTTTTGTATATGTTTTCATCAGAAAGCATTTTTTTCTCCGTGTATTGCGTTAATCAAGGTACGGACTATAATTTTTATATCTAACCAAAACGTCCAGTTCTCAATATATTTCACATCATATTCCACACGCTTTTCCATCTGCCACAGTTCTTCCGTCTGCCCACGGTAGCCGTTGACCTGCGCAAGCCCCGTAATGCCGGGCTTTATTATGTGGCGAACCATGTATTTGTCAATCAGTTTGCTGTATTCATCCGTTTGTTTCACCATGTGTGGACGCGGCCCAACTACCGACATGTTCCCGATAAGCACATTGATAAATTGAGGCAGCTCGTCCAAACTTGTCCGGCGGAGGAAATCTCCCACCTTAGTTTTTCTCGGGTCATCTTTTGTGGCCTGCAAACTGTCGGCCTCGCAATTCACCCTCATCGTACGGAACTTGTAACATGTAAATTCCTTTCCCCGATAGCCTGTGCGCTTCTGTTTGAACAGCACCGGCCCTTTCGATGATGATTTAATCGCTATTATAATAGGTATAAGCACCGTACACGACACAACTGCTATGGCACACAACGAGAATATCAAGTCGAAAATGCGCTTAATCATACGGTTATACCAATTCTGCAACGGATTAGGACGATAAATCAGGACCGGAATATTGCCTATCGACGACAGCCGGAATGTTGTTGTCATGAAACCGCTTATCCGTGGCACATAATAAAAGTCCACATCATGCCTGTCGGCTATTTTAATAAGGTTGCCGACATCTTTTTCTTCCGACGACATCGCACAGTACAATTCGTCTATTTTATTGTCGATTATGAACTGCTCTATACTGTCGATATTCCCCTTTATGCTGACATCCTTATATTTTACATTGTCGAATATTCCCATTATGCGGTAGCCGTAGCCTTGGTCGGAGCGCATTTCATCGTAAAGCTGCCGTGCCGTGCCATTCCAGCCCACAATTATTATTCTTCGATAATTCAAGCCTTTGCTGCGGAAAAATTTTATTATCCTGCGCGACACAATCCACCATATAGCCAACAAAGGATAAAACAAGGAATAGAAGTAGACATAAATCCGTATC
Organism: uncultured Muribaculaceae bacterium; assembly: GCA_944321725.1. Classification (GTDB taxonomy): domain Bacteria; phylum Bacteroidota; class Bacteroidia; order Bacteroidales; family Muribaculaceae; genus Limisoma. The sequence continues at coordinate 48,051 of CALUMI010000009.1, forward strand.
GGAACATCGTCATAGCCCACAATGCTCATAAATGTCATCATGACAAGACAATGGATAAAAAACACCTGCAACAGCATTATCATTATCTTGTCGACAAAAAGCACACGCTTTTTATGAACTTCCGAAAAAAGGAATATCGCCGGACAATAGGACACATTAAGAAATATTAAAGTCACCTTATTGCAAAACATCCCGTTGTCAGGATTATGGTACACCACAAAAAGATATACCATATTCAACAGTATAAAGTCAACCATAGTTGTAACTATGTTGACTAAATATCCGTAACGACCTTTTTTAGACTCCATTGCGCACTTTAAAAATCCACATTGCAAAAATCAGCTATTTTGCAATGTGGAATCTATCGTTTTTTCAAATTATAACTTTTCGTCTATCAATTCTATCTTTTTCTCAAGCATCGACAACTCTTCTTTGGCTTTGGCTATACGGCGTTCCATCTCTTTCAAGACAGTTCCACCCGATTTAGATGTGACATTGAAAAAGCCAAGATTGTTTTCGTAGGTCTTCACCTCGCCGCGTTTTTGCTCGTATTGACGCATAAGTTTTTCCCGCTCGCGATAAAGTTTGTTCTTGTCAGCCGACAATTCGTCGATACTTCCCGCATAATTGTCAAGATACAATTTGCCGTCGGTAATTCCGAATTTGTCGTAAACCTCGTCGAGTGCTTTCTTAAACTCTTTATAAATCTTATCCTTATCTCTAAAAGGCACATGCCCTATCTTTTGGAACTCAGCCAACAACGATTTCAAAAGTTCTCTGAGCTCGTCTTTCGAAATGCTCTCATCAATGTTTTTCAACTTATCGATGACAGCCCTCTTGGCCTCCAAATTGCTGCGTTCCTGCTGATTTTCGGTAGATTTGGTTTTATTCCTGTTATCAAAGAAATAGTCACACGCCGAGATAAAACGCTTCCATAGCGCGTTATTGTTACGCCTGCTGACCGGTCCGATTGTCTTCCACTCTTTCTGCAAAGCGATAAACTCATCTGTGGCTTTCTTCCATTCGGTACTGTCTTTCAGTGCCTCCGCACGCTCACACAGACGCTGCTTCTTTTCCAAATTATCCGCCGACTCGTCTTTTATCTTTTTGAAAAATTCAGCCTTGCGTGTAAAGAAGTCGTCGCAAGTCTTGCGAAATCTTGCAAACAGCTCATTGTTCACTTTTCTCGACGCGAAGCCCAAAGTCTTCCAACGCTCCTGCAAAGCAATAATCTGCTTGGTCATGTCATTCCATTTGTTGAAAGAGTCGAGTCCGTTGAAATCGAGTTTCTCAGCCTCCTCACAGATAGCAATCTTGGCAGCCTCATTCTCTTTCTCATCGGCTTTGCGCTTTTCGAAAAATTCCTGATGCCGCTTATTGATTACGGTAGAGGCATCTTTGAAGCGTTTCCACAAATCTTCCCTTATCTCTTTCACAACCGGGCCTATCTCACGCCACTTGTCATGCAGCTCCTGCAACTTCTTAAAGGCAGATACCACATCTTTCTCCTCCGACAATTTTTCTGCCGCCTCACAAAGCTGCTGCTTCGCCTCAAGATTTTTCTTGAAATCGTAATCCCTCAATTCTTTATTGATTTTCCATAAATCATAGAATTGCTCCGTCACCGTCTGGTAGTGTTTCCAAAGAGCCTTGTCTTCCGACGGCGGCACATCGCCTGACGACTTAAAATCCTGCTGCAGTTGCTGAAAACGCTGATAATGCTTGTTGATGCTGTCGGCATCTTTCACTATCCCGTCGAGCTCATCGAGCACTTTGCGTCTTTTCTCCAAATTGGCGCGCATTTCAGCCTCCTGCTCCGCAAGACGTTCTGCCCTGCGCTCTTTATATCTGTTAAGTAATTCTTTCAGTTTTTCTTCCGACTCATCCGGCATTGGCGCAAACGCTGACTCTTCATTCCCGTTTTCCTTAAACGCTTCCAATTCTTTTTCCATTTCAGCTTTTCTTATGACATAAAAAGCATGTTTCACCGCACCGACACTGTCTTTAACCTCATCCACAGGTTTTTCCACAAGTTCCGACAATACCGATATCAGCTGCTCTTTTGTCATAGCGCCGTAATTTTCCGCCGTTTTTGTATTTTCTTCCTCACTGACGCCTGTTTCCTCTTTCGCGTCGACAGGGTTCAAGATTGCGTCATTATTCTGCTCTTCGGCAAGAATTGACTTGTCACACGATTCCATATCTTTTATGTTTAGGTTCCGGCTGCCAAAACAACAGCCGCAATTTTAATTATCGTTCAAATATACATGATAAAATCAACTCCGGCAAAACAAAAAACAGAAATATTCGGCAATAAGCATCAAAAACATGTTTTTATGCTCTACAACATAGCCTTACATCACAGCGACGACTCATAATATACAGTAGAGCAATTCTCTTTTCTCAATACAGCGCCAGCCACAGACGCAAGACACTCCTTTGTCACACTTCTGTATTTACGCGCCTCATCATTTATCATGCCGGCATCGCCAAGCAATTCATAATAGGCGAGATTATATGCGCGCTCATCATTGTTTATTACGCTGAAAAGCATGTTCGACTCAAAGCGGTTGGCATTTTTTTCTATCTCCTCTTCTGTGACATCACCGGAGGCCACTTTCTCAAGCTCATCATCTATGGCACGCTCCACACTCTCGAAACCGACTCCCGGCAATAATTGGGCCTTAATCAGCAGCACGCCGGCATCAAGCTCTCCCGTTATCGACGCGTCGATTGACGACACCAAACCGCCTTTTGCGAATATATTACGGAAAAAACGCGACGAGCGTCCGTTTGACAGCACATCGCTAAGCAAATCGCAAGCCTGATAATCACCGGAGAAACGGTCACAAATATGATATGCGCGAAGCAATACGTTATTAGGTACATTACGGCTTACTCTCAAAACCCTGCCAGAATCTTGCACGGGCTCTTCCGGAAGCTCCGCCTTCCCCACACCCGCCGACTGTATGCCGCCGAACCATTTCTCAGCCAAACGGAACACCTCATCGGAACCTATATTGCCCACCACCGACAGGACTGCATTGTCGGGCGCGTAATATCTCTTGTAAAAATCACGCACCGCCCCTGCCGGCATAGTTTCTATATCTTCAACACTCAGACCTATCACAGGCCAACGGTATGGATGCTCGCGGTATGCCAATCCTCTCCACAAATGCGTCAAATCGCCATACGGCACATTCAAAACACGCTGTTTGAACTCCTCAGCGACAACACTGCGCTGAACCGACAGGCTCTTTCCGTCAAGCCTAAGGCCGTTCATCCTGTCGGATTCAAGCCAAAAAGCGGTTTCAATGTTAGCCACAGGCAACACTTCATAATAATTCGTCAAATCACAGGTTGTCCATGCGTTGTTTTCCCCGCCCGCCTCCTGCAACGGCATATCGAAACTCGGCGCATTTTCCGAGCCGCCGAACATCAAATGCTCCAACAAATGCGCAAGGCCTGTATGTGCGGGATTCTCATTTCTTGAGCCTACGCAATACAGCAAATTAAATGCCGCCATTTGCGTAGCGGCATTGCGATTATGAACCACTTTCAGTCCGTTGCCCAACACATGTCTGTTGACTTCAATCATCTGCCAATAAAGCTCTTATAATTTTAACATCCTCAACAGGCCGGTCATTGCGGTCAGTCGCAACCAATTGTATTTTATCCACCACATCCATTCCTTCCACAACCTCTCCGTACACAGTATACGCTCCGTCAAGAAAAGGCGTTCCGCCTATGGTCGTATAAAGTTCTTTTTGAGAGTCGGTAAATCCGGCGAGCCTGCCTTTCAAAGAGTCTTCCGTCTGTTTTATCAATTCTTCTTGCAAAGCCTGCAGTCCGGCAGAATTACGGGCACGCCGCAAATCCATTATCTCCTGCCTGCGCCCTGCCGCAAGCGACTCGAAAAGCGCTTGTTTTTGCCGGTTCTGCATGGATTTTTCCATTTGGGAAAGTTCCTGACTGTTGTATTTTTTTCCTGTCACTATATAGAACTGCGAGCCCGACGACTTTTTCTCAGGATTCACATTGTCGCCTGTTCGCGCAGCTGCTATCGCCCCGCGTTTATGGATACATCCCGGAACAAACTCCGCCGGAATCTCCGTACCATAATCCGATGCTCCGAGCATTTGCCCTTTCTTCGCGTTTTTCGAAGCGGGATCGCCTGTCTGCACCATAAAATCTTTTATCACCCGGTGGAAAAGCACCCCGTCGTATGCGCCTTCTTTCACATTCTTCACGAAGTTGTCCCTATGTCCGGGCGTTTCGTTGTATAATTCTATTTTAATATTGCCCATAGTGGTTTCAAGAACCACCGCCACTCGTTTGTCATTCATCAACATACTATTTTCTTTTTCAAAAGCGCCAGAGCTTACAGAAAGCATAAACACGCCCGCCAACACCGACAGGACGCACAATACCGGCTTAAATGCCTTTCGGGTACACACGCTTATATATCCTCCGGAAATTGTCATCTTTCACATTCAGTTCAGCCACATGCTCATCGTAATCAGCACCCCAAAGGCTTGAAAGCAAATCGGGTATATATTTATGTTCCCTGTCCTTTTCTATCGAAGCTTTCACCAACATGTCTATGCAAGCCGCATATTTTTCTTTGTTAATCGCGTTCAGATATCTCGCCGTACTGACAGCGAATTGCCCGTTACGATCCACATTTATTATATTGGTGACCAATTCCGGCATAATACTGTCGCACTTACCAATATTATTGGCAATATATTCGTAAGTCAACAACCCGTCCTCGTCTTTTTTTAGTTTTTTAAGTATTTCCTCGTTCATCAATCTTCGATTTTGTGGTGCAAATATAGCGAAAGGTGAGCGCAGAAGCAAATGAAAACAGAGTTTTCAAACTTGATTATGCCGAACCGCATCTATATTATACAAATATAGCGAAAGGTGAGCGCAATGCAAAGAATTTGCCCAATTTGTATTTCCAAACCGCATCCTGTATTATCAAAATCCGACAGTCACCCATACTATACAAAAGAGGATGCACCATGATTCAGCACATCCTCCCAAACTGTTTCAATTTTATGACATCAGCGTTTCAGAATGCGGTTTCTGACAATCGTGCCCGATTCCGTTTCTACAGTCATGACATAATATCCGGCATGCAAGTCGCCAACATAAATATTATTGGTTGCATCGACTCCACCGACGCTCTTCACAAGCTGTCCGCTCGCCGAATAAATTGCCACAGACATTACAGGCTCGCCGCATTCCACCGTCACATAATCCTCAGCCGGATTAGGATAAACTCTCACTTCACCGGCTCCAATCACCTCAGCGCCGGAAGCACCCACAGCAAATGCCGATGGCGAGTAATCCGTAGCAAATGAGAAATCAGCATGAGTGACCGACATGTAATCGGTTATGGCAATCGTATATACACCCTCCGCAAACATATCCTCCGATAGCATTTGCCCGATAGCCACATTATTTGTCGAATAAGCAGGCAGACTAATGCGCACGGAACCTTCACAAACAAAACTGTTGTCCGACTGTTTTCTGATTTCATAGAACAAATCGCCTATCGCATCCTCCTCACTGTTGTTGCGCATCTGAACGTTGAAAACTCCCAAGCCTCCGCTTGTCAGTTCACCTTCGGCTGTTATTTCCGATTCCTGCGAAATGCTGTACTCATAATTTATCACATACACATAATCGCCTTTAACCTCAATGTCGATTTTCGACGGATGGTCGAAACGCACCCACTCGGAAGCGCCATCTTCCATCGTCAGAGGAATTATCGAGTAAAAACCGTCAGGCACACCACTTAAGTCAGGCGTTACAAGAGATAAATGCTGATAATAAGTTCTGGCTTTAAACGTGAAATAAGACGGATATGGCGATTCTGCCAATATCTCATCATTTGAATCGCATAGCGCAGTATTAACACCTCCACTCCATTCAGTTGAATATGAGTTTAACAAATTTGTAAACACCACATCTTGAAACTCATTTTTACTAAACGAATCAACATTCAAAGATATTCCCACACTTTCAGTGGTTCCATTATCATAGAATGACAATCGGCGTTGAGCAGATCCCTCATCTACAGTGAACACACATTCGCCAAATTCGTTTTTCACCGGTATTGTTTCTCCCGAGTTGAGCGTAAATCCTGTAACAGATATCACATACTCCTCGCCATTCTCATAAGTATCAACCGATACCGTTACAACCAAATTGGCCGCATATTCGTTGTAGTCATAAATAATTGCCTGTATAGAATTAGTGTCAACCAAACTGCCGTCCGACACTTTTCTGATTTCATAGTTTATCACTCCATCGGCCGTGAGAGATGAATTATTGCGGATGGTAGCAGTAAAGCCTGCATCGGCATTCATATAAATATTTTCAGGCTTCTCTATCTGTTTCACGAGCGACAAGTCATATTCATGAGGGATTACGGTTACAACGCCGTTTTCGACACGAACTCTGACACACAACTTAGAATTAAACTTAATCCAGTCATACTCATATTCATCGGAATTTTCTTTCGACACACCGCAAATGTCGTATTCGCCATCGGCCAACACACTGAAATCAGACGTTATAGACCAAGGTTCTGTATACAAGTATCTGCTTGGCAGACCGTTCACCGCATAAGACATCAGCCCAATCACTGTAATTAGCCCTTCAGAATCGACAGCGGCAACCGACACCACGCCATAATAGTCAGAGCCGCTCTGATTATAAATATTTGTAAGAGTGACATCCTGCTGTTGGGTTTGCGAGAACTCCGAAACACTCATTGACACTCCGCCCGTATAAGTATCCGTATCAGTATAACCTAACATCAACTGCTCACGCTCCGGCGTTTCACCCGTATAATTCGGATAAGCAATGGTCATTGACTGACTCCATTGGAATGCTCCGGAACCTCCGCCGGTTCCCAAACCTTCAGGATCAAGGTAATTCACATTGAAATATCCGTCGGAATAACCGCCCCAACCCCAATTTATATGCACGAAACTGTTGGAATCATAGCCGTCGGCCACGAAAGCGTGTCCTCCGCCAAGTCCCTGTCCGCAAATCAGCACCGGACGCTTGGCATCAAGTTCCGACAAAAGCAGTTTCATAAACTCGCTGCTCGACATATTGTTGCGGTAATAAATTTTCGAATTGTATTTGAAATAGTTGTTGAAAGCATTTGGTATAGCCGGGTCAAAAGCCCCACTGGTAGATCCATACGTCATATTGACAGAAATGCCGCAATCGTACATCAATTTCGCAACCGCTTCAGCCTGCTCATCGCTGTATTCAGGAACCATCTGCATATTATTATCGTAATAAGAGCTGTAAATATCGAGCATATTGTCCCAATCATATACGCTCTGCGAAAAATCCATCGACAACGTGCCGTAAGGCTCACACTCATAGCTGTTGGAGCCTGTACCCCGCTCAGGCCACTCATAGTACTTCATGATCTGCGCCATTGCGGTGGCCACACACCCGGTAGCGCAGTGATTATCAGAATTGAGCATCGGAACAAGCCTGTCGTAAGGCTCGCCCTGATTCCAACGCGTCGCGACAAACGGACGAACCACAACAGTGGTCACATCGTCAATGCTCTCACTTTTCGCAACGCTTGCCGACGCTTGGACGGAAGCCACATAATCGGAATACATACGCAACCATGAGCGCATATTGTCGGGCATTCTGTCATAATCGAAACGTCCCTTGTCGGAATACCCCACAAGCTCCGTCAGAGAATCATCTCCGGAAACTATCACAAACCCTTCATCATCGCCTACATTAAAAGCGTAGTAAGCAGCCACGCCCGACGCTCTCTTTGCCGCTTTCATGCGCTGAGTTCCCACATTGCCTTTCTGTTCTATTCCCTGAGCGTATTTCAACGCTATTTGCAAAGCCTGTTGCTCCGTAATTTGTTTTGCGCTTGCAATCATCCCTATCGAAATGCAAAACAAAAAATTGATAAATCTTATCATAAAAATATTATTAAATAAATTATGTGTAATATCGCAAAGGTATTAAATTTCAAGAACAAAGCCCGTAAAACACATTAAAAAATCATTTTTTATGGAATATTTTTGACATAGCAAAATGATATTGTATCTTTGCCAACAAAATATGGAAACATTAAAAAGCTGTTTCCGCATTGTTTAACTAATTTATACTATTTTGGATCCGGACCCTTATTCTTGTTTTTTAAACCAAGCATTCAACACCGCAGTCGCGGTATCTGACTTCATCAAAGTACAAACACCGACTATCGGAAGCATTACAGCCATCATCTTTGCTATTGCCGCATTATTGCTGTCAGCATTTGCCACAGGCTCTGAGGCATCTTTCTTCTCGCTGCACAAAAATGAAATCGACGAAATAGACGATAATGACGCAAAAGAGCGTATTCGCTCCATACAGTCAAAACCGCAACAGTTGGCCGCAACAATATTAACAGTCACTACCATAGCCAACATCTGCGTAATCATACTGCTGAATTATGCGTTCGACAAAATATTCATGTTCGGCAACGAGGCTGTTGATTTTGTGATTAAAGCAGTAATTATAATCCTCGTAATTGGAATTTTCGGCATCGTAATGCCCAAGTCACACGCAAAAAAACATGCCACAGGCTGGGCAAAATTCTCATTTCTCGGGATAATTTTGTTGACAAAGCTGTTTTCGCCCTTATCGAGGCTGATACCTGCAGTTGCATACAACAGGGACAACATCGACGACATGTCGCTCGAAAATTTGTCACAAGCATTGGAATCCGACGAAAAAGAGGAAGAGAAAGAAAAAACAATGCTTAAAGAGATATTGAAATTCGGCTATAAGACAGTGTCGGAGGTGATGACTCCGAGAGTCGACATTACCGATGTGGAATGGAACGCGCCTTTCAGCGAAGTCCTCAACAAGATTAAAGAATCCGGATATTCGCGCATGCCGGTCTATCTCGACAACAAAGACAACATGAAAGGCATAATCTATGCAAAAGATTTGCTGCCCTACATCGGTAAAAAAGACGATTCTTTCGAATGGCAGGCGCTTGTGCGCAAACCACTTTTCGTGCCCGAGTCACGAATGATCGACGATATTCTCGAAGACTTCCGCAAGAAAAAAATCCACATGGCAATAGTGGTCGACGAATATGGAGGCACTCAAGGCATCGTGACTCTTGAAGACGTGCTTGAGGAAATTGTCGGAGAAATCAACGACGAATATGATGAGGACGAAAAATTTTACACGCGGCTATCGGCAAACACATATATATTTAAAGGAAAAACCCAACTCAACGATTTCTATCGGGTGACAGGATTGGAAGAAAACGATTTTAAAGATGTAGAGGAAGACGCCGAAACAGTTGCCGGCCTGATACTCAACATCAAACACGATTTCCCACAAAACAAAGAAACCATAGAATTCGGGAAATGCCGCTTCGTAGTGACAAATGTCGCGGAATACCGCATCAATACCGTCAGAGTCACCATTCTTAACAACAACTCAACGGAAACAGAAGATGGCGAACAAAAAAAGTAATCTCCACCAATGGAAATACATGGCCCTATATATCGCGTTTCTCATAGCGATAGGAGTCATTGCCATATCATGCTCTGAAAAACGGGTTCCTGTCCCGCGCCCCACGGCTTATCCGCGCATCGAACGGTTGTATGACACCGCGTATACATGCGCATACCGTCCGCTTAACATCATGCTCAACAAAAACGCTGAAATCACCGGCAACGCAAACGGGTTCAGAGTAAGATATTCCGGCTATGAAGCCTCAATATATTGCTCGTACTCGAAAAGCGACAATACGCGGGATTTTGCGGAAACGCTGCAAAAACGTGAGGACAGAGTGATAATGGATGCAGGCAATGAAAAACCTGAAGTCTATAAATTGAATAACGACAACGGAAAATGCTTTTCCAAAATATACTACACTCTGGAAAACTGCATAACGCCGATACATTTCATATCGACCGACAGCATTTCTCATATCGTTTCCGGCACATTGGTAATAGACAATGCAACAAATCCGGACTCCATAGCGCCTATAGTGAGTTATCTGAATGATGACATCTCTTATCTCATACAACATCTTAACTTCGACAACAGCAACAGGAAATGAACATTCAGAAAATCAAGATAAACGATAATATAGATGTTGCCATAACCGAGATACCCGACATGCTTGACTTCTCGGATTCCGGATGCTTCGGATTGCGCCATCTCGCCACAAATGTGCGTTCCGACAATCGCCGCAGCGAAATCATAACCACCAACCTCATGGTAAAAGAGCTGTTTGGCAAAAACTGCTCATTGCGGCACCACCAGTCAGGGGCACCGTATTTGGAAACCGGCAATACGACAGACACTCCACAAATAAGCATATCCCACTGTCGGGGCATGGTGGCGATAGCCTATTCCGACAAAGCGGTCGGAGTTGATGTGGAGCAAATCGAGGAGCGGGCCGCGCGAATACGCGAGCGCGTCCAAAACGCCGATGAGCTGCAACACACAGGCAACTCTTTGGTGCTCAACACAATCCTTTGGACAGCAAAAGAGGCTCTTTTCAAGCTAATTCCGGAAAACGGAGTGGACTTCACAAAAGATTTACATATATGCCTGAACGGTGTGACCGCCAATAACGCGGAAAACCATTACAAAGCCACCGCCTACGGACGGGAATATAATCTCATCTCATTGCTTGTCAATGACAATGTCTTAACTATAGCTTTCGAATAAACAATTGAATAATAGAGCAATGACTGAGAATAATAAAATTATACTTTATCAAGACGATAACGAAATAACCCGTGTATCTGTTCGTTTTGCCGATGAAGATTTGTGGTTGACACAAAACCAGTTGGCAGATATATACTGCACAACCAAACAGAATATAAGTCAACATATAGATAATATATTAAACGATGGTGAGTTAGATCAAAATCGAACTGTAAAGGAATTCTTGACAGTTCGACAAGAAGGGAAACGTAAGGTACAACGAAATGTTATGCACTATAACCTTGATATGATGAATCCTATGACAATAAAAGATTGGATAGAAGCATTGGACAACCAAATTGCTGCTCACAAACGAAATATTCTGAACGGCAATGGAAACATTTCGCATAAACAAGCAATTGAAAAAGCCGAAAAAGAGTTTGAAATCTATCGAAAACGTGAAATGAATTTATTAGAAAGTGATTTTGACAAGGAAATTAAGAGAATAAACGACAATATAAAACATAAATGTGATCTATGAAAAAAATACTGCTGACAATAAGCGCGGCAATCGCTGCTTCACAAATCGCCTCATTGGCTTGCACAAGCTTGCTTGCCGGGAAAGGAGCAACTACCGACGGCTCCACAATGATTACCTACAACGCCGATTCCTATGTGCTCTACGGTGAGCTTTACCACCACCCTGCAGCCGACCACAAGAAAGGCGAGATGCTTGAGGTGAGAGAATGGGACACCAACAAATATCTCGGAGAAATCAAGCAGGTAGAGCATACGTATGCCACCATAGGAAACATGAACGAGCATCAGCTTGCCATCACAGAGTCGACATGGTCGAGCAGACCCGAATTGATGGACACAACAGCAATTATCGACTACGGATCTTTGATTTACATAACGCTCCAACGCGCACGCACTGCCCGCGAGGCAATCGAGGTGATGACCCGATTGGTCGACGAATACGGATACCGCAGTACCGGCGAATCGTTCTCCATAGCCGACCCCAACGAGGTATGGATAATGGAAATGGTATCGAAAGGAATGAAAGAAAAAGGCGCGGTATGGGTGGCAATCCGAATCCCCGACGACTGCATCAGCGGCCATGCCAACCAGTCGAGAATCCACAAAATACCGTTTGACGACAAAGAAAACTGCCTGTATTCCGACGACGTAGTTTCATTTGCCCGAGAAATGGGATACTTCGACGGCAAAGATGAAGATTTCAGCTTCTGCAACGCATACGCCGTCACCGACTATCTCGCTTTGCGCGGATGCGACGGCAGGGTGTGGTCGTTCTATAACAAATACGCAGAAGGAATGGACAAATATCTTCCCTACATATTGGCAGAAGGCGGAGAGGAGCTTCCTCTCTACATAAAACCCGACCGCAAGCTGAGCGTACAGGACATGCAGGCAATGCTGCGCGACCATTTCGACGGAACAGAATTGGACATGACAAAAGATCCCGGCGCAGGGCCGTGGCATTCTCCCTATCGCTTTGCCCCGCTGATTTGGAAATCAGATTCTGTGGAATACGTGCACGAGCGTCCGATTGCCACCCAGCAAACAGGATTTACGCTCGTGGCACAAATGCGCTCATGGCTGCCTGACGAAATCGGAGGAATCCTCTGGTTCGGTGTCGACGACTCTGCAATGACCATCTACAACCCGATCTATTGCGCCATAACAAAAGTACCGGAATGTTACCGGCAAGGCAACGGTGATTTCTACACACTTTCGTGGACTTCGGCATTTTGGGTAAACAACTTCGTTGCCAACCAGACTTATATACGCTATTCACAAATATATCCGGACGTAAAGAAAGTGCAGTCGGAGATTGAAAACAGTTATGTGGAATCTACAAAGAAAGTGGAAGCGGAAGCCATGAAACTGTACAAAGAATCACCCGAAAAGGCAAACGCGCTGCTCACGGCATTCAGCGACAGTGTTTCCGACGCGGCCACCGCACGCTACCGCCAGCTCGGAGAATACCTGTTCGTAAAATATCTTGACGGACGCGTGAAAAAAGAAAAAGACGGAAAATTCGAGCGCACAGCCGACGGCTATCCGGTAAGTCCCGACTCTCCCGGATATTCTGACGACTACTATCGTTCCATCGTCCGAAGCGACGGCGATCGCCTCCGCGTGAAAGAAGTGAAACAATAAAAACTGAAAATCATGATTTTAACGACAACACCGACAGTTGAGGGCAGCCGCATTGTCAGCTATCTCGGAGTAGTGACAGGAGAAACCATTGTAGGCGCCAATGCCATAAAAGATTTTATGGCAGGATTGCGCGACTTTTTCGGCGGACGCAGCGGCACATACGAAGAAGTGCTGCGCAACGCAAAAAACACGTCATTGCAAGAAATGGAGGAACGCGCCCGCGAACTTGGCGCAAATGCCATCGTAGGCATCGACTTGGATTATGAAACAGTCGGACAAAACGGCTCAATGCTGATGGTCACGTGCAGCGGCACGGCCGTAATCATCGACAATGCCATCCCCACTCCTCCACCGGTGAGATAAAGCATTCAATTCAGGGGCAGGCAGCCTTACAAAACATTAATTGTAATGTGAAAATGATATTTTTTGCATACCTTTGTTATGTAAAAAATTAAACTCCATAAAATATGAACGTTACAGACAGATTTCTCGGTTATGTGAAGTTCGACACCCAAAGCGACGAGCTCACAAATCTGACTCCCTCAACGCCCGGCCAAATGATTTTTGCGCAGGCGTTGGAAAAAGAATTGCAATCTCTCGGATTGAAAGACATAACGCTCGACGACAACGGCTACCTTATGGCAACATTGCCGGGCAACACTGACAAAAAAGTGCCTACGGTAGGCTTTATCGCCCATTTAGACACTTCTCCAGACATGTCGGGACGCCACGTCAACCCGCGCATCGTGGAGAACTACGACGGAGGCGACATCACCCTCGACGCAGAAAGCGGCGTAGTGCTTTCTCCCGAAAGTTTCCCGGAACTGAAAGACTATGTAGGCCAATCGCTGATAGTTACCGACGGCAAGACATTGCTCGGAGCTGACGACAAAGCCGGCGTGGCAGAAATCATAACAGCGGTGGAATATCTGATGCAACACCCGGAGATAAAGCACGGCGACATCCGCATAGGCTTCAATCCCGACGAGGAAATAGGTTTGGGAGCGCACAAATTCGATGTGAAACTGTTCAACGCAGATTTTGCATACACAATGGACGGCGGAGCCATAGGAGAGTTGGAATATGAGAACTTCAATGCCGCATCGGCAAAGGTGGTGTTTAAAGGACGCAACGTGCATCCCGGCTACGCAAAACACAAAATGATAAATTCCATACGCATAGCCAACCAGTTCAGCATCATGCTTCCACGTTGGGAAACACCGGAGCACACCGAAGGCTATGAGGGCTTTTATCACTTGGTAGGCTTCGAGGGCACTGTCGAGGAAACGACATTGACATACATCATACGCGACCACGACATGGACCGCTTCCAACGCCGCAAAAAAGAGCTCGAACACCTCGTACGCAAAATCAACAACGAGTTTCCGGGTTGCGCAACCATCGAAATTAAAGACCAATACTACAACATGCGCGAGAAAATCGAACCGGTAATGTACGTAATCGACATTGCAAAACAGGCCATGACCGACGCCGGCGTTACCCCGAAAGTTCAGCCGATACGCGGCGGGACAGACGGAGCGCAACTGTCGTTCAAAGGCCTGCCATGCCCGAATATCTTTGCCGGCGGCTTGAATTTTCACGGACGCTATGAGTATGTGCCCATTCCTTCGATGGAGAAGGCAGTGGATGTAATTGTTGAAATCTGCAAACTTGTTGAGAAACGAGGATAATATAACCCCTACCGGACAATGTGGCACACTCATCGTTGTCACAGGCCCCACAGGTGTAGGAAAAACAGATATCGCAATACGTCTGGCGCGTGAATTCGGCACGGAAATCATTTCTGCCGACTCGCGCCAGATTTATCGTGACATCCCCATTGGCACCGCCGCCCCCTCACCGGAACAGCTCGCCGAAGTAAGGCATCATTTCGTCGGTATGCTCGGATTGGATGAATACTACAGCGCGGCGCAGTTTGAGGAGGATGTGATGCGGTTGCTGCCGGAGTTGTTTGCCCGGTCGCCATACGTGGTGATGTGCGGCGGCTCGATGATGTATGTCGACGCGGTGTGCAAAGGCATCGACAATATCCCAACTATCTCCGACAACATAAGGCAATCGGTGGCAAAACGCCTTGCGGACTTTGGCGCGGAAGCCATGCGAGAGGAGTTGAAAAGGATTGATCCGGAATATTACTCTCAAGTAGATTTGAACAACATGAAACGCGTAGTCCACGCCATAGAAATCTGCGAACAGGCAGGAATGCCATACTCACAACTGCGCACAGGAGTGGCAAAGAAACGCCCTTTCAGAATTGTGAAAATCGGACTGACGCTGCCACGCGCGGAGCTGTTCGACCGCATTAACCGCCGGGTATGGAAAATGATTGAAAGCGGGCTGGTGGATGAAGCACGTAGAGTGTATCCCCTGCGGCATCTCAATTCGCTAAACACTGTAGGCTACAAAGAACTGTTCGCATGGATGGACGGCACAATGGATTACGAAACAGCCGTGGCACGCATCCAAAAAAACACCCGTGTCTATGCCAAAAAGCAACTTACGTGGTTTGCAAAAGACCCGTCGATGCAATGGTTTCTCCCCACCGATTACACAAAAATCCTCACCTACTGCCTACAGTAAAAAAACTCCACGCAAACTGAATACGGCTTGTACAGCCGCATAGCGGCAAGATACAAAACCGGATATTCATATTTTTGACGGACAGCAATAATTCAAAATCCGAAGACATTGCGAAGAATCCAATAGGCGATTATAAGATAGAACACCGCCATTATGGCTTTCGCGCCGTAAATTTTACGCGCAAGTCTTGGAAAACGCTGCCGGCCGCCGAAAAATTGCAGATAAAACAACAATATCAAATAAGGAATGGCAACGAGAAGAAACACGTTGTAGCGCACCACTCCCATAAAATCGAAATGGACAAGCGAATGCAATGCGCGCTGCGTGCCACAACCTGGACATTTGAATCCCGTAAGTTTCAAAAACAGGCATTTAGGAGCCAATTCCGATTGCAGTGTATCCACATTATATGAGTACAGAACAACAGCCGCAACCACCAAAACAGCGATTGCGGCATTGATTGCATATTTATGTTTTTGCCAAATACTCACAGCAGATTTTAATAGTAATAGCTGCCAGCCATAGAGGCAGAACCTACTCCCAACGCTACCACAAAAATCCAGAATATAAAATACAACAGAGCTATAACGCCGGCGGAAATCACTCCTATAAGAGTGAATGTCTTGGCCTTTTTCGCCGCTTTGACAGCTTCGGCAAACCGGCCTTGATTCCACAAAGAATCCACCTGCGCGGCATAGACAATTCCAACTACCCCCAAAGGCAAACAGCACAATAAGGTGCAAAGTATCGACCATGCCAACCAACTGTCAGGTTTTGCCGGAGGCATCATCTCCTGCCGCCCATAGCCATATTGCTGATTTTGTCCGTATGCAGATTGCTGAAAGCCATATTGCTGCTGTGGATTATATCCATAGGCCTGATTTTGACCATAGCCTTGCCGGTCCACAAATGGAGGAGCCGCCTGATTGGAGCGGAACAAAGGGCTCAGCTCATCAACCATTCCGGCAGGAGTCCAATCCGCCATGCCGTCACACCATACAGGCGTTGTCGGCACGACACCTTCCTCAAGCAGCATCTCACCTGCCACAGGACCTTTCCTGACATTGTTATTGTCGATATAAAAATACTCTTTCATCTCCTGTCATATCTTAATATCCAAGAGCGCCTGATGCAATCAGTATACCATAAATCACATAGACCACAACTCCGCAGATAGCGCTTATTATAGTAAGATTTTTAGCTTTCTCCGACGCAGCTCTCGACTCATCATAACGTCCCTGTCCCCAAAGCGAGTCAACTTTAGCAGCATATACAACCGCGGCAACACCGACCGGCCAACAGCAAAGAATTATACTCAAAATGCTCCACACCAAGTAATTATTAGGCTTGGCATTGCTCATCGGATTTCCATATTGCTGATATTGCGGCTGCTGATAATTCAGCTGTTGCTGATACTGCTGTTGCGGCTGCCCACCATATTGCGGTTGCTGTTGGCAATTAGGTTGTTGATACTGCTGTTGCCCACCATACTGCGGCTGTTGATATTGTTGCGGCTGCCGTCCGGCATTAAACGCCCCCATCACCTCTGCCACAGTATTGGCTTTCACCCAATTAGCCATCCCCTCTGTCCAAACAAATGATTCGGGAGTTATTCTTTTCACCAAATCCTCGACAGAAAACGGTCCTACCGATTGGTTATTCGCGTCGACATAATAATATTGCTTCATACGATTCGGAAATTTATTGCGCTAAAGGTACAAATAATCCATAATATTGCGCATACTTATTCGAAAAATTATAAAATAAAAAAACCGGTATCTCACGACACCGGCAGAATATGGTTTAAAACTATGAGAAAATTTTCAAAATTAAAAAATCGGATTTTCTCTTTTCCGATTTGCATCTCCGGACTATCACCCGGAACAAACGGTTAATTCAACCTCTTTTTATCTGCAAAAGCCACGTATCCTTTACGAACCGCACTCAACGACGCGTTAGGGTGGAAGCTATGAGCAGGAGTTGACTTAACACTCGATGCATTCATTACAAAAAAAGTGTCCATAATCTTTTACCCTTTCTTTTTTTGCGCACTCTCTTGTGCTTGATTAAACAAACCTAACTAAACATTAACAAGATCGGTGTTTTATACCTATTGTTGAAACCTATAAATCTTTTTTCCGATCTTTCAAACAATCTTTTTACACTGCAAAGATAGTGCCTTTTTCTAATATGAGCAAGAAAAAGTGTTAAAAACATGTTTTACAACATAATTTTACAGCATCATTTGACATAATAGCATCTCACCTCACCTATTGGCAGTTTTCCGCAAAGCATTAAGGGGATGCGCGATGTGTCGGCAGAAATCCATGTATCCAAATCGTCGGACGATTTTGTCCGCCCGTCCTGAGTGAACGAGAATTTCACATGATAAGCCTTGTGACGGCTTTTGTCGCGCAATTCTATTTCCTCCAATCCCACATATTTTATATTAAGCGTTTCTTTACGCCTGCCGGAAAACACCGTTATTGCAGAAACCTCATCCGGCCTCATGCGCGAAAAATCAAGCGTCCGCACATAGTAAAACACACTGAGCATATCGAAATAACGCCCATTTGAACGCAATTCGACATGTTGCGGCTCACGCCCGGAACGGTGATGAACACATTGGGCAACAATCTCCCCGCCCCGTCCATACACATATTTGACCGTATCATGCACGATCCCCTTTCCCTCATGCGCCGATTTCACATAACGCAATGGCCGCAATCCGTCTTTCCCAATCCGGCACGAAAGCGTATCGCGCACTTTAAAGATGCGATCAGCCCACGAAACAGTACGCGCGGCCAACTGCGCTTCATAATTCGCGTCAATATTTGTCAAAGTAAGAGTGGCAGATGCCGCATGTTTCCAGATTATTCCCCAATGATAAATTATTTGATAGCTCAACCGCTCGTTATGGAATGGCGCGGATTTGGCAACACCACACACAAAAAGCGCCACAAACATTACCACATACTTTAATCTCATCATTTTTGTTTTTGCTCTTAGACAACCCGACTGCCGTCAGGTTTAATCCAACATGGCAACATAAATCACCGTGCGGGTTTGTGATATCTATTCTTTTTAAGTATCTTAGCCGTGCAAACATACTAAACATAATTATAACCTATGAAAAGAATAATCTACAGCGCGCTTTTAGGCCTTGTATGCTCTTTCCCGGCAATGGCCGAAGTGACAATGGAGCCACCAATGTGGTGGACAGGAATGAAATCCCACCAACTGCAAATCATGGTGACAGGCGATAACATCAGAGATGCCGTGCCATCTATCGATTATGAAGGAGTGACAATCGACTCTGTAGCCCGGCTCGACAGTCCGAACTACCAATTCATTTACCTTACGATTGCCGACAACACCAAACCCGGCAAAATGGAGATTGAATTCAAGTCAGACAAATCAACCGTAAAAAAACAGTATGAGCTGCTCCAACGCGATTCCGACCCGGAGAATTATATCGGGTTCGACTCAAGCGACGCATTATATCTTATAATGCCCGACCGCTTTGCTGACGGCAATCCGAAGAACAACGAGGCTGAAGGGCTGCAAAATCCTGTAAAGGCCGACCGCAGCAACCCGAGCGGACGGCATGGCGGCGACTTGAAAGGCATAATGGACCATCTCGACTACATACAGCAACTCGGCGTCACCGCAATATGGCTGACACCCGTGCTTGAGAACGACATGCCGGGCGGCTCTTACCATGGTTACGCTACGACCGACTACTATAAAGTTGATCCGCGTTTCGGCTCAAACGAGGAGTATAAGCTCTTGGTGGAAGAATGCCACAAACGTGGAATAAAAGTAGTGATGGACATGATATTCAACCACTGCGGCCTGTGCCACCCGTGGCTTGAAGATTTGCCAAGCCATGATTGGCTTAACTCACCCATCGACATGACAGAGCTGAAAGCCGGCACAGTCGACGCGACCGGCGGCTCTTTCAAAATGCCGAAAGACTATAAACAGACAAATTTCCGGCTCAACACAAACCACGACCCATACGGCAGCAAATATGACCTTGGCATGACAGTCGACGCGTGGTTTACCCTAAGCATGCCTGACCTTAACCAGCGCAATCCCCACCTGATGACCTATCTGATACAAAACTCCATTTGGTGGATAGAAACCACAAAAATCAACGGCATACGCATGGATACATATCCGTATGCCGACATGGGCGCGATGGCGCGATGGAATGAGGCTGTATTCCGCGAATATCCGAATTTCAACATAGTCGGCGAGAGCTGGCTGCATTCAGAGGCAAGTATCGCATATATGCAGAGCGGCAATAAATTCAACCCGACAGACACGAAACTGAAAACCGTTATGGATTTTCCGTTTCTCAATCTCAGCCGCCAGGCTTTCAGCGAAAAGACGATGCCGTGGGGAGAAGGCCTAAACCGGCTTTTCGATCATCTCGCATTGGATTTCCTATATCCAAATCCTGAAAATCTGCTCATCTTTTTAGACAACCACGACACCGACCGCTTTTTGCTCGAAATGCCCAAAGACCTGTCGCAATGGAAACAGGCACAGACATTCCTGCTGACATCGCGGGGCATTCCACAAATATATTACGGTACCGAGCTTTTGATGAACGGAACTAAAAAAATCAGCGACGGACTAATCCGCCTCGACATGCCGGGAGGCTTTGAGGGCGACAAAAACAATGAGTTTACCGCAGAAGGACGAAGCAACATGCAGAACGAGGCTTTCAACTTCATCAGCCGCCTGCTAAATTGGCGCAAGGGAAATGATGCCATAGCACATGGGCAGACCCTGCATTTTATGCCCGACAACGGACTGTACGTATACCAACGCAAGGCAGGTGAAAAAAAAGTAATTGTCATCATGAACGGCACAGACGAAACGATTAATTCGGCAGACATGTCACGCTATGCGGAAATAATGACACCCGGCGATAAATTCAACGATGTAATTTCCGGCAAACAAGTCGCAATCTCCCCGACAATGGATTTTCCGCCACGCGCCATAATGGTTCTTGAGTAAAGAGGCCGCAAAAAAGAATGGACGTGAAATTTCACGTCCATTCTTTTTTGCTATGCTCGCAAAGATTATGCTTCGTGAATAGCATCGCTCGGGCAATTTTCTGCACACGTACCGCAGCTGATGCAAGTATCCGGATCGATATGATAAATATCACCTTCAGATATAGCCTCAACCGGGCAAACAGAAGCGCATGTGCCACAAGCTACACAGTTGTCATTAATTACGTAAGCCATTTTCTAAGAATTTAATTGGTTTGTTAAACGTTTTAGCAATGCAAAGATAATACATTTACATTCCTATTATGCAAACAAAACAAGCATATTTTCACACAGCACCGATAATCAGCTAATACTCAACGCAATACCAATACACTATTTGGAATAATTGCAATTAACGGCAAAATATTCCGAAAAAACATTGCAAAAAACAACCGCATAGTTTTCATCTATTTACGCTATCTTTGTAATTTGAAACGCATAAATGCTTCTATGTACAGAAGAATAAAAACAATTATATATAAAACATATAAAATAACCAGAAGCATCATAGTGTCGCTGCTTCTGCTGCTTATTTCTTTTTATACGACGGCCTATCTCATACTGCTGATTCAACCTGTACAAGACAAAATAAAGACAGTTGCGGAAACAGAGCTGACAAAACTGTTAGGGACAAACATACAAATAGAAAGCATATCATTCGAGCCATTCAACGAGATTGCCATAAACAATGTCCACATCCCCGACACGACAGGACGCACGTTGGCCAAAATAGACAAGCTCGGAGCCGGAATAAGCATCCCGGAATTGTTGTTCAACAGGCGCGTTGTATTCAACTATGCGGAAATAATAGGGTTAGACGCTCACATAACAAAAGCCGACAGACAGTCCCCTCTGAACATACAATTCATAATCGACGCGCTCAAACCAAAGCGGCATGACACTCCCCCGACGAAATTTGATGTCGAACTTGATGTCGTCGTAATACGAAAAGGCAAAGCGTCATTCGACATATTGTCAGAACCCGCAAAAAGCAACAAATTTGACAAAAACCACATAGCCATACACCAATTAAGCTCGGATATAAGAATCCCTAAACTAAAAAACGACACATTCGACATCGAGATAAAACGATTCTCGGCAAAAGAGAAATCAGGCTTTACGCTGAAAGAGCTGACTGCCAACCTGCATATCGAGCCCGGCTGCATTTCGGCCCACGGCATCAAAATCGAATTGCCAAACACTGTAATAATTCCTGAAGACATTGTAATAAACAGCAATTCACCGCACTTGCCCTTCAAAGATTTCAGACACACCCCTATCGCGCTAAACATAGCCGACAGCCACGTGACATTATCCGACTTATCGGCATTTTTACCGGCATTAGGCAACTTCAACGCTCCGCTGCATTTGACATGCTCGATTGACGGCACTCCCGACAATCTCAGGCTCAACGCCATCGACATAATTGCGGAAGAATCCGATTTTTCTTTGAAAACGTCGGGCACAATCAGGCATCTTGCCGACAAAGATTCCATAAAAATAGAATTGCCGGCAATAAGGATGCTTGCCGACACACGAAAAATACAAACCGGAATAAGCGGTTTGACCGACATACCTGCAAAAATCGCCAAATTCATGGAAAACGCAAAATTCGTCTCCGTAGACGGCTCGCTCGACTACAGCCGCAACAATATTTCCTACACAGGAAATTTGGCGACATCGTTAGGCACTTTGTACACCGACGGAAAATTCACGCGAGGGAGCGGAAAATCGCTGAAATTTAAAGGCAAACTACGCTCTCACGACCTTCAGCTTGGGAAACTCACCCAAAAAGAGCATTTGTTAGGCCAACTGTCATTCGACATTAATGCCGACATAAGCACAAACGGGAGAAATCCGCAAGGAGAGATTTCCGGTACAATCAACAATATAGATTTTAAAGGATATAAGTATACAGACATAATCACAGACATCACAATCGACAAAAACAGCTACAACGGCCATTTGGCACTACACGACAAGAATGCCGATTTAGATATATCTGGATTTATCACTATCGACGGAACAAACTCGGCTGTCGATATAATAATGTCAGCATCAGACATCAACCCCAACAAGCTAAAACTAATAAACAAATATCCGGAACACTCACTAAGCGCCACATTGGAAGCGTCATTCACCGGTAACAACATCGACAACGCGGAAGGCGATATAATCGTATCCGGCATCAACTATACAGACAGTTGCGGCAAAGGTGTGACAATCGACCATTTAGACATAACAGCCCGACAAAAGGGCGAAGGCAAATATTTTACCGTAAATTCCGACATGATAAACGGCTACATCGACGGGAAAGTGAATTTCGCCGGACTGAAACATTCTTTAAAAAATATAATTTCAGTAGCCATGCCATCCATCTTCGCCACTGAAATGGAAACAAAAACCAATCCTTTATATGAGAACGACTTTACATACAGTTTCAAAATAGCAGAAAACAACGAATTGACAGATTTCTTCAATCTTCCGGTAAAAATAGTCCATCCTATCGACATCACAGGAGAAGTAGACGAGCCCGAACAAACCCTGACGGCAGGAATAGACGCACCTTACATCATGCAAGGGAATAAAGTAATAGAAAAGACAAGCCTGTCGCTCAACATCGACGGCGAAAGCAAAGCCATGACCATGAATGCCATAACCCAACTCGACCACAAAAACGGCAACATACTGTTCATATTCAACAGCAATGCCGCCAACAACCGCATTGACTCTGACATCAATTGGCAATACGACAGAGAAAAAAACTACTCAGGCCGCATAAGCCTGTCATCCTTATTAAAAACCATGCCTGAAACAAACCGGCTTCATGCCGATATTGACGTAAATCCGACCACCTTTACAGTTAATGATACAGTTTGGGACATTGCCCCCTCAAAAATATCTGTCGAAGGCAAAAAAATAGAGTTGAACGACATCTATGTATATCGCGAAAACCAATTCATCAAAGCCAACGGCAGTATTTCCGACAGCTATGACGACATTCTTAACATAAATCTCAAATCTATCGATCTCGGATACATATTCGAAACGTTGAATATCAACCATGTGGCATTCGGCGGACTTGCCACAGGCGACTTTTATGCGGCCGGTGCGCTATCGTCCGCGCCCCAGCTCAACACATCGAACCTCAATGTGAAAAACTTCTCCTACCACAACGCCCTGCTTGGAGAGGCCGATATTAAAAGTTCTTGGGACAACGACAACAAAGGCATAATAATCAACGCCGACATCCATCAATTAAACCAACACGAATCATTTGTCAGAGGAGTTGTTTATCCGACAAGGGACTCTTTGAACTTCAAGTTTGCAGCCGACAAACTAAACGTTCAAATATTGAAACCTTTCATGGCGGCTTTCACATCCGACATCAGCGGCGAGGCGTCGGGCGTTTGCGAACTGTTCGGCACATTCAAATTCCTGAACGTGAAAGGCCGCATGTTCGCCGAAAATTTTAAAATGAAAGTAGACTATACAAATACATATTACACTGTTTCCGACTCTGTAATACTCGACCCGGGTCTTATTTCGATAAGAGAAGCCGTCGTAAAAGACCGTTTCGGACACACTGCAAAAGTTTCAGGCACAGTCAGGCACGACTATTTCAAAAATGCCAGATTCGATTTCTCGATAACCGACGTGGACAATATGCTCTGCTATGACACAAACGAAAAAATAAATCCGATATGGTACGGCAGAGTATTCGCCAACGGCTCTGCATTCATAAAAGGCGAGCCGGGTGCAGTAAATCTTGACATCAATATGTCGACCGCTCCCAACTCGACGTTTACTTTCGTAATTTCCGAGCAAGAACAAGCCGGAGAATATTCGTTCATAACATTTACCGACAAGCAGAAAGAGCAGCAAATACAACAAGAGAACGACAAAATTCCGGATTTTCTTAAACGCCACAATGAAGAAAGCAAAAAAAACAATCCGTCATTGTTCAATCTAAGCCTGCAAATCGACGCAAATCCAAACATAGGCATGACACTGCTCATGGGACGAGGCGGCAGCGACAAAATAAGAGCCACAGGCAACGGGCATTTCCGGATAGAATACTCTTCGACTGACGAGATGAAAATATTCGGAAACTACACTGTGGAACAAGGACGCTATAACTTTACGCTGCAAGACATAATATTACGGGAATTTACAATACGGCAGGGAGCGACCATAGCATTCAACGGAAATCCGATGAACGCCGACATCAATTTACAGGCGGCCTACTCTTTGAACGCCAACCTGCAAGACCTTGACGAGTCGTTTGCCGACGACCGCGAGCTCAACAGGACATTAGTGCCTGTCAACGCTTTGCTTAACCTTTCAGGAAGCATCTCACAACCCGAAATCACCTTCGACTTGGAATTTCCGACGCTCTCACAAGACGTTTACCGCAAAGTACGGAGCATTGTCAGCACCGACGACATGATGAACCAACAAATAATCTACTTGTTGGCTCTAAGCCGCTTCTATACACCGGAATATATGGGGAGCACCGACCGCAACAATGAATTGGCGTCGGTAGCCTCGTCGACCATATCAAGCCAATTATCCAACATGCTCGGACAATTAAGCGACAAATGGAGCATCGCCCCAAATTTCCATACCGACAAAGGCGACTTCTCCGACATGGAAGTACAACTTGCCCTGTCAAGCCGGCTGCTCAACAACAGGCTGCTGCTCAACGGCAATTTCGGATATTCCGACAATGCCATGAACAGCAACAGCTTTATCGGCGACTTCGACATAGAATATCTGTTGACCAAAAACGGCAACTTCCGTCTGAAAGCCTACAACCGATATAATGACCAAAATTATTACACCCGCAACTCACTGACAACACAGGGAGTGGGAATTGTTTTCAAACATGACTTCAACCGCCTGTTCCATCGCCGCAGAAACAAGCCGGAAGCGCAACACGAAGAAAGCACCGGCACAGACTCCACAGCGACACAAAAACGCCTGCCTGTGAAAAGACCTCACGCCGCTGATGACACTATCCCACACGATTGATTATTTGCATGACAATATAATTGCGATTATACATATTTTTACTACTTTTGCCAAATAAGATTTCTGAATATCAATATATATGTTGAGAACACTATTGAGAATATACCAGTGCGTCATAGCTGTGCCTATTTTGGCGGTGGCCACTTTTCTAACCGCAGTTTTCACCATTATAGCCTGCGCTTTCGGGCTGAGCAGGTCATTAGGCTACTACCTTCCCCACTATTGGGCTAAACTTTGGTGCATACTGATGTTTGTCAAAGTGGAAGTAACAGGGCGCGAGAATATCGACAAACACACGTCATACGTATTCATCGCCAATCATCAAGGAGCCTACGACATTTTCCTGATATTCGGATACCTCAACCATAACTTCAAATGGATGATGAAAAAAAGCCTCGAGAAAATACCGTTCGTTGGCTATGCCTGCAAAGTGTCAAAACACATAATGGTAGACCGTTCGAGCGCGACAGCCATACAGCAGACTATGGAAAATGCCAAGAAAATACTGCAAGGAGGGATGTCGCTTGTAGTATTTCCCGAAGGCTCACGCACACCGGACGGAAAAATCAAGCCTTTCAAGCGCGGTGCGTTCATGCTTGCGACCGAATTCGGTCTGCCTATAGTTCCACTGACCATCAACGGCTCATTTTCCGTAATGAAAAAATCGTCTTTCGCAATCAATCCCGGCAAAATAACACTCACAATCCACAAACCTATTCCACAACCTGAGGGAGAAAAAAGCAAGGAGAAAATGGAGGAACTGATGAGCGAAAGTTTCGAAACAATCAAATCCACATTGAAAGAATCGAAATCATGAGTTGTCGGAATACCGCTATATTATTAACAGCCATTGCCATATCATTAGCAATGCCTGTCAAAGCACAAAATACCGAAGCAACCGGACAACCCCGCACAGAAACAGACAGCATTCCGAAAAAGAAAAATTTTTTCAAAAAAATCTCCGATTATTTCTCCAAGTCAAACCAATACGACCCCACAAAAAAAATGGATTTCGGAATAATCGGCGGGCCGCACTATAACTCCACCACAGGCTTCGGACTCGGTATAGTGGCATCCGGGCTGTATAAGCTCGACCGCAACGACTCGATATTGCCTTTGTCGAACCTGTCGCTGTTCGGCGACATAACCACATCTGGATTCCTAATGATAGGCTTTAAAGGCAACAATGTATTCCCACAAAAAAAATACCGGCTCGACTACAATATCTATGTATATACATTTCCGACAAAATATTGGGGGATAGGCTACGACAACGGGAGCAACGACGAAAACGAAATATCGTATTCCAGATTTAAATTCGAGGCAAAGCCGCGTTTCATGTTCCGCCTTGCCGAAAATACATATTTAGGGCCAATGGCCAATGTGCAATACGTCAACACATACGATTTCTCAAACAGCGCGATAGTCGACAATGAAGACAAACGCTTCACCACCATTGGAGGGGGCTTCTCATTTATGTACGACTCAAGGGATGTGATTTTAAACGCCACCAAAGGATGGTACATACAGTTAGACCAGCTTTTCTACCCGTCGTTTTTCGGCAACAAACACATATATCATACCACCGACTTGAGCGTTTCAACCTACTACAAAGCATGGAAAGGAGCAGTAATTGCCGGAGAGTTTCATTCACAATTCAACTACAATGACGTGCCGTGGCCAATGCTTGCAAGTGTAGGCGGCCCCAACCGTATGCGCGGATACTTCGAAGGGCGCTACCGCGACAAAAATATCATTGAGGCACAAATAGAGCTGCGGCAACATATATGGAAACGCAACGGTGCCGTGCTTTGGTTCGGAGCGGCAAACGTGTTTCCGGAGGCCAATGCCATCCGCTGGCGCAAGACTCTTCTCAATGGCGGCATCGGCTATCGCTGGGCATTCAAGCAAGGGGTGAATGTGAGGCTCGATTTGGGATTGACAAAACACGGAGTGGGATTCGTGTTCAACATCAACGAGGCTTTTTAAGCGTTCACAACGCTAATGTTGCGGCCATTACATAGATATATGAATTTTAATGACTAATTTTGCAACCGGAAAAACAGCGGCAACACAAAGCGGATGTTAAAGATCAAACGACTATATTTATTCATGCTGCAGGGCTTCATACCGATGTTCCTGATGACATTCTGCATATGCCTGTTCATTGTACTGATGCAATTTCTTTGGCGTTATATAGACGAGCTTGTCGGAAAAGGCCTTGAAATATCAGTAATAGCCGAACTGTTCTTCTATGCGGCCTTGACAATGGTTCCGATGGCCTTGCCGTTGGCCATATTGCTTGCGTCGCTCATGCTGTTCGGCAATTTGGGCGAGCGCTTTGAGCTGACAGCGATGAAATCGTCGGGCATATCGCTGCTAAAAGTCATGAGCCCTTTGATTATTCTCATTTCAATGATTTCTGTCGGCGCTTTTTTCTTTCAAAACAATGTACTTCCGAAATCACAGGTAAAAATGTGGACATTGCTGTTTTCCATGCGCCAGAAATCACCTGAGCTCGATATACCGGAAGGCGTGTTCTACGACCAGATAACAGGCTACAACCTTTTCGTAAAACAAAAAAACAGAGCCACAGGAGTGCTCTACGACCTGATGATTTACAACATGTCGTCAGGATTCAACAACGCAAACATCATACTCGCCGATTCCGGGAAAATGAGTTTCACATCCGACAAAAAACATCTGTTTCTCAAACTGTGGAACGGAGAATCATTTGAAAATCTGCGCGACCAACAAATATCGCAAGGCAATGTCCCTTATCGCCGCGAGTCGTTTTCAGAAAAAGAAATTCTCATCCCGTTCGACGCCAATTTCAACAGAATGGACGACAGCGGAATGCGAAATCAATATATCGGCAAAGACATAGCCGAATTGCGGCACTCCATCGACTCCATCAATCTGAGAATCGACAGCGTAGGCTCGCAATACGCGCAACACCTGCTCGACATCAACTATGCAGGCATAAACAGACATAAAAAGCTTCAAGAGCAAAAAGCCACATCAAAACCTGAAAACCGGGAATATCAAACAAACACGCCTGTCGATGTGGATTCCGTATTCAAAGGCCGGAACCTGCGCGACCGGCAACGATATGTGTCGTATGCCATCGAACGAGCAAATCAGTCGAAAAACGAGTTCGAATTTAAAAGCTATTCGCTCACCGATGACAAAAAAACCATTATCAGGCACGAAATAGAACTGCAAAAAAAGTTCACGCTTTCTTTTGCCTGTCTGATATTCTTTTTCATAGGAGCTCCATTGGGTGCTATTATCCGCAAAGGAGGCATCGGTATGCCTATCGTGATATCAGTATTCCTTTTCATATTTTATTACATAATAGACAACGCCGGCTACAAGTTGGCACGCGACGGAAGAGTTGAAGTGTGGGAAGGAATCTGGGCAAGCTCGGCTGTGCTTCTTCCATTGGGCATATTCCTCACATACAAAGCCGTCAACGACTCCTCTGTATTCAAACCGGAGGTTTATATCGACATGCTTAAGAAATTAACCGGGCGAAGCGTGATGCGCCATGTAGAAATGAAAGAAATCATTATGGACGACGTGGTCTGCTCCACTGCAATCGACAAACTTTCCGGTCTGAAAGAATCATGCAACAATTTCCTTGAGCTTTATAAAAAACGGCAGTCATATTTGTCGTATTGGCTGCACGGTTACGACAAAACAAAACTAAACCGGCTGTCCGCCCGGTTGGAAGACACCGTAGAATACCTGAGCAATTCCGACAAGCAGTTGGTAATCAACAAACTGATGGACTATCCCGTGCTGCGCTCATTGTTTTTCTATTACCCGATAAACAACAAAATACTGTCATACGCAATTATGATAGTGTTCCCTGTAGGACTGCTCGGCTATTCGATTGGTATCAGACAACAAAATCTTCTGAAAAAAGACATTCGCAACATTATATCGGTGAGCGACGAGCTCATTAACATGCACAAAGAAAAATCTTGATAATATGAATAGTATAAAATTAGACCGCATCGAAGACGCCATAGAGGATTTCCGCAAAGGAGAATTTGTAATAGTTGTCGACGATGAAGATAGAGAAAATGAGGGCGACCTCATCATAGCCGCAGAGAAAATCACTCCGGAGAAAGTGAATTTCATGCTTAAACACGCGCGTGGAGTACTATGCGCTCCAATCCCCATATCGCGCTGCAAAGAGTTGGAACTCGACGTTCAAGTTGCAAACAACACTTCCATGCTCGGCACACCGTTCACTGTCACAGTCGATTTGCTTGAAGGATGCACCACGGGAGTATCTGCCCACGACCGCGCGGCTACAATCCGCGCGCTTGCTAATCCGGAAGCAAAAGCCTCCGATTTCGGACGTCCGGGTCACATCAACCCGCTATATGCGCAAGACAAAGGAGTGCTGCGCCGCACAGGCCATACAGAGGCAGCCGTCGATTTGGCACGGCTTGCCGGACTTTATCCGGCCGGGGCTTTAATGGAAATAATGAGTGACGACGGGACAATGGCCCGTTTGCCAGAGCTTCGCCGCTTTGCCGACGAGCACAATCTGAAGTTAATCTCAATCAACGACTTGATAGCATACCGGCTGAAAGAAGAATCGATTGTGGAAAAAGGAGAAATGGTCGACATGCCAACCAAATACGGACATTTCAAGCTAATTCCTTTCCGACAGAAAAGCAACGGACTTGAGCATGTGGCATTAGTCAAAGGCGAATGGGAAGAGAATGAGCCTGTATTGGTACGCGTGCATTCATCATGCGCCACAGGCGACATTTTCGGCTCTTACCGATGCGATTGCGGACCGCAACTGCACAAAGCAATGGAGCTTATCGAAAAAGAAGGCAAAGGCGTAATCGTATACCTCAACCAAGAAGGACGAGGAATAGGACTGATGAACAAGATGAAAGCGTACAAATTGCAGGAAGACGGAATGGACACAGTCGAGGCTAACCTGTGTCTTGGATTTAAAGCCGACGAGCGCGACTACGGAGTAGGAGCAAACATTCTGCACGACTTGGGAGTAAAAAAAATGCGCCTGCTTACAAACAATCCGCAAAAACGCGTAGGATTGACAGGCTACGGCCTGACTGTCGTGGAAAACGTGCCAATAGAAATCGAGCCGAATAAATACAACAGGTTTTATCTCCACACCAAGAAAGACCGTATGGGGCACGAGCTGCACAAAGTAGACTAATCCCCCACTCACTTGAGGCATACAAAAAGGAGGTGTGTCAAAATGCACACCTCCTTCTTTTTTATGCACAAAGTCCCGGCTTTCACAAGCAGAGGCTTTG
>CALUMI010000010.1 GCA_944321725.1 uncultured Muribaculaceae bacterium
AATGTCCAATCACCCTCTTCGGGAAACTCTCGATACACCGGCATATAGTCTGATTCGGGAATCTCTACTGTGACATTTGCCGACACACTAAAGTCGCCAAGTTGCCCGTATACTTTTGTCGTGCCATTTGTCAATCCTCTAAGAACACCATTTTCCACCGCAACGACAGTTTCATCATCCACTGTCCACACCAAACGCGATGGATCACACTCAAAGTCATTCATACCCGACTTCGCAATAATCTCTATTTCATAATCACGATCATCGATTAAGATTTCAGAAAGCCTCATTCCTATCTCTGACTCTATGATATTAATGTCCTTAGTCACAGAAACATTTCCATAAGTGGCAGTAATTTTACCGGATAAAATCTTCCCCTCCGCTTTGAATTCAGCACCTGATGCCGTTCCCATTGCCGGATTGTCGACAGACAAGACAACGCCTTCCACATCTTCATCAATCAACTCTCCATACACATTATAGCCAAGTATAACCGGCTTATAAGTAGCATAAACAGGGATATTGATTTCCGAATCAAGAAATTCTATCCGAGAGATTACATTGCTTTCTGACGTTTCCGGAGCAGTTGAGTACACCATCCAGCCATTAGCAACAGCGCGAGGAGTGCCTTCTGTTGTCGTATTGACAACATCTCCCTGCACCATTAACTGCGCCGAGCCACCCGCATCAACATTACAGACAGTCCATGCGCCAAGCTGTTTCATAATCTGGCACATCACCCTTGTATTACATCCCGCCGAATTGCCATAAACAGGATCCAACGATTTGTCTATGACAAGCATATACAACGTTTTTCCGTCCTCGCTCATGCCATAAGCCGAGCGGGAATATATTTGCGTATTATACTGCTCATCGTCATTACGCCCAGTAAGCTCCCCATTCAACATTACTATGGCATTACCGCCAATAGCATTCTCCAATTCAGGAATCTCATCAGAGGCATACGAATGCCAACCATAATTAATAGTTACGACATCACCCGGTTGAAGTTGTTCAAGTACTGATTTATAAGAAGCAGTACCTGCCAAACACAAATCATAATCTCCAAGTGTCCCGGCCTCTGTATTGGTCTTCACCTCTTTAACCGTAGCCGTAAAATCCTTGCCAACCGACCATTGTTGTCCCTCATTCAAATCAAGATACACTTCGCATGTCTTATTGTCTACTGTAGTCCATGCTCCATCAACCTCCTCTATTGTTTGGAATTTCTTATCCTTTCCATAAAAAGAATTATATAAAGTCATCTCGCCCGACGCACGGCAATATTTATTCACCTGTATAATCTCATGCTTCTGCCCGTCACCCCATTTCGACGAGGAAACATACCCTTTCCACGACATGCTCTCTATCCATAATTTTTTATCACTATCGATTCCGACGACACCGGTCCGCGTCGGCCCGCCATCCCACTGATCACTGTAACAATTAGTTTCAGTTATTATTTGGCCGTTTTTCAAATTCGCGTTATAAGTTGCGCCCATTGCGAATTGCGAGGGTATTCCCTGACCGCCGACAACCCAAAAATTCCCGTTTTGTCCGCCAAGCGGCTTTTTTCCATCCGCCTGATGACGGGCATAAGCACCGGCAAGTGTTTCTGTCGAACCAAGCCTCTCGTTCGCCTGCTGAGTTTCTATCCGGTTATATGGATTATTCAAATCCACAACCATATAATTCACATTCAAAGGAAAATCCGGAATGCGAATACGATGATAAGTGACACCCGGTCCAATCTCTTTTTTTATCAGAAGATTGTACTCATACTCCTTACCATCTATCATAAAACTCGCGGCATCGGCTATGCACACCGATAAAACGGCACAAAACAAAGAAAATAATCGTTTTTTCATTGTGGTCTGGTCTATATTAGGTCTTAAAATCAATAGTTTGCTTTACAAAACTACAAATTAAAATTTTATAATAAAAAACAAGAACAGCAATATTTTGCATTATATACACTTTTTCAGCATTCTTTACAATTAAAGCAAAAACAAGTCAATGCACAAAAATCAACTCTCACAAACCCGGGCAATAAACACAAAAAAGAGGCCGGCCTCAAAATGATTTTTGGCCGACCTCATAAACTTTATAAAAATTGACTAAAACATCTGACTTGCGTCAGCGGCATGGTTGAGGAATGTATAGATTACGCTGACAAGACCAACTAATATTATGCCCGCAACGCAAACCACCATACCGGCACGCTCGCTCCAGTGCGACTTTATCCGCTCTATCGGATTGTCATTTGGAGTGATAAACATAGCTTTCACGACAAGCAGATAGTAATAAAGCGACACTATAGTGTTAAGCAACGCTATAAACACCAGCACGTACATTGCGACTGACCCCTGCTCCAAAGCCGCCGAAAAGATGAAGAACTTGCTGAAGAATCCGGCAAACGGCGGTATACCTCCAAGCGAGAACATGGCAAGCATCATCGTGAACGACAATTTCGGATTTGTCTTGTACAAACCGTTGTAGTCGCTGATTTCCACCTTGCCGGTCGCATTCTCAACAGCCTGTATCACACCGAAAGCCGCAAGGTTGGAGAAAATATAAACCAACACATAGTACGACAATGCGGCAGCACCGACAGACGCGTCGGCAACTACGCCAAGCATTATGTAACCGGCCTGTGATATTGAAGAGAACGCAAGGAAGCGTTTCAGATTGTTCTGACGTATCGCGAACAAGTTGCCGACTGTAATCGTAAGGACTATCAGAATAAACAGCATCCATTCCCACACTTGACTGTAAACAGAGCCAAACACCTGCGTCAGTATTATCAAAGCCGCAAAAGCGCCTGCACCTTTAGAAACTACCGACAAATAAGAAGTGACCGAAGTCGGCGCACCCTGATATACATCTGCAGTCCACAAGTGGAACGGCACCATTGATATTTTAAATCCAATGCCGGCAATAACAAACGCAAGCGCAACATAAAGCAAGAAACTGCCCTCTGCCCCCACAACTCTTGTTGCTATATCGCCAAAATAGAGAGAGCCCGACATCGCATAGACAAACGACAATCCAAGCATATAAATCGCAGATGAGAATACAGCCGTGAAAATATATTTCACAGCAGCCTCATGAGATTCATACTCTTTCTTGTCAAAAGCCACCAACGCGGCCAAAGGCAGCGAAGCAGTTTCCAAGCCGATGATAAACACAAGGAAATGACGGGCTGAAACCATGAGGAACATACCGAACAACGTCAAGAGCATCAATTCAATAAATTCGCCACGACGCACAATTTGCGCCGCACTGTTATTCCATTTTACAGATTGCAGCAAGACGATAAACATACCGACATTGAGAATGTTCTTTATCGACATCACTATAGGCGAGGTTGCATACATACCTGAAAAAGCCTCTCCCGACTTCAACGGCAAGAAGAAACACGCCAATGTGTATATGCCAAACAGCACACAAGCGGTAACCGACAATTTCGACTGCAAATTCTTAGAGAAGAAAGTATCGAACAAAAACACCAACAAGAAAACAACAAGCAATCCAAGCTCGTGGTGCATTATCATAAACTGTGAATAATCCATATTTCCAATTTCAATTTAATAAGTTCGTTACTTCAAATTACTGCGCATAAGCCATTATATGTTCCACAATAGGCCCGAAACTGTCGCGCAAAATTCCGTTGGCAAGATCCGGGAAACAGCCTATTACCGCTATCGCAAGCATAAGAGTGATAGTGCTGAATCTTTCGTACCAATGAGCGTCATCAAGTTGACGATGATGCTCATTCTGTACCGGACCAAACAACAATTTGCCAACAACTCTCAAGATATAAACAGCCGTTATGACTATCGACGCCGTTGTCACTATGGCAAACGCATGGCGGAACAGGTTGCCGTCGCCAAGCACGGCATTATAGACCGGTGACGACTCAAATGAACCCAAGAATATGGTCATTTCCGCTACAAATCCGCTCAATCCCGGCAATCCGAGCGAAGCAAGACCGGCTATAATATATCCCACAGAAAGGAATGGCATAATCTGCATCAATCCGCCCATTTCACGGACATCGCGCGTATGAGTACGCCCATAAATCATACCAATGAGAGCAAAGAACAAAGCTGTCATCAATCCGTGCGACAACATCTGAAGAACAGCACCGCTCATGGCAGTCTGGTTAAGCATCAATATCGCAAAAAGCACAAGGCCGCAATGGCTTACCGAAGAATAGGCGTTGATGTATTTCAAGTCGGTCTTCACGCAAGCCGCAAAAGCTCCGTAAACAACGCTCACACCTGTCAGTATCATGAATATCCAACCGAGTTCATTCGCGGCTTGAGGCATCAAATAAATTGCCACACGGAAGCATCCGTATCCACCCAGTTTCATCAGCACTCCGGCATGAAGCATCGACACAGCCGTAGGAGCCGAAGCATGACCGTCGGGCGACCATGTATGGAACGGGAACATTGCACCAAGCACCCCGAAGCCGACAAATGTCAACACAAATAAAGCGTTCTGCCAACCCGGGTCTACCCCGTTCTTAACTATTTCAAGGATATTCATGGTTTCACCGGCATGATAATATATTCCGAGAATACCTATCAGCAATAATGCCGAGCCACCCATAAGCATCAGTGTAAGTTTCATGGCGGCATAATTCTTGTTTCCGCTGCCCCACACTCCGATGAGCAAATACATCGGAATAAGCGCCACCTCATAGAACATGAACATTGTAAACAGGTCTATCGAGATGAAGAAACCGAAGACACCCGTCGAAAGCAAGATGAACCACAAGAAATATTCCTTAGTCAATGGTTGCACCGTCCACGACGCGAATGTGCCCGTAAACACAATGATAGCCGACAACAGAATCATCAGAACCGAGATTCCGTCGACACCCACCGCAAGATGAATGTTCAATGGCTCAAACCACATGTATTTGTCAACGAAAAGCATAGCAGCGTCAGGCTCGACAGCGCGCTCTGTCACAAATGCGTAGCACAAATAAAGAGCCGCTATCAACAGCAACGACGCTCCTGTCGCCGCCACGGCGCGAACCTGCTTAATGTTGCGAGTCAGGAACAACGCCCCCAACGTCAACACAGGAATTATTACAAAAAGAAACAGTATATTAAACATAACTTTATATTTTTATCCGTCAACTTTTCAGATTAACAACAAGCAAGTCACAAGCGCAAGCAACAATGCTCCGATATAATAAACCCATACATACATCTGAATCTGTCCGGACTGCAATTTACGTATAGAGTAAGCTGCCCCGTTGGTGACACGGGCCAAAAGATTCATAAATCCGTCCACGATGTTGTGGTCGAACCAAGAGATGCCACGGCAAATTATTCCGAAAATTATCTTATGCGTGACAAACATATAAATTTCATCGATATAGAAGCGACGATAAGCAGCGCGATGCAATCCTTTCATAGAAGAAGCGATACGGTCGGGCAACGAGTTCTCCTTGCGATAGAGCACCGTGGCAACGACGATGCCGACAACCGCGATAGCGATGCTCGGAGCCGCCACTTCCCACATTATATGTATGTCGTAATTACCTCCATTCCAAGTGACGAAATGGCCGAAAGGAATGAAGCCGGCGACACAAGAAATCAAGGCAAGTATCACCAACGGCACTGTCATCACCCACTCACAGTCATGCGGTGTGTGATGCGAATAATCCGGCTTGTTCCACCAGAATATGCGATAATACAACCGGAACATATAGAACGCTGTCAAACCTGCCACCGCCGACATCCATACACCCCAGAACGTGCTCTGCTGATAAACAGCGACAAGTATCTCATCCTTACTGAAAAATCCCGCGAACGGAGGTATTCCAGCAATGGCAAGACAGGCAATAAGGAATGTGATATGCGTAATGGGCATATATTTCCGCAAATTACCCATAGCGTCCATCTCGTTGCTGTGAACCATGTGGATGATAGCACCGGCACAGAGGAACAACAAGCCTTTGAACATAGCGTGAGTGAACAAATGGAACATTGAAGCCATATATCCTACTCCCTCATGAAGTTCCGGACGGGCAACGCCAAGTGCGGTGAACATGAAAGCTATCTGCGAAATGGTAGAGAACGCCAACACACGCTTGATGTCAGTTTGGGCACAAGCCACAACCGCTGCATAAAGCGCCGTGACAGCCCCCGTAACAGTAATCAAGTCGAGCACCTCCGGAGTAAACAAATACATCGGGAACATACGCGCCACCAAATACACACCGGCAACAACCATCGTCGCGGCATGAATCAAGGCCGACACGGGAGTAGGACCCTCCATTGCGTCAGGAAGCCATATATGCAACGGGAACATCGCCGACTTGCCGGCACCGCCGACAAAAATCAAAGCCAACGCCCAAGAGGCAGCCGAGCAGCCAAGGAACGTCACACCGGCAGCACTATTGACAATGCTGCCCGGGTTGCTCATCAAAGTCTTAAAATCAAATGTCCCACAATAATATGCCAACAGCATTATGCCGATAAGAAACCCAAGGTCGGCAAAACGCGTAACAATAAACGCTTTCTTCGAAGCAGAAACAGCAGAATTCTTCTCATAATAAAATCCAATAAGAAGATAAGATGACACACCCACCATCTCAAAGAAGATAAACATCTGGAAGATATTGGTTGCCACCACAAGGCCAAGCATCGAGAATGTAAACAAGGCAAGAAACGCATAATAGCGTTGAAATCCTTTTTCGCCATGCATATATCCAAGACTGTACAAATGCACCATCATGGAAATCGTCGAAATGACGATGAGCATCATTGCGGCTATAGGATCGATGAATATACCCATATCCACCTTCAGGCCATGTCCGAGAGTAAGCCATGTCTCATTAAAAACCATTTGTCCCTGACGCACCCCGTCGACCATATACTGTGGGTCGAAGAAGTACTTCAAGGCTACTCCGTAAGCAATCACCGTAGTGACAAGCATAGCGCATGTCCCTAAAATTCCCGCCACTTTCTTGGGCATCTTCATGCCGAAAAGCCCAAGCAGCAAAAACATGAACAACGGGAGAAGTAACGTTATGATCGAATATGACAAATCCATAAGCCTTAATATTTCATTTTAGTAAGATTCTCAACATCAACGTTCTTTACAACACGGAAAATATTGATTATTATCGCTATGGCAAGCGCCGTTTCAGCAGCCGCGATAGCTATCGCAAACAACGTGAAGAACATACCTTCCATTTGTCCCGGGAACAAGAACCTGTTGAATACAACAAAATTTATATCCACAGAATTGAGCATCAATTCAAGTGAAATCAAAATGGCAATCAGATTTTTACGGGTAATAAATCCGTAGACGCCGCAACCGAACATTATCAGGCTCGGTATGAGATAGTATAATACCGTCAATTCCATAACCACGATTATCTTTTACGCGCGACTGTCACGCCACCTATTATACATGCCAATAACAACACACTTATTGCCTCAAACGGGAGCAGATACTCAAATTTCTCCGTCCCCATCAAAGCCTGCCCGATTCTTTCCATGTCCACATCTATCATTGCAGACGACAGCGAAGCGGCATTCTCCGCAAAAAAAGAAACGAGAGCATAACCGCATACCGCCACACCGGCGACAGCCGCAGTCAACCCCAATTTTCTTTTTTTGGAAACTAAACGCTCGGCATTATCTCCCGGTTTTGTGGTAAGCAAAATTGAGAACACAAACAATACCAATATACCGCCGGCATAGACTGCCAACTGCACAGCTCCAAGAAACTCATACCCTAATTGGAAATATAGGGCGGCAGTGGCAAACAATGTAAACAGCAAATAGGTAGCGGCGCGCAAAATTTTGCGGGAAGTAACCGAAAGAACCGAGAATACGATAATTGCGACAGCAATTACGCAATACACGATTGAATTACCTATCAGATTCATATATTATTATTTTAATTTTTTTCAGTTTTATTTTCCGGAGCCTTACCGCTCTCCGCAGAGCCGGCCAATGGTTTTTCCTCAGCGGTTTTCTTTTCCGCCGGTTTGGCCTCCACCTTCGCCTCAACAGGCTTTGCTGCCGGAGCTGCCACCGGCTCTTCTTTTTCAGGCAAATAGTTCAATTGTTTTACCAATTTCGAGCGTGTAAACACAGCCTGCTCAAAATCATTGGTGAAACGTATGGCATCGTGAGGACACGAGTCCACACACATTTGGCAGAAAGTGCAACTGCCAAGGTCATATATGTATTTGTCTAATTTCTTTTTCTTTTTGCCGTCCGGCAATTCTACCATTTTAGATATGATTTGAATGGTTCCGTTCGGGCAGTTCATCTGACACAAACCGCAAGCTATACATTTATGATTTCCATTCTCATCATAAATGAGCTCCAAACAAGCCCGGAAACGGTCACTGATTTTCAATGTAGCCCTGTTGTCGGGATATTCTTCCGTAACTTTAGGTGTCACAAACTCACGTCCTGTGACACTCATGCCCTTCAAAAGGCTTACAAGCCCTTCGCCTATTCCGGAGAAGTATTCTTTTACACTACTCATAAAATAAATTTATGTCCAACTAAATGGTAATACCGGCTTATATCATTTTAACAACTCAAAAGGCATCGGAAAAGGGTCCGGTATGTTAACCCTCTGCCGATGTCGTATCTATCACTTATCAACTTGCCCGCCAAGTATATCAAGCAATTCCGACGTGATACTCTGTTGGCGGAGTTTGTTATATTCCAGATTCAAAGAATCCAACAATTTGACAGCATTATCGTTCGCGCTCTGCATTGCCATCACACGGGCAGCCTGCTCCGAAGCGGCGTTCTGACCGAAAACTTCCTGCATCACCGAAATAATGTACAAAGGTAATATAGTATTGTAAATTTTATTGGCATTCGGCTCAAAAATATACGGACGATTGCTTTTTTCGCTGTTTCCAAAAGCCTCCGATGAAACCGGAAGCAACCGTTGCACATTCAGCCGCTGCCTGCCTGAGGAAATGAACTTCATGTAAACAACATCAACCGCGTCATAGCTTTTATCCAAAAAAGCGTCACGCAATTCAGCCGTCATCGCTTTCACCTCATTTATCCCCGACTTCGACGAGATGCCGGAAATAACCTTGCAGCCGACTCTGTCAACGGCAAGTTTGGAAACGGCCTTGACCATTTTTTTGCCCACCGGATAAACAACGATATTCACATTGCTGTACTTCTCCCTCAACCCGTTGATATGGGAAAGCAATCCTTTAAACAAATTAATGTTGTAGGCGCCGCAAAGGCCATCGTCAGAGCCTAATATTACAACCGCTACATTTTTAACATCACGAACTTCTGTCAACCCGGAAGTGTATTCGGCATCTGTCGAGACTAAATTTGACATTATTGTCTTCAACTGATTCCTGAAAGGCACAATACGGCTCAAAGCCTGCTCCGCCTTGTGCATTTTAGCGGAAGAAATCATTTTCATCGCTCCCGTGATTTTCTCGGTAGAAGCCACAGAGCCGATTCTTCCTTTTAATTCACGCAATGTTGACATAATTCAAATGATTTACTTCTGTACATATTTAGCAGAAACCTCTTTGGCCACTGCCTCCAATTTTTCGGCCGCGTCATCGGTAAGTTGTCCTCCCCTGATAACATCAAGGACATCCTCCTTATGGCGCACACGCAGCAATTCAAGGAATGACTGCTCAAATTCAGCCACCTCATCGAGCGGCACATTCGCGAGCAATCCTTTCGTGCCGCAGAATATCACTGCCACCTGCTCCTCGACAGGCATCGGATGGTATTGCGGCTGTATCAGCAGACGCTCGTTCTTACGGCCTTTGTCGATTACGCGCGCGGTGACAGGGTCGATATCGCCGCCGAACTTAGTGAACGACTCCAATTCACGGAACTGTGCCTGGTCGATTTTCAACGTGCCGGCAATCTTCTTCATCGCCTTAATTTGCGCGTTGCCGCCCACACGTGAAACAGATATGCCCACATTGATAGCCGGGCGTATACCCCGATTGAACAATGCCGTTTCAAGGAATATCTGGCCGTCCGTAATAGAAATCACATTAGTAGGTATATAGGCGGAAACATCGCCTGCCTGAGTTTCAATAATAGGAAGAGCCGTAAGCGACCCGCCGCCTTTCACCAAAGGCTTCATCACCTCCGGAAGATCGTTCATGCCTTTTGCGACCTCATCGTTCTCAATAATCTTCGCGGCGCGTTCCAACAGACGGGAATGCAGATAGAAAATATCGCCCGGATATGCCTCGCGGCCTGAAGGACGTTTCAATATCAACGATATTTCACGATAGGCCACCGCCTGCTTCGACAAATCGTCATAAACAATCAGCGCATCACGCCCGCTGTCACGGAAATATTCACCGATGGCAGCGCCGGCAAAAGGAGAATAATAGCGCATCGCAGCCGAATCCGACGCGGTTGCCGCCACTACCACCGTATAATCCATCGCCCCGTATTTGCGCAGCGTGTTGACAGTGGAAGCCACTGAAGAGGCTTTCTGCCCTATCGCCACATAAATGCAATATACAGGCTTTCCGTCATCGTAGTTTTTACGCTGATTTATGATAGTGTCTATCGCAATCGCCGTCTTACCGATTTGACGGTCGCCGATTATAAGCTCACGCTGTCCGCGTCCGATAGGAATCATCGAGTCGATAGCTTTCAGACCGGTTTGAAGCGGCTGCTTCACCGGCTGACGGAAGATAACGCCGGGAGCCTTTCTGTCGAGAGGAAGGCGCATCGTCGTGCCCGCAACAGGTCCGTTGCCGTCAATCGGCTCGCCCAGCACGTTAATCACACGGCCAAGCAAACCCTCTCCAACCGG
The DNA here is from genome assembly GCA_944321725.1 of uncultured Muribaculaceae bacterium. GTDB lineage: Bacteria > Bacteroidota > Bacteroidia > Bacteroidales > Muribaculaceae > Limisoma. The sequence goes on from CALUMI010000010.1 coordinate 10,825, forward strand.
AATAGACGCAATTTCACCGGAACGGCGCACCGACATATTCTCAGTCACTTCATTCACATGGTCAAGCAAGATCACACCGACATTGCTTTCCTCCAAGTTCATGGCAACTCCTGTCGCGCCATTCTCGAAAATTACCAGCTCGTTTGCCTCCACATTCTCCAGTCCGTAAACGTGGGCGACACCGTCGCCGACGTTAAGAACCGTACCAACTTCCTCAAACGACGCTTTCGCTTTCAAGCCGTCAAGCTGCTGTTTCAATATGTCTGATATCTCACTTGGATCAATCATTTTATTTTCTGCTTAGGAGTTTTAAACGCAAATTTCTTAATTCATTACTTATTGAGGCATCAAGCAAAAGAGAATCGACTTTCACGGTAAAACCGCCGATAAGCGAGTTGTCGACCGTTTCGTCATATTCCAATTTGCGTCCGCCCAAACAAGATTGTACATATTTCCGGATTTTTTCCAAATCCGACTCAGGGAATTTCGTGGCAGTAATAATCTCAACCTGTGAGATTCCGTTTGCCGAGCGGTAAAATTTGCCGTAAGACAAAGCCATTTGCAACAACATAGATTCCCTGCCATGGTTGAAAACGAGTTTGAAAAATTTATCCAGACTTTTTCCGGCAACAGCACCCGACGCGGCAAGCAAAACTTTCGTTCTGTCGGCAACCGGCAAGAAGGGATTTTCCACAGCTTTTGCCAATTCCGGCTCCGACATATAGCTTTTCACAAGCGCAGCCGTTTCCGCATATACGCCATCCGCATCGTTCTGCTCCACAGCAAACTTATACAACGCTTTTGCGTAGCGATTTGGAATAAGTCCGTCGTTCATATACCTCTAAATTTAATTTTTAGTTTCAATCTCGTCCAACAATTTTTCAACAAGTTGAGACTGAGCTTTATTGTCAGCCATACGCTCGCGAAGCAATTTCTCCGCAATCCGGATGGCAAACGAGCTTACCTCGTTGCGGAATTGCAACTCGGCCTCTTTGCGCTCCTGCTCAATAGCCACCTTTGCCGCATCCATCACCTTCTGCGCCTCAACAGAAGCCGCCTCTTTGGCCTCTTCTATAATTTGCGCTTTCATACGTGCAGCCTCACGCAAAATTTCCGATTGTTGTTTTTTCGCCTCAAGAATAAATTTATCAGCCTCTGACTTCGCATTGTCCAACTGTTCTTTAGCCTCTTGGGCGTAAAGCACTCCCTTATCAATCAAATCGGCACGGTCGCCCATGCTTTTTATGATATAAGGCCATGCAAATTTGCCCAAGATGACGCACATCACCACAACGGTGACAAACATCCAGAACACCAATCCAAAATCGGGCGTGAACAGTTCCATCTCAGATGATTCTTAAACTGTTAAATAAACAATGAAAGGATACAAACGATCACACCAAACAAAGCCACACCCTCGACAAGAGCGGCGATTACAATCATGTTGCTTCGTATGTCGCCTGTCGATTCCGGCTGACGTGCGATAGCCTCCATAGCAGCAGCCCCGATTTTACCGATACCAATACCTGCACCAATTGCAGCAATAGCAGCACCCAAACATGCTCCGAGCTTGTCAAGACCTAAAGACATTACAGCCTCAGTTGCTTGCGCTAAAATCATTCCTAACATAATTATTAAATTTTAATGGTTGTTTTATCTGTTTTGTTTATTTCTCAATCTTACGCAGTCACTTTCTTTTCTTCCTCTCCGCCACCGCATACCGCAAGCGAGATGAACAGTGTTGAAAGCATAGTAAACACATACGCCTGTATGAAGCTGATCAAAACATCGAGCAGCAACATGAACAGAGAAAAAGCCATCGACACGACAGTAGTGACTGAAAGCACCGCCGCACCGAATTTCGCGAATATAAAAATCAGCAATGTCAGCACTATCACTATCATGTGGCCACCCATCATATTGGCAAACAGACGGATGCACAACGCCGCAGGTTTGGTGAACATGCCGAACACCTCAATCAGCGGCATGATAGGAAGCGGAAATTTCAGCCACAACGGGACGTCAGGCCAAAAAATGTCTTTCCAATAATGCTTGTTGCCTTTTACATTCGTTATCACAAACGTACACACGGCAAGGACAAGTGTAACAGCTATGTTGCCCGTCAGATTGGCTCCGCCCGGGAATATAACTATCAGTCCCAACAAATTCATAAAGAATATAAGAAAGAACACGGTAAGCAGATAGCCGGCATATTTCGGGGCTTTTTCCTTCAGACTGTCTTTCAGCACCCCGGTATAGATAAAATCGACTAACATTTCTGCCGCGCCCATACCCCGACGGGGAGCTTTCATGCCGTTTTTCTTATAAAACCTTACCAACGCGAAAGCCATCCATGCCACCAACAACGAGGCTATGAATAAAGCGCACACGTCTTTTGTTATGGAGATGTCACACGGGCGATACTCGCTGCCGTCGGCAAGCACCTGCACCACTTTGCCGCTGTAATCTCCGCCGGTGGCTATCTTGTATTCCGCGCCCCCGTCCGCAAAAGTTCCGCCTTCCGACAGACGCGCCGAACTGAAGACATGCCATTTTCCGGCATTATCATTCACTATGATTGGTAAAGGAATGCGATATTCATGCGAAAAAGGCACTTCCCAACCATAAGCATCACCAAGATGATGGAAAATGATTTCCTGAGGATTAATCTCCTCCTGATTATCGCCTGAAGCCTTAACAGTGGCAGGCAACACCACTGTGGCGACAACAATCATAAATATGGCAAGCACTCTTTTCATATCAAATCAATAAATACATACTGACACTACATTATTATCGACATCCGCGATACCTCCTTCGATTGCCATCGTCTTGCGCCCTCCGTCTTTCTCATCGTAAACGATTTCGCCCGGAAGCAAGACCGAAACCAAAGAAGCGTGGTTCTCAAGCACGGTAAAAAGGCCTTTCTCGCCCGGCAATGTCACCAATGTAACATCTCCGTCGAACATCACCTTTTCCGCAGAAATTACCTTTAGTGTCATTTTTAAAACATTTAATTACCAATCTCGGCAAGTATTTTCTTGCCTTTCTCTATAGCCTCGTCGATTGTTCCGACATTGAGGAACGCCTGCTCGGGATATTCATCCATTTCGCCGCTCAATATCATCTTGAAGCCGCGGATTGTTTCGCTCAACGGAACCATTACACCCGGCACTCCCGTAAACTGCTCTGCCACATGGAACGGCTGCGACAAGAACCGCTGGGCGCGACGCGCGCGGGCCACAACGAGTTTGTCCTCGTCGGAAAGCTCATCCACACCAAGTATTGCAATAATATCCTGCAACTCGTTATACTTTTGCAGAAGCTGCTTGACAGCCTGCGCCACATTGTAATGCTCCTCACCGATAATATTGGGATCAAGAATACGCGATGTCGAGTCCAACGGGTCAACAGCCGGATAAATACCGAGCTCCGAAATCTTACGGCTAAGCACCGTTGTGGCGTCAAGGAAGCTGAAAGTAGTCGCCGGAGCAGGGTCGGTCAAGTCGTCGGCAGGCACATAAATAGCCTGTACAGACGTAATAGAGCCTTGTTTGGTAGATGTGATACGCTCCTGCAATGCTCCCATTTCCGACGCAAGGTTTGGCTGATAGCCCACAGCAGAAGGCATACGCCCCAACAGCGCGGAAACCTCAGAGCCGGCCTGCGTGAAACGGAATATGTTGTCGATGAACAGCAATATGTCTTTCGAACCGCCATCCTGATCCCTGAATTGCTCGGCAACAGTCAGTCCCGACAGAGCGACACGCAAACGTGCGCCCGGCGGCTCGTTCATCTGTCCGAACACAAGGGAAATTTGCGATTTCTTAACGGCCTCCATGTCAACATCGGCAAGATTCCACTCGCCTTTCTCCATTCCTTCCATAAACTTGTCACCATACTTCAGCACTCCGCTTTCAAGCATCTCGCGCAACAAGTCGTTACCCTCACGTGTACGCTCACCGACACCGGTAAACACAGAGAAACCATTCTGCCCGATGGCAATATTGTTGATAAGCTCCATGATAAGCACAGTCTTACCGACACCGGCTCCACCGAACAAACCGATTTTTCCGCCTTTCAGATAAGGCTCAAGCAAATCGATAACCTTAATTCCCGTATAGAGAATTTCCGAGCTTATGGACAAATCATCCATTTTCGGAGCAGGCTGATGAATTGCTCTCCTGTTTTTATTATCCAAATCCGGCAAATGGTCAATAGGCTCGCCTATCACATTAAGCAAACGCCCTTTGACCTGCTCTCCCGTTGGCACAGAAATCGGCTGTCCCAAATTTTTCACAGGCATACCGCGACGCAAACCGTCGGTTGAGTCCATAGCCACACACCTGACAGTATGCTCACCGATATGCTGCTCAACTTCGAGCAATAGTCCGGATGAGTCCGCCCGCTCCACCTGCAAAGATGTATAAATAGGCGGCAAATCATTTTTGTCAACATCGAAAGATACGTCGACTACAGGCCCGATTACCTGCGCTATCTTTCCAAATTTATCGCTCATAATTATATAATGGTTTCCTTAGTTCTTATCAAAAATGCCATCCGAAAGCCACAACAATCAGCATCAGCACCAAATTCACCAAATTGAACGGCAAAAGGTATTTCCATTCAAAAGCCAAAAGCTGGTCGATACGCAAACGCGGGAACGTCCACTTGAACCATATTATGACAGCAGAAAGTATGATGGCTTTGCCAACAAACCATACCACCGACGGAATGTAGTCCATCACATTGTTGAACCCTTCGCATCCCGGTATGTGCAGAGGCATCCAACCGCCGAAGAACAGCAATGTGGCCACTCCCGACACAATAAACAGGTTAAGATACTCCGCAAGATAGAAATATCCGAAATGGATACCCGAGTATTCCGTATGGTAGCCGGCTGTCAACTCAGACTCAGCCTCCGGCAAGTCGAACGGGCCGCGATTTGTTTCGGCAGTTCCGGCGACTATATAAATAAGGAATGCTATTATTGCGGGGATATGTCCCTGAAATATATACCAAAGATGCTCCTGCCCCTCGACAAGCTCAGTGACCGACATCGTGCCGGCAAGCAGCACTATAGTCATCACCGACAGTCCTATCGACAACTCATAGCTCACCATCTGCGCGCCGCTTCGCAACGCTCCGATAAGCGTAAACTTATTGTTACTCGACCAACCGGCAAGCAAAATACCCAACACGCCTATCGACGACACCGCAATCAAGAAGAATACACCAATATTGAAATCGATGATTTGCAAGCCTCTGCCCCACGGGAGAACCGCGAAAGCGGTGAACGAGGACGCAATCACCAAATAAGGAGCCAAACCGAACAAGAACTTGTCGATATTGTTAATAGGAATCAACTCCTTGATAAGTATCTTAAACATATCGGCAAAACTTTGGAGCAAACCGAACGGACCGACACGGTTAGGGCCAAGACGGCATTGGAACGCGCCGCAAAGCTTACGCTCATAATAAATATAAAACAACGCGAGCAGCGCATACACGAGAATAAGCCCCACACCTATCAAAAGGCACTCTATGACAGTTGTCAACCACAGCGGCATCACACCGTTAAGCAGGTTGTCGAACCATGTAGTGACTATTGAAAAGTCAAACGTATTCATAATTTATCTTTTTCTTTATTTATTCAATTTAATTTATCTGTCAATATCAGGCACGACATAATCCATCGACCCTCCGATAGTTATCAAATCGGCAATCTTAGAGCCTCTTGTTATGTGGTCTACCACGCCGGCAAGACGCAAGCATGTGCCGTTGATTTTTACGCGATAAGGTGTCTTATCTCCTTTGCTGTCGATATACACGCCAAACACGCCGCGGCAAGCCTCGACCTCCTGAAACCAATGTCCGGCAGGCAATTTGATGATTTTAGGCGCTTTAGCGCAATAATCTCCGTCAGGAATATTATCAACAAGCTGCTCCAATATCCTCAACGACTGCTCTATCTCTTTCATTCTTACAAGATAACGGTCAAACGAATCGCAACCGTCCATCACGACCTCATCGAAATCCAGCTCGCCATATATGGAATACGGCTTGAGCTTACGCACATCGCAAGCCCAGCCGGAAGCCCTTCCCGAAGGACCTGCCACACCGTAGCTTATCGCGTCCTTACGGCTAAGGATTCCAACTCCTTTCAAACGGTTCTTGAAAATCACATTGCCGGTAACCAAAGTATGATATTCTTTCAAGCGCGACGGCATAATCGCGATGAAATCCTTGACACGCTTAACGAAATTCGGATGAATGTCTTCCCTCACACCGCCAACAACATTATAGTTGAACGTCATTCTGGCGCCGCAGGTTTCCTCAAGAATGTCGAGTATCGTCTCGCGTTCGCGTATGCCATAGAACAAAGCCGTAGTGGCTCCCAAGTCCATACAATAGGTTCCAAAGAACAGCAAGTGCGACGCTATGCGCGAAAGCTCATCCATCATCACGCGGATTACCTGCGCCCGGCGAGGCACCTCCAACCCAAGCGCCTTCTCCACACACATGCAGAAACAATGCTCATTCATGAGCGCGGAGAAATAATCCTGACGGTCGAAAAAATGAATGCACTGCGGATAGGTCAGCTTTTCGCACAATTTCTCTATACCGCGATGTATATAACCGCAAACGAGATCTATCTTTTTAATTTCCTCTCCGTTAAGCGAGGTGCGGAAACGCAACACTCCGTGAGTCGCGGGATGCTGCGGACCGATATTCACAACAAATTCCTCCGGAGCGAAAACTTGCACTTTTTCTTCTTTCACGCTTCCGTCCGCCTCTTCTTTATAAGTTACCGACACATCGTCAGGCTGCTCATGGTAGAGTCGCACAGGGTTGATGTCGGGATTCTCGTCGTAATCCTTGCGCAACGGATATCCTACCCAATCATTACGGAGGTAGAAACGGCGCATATCGGGATGGTTGATGAACTTTATCCCAAAGAAATCGAACACCTCGCGTTCTTCAAGGCGCGCGCAATCCCATAAGTCGGAAACACTGTGGAGCATCGGGTTCTCACGGTCGGCAGTAGCCACTTTCACAGACACTTCCGCTCCGTCAGACGATGACGACATATAATATATGCACCCCATTTCGTCGCCCCAATCCTCACCTACTACGGCGTTGAGCCAGTCGTATCCGGATTGCTTCAATGCTTCCGCCACCTTGTGCCAATCCCTGTCGGGCACAACTGCAAACGGTTTTTCATTCTCCTCAAAGATTGCGTCAGGGCAAACCTTGCCGATTATTTCTTTTATATCTGCCATAATTACTTTCTTAATCTGGTTATTCTTTGACATGCTCCTCTTCCGCAATCAGCGGGTTTTCCTTGAAGAAATCCTCACGGGTCTTTTTACGGTTGACACCGCCAAAGAATCTTTCAACTTTCACTTTACGCTGTAATTGCATCATCCCATAGAACATGGCTTCGGGACGCGGAGGACAGCCGGGTATATAGACGTCTACCGGGACTACGGTATCGATACCTTTCACAACATGGTAAGATTTGCGGAACGGCCCGCCGGAAACAGCGCAACCGCCTACCGCAATGACATATTTAGGCTCGGCAAGCTGCTCATACAGACGGCGGAAAACAGGAGCCATGCGATGCACTATCGTGCCGGCAACCATCATAAAATCGGCCTGACGCGGGCTCGAACGAGCCACCTCAAATCCAAAACGCGCCATGTCGTAGCGGGCGCAACCAAGACAAATAAACTCGATGCCGCAGCAACTCGTCGCAAAAGTCAAAGGCCACAAAGAATTTGAACGGCCCCAATTTATAAGCTGGTCAAGTTTGCCTACCACTACATTCTGTCCGGATTGCTTCAATTCGTCAACAAGTTTATCGATATATTCGTTGTCCTTGAAGTCCTCTTTCTTCATTCCTTTGATCTTTACTTCCATTCCAAAGCTCCTTTCCGCCAAGCATAAGCAAGACCTAAAACTAAAACACACAAAAATACAGCCACAGCGAGGATGCTCTCAGTGCCCATGCTCTTGGCAATCACTGCCCAAGGAAACAAGAACACAGCCTCAACGTCAAACATGAGGAAAAGAATCGCAAACAAGTAGTAACCGACCTTGAATTGCACCATGCTTTTACCTCGCGTAGGGATACCACACTCATAAGCCTCTCCTTTTTGCGGAGCATACGACCTTGGTCCTATCAGACCTGCCAGCCACAGGCCGAGAAACACCAATGCCAACCCGGAAAGGACGGCAACCAAAGCGGTGGTAGTACTCTGAATTCCAAAAATTGATAAATCCATTTATTTAATCGATTAAAATTATTCACACCCAAAAACGGAACCGACACACCGCAAATGGTTTATGTATCAACCACCTACCGCAGCATTTCCATTCCATTTCATTAAAAATCTTAATTTTAACGGTGCAAATATAGCAAAACTTTCCATGAAAGAAACGCTAATTTTTTCAAAAAAAGCAGTATCTTTTTTTATTTTCTACTCAATCGACCACAAAAAAAGAGAATCGGAAACACAAACGCCGCGCCGACAAAAAATCACTACAAATAGCGATTGCCGGCAGAAATTTTTCTTAATTACTTTGCACCGTAAAACATTTAAGATTGAAACGCCAGCATCTACATACGGCCATAACATCACTTTTCATTTGTCTGTGCGGCAAAGCGGGGGCTTACAGCTTCGCGGAATACAGCGACTCCACATTGCACCTTTCCGAAATATCCATTACAGCCGTCAAGACAGTGGCGTCCGAAGAAAAGGGCTCTTGCGCCGCCACGCAACTGTCAAGAGCCGAGATAGAGCGGCGCAACATTGTCAACAACAAAGACATAAGCATCATTGTGCCAAACTTCTACATTCCCGACTACGGCTCGCGCATCACATCCTCCATCTATGTGCGCGGCATTGGCGCCAGAATCGACCAGCCGGTAGTAGGGCTGAACATTGACAACATACCTGTTATAAATAAGGACAATTATGATTTCGACCTTTTGGACATCGAAAGCATCGAAGTGCTGCGCGGCCCGCAGAGCACTCTGCACGGGCGCAACACAATGGGAGGGCTTATCAGCGTCAGCACACTGTCGCCGCTGTCGTATCAGGGGACAAGGATAATGGCTGAATACGGAAACCACAATTCCATAAAAGCCGGAGTTTCAAACTATACGGCATTTTCAGAACACGCGGGCATCGGAGCCGGCATATATTACACACATACCGACGGATTTTTCACCAACGCCGGCAACGGCGAGAAATGCGATAAGGAAAACGCGATACGCGCCTCTTTAAAATTCGAATGGATACCGAGAGAGGGACTGACAGTGCTCAATGCGGCAAGCCTATCTGCCGTAAGGCAAGGCGGATATGCCTATGAATATATCAAGACAGGCGAAATCAACTACAACGACACTTGTTTCTACCGGAGAAACACAATACTCGACGGGCTGACAATAAAATGGCAACACGAAAAATTTCTTCTCACGGGAGTGGCGAGTTATCAATACATCGACGACAACATGACCCTCGACCAAGATTTTCTTCCAAAAGACTATTTCACTCTGACACAAAAGAAGAAGGAACACGCAACGACCGCCGACATAGTGATGAAGAGCGCCGACAGCAGCAAATTCCGTTGGCTCGGAGGACTGTTCGGATTTTACCGCCATTCCAACTCACAAGCTCCCGTCACTTTCAAGGACTATGGCATCAGCCAACTGATTGAAAAGCATTGGTACGACCAAAACCCTATGCATCCCATAACATGGGACGAGCGTGTGCTGCCACTTAATTCCGAGTTCCACAATCCGGGGTTCGGATTGGCGGCCTACGGTGAAGCCGCCGCCGACATCTCGCAACTCACCCTCACCGCCGGGCTGCGCTTGGATTTTGAAAGCAGCCGCCTGAGATACGACAACACCTGCCATTCAAGCTACACCATCGATGGCGTGTTCCACCCCGTCGACATTGAAATGGCCGGAAAGCTAAAAAGCGATTTCATACAGTTGCTCCCCACGTTCTCTGTCACTTACAATCTGCCCGGCGGCAACACTGTCTATGCAAGCGTATCCAAAGGCTATAAAGCCGGCGGGTTCAACACACAGATGTTTTCCGACGTGCTGCAACAGGAATTGATGGAAAAGCTCATGGGAAGCGGGAAATACGACATCGACGACATAGTGAGCTACAAACCTGAAAAAAGCTGGAACTATGAGATAGGAAGCAAAATCTCGATTCTCGACGGCAAACTAACAGCCGAAGCCGCTGCATTCTACATCGACTGCCGCGACCAGCAGCTCACCGTATTTCCGGAGGGAACCACCACCGGCCGGATAATGGCAAATGCCGGAAAGACACGAAGCGCGGGATTCGAGCTGTCGGTTTCGGCGTCACCCGCAGACCGCCTGCAACTAAAGGCAAGCTACGGCTATACAAACGCAAAATTCGTGGAATTCGACGACGGAAAAAACAATTATTCCGGCAAACACATACCTTATGCGCCACAAAACACTATCTTTGCATCCGCAAACTACACATTCAAAATCAACGGTGATTTCTTAAGATACGTCAATGTCGGGGCTGACATGAAAGGCGCAGGCAAAATTTATTGGAACGAAAGCAACAGCCTGCAACAAAATTTTTATGTGCTGCTCAACGGCAACATAAGGCTGATTGGAGAAAAATACTCGTTGAATTTATGGGTAAAAAATGCGACAGGCACGCAGTATTCCACGTTCTATTTCGTTTCTTTAGAGCATGAATTTTTACAGCGCGGAAAACCTGTGCAATTCGGAGCGACTTTAAGAATAAACATTTAAAAATTAAAACAATAAACACTTCTATGAAAAAATTTTCATTCCTAATCGGTTTGGCATGTATCATATCCATGACTTCTTGCCTCAACAGCGACAACGAAGAGCCGGATATGACCATAATCAACAATTACGTATGCTATAACAACATCACAGATCTCAGCGGGGAGCAGTCAAGAGAACTAAAAGCCGGCACGTATGTGTTTACAATGGATCTTTACTCTCTGAAGCTTAATCTCTCAATAAGAGGAGCATTCGGCGACCTCGGCGAAGTCAACCTCAACATCAACGACATGAAGCTGACGCCGTCGACCACCAACTATTCATTTTCCGCCGACGCGGTGACACCGGAAATGGCCGACGGAGTGCCAAGCACCCACAAAATAACCGGACTCAAAGGCAACATTTATCCTTATGTGGTCAGCAACGAATCGCAAACAAGCCTCACTCAAATGATTGCCTACCAGATTTCGTTCATAATCGACGATAAATATAAAGTTACAGCCATCGACAGGCACCCATACATATTTTCACAAAACACGAGAACAACTTCCGCCGATGGCAGCGCGTTCGACACGTCAGATACCCAATACGAGGTGAAGTTTTCTGACACAAGCAAAGCCGATGTGGTGATTTATCAGGCACAATTCGTGAAAGAGATGCCTCAGATTTCATTCAAATTGCAAAACATTCCCGTAACATTGACCGAAGCGGGATATGTGCTGTCGACAGAAAGCGTAGTGCCGGTTCTGACAACCAACGACACTCCGTTTGAGAAATACACCATAACAAATTTCTCAATGACATTGAGCGGTCCTAACATGTCGATGCAGTTCAACTGCAATCCTGACGGCAACAATATCTACACCACCACCTCCACAGGCACAATCTATCCGCCCGAACAAGAAAGCCAATACTAACAGAATTGAAGCTATAATCCGGAAAGCCGCTTTTATGGGCGGCTTTTCTTGTTCAAAGTGGTTAAAAAAGACTATTTATTATGATTTCAGCTTAATAATCCAAAAGTTTGGGCTAAATTTACCACGCAAAAAATTCTCATACAAAAAGATATGCAAAAAGAAGAGGAAGAAAATCTTGTAGAACGCCTGCGCAACCCGCAACAGTGCAGAAAAGCGTTCGGAGAAGTCATTGCCATATACAGCGAGCCTCTTTATTGGCATATCCGGAAAATGGTAATAAGCCATGACGACGCCAACGACATACTGCAAAACACATTCCTGAAAGCATGGGCCGGCATAGAGAACTTTCGCGGAGAGGCGCGTCTTTCGACATGGCTTTACAAAATAGCCATCAATGAGTCAATCACATTCCTCAACAAAGAGCGGCAACGGCTCAACGTATCGATTGACGACGGCGATACGTTTCTCACCGACAAATTGGAAAGCGACGAATGGTTTGACGGCGATGAGCTGAAAAAAGAATTTCAAAAAGCAATCAGCCAATTACCCGAAAAACAACGCATCATATTCAACATGCGTTATTTCGACGAAATGAAATACGAGGACATGTCGGAAATACTCGGAACATCGGTAGGCGCGCTGAAAGCGTCATTCCACCATGCAGTGAAAAAAATTGAAAAATATTTCACATAACCATTAAACCATTATCGACAATGAAAGTCAAATATGTGCTATGAAACAAGATTCGGAAATATTAGATAAGATAGGCAAAGACCCGGGTTTCAGAGTCCCTGACAACTATTTTGCTGACTTTGCGAAGCAAATGGAGCAATCTCTGCCGGAAAAAGTGTTCAAGAAAGAGCCTAAGCCCACCCGTTGGATGCGGATACGCCCATGGGTATATATGGCCGCCATGTTTGCAGGGATATGGTGCATGATGCAGATATTCTCCGACATGAAAAATGCCGTCAACCGCAATCTTGACTATAATCCCGAAATAGCCGACGCCATGAACGACGAACGATTCGTAAGCGACTACATGATGTTCGGAGAAATATCCTACTACGATTTATTGGACGAAATGTATAACGAAGGTGTCGACGCAAGCGTTTTCGACATCGACAGTATCAACTGAAAAAACCGATATGACAAAAAAAATCATAATAGCAGCACTTGTCATCTCGCTCGCAATACCCGCCATGCTCTCGGCAGGCAAGCCATCCGACAAAGCGCAGCGCATACAATGGATGAAAGAGGTGCGCAACTACAAATACGAGTTTTTCACGAAAGAAATGGAGCTGACCGAAGAGCAGCAAGAAGCATTTTTCCCGGAGTATGAAGAAATGGAGAAAGCCATTTTCAGCGTCAACAAAGAAGCCCGCGAGCTTGAGCACAAAATCTCCGCGTCGACCACTCCGGTAAGCGACACAGAATACGAGGCAGCGGCTACGGCATTGGCGAAAGTCAAGCAAAAAGAGGGAGAAATAGAGATGGAGTATTTCGCCAAATTTGAGAAAATACTGTCAAAGAAACAGCTCTTTATGCTCAAACGCGCGGAAAACAAATTCACTCAAAACATATTAAGCCACCACAAAAGAGCCGGAAGACAATAGCACAAAAACAAGTAATCAATAATAAAACATTTTTTAGCAATAAAAAGATACCTGATTTCTGGAACACGATAAATCTGCAATCAGGTATCTTTTTTCATATCCGATAATTATGAAGAATACATTGTTATTTTACTGCTTGACGACACTCTGCCTCACAGTAACCGCAAAAGCGGAAACACCCGACTTCAGTTTCCCGGAAACAGTCATCTCGGAATCTACCAAACAGCTTGCAAAAGCACAACAGTCCGGCTACAGCCAAGATATGATTGACGCGATAGTGAAAATATCCATCGCAAAGACCCACATATCCGGCGACTTTATGCCGGAAGCCATCGCAATGGTCGACAGCACGGCAAAAGCGTCGCCCGACCGCGTAGCCAAGTCGCTGCTCTACTCACTCGAAGCCGACATGTACCTCGCCCTCTACAACAATAACCGAAGGGTGTTCGCTACGCGCGACGAGCTTGCCGACACCGTTCCCGCCGACGTGATGGAATGGAGCCGCGTCAACTTCATCGACAAGATAATCGAGCTGTCCGACTCGTCGCTCGCGGCAAAAGAAGTGCTGTCGACAACTCCGGTAAATAACTACAAACGCATCTTAACTTTGCCGAAAGCCGGTAATGAAGCCGTCCCGACATTGTTCGACATGCTCGCATACCACGCTCTCGACAACGTGGAAAGCATCTACACCTACACTCCGATGCCATTGCGCGCACTCACCGGCAGCAAAGCGTTCCTCAACTCACGAGCAAAAAACAGCGACCGCGCGTCGGCATTCATCGACCGCACATACCGCACATTGCTCGAAACTAATAAGAGCAACACTCCGGCGTTCATCTATGCCGAACTGCAACGCCTCAACAACACGTTCAACCGCGTCACCGGCAGCGACTACAACAAGCGCAAAGAAAAATACGCGGAATGCTTGGACAGCTTGTTCAGTCAGTTCGCAGACAGCCCGTACTCTGTGGAAATACTTGCCCGAAAGGCTGACTACAGATTCAACAAAACCGACTACGAAGAGGCCAAGAAGTGCGTGGCCCGTTTCGGCAGCTATAAGCGCATAGGGCAACTGAAGAACGCAATCAACCGCTACGAGCAACAATCCGTATCTGTAAAATACAGAGAATGCGCCACATCCGCCGATTCCATAAAAATAGAAATCACTTCAAGAAACATAAGCGGCATCACCGTAAAGACATACCGCATCCCGGAGTCGGTGGATTTAACAGGCAACATAATAAAGCTGCTGCCAAAATTCAAACTCGTCAGAAGCGAGAGCTACAAAATTAACTATATAGAAGGAAATAACGATACGACGACCATCATAGCATGCCCGCCGCTCGAATATGGCCGGTACGTGATGATACCTGAGTTTAAAGACAGCAAGACCGGAAAAACGGTCACATCCACAAACATATACAGCGACATAATGCGGGTGACAGATCTAACTCTGATAATGACCACCGTCAACAATGAGAACCGCATTTATGCCGTCAACTCCGTATATGGCAACCCGTTGGAAAGAGTGTTGCTGCATTTCTCCGACGGCACCGCACAGAAAACCAACCGCTATGGATATGCCGTCGTAAGCGACTCCAAAAAGAATATCAACGTATACGCCACACTCGGCAACGACCGCTCAGCAGACGAGCATTTCTACTCCCGCGACAACACGCCCGACTACGCCAGCCGGAAAGTCGCAAAAATAGTAACCGACTTGGGCGTTTACCGTCCGGGCGACACAATGCGCTTTGCGGCAATCATATATGAATCAGGAAAAACTGCCGCGCCGATAGCCAACCTTACGGTAAAAGCCGTAGTAAGCGACGCGAACCGCAAGGAAATAGCGTCGTTGGATCTGCTGACCGACGCTTTCGGGCGTGTGGATTCGCTTGTGACACTTCCTACAGGAGGATTGACAGGCAGATTTACCATCGACATCAAAGAAGCCGCCAACGGACGCGCTATCGACTCCGGCTCATTCATGGTAAGCGAATACAAGGCACCCACATTCTATGTGGAATTGGATGAAAAGCAATCTGATTTCTCCGACACAGATTCACTTACGGCCAAAGGCCGCGTCCTGACATTCTCGCAATTCCCATTGGCAAACGTAAAGATAGACTACACTATCACTCCTGAATATTCATATTGGTGGGCAACGCCTGAGGACAACGGCAATGCCGAAGGTACTGTCACAACCGGCAGCGACGGCTGTTGGACTATAAGCATACCCTATGACATTTTCGGCAATCCGGATAAAAAGCGCGGAATGTTCCGCCTGTCGATTAACGCCACATCGGAAAACGGAGAAACACAACCGTACACCACTCTGATAAAAATAGGAAATGCCCGTATGCTGCAATTCGGCAGCAACCACAAGATTGAAAACGCCATTTTAGCGGAAGCGTCTGGTATGGCCCGGATTAATTTCACCGTGACCGACTACAACAACAAGCAGCTTGCCATAGATTGCAACTACATGCTTATCGACGAAAACGACAAGCCCATCGCTGAAGGAGTTGTCAATCCAAGCAACCCGGCATTCGATTTCTCGACTGTCAAATCCGGCAAATACATTTTAAGGCTGTCGATACCCGGAGAAGATGACAGACCACTTGAGCGCGACATCATCATCTACCGCACAGGCGACACCGAACCGCCCTACCCGACGCTGCTATGGACAACCGTAGAGGAAGTGACGTGCGACCCGGAAGGCAACTTTTCTTTCAATTTAGGGTCGAGCCACGACACTTTTGTCTATTTAATAGTTTCAAACAGCGACGGCAAGGTAATCAACGAAGGCTGGCAACCGTTTATGAAAGGAATACGGGCGTTTAAAGGCAAAGCCTTGATTCCGAAAGACGGCGAAGCAAGAATAGAACTTCTCGCAGTCAGAAACCATGAAGTATATAATAAAGAAATATCACTAATGCCGGCGACACCTGCCGACACGATGAAAATCGTCACCGAAACGTTCCGCGACAACATCACGCCCGGCAGCCGCGAAACGTGGAAGTTGCGCCTGAGCGGGAACAACGGACAAAAATACGTCGGGGCAATGATTGCCGACATGTACGATGCCGCCCTCAACAAGATACAGGGCAACACCTACAACTCATATATCATACGCAGTTTCATCAATTATCCGTTCAGCTACCAGCAACCGTATATTTACAATTCATATTCAGCAGCGTCGACCACATACAAAAGCGTGAACGTGCCTACGTTTACAATGCCCTATCTGAACATGTACGGACAAAGGTTTTACAACACCATATTCGCACAAGCTGAAGTGATGAGGACAAAAAGCCTCAACTCCGCATTCGGCTCTGCCCCGACTTATAGTGGAATAAAGCATGAAAGCATTTCCGACGACGAGGAGGCACTATATGAGGAAGTTGTAGTAACCGATCAGGCATCAGGGCAACATTCCACCCAAACAGCCGAAGACGGCAACAGCTACCGCGACCCTGACGTGAAGAATGCGTTCTTTATGCCGGCGTTGGTAAGCGACAACGACGGCGTGGTCACCATTGAGTTCACCGTACCCGACCGCAACACGCAATGGCAATTCACGGCGATAGCCTACACAGCCGACATGAAAGCCGATGCCGTCAACCGGCTGATAACGGCCAACAAGCCGCTGATGGTGCAACCCAATCTGCCGCGCTTCGTGCGTACCGGCGACAAAGTGGAACTGAAAGCCACTGTGATGAACAACAGCGGCAATCCGTCGGCTGCCTCAGTGACAGTAGAAATATTTGATCCGGCAACAGGAAAAATCTCAAGCACTTATAACTATGATTGCAATCTTGCCGCCAACAGCTCAGAAACCGTAAGCACCACGCTTGATGCGAAAGGATTAGAAGGAGAAATCGGCTACCGCGTGAAAGCCTCAAACGAAGAATTCAGCGACGGCGAACAGTCGCTCATAGCCATATTGCCGGCCACAACAGATGTAGTCGAGGCCGTACCGTTCTTCCTGACGGAAAATCAGAAAGAGGCAAAAATAGATGTGCCTGATTTTACCAAAAACGGCACAATAACAGTGGAATATTGCGACAACCCCGTGTGGTACGCCGTCACAGCGCTGCCGTCGATAGTATCTGAAAGCCAGACAGCATCGGCCTTAGTCAACAATTATTACGTTACGGCTATAGGCTCGGCAATCGTAAACGGCAACCGCCAAGTGTCTGAAGCTATCAGGCAATGGAACGCCGCAAACAGCCAAAAATCCAACCTGCAAAATAACAGCGAGCTGAAAACCGTAGAACTTGAAAGCACCCCGTGGGTCAACGCCGCCGAATCGGAAACAGAGATGATGGGCAAACTCATAGAGCTGACAGATTCCGCCACCATACAGTATCGTCTGCAAAAGGCACTCACCTCACTCCGCGACTTGCAGAACGCCGACGGCGGATTCACATGGGTCAAAGGCAACGAATCGTCGGAGTTCACGACATGGAATGTGCTCTCCCGTTTCGGATACCTGAAAGAGGCCGGCTATCTCGACGCTTTCAACCCATTGCTCAACGACATCGTCGAGCGTGCCACGGAATATGCCGACAGCACAATGATAGAGAACATTAATAAAGCCGAAAAGCCGGAAACCGTCTATCCGCGCTATTCGGAGTACATCTTCATCCGTTCGATGCTTGTTGGCAACAATCTGCCCAAAAGACAAATATCTGTCGCAAAAGACAGTATCATCGACCGCACGAAGAAAGATTGGGCAAAATTCTCAATCGAAGGCAAGGCGGAAGCTGCAATACTGCTCTCCAACTACGGAGAGAAGGCTGAA
Source organism: uncultured Muribaculaceae bacterium (assembly GCA_944321725.1). GTDB lineage: Bacteria > Bacteroidota > Bacteroidia > Bacteroidales > Muribaculaceae > Limisoma. The sequence goes on from CALUMI010000010.1 coordinate 28,981, forward strand.
GCTGCCAAAATAGTTGAATCATTGCGGCAACATACCCGAAAATCAGCGTCTGGCTACTATTGGGATGTCGACAACTGCGACAAAGTGAAACTCGCTGCAACCGCTTTGAAAGCGTTCTATAAAGTCAACCCGGCAGATCCCGACATCGACAACATACGCCGCTGGATATTGCTAAGCAAAGAAACCCTAAATTGGGGAGCGACACCGGCAGCCTGCGACGCGGTGAACGCCGTGCTTGCCACCGGAAGCGAATGGAAGAACAGCGACCGCCGCAAGCCGGAAATCAAATTCGGAAAGAAAAAAATAGAAACAGGCGATGCCGACGCATATTTCGGATATGTAAAGCATACCGTGACTAATCAAAGCGGCAAAAACCTCACCGTGAAACGATATGGCGACAACCCGGCATGGGGTGCTGTATATTGCCGCTACGAGGCTCCAATGACAGAAGTGGAGAAAGCGTCGTCGCCCGACATACGGATAGAAAAGACATTCTACCGCTACGGAAAGGACGGCAAATTGGAAAGCATCCCGGTCACAGACTTCAAAATCGGCGACCGCCTACAAGTGAGAATAGTAATCAAGACCGCCCGCGACCTCGACTATGTCGCGCTTACCGACGACCGTGCGGCAATATTTGAGCCGGTAGACCAACTTCCGGTTTATGAATACGCAGAAGGCACGCGCTACCTGCGCGAAACCCGCGACTCGGCTACAAATATATTCTTCAACCGACTGACGAAAGGTACGCGGGTAATCACCTACGACGTGTTTGTCAACAATGCCGGGACGTGCAGCTGCGGAATAGCCACCCTGCAATGCCAATACGCTCCACAGCAAGTGGCCCACACTTCAGGCACAACAGTCACCGCCCGATAAAAACGACAATACAGCATTACCATTGACAAAGGTGCATATCTTTCCTGCAAAGTATGCACCTTTGTCATGCCATTATTATACTTAAAATTATTATCCCAAACATAGCGACAAAATAATGCGCCCTGACCAACCTAATATAAAATTTAATCCTTAACTTTGTCAAAGTAAGCCGATACAAAAACTGTTTATGTCCTACCAAAACATACATACGACCATCGATTCCGAACATGCCTGTGCCTTGACAAAAGATTATATTGACAAACTTAAGACACAAGACAACGGAGCTCTTGCCGCGTTGGCCGAATCAAATCGCAACAACAGCAAAAACCTGATTTACATATTAGAAAATTTGGGCTCGCTGCCTGACAGCTTTAATGCCGATTGGCTCATTAAGCTAACAAACCACCACAACGAGAATGTAAGGTTTTTAGCCGTAAAAACCATCGGCAAACTAAAGTCAAAACAATATGTTCCAATTCTCAAACATATCGTAACATCCGACGAAAGCACTATGGTACAACGCGAGGCAGTATCGTCAATCGGACGGTTGAGAGATAAGGAGTCAATCCCGATAATGACCGAATTATTGTCAAACAAAGACCCGAAAGTTGTTTGTCAGGCAGTAAGAGGTTTACTCGTTTTCAAGGGTGACCCGTTGGTCGACAAGACATTGCAGGCAATGGCCAATCACGAAAACGAAACAGTAAGGGCAACTGTAAACAAGGCATACTTTGCAAAATCAAATTCAAAAAACACCGATTTGCCTCACAACGAAACTTATCCGTTTCTAAAAAATGTAGTCGTCAATGGTGATGTGCGTGATATATTGAAATTTGTACCAGACGAATCGATTCACCTCACTTTTACTTCGCCTCCATACTATAATGCCCGCGATTATTCCATATACCCGAGCTACGATGCATATCTCGGCTTTCTGAAAGAAGTTTTCGAGGAAGTGTTCCGCATTACAAAAGAGGGACGTTTTCTAATTGTCAACACTTCTCCTGTAATAGTGCCACGCATCAGCAGGGCACACTCAAGCAAACGCTACCCCATTCCATTTGATTTGCATTATCATTTGACACAAATAGGATGGGAATTTATAGACGATATTGTTTGGGAAAAACCGGAATACAGCGTAAAAAACCGGATAGGAGGATTTCAGCAGCACCGTAAGCCATTGGCCTATAAGCCTAATTCCGTGACCGAATATTTAATGGTTTATCGAAAAAAAACAGATAAGCTCATTGATTGGAACATACGGCAATACGATTCAGAAACTGTCGAAAACAGCAAAGTCGCCGACGGATTCGAAACCACCAATGTTTGGAAAATAAGTCCGAAATCCGATAAAATTCATTCTGCCATATTCCCCGCTGAATTATGCAACCGGGTAATCGAGTACTACTCATTTAAAGGCGATTTGATTTTTGACCCGTTCGGAGGAAGCGGGACGTTGGGAAGAGCCGCTAAAAATTTAGACCGATTATTCTTTATGACGGAAAAAGAAAAAGAGTATTTCCTTTATATGCAATCGTTCCAAAACAAAAAGTCATTGTTCGACAACGACACAACAAAATTCCTTACATTAGAACAATTTAAAAACTCAATACATGACACTGAAAGATAACGTCATAAAAAACATCGTTATGCGTGTAATCAAATCACAGGATTACCGCACAGAAATAGTGAATCTCATAAATGCAGAGTTCCTGCAATTCGCCATGAGTTTTTTCAGAAAAATAGTGACAGCCAAGCTAAATTCTGAAAAAATAACAATCGATTGGTATAAAGACACATTCCTCGACAGCAACCTTCCGCCGGATGAAATAGCGATAAACTCAGGTCTGAACACAAAAACAATTAGCAACATGTACCGTTCAACAGCAAAGAAGATAGTAATCGAAGCTGCAAACGAACATTTCGAAACGCTTTATGACTCTATAAAAACTCTAACCGAAAATGAAAACGACACAGACCTGACACTCACTATAAAATTCAACGGAGTAAGCGTAGATTTAAATATCAATGAAAGTCTGATAGTCATCAACACATTGGCTGTCAAGCGAGCAGCTTTGCGCGGCGGATTGTGGAGTTCTGCCGGGAAAAGAGCCGAGAAATATCTGATGCTGACTTTATGCAAACTGTATGGAGTTGACGAGCAATACTACAATGCCGAGCATTTCATTCGCGACAAAGATTTGGACGTGGACAGAGAAATCGATTTTTATCTTAGAAACAACGGAAACGAGTACAAATGCGAAGTTAAGCTCATGGGACAGGGAAATCCTGAGAGTGCCGATGCCATAATAGCAAGAGGCAGCCAAGTGTTTGTCGCCGACACTCTATCTCAACAGAACAAGAACCAATGCGACCAACTTGGTGTTTGTTGGGTAGCATGCCGCGATGAAAATGGGTTCCGCCGATTCAGATATGTCTTGGATAAGTTCAACATACCGCATACTGACTACAACGGCAATCTCGACAATGATTTGCCAATCATATTAGAGGAACTGTTCAACAAAAAATAATCCGCAAACAATATGGGATTTAAAGATGTAAAATTAATAGAGCTGCCAAAAATATGCGATCCGAGAGGCAACTTGTCGGTAATCGAAAACGGAAAATCGTTGCCTTTCAAGATTGCACGGACTTATTGGATATATGATGTGCCGGGGGGGAAAAAGCGGTTCGGCCATGCTTTCAAAGAGCAACAAGAGCTGATAGTAGCTCTTTCGGGCAGTTTCGACATTGTGCTCAACGACGGCAAGGAAGAACGGCGCTACCACATGGCCCGCTCATATTACGGGCTGTATGTGCCGGAGATGATGTGGCGTGAGCTCGATAATTTTTCCACAAATGCCGTTACCCTTGTTTTAGCGTCCACACCGTATAATCCGGATGACTACATAGAAGACTTCGAAATATTCAAAAAGCTGCAAAAAAATGATTGAAAACTACAGCCACAAATCATCTGACATAAACGACTGCAAACTCATAACTCTCGACAAGCACCACCACGAGAACGGCAACTTGTCGGTAGTTGAAAACAGCAGACAACTGCCTTTCGACATCAACAGAGTTTATTATCTGTACGATGTGCCGGGAGGAGTTGAGCGCGGCGGACACTCACACCGCCAATGCCACGAGTTCATCATTGCGGTAAGCGGCAGCTTCGACATAGAAATCGATGATGGCAGCAAAAAACGCAAGATAACACTCAACCGCTCAAATTGCGGTCTGCACGTAATGCCCGGTATATGGCGTGTGCTCGATAATTTCTCATCGGGCTCGGTATGCCTTGTCATCGCATCAGAATGCTATTCAGAGACCGACTATGTAAGAGATTACTCCGAATTCAAATCACTGACAGCAAATAAAGCAGCAAAATGAAGAAATACACTTTTCTATCGCTAAAAACAAATAATCTGCCATATATCGGAGAAATCAAAGAGGAAATCAACCGGGTATTGGAGTCGGGCTGGTTCTTAAACGGAGAAAACACCGGATGTCTTGAAAAAGAAGTGGCGGAACTATGCCGGACTCGCCACGCCGTGGCATGCAGCAACGGATTAGACGCGCTACGGCTGATTTTCCGCGCATATATCGAAACCGGAATGATGAATGAGGGCAACGAGGTAATCGTCCCGGCAAACACCTACATAGCATCCATACTTGCCGTTACCGACAATCGCCTGAAACCGGTATTCGTAGAGCCGTCGGATCTGACCCTTAATCTCGACCCTGACAAGGTCGAGGCCGCAATCACAAAGCGAACAAAAGCCATTATGGTGGTCCACCTTTACGGAGCCGCGTGTTGGTCGCCACTGCTCAACGATTTATCGGCAAAATACGGGCTGAAAATCATTGAAGACAACGCGCAGGCCATTGGAGCTACCGCATCCTGCACCGGACTGTCGGCAACAAACGTCACCGGAGGATTGGGCGACGCGGCAGGTCTTAGCTTCTATCCCACAAAAAATCTTGGAGCATTGGGCGATGCCGGAATGGTGACAACCAACGACTCAAAAATTGCGGAAACAGTAAGGGCGTTGGCCAACTATGGCTCCGACAGGCGTTATCACAATATCTGCAAAGGGCTTAACTGCCGAATGGATGAAATACAAGCGGCAGCTCTACGGGTGAAACTGCGGCATCTTCCGGAAATCACCGCCGCCCGTCGTGAAAGAGCGGCATCCTACCACACTTTCATAACAAATCCTTTGATACGCAAACCATTGCCAGACGCAGGGGCAGTGTGGCACCAATACATAGTGCGCACAAACGAACGCGACAGGTTTCGGCTATATCTGAGCGACAACGGTGTTGAGACCGACATACACTATGCAGTGCCTCCGCATCTGCAACCATGCTACAGCGAGTATGCCGCGCTCAATCTGCCGATAACAGAACGTATTGCCAACGAAGTTGTAAGCCTGCCCATAACTGAAGGCACACCGTTGGCCGACATACAGGAAATATCGCAAATAATCAACAAGTTCAGATAACATGCTCGCGCCACAGACAAAATATTCAAGCGAGCTTGTTTGTTTTGCACTCTATTTGCTGTATCTTTGCCCAAACAATACGCAATTATGCAAATTCCCAAATTACCGAAAATAAACATTTGGCATCTTGCCAAAGACTGCACAATGATTTTGTTGGGGCTTATGCTCTATTCCGTAGGCTTCTGCGGATTCATTTTGCCCAAAGAAGTAATCATGGGAGGTGTGGCCGGAGTGGCATCCCTGATATTCTTCCAGACCCACATACCTGTGGCCATATCAATCTACGCGCTCAACATAACGCTGCTCGCCATAGCATGGCGGGTTGTAGGTTGGCAATTCGTACTGAAAACGATATTCGGAGCCACATTTCTCAGCGTGTTCATCGGTATAGCACAACCGTTTTTCGAGGCATATCCCGTAGCGTTGCCGGAAACATTTCTCGATTGCATAATAGGCGCCGTGCTGTGTGGCATGGGTGTGGGATTGGCATTCACCCACAACGGCAGTACCGGAGGCTCCGATATCGTTGCCGCCGTTGTTTCAAAATATCGCCAGATTTCAGTCGGAAGAATGATACTGTACGTCGACCTTATAATAATATCGTCATCATATATCATCTATCACGACCTCGACCGCGTAATTTACGGTTATGTGGTACTCGTGTTTCAGTCATTCATGACCGATCAGGTAATCAACAACAACCGTCAAGCCGTGCAATTCACCATTTTCTCAAAAAAATGGGATGAAATCGCCACAACCGTCAACCGCGAGTTGCATCGCGGCTGCACAATAATCGACGGCACAGGCTGGTATACGCGCCGCGAAGTGAAGATGCTGATAATTTTCTGCCGCAAAAACGAGGCTCTTTTCATCTATCGCCTCATCAAAGCGCTGGATGTACACGCGTTCATATCACAAGCCAACGTAAATACCATTTACGGAGAAGGATTCGACGAAATGAAAGTCAAAGCACGCCGCAAGCTCGACAAAGAACGCCTTCCCGACACTCCACAACAAACACTGCCAACCGACAGCCACTAACCTCACCACCCCCTATGTAATCCAAACTATTTCATCGACTCGCCAAAATCGATGGCACTGCGCATATCGCGCTCACAACGGCGCAGCCTCCAACACCGGCGGCACATAGTCATATACTTGTCGTTGCCGCCAATCTCTACTTGATCGCCTTCCGTAACAACATTCCCACTGCGGTCGATACGGGCATTGATTATCGTCTTCCTCCCACAACCGCAAGTGGACTTCACCTCGTCTATCGTATCGGCTATCTCAAACAACCGCCGCGAACCATCGAACAGACGGCTCTGAAAATCGGTACGCAGGCCATAGCACATCACATTAACACCGTAATCATCGACAATTCTCGCCAACTGATCAACCTGCACGGCAGAAAGAAATTGAGCCTCGTCGATAAGCACCCACTCAGTCACCCTTCCCCGCTCTTCGAAAATGGAAGTAAGCAAACGGTACATATCCGATTCCGGATAAATCCAACGGCATTCGCGCTCTATCCCGATGCGCGAGCGTATCACATTGTCTTTCTCACGATTGTCGACAATGGGTTTCATGCACAAATAATCCATGCCGCGCTCTTCAAAATTATAGGCCGTAGTTAGCAGCAATGCCGTCTTTGCCGAACCCATCGTGCCGTAACGGAAATATAACTTGCCTCTCCTTATATCGTTGTTATTCATAATTTTATCTAATAGTCAATATAACCACCTCTTTTGTAGCCTCAGTCACCGAAAAATCAGACGAGGCACGATGCCCCACTATCCACAATATGCGCTCTCCGCTACACAAAAGCCATACCGACCGCTTGTCGGCAAGGCTGAATTTATTGTCATTGAAATAATCACTGAGTTTCTTGCTACCGCGCATTCCATAAGGATGAAAACGGTCGCCCTCGCGCCAATGCCGCAAAGTCAGAGCCTCATTCAAGATACGTCCGTCGAAATAAGCCATACTGCTATCTCTCCGGAAAACAAATCCGGGATAATAATCCGATTTTTCCAACTCTATTTTCAACGGCAAACCGGAAAAGTCGGCAAGCCGGAAATCATAAGCCTCGTCCGAGAAGTTGTCGCGAAATAACGTAATCATCCCTCTCCCAATCTCAGCCACAATATCGCCGGAACGAAAAACCGCGCCTGTTGTAGACACTGACAACATGCTTTTTTCTTGAGCCGCACTAAATCCGTATGGAGAAACTATCTCATGCAATACCGTCAATGGGTGGGCGGTTTGCCCTAATTTTCGGCGATCGATAACTGTTTTCCCGCCTTCAAATGTACATATATCCTTTTTTATACGCCCTACAGCCTCGCCAAAAACAGCGAAATCGCCCGCGATATTCCCCAATGTGCGCCGCAAACCGGCATCGGCGTCAGGAAAACAGCGGCGAATTGCAGGAAGCACTATATTACGAATTTTATTGCGCGAGTATTCGGTTTCAAGGTTAGTGCGGTCGACAACAAAATCCTGCCCTATTTCCTTAAGATAGCTTTCAATATCTGCTCTGCCCACCGATAAAAACGGGCGCACCACCTTGCCATTGACAGGCTTTATGCCCGACAATCCCGCAATGCCACAGCCCCGCAACATGTTGAGGAAAAATGTTTCCACACTGTCGTCTGAATGATGAGCTACAGCTATGACCGCACAGCCCGCCTCCACACGCACCTCCTCAAACCATTTATAGCGCAGTTCGCGACACGCCATTTCCACAGACACTTTATGCTCCTCCATATATGCCGGCACGTCAAAATCGCGGACAAGGCATCCCACACCCAACTTTGCGCACAACTCACGCACAAAACGCTCGTCGCGCATCGAGTCATCTCCACGCAGATGGAAATTGCAATGCGCCGCCACACAATCGTATCCCAAACCGGCTAGCAGACACAACAATGCCACCGAATCCGCTCCTCCGCTCACCGCGACAAGCAGACGGTCATCCGCATCGAACAGCCGGTTCTCAGATATATAGACAGCGACTTTCTCTTCAAAGCTCCGATTTTCCATACCACAAAGATAACTATAGACAGCCGTTAACCATATCTATTTTTAAAATGTTTTTCAGTTATTTCGAAAACAAGCGACATAATCCGTACAATCCGGACACCGGATTATTTTTTCCGGACAAGATAAACTGCATCTCGGCATAACAATTTCAAACGAGTTTGATTGTTCTGCCCTCGATTTGTATTATCTTTGCAGTCAAAATAATAAGAGAGATGTTAGATAAAATAAATAGTCTGAAAGCCGCAATCGAGGCTCTTTCAGCGACAAGCAAAGAAGAGGTCGAGGCTCTTCGCATAAAATATTTAAGCAAAAAAGGAGAAATATCTCTTCTGTTCAACGATTTCCGCACTGTCCCCAACGAGCAGAAAAAAGAAATCGGGCAGAAACTCAACGAGCTGAAAAATCTTGCCACAGAGAAGATAAACAATCTTCGCGAGGCTGTCGACAATAAGCAAAGCGACAGCAACGACTTGGATCTTACCCGTACAGCGTCGCCTTTGCGTTTGGGCAAACGCCACCCAATATCATTGGTAAAAGAAGAAATCATCTCAATATTTTCACGTTTGGGATTCACAATAGCCGAAGGTCCGGAGGTTGAGGACGATTGGCATGTGTTCTCGTCGCTTAACTTTGCCGCCGACCATCCGGCACGCGACATGCAAGACACATTCTTTATCCAACGCAATCCCGATGTGCTGCTGCGCACACACACCTCATCGGTTCAATCGCGTGTGATGACCACCACCGAGCCGCCCATCAGAATAATCTGTCCGGGCCGCGTATATCGCAACGAGGCCATCTCAGCCCGCGCACATTGCTTTTTTCATCAGGTAGAGGCTCTCTATATCGACAAAGACGTTTCTTTTGCCGACTTGAAGCAGACACTACTGTATTTTGCCCGCGAAATGTTCGGAAAAGACACCCAAATACGCTTACGCCCGTCATATTTCCCGTTCACTGAACCTTCGGCAGAAATGGACATTTCATGCCATATATGCGGCGGGAAAGGCTGCGCGTTCTGCAAACACACCGGCTGGGTGGAAATTCTCGGCTGTGGAATGGTTGACCCCAACGTGCTCGACGCATGCGGAATCGACAGCAAAAAATATTCAGGATATGCGCTCGGCATGGGCATCGAACGAATCACCAACCTGAAATACAGAGTGAAAGATCTGCGCATGTTCTCGGAAAACGATGTGCGCTTTCTTGACGAGTTCGAGGCTGTACACTAACCGCAGCACACAATAAACGGCAAAATCAACAAACCGGGCAGAGGCCATTTTGGAGCCAAGCTGCCCGACAATATTAAATTTATGACTACAAACGAACGCTATAAAGGAATAATAGAATGGTTCTCAACCAACATGCCGATAGCAGAAACCGAATTGCATTACGGCAATCCGTTTCAGTTGCTCGTAGCCGTAATCTTGTCCGCCCAATGCACCGACAAAAGAGTTAATATTGTCACACCTGCCCTGTTTCAAGCCTACCCCACACCTGAAGCAATGGCAGCAAGCAATCCGGAAGCCATATTCGAGTATATCAAAAGCGTCACCTTTCCGAACAACAAATCAAAAGCGTTGATAGGAGCGGCGAAAATGCTTGTTGAAAAATACGGAGGCAAAGTCCCGTCGACAATGGAGGAATTGGTAAAGCTGCCGGGAGTCGGAAGAAAAACGGCAAACGTAATGCTCGCCGTAGTGTTCGACAAACCGGCAATGGCTGTCGACACACATGTGTTCCGCGTGTCAAACCGCATCGGCCTTACCGACAATTCCAAAAACCCACTCGAAACAGAAAAGACTCTTGTCAGGAATTTTCCGCCGGAACTGCTGCCCAAAGCTCATCATTGGCTGATACTGCACGGCAGATACACATGCACCGCACGCAAGCCCAAATGCAACGAATGCGGAATAACAAAATACTGCAAATACTACAACAGTAATCCGTTGAAACCAGTAAAATAAAAGCGGCAAGCATGGAGTCCACATTGCTGTTAATAATCGAAATAGTAGGAACTATAGCATTCGCCATCAGCGGCATACGTCTTGCCGCCGCCAAAAAGTTCGACTGGTTCGGAGCATATATAGTGGGATTGGTCACGGCAATAGGAGGAGGGACATTACGCGACATTTTATTGGACACCACTCCTTTTTGGATGGAAAACGGCTGGTATCTCGCCGTCACAGGAATATCATTAATCTATGTCATACTATTCCGCAAGCAGCTTGTAAGGCTCAACAGCACATTCTTCTTCTTCGACACTATCGGTTTAGCCCTGTTCGTAGTGATAGGCATACAAAAAACCATAACGTTCGGCTATCCTATGTGGATTGCTGTAATAATGGGCACCATTACGGGGGCATTCGGAGGCGTGGTCAGAGATATCCTCATCAATGAGGTCCCTCTGATTTTCCGCAAAGACGTATATGGTACAGCCTGTATTGCCGGAGGACTGATATACTGGATAATGATAATCACCGGAGCGTCGCCAGCCGCGCAGCAACTGTCGTGTGCCGCGACTGTAATACTCATACGCCTGTTGGCGGTAAAATATAATTGGTCGATACCGGTATTACGAAATAATTAAACAATCATGAGCGGAACCAAAACAACAGTCATACAACTGCTGAAATACGGAGTAATCGGCGCAAGCAACACTCTCATCACACTGATTGCATTCTATCTGCTGAACACGACAGCCGGATTATCCGAGAATTTCGCCAATGTCACAGGCTATATTCTCGGAGTTGTCAACAGTTTTGTATGGAACCGGAATTGGGTATTCAAGACAAAAAACAATCTGAAAAAAGAGGCCGCATTGTTTGTTACGGGATTCCTGATATGTTTTGCGTTTCAATTCGCGCTGTTCAATTACATGCTGACCCATACCGGCATAAAGGACATAGAAATAGAATGGCTGCCAATGAAAAACTCAGGAGAGAATATAGCAATGTGCATAAGCATGGTGGCATACACTTTGGCAAACTACTGCTATAACCGTTTCATCACATTCAAGAAAAAACGGCAGGAATGATAAAACACACGAAAGTAGAAAATTCATTGTCAGTACTGTTGGCCGCTACGGCCATAATTGTAATATTCCCGGTATTGGGACGGGTGGAGCTGCAACCGGATGAAATACTCATAGCCAATCTTGCGCGGCAATTCTCATCGTCGGGGATAAGCAGCGTGTTTGACGGGCACGGCAGCGATTTCCCCATCAATTTTTACAGCTATTTGGTGTCGCTGACAATGAATCTGTGGAATCTGCCCGACACTTATTCGGTAAGACTGCCATCGGCCATAATCATAACACTGCTCACCACAGGAATGTTTCTGTTCAGAGGGCAAGACGAGAAACCCGGCAAGGCGTTTTTGGCGTCACTGCTTTTCCTCTCAAGCTACACCATAAGCTCTCTTGCCTACCATGCGAATGTAATATCCTTAATGGCCCTGTTTTTCATATTCTCCCTCTCATCCATTTATCATTGGATAAAACAGCCTTCGGCAGAAAAAGCATGGTGGCTTATAGCGGCTACCTCATGCGCGACAATATTCATGGGCATACTCGCTCCGGCTATAGCGCTCGCCGTAGGAGGAATATTCATCTTACTGCAAAACGACAAGCGCAAAATCATGTTGTCAAAGATGCTGCTGATGACAGCCGCGTCGACAGTTATAGCGTATCTTGCCGTCACATTCATCACAAACGACAGGCAATCAGCGGATAATGTACTCGGAATTACCCAAATAACAAGCAAATTCGAAGAATATGGCAAACTCACATCGTTTGCAGGCCATGCTTTCTTCTCTATATTCCCATGGTCAATACCCATAATAGTCGCCCTGTTCTGGATTGCCTCGCATCCGGCATGGCTGCGCAACAAATTTCTTGCGCTTTCTCTGCTCAAACAATTCGGTGTGATATTATTTATCATAGCAATCCCGACAATGATTGCCCTCAACCGGCTCTCATTGATAATGCTGCTCGCTTCCATTTATTTCAACATGCCGATTATAAGCAGTTTCTTATTATCACAAATCCACAACCATTCCGTAACATGGCGCATCACCGGAGGCATATTTGCCGCACTGACGGCATTGCTTGCGATAATATTCATGGCAATCGCGTCGGGAGCGGAAATCAGTATCGCGGGATACTCCATTGCCGACTTCCACGGTTGGACAATTTGGAAAATACTGTTAATAATGGCAATAGCTGTTTCCTTATACACATTATGGCGCAACCAGCGAACAATTCGCTTCAACAACCGTTACCTATATAATATTGTAATACTGTATTTACTCGCACAAATACTTTATAAAGCATTTATAAACCCTTATATTGCAACCGCATGACAGATTTGCTTGAAACCTACAACCTGCTCGGCATCACCATAGGGCTGTGCACGTTCTTGATTATAGGCATATTTCACCCGCTCGTAATCAAAGGCGAATACTATTTCGGAGTGAAAATATGGAGGCTGTTCCTTTTATTCGGATTAATTTGCCTTGCCGCCGCATGTCTTGTCGGCGAGATGTTTTGGTCGATAATTCTCGGTGTCGCGGGATTTTCTTCCCTATGGGGCATAGGTGAAATATTCCAACAGCAGGAACGAGTGCGCAAAGGCTGGTTTCCGCGCAATCCGCGCAGGAAATATCCGTTTGACAACGAGCGGCAGCCATCCGCAAAGCTCAACCATACCGCAATGTATGTAACCGACATAGAAGCCGCAAAAACATTCTTCACAAAGTATTTCGGAGCCGTAGCCAATGATTTGTACCACAATGCCCACACAGGATTGAAAACATATTTTCTGACGTTTGACAGCGGTTCCAAATTGGAAATAATGTCGCGACCGGATGTAAATATCAGCGATGCGCAACAACCGCACACAGGCTACGCGCATATCGCATTAAGCGTAGGAGGGAAACAGCAAGTCGACAAAATGACAAAACAACTGCGAGCAGACGGCTTCAACATAATAAGCGAACCCCGCACAACAGGCGACGGATACTATGAAAGTTGCGTCGAAGGCCCGGACGGATGCACGATTGAAATCACAGCGTAAACAACGCACAATGCGCCCTACCGCCAAGCAACTATGTATGATCTTTGGCAGTCAATAAATCATCAACGGCGGTAGTCCTGCAACTGCGACTTCAATTTCTGCTTTGCAAAAAATATGCGGCTCTTCACCGTGCCGAGCGGAAGATTCATAGCTTCGGCAATCTCCTGATACTTATATCCCTCGACATGCATCATAAACGGACGGCGATATTCTTCTGTCAATGAGTTTACAACTTCCGACACCTCCGACAACGAGCAATGGTTTTCCGGTGTTTCCGGAGCCTCAACCTGCGGAAGATTAAGCTGATAAAGGTCGTCGCTCCTGTCGACAACTGTCTGTGTCCTTATGATGCGCCGATAATTATTGATAAAAATATTGCGCATGATAGTGAACATCCAACTCTTGAAATTGGAATCGTCAACATATTTGCTCTCGTTGACCAACGCCTTGCATGTGGCATCCTGCAACAGATCGTGGGCATCGTCGTAATTTGCGGTGAGTTTCATGGCAAACGACAACAGGTTGTCCTGCATGCCCAACAAACGCTTTTGGAATTTGGATGTACTCATAACACATAGTTTTTAGATTTAACAAATCTATCCCCTAAATTTATCAAATCCAAATTAAAAGTGAAAATAATTTTACAATTTCACAATAATTAACCTGCCGCCGTTAGTATTGATTTCCAATTAAATATAAATCCAAGAATCATTAATGAATGTTATAATCAAAATATTGGTGTACGCTAAAATACAGACCTAATTCTACGAATTTATACGAACTCAATCCAATTTTAGAAAAGTACATAGCGGTCACACTTGCAGCAACTAAGCCACGAGTGCGACCGCTACGTAACCAACTTATATTAACTCTGCGACACCGCATTCTCAGCTGCCACAGCCGCATTATCCGGCATATTGTCAACCGACTTTATTTGCGACAGGAAATAGCCTTGCGACTTGATAAGATTGCGGGCCTGCAAAACCATGGTTTTTGTCTCATTCAAAATATTCAGATACAAAACACTCGCTTTTGTGCTTGTCGGCTCCTCTTTCAATCTCTTTATCTGGTGCTTAATAGCGTCGGCTATTATAACAAAAAGATTATCCCTCATGGTAAGCACCTCGTCAAGACCCGAAAAATCCTTGTCGCGAAGCATCTCGTTTATTTTGTTGAATATGTTGTCAACACCGTCATTCACCAATTTCAAATCATAAATTTGCTCCTGAGTGAATCCGCGATGATGATTTTCTATATGCTCAAACGCCGGGCGCGTACAGTGCAAAAGTGCCTTTGTCACCTCCGTCAGATAGTCAACCACCTGAATATAGAAATGGCCTGTTTCGATATTTTCGTCCTGAAAACGCTTCAATGTACGCAATATCTGATATTTGCGGTCATTTGCCTGATGATAAAGCTCTTCCGACTGCGACATGGTTTCCTTCAGCAACCTCCGGTTTTCCGTAAAAAGCGCGACAAGCATGTGATTGTAGATTTCTGAAATAGACTCCATCGTCACACACACTTCCTGCGTGCATTTGAACAGCACGTCGGAATCGTCCGCGCTCTCGTTGATCAGCGGAGCAGGCTTTTCCTCTTTTTCCTTTTTCTTGAAAATGAGATTATGGCAAAGTATATATCCGCACAGCACAGAAAGCACAGCCAATGCTATCCAGCCGCCCCAGCACAGGATCAGTCCGACGACAAATGAAATTGTCACTCCGGCAATAGCCGTTATAAACCATCCCATTATGACGACCATCACGCCTGTTATACGGTATACGGCGCTGTCACGCCCCCACGCGCGGTCGGCAAGCGACGAGCCCATCGACACCATAAAAATGACATACGTGGTCGACAACGGAAGTTTCAACGATGTGCCAAGGCAAATAAGGCTTGCCGCAGCCGTCAGGTTGACAATGGCTCGAATATAGTCGTAAGCAGAATCTTTAGCTGTAGTTTCATCCTGCACAAACCTCATATTGATTTTTTCCTGCAATTTCTTAGGTATTACAAAATTGTAGGCCTTATTGAGATTGATTGCCAAGCTGACCAACGCTCTCGAAAACCGGTTTGAGCCGAAACGCTCGTCCTCATCGTTTTGAGAAGAAAGATTAAGTTGCGTTTCAGCCACTTTCATCGCGTCTTTGGAAAAAAACAATGTAACCGACATTACGATGCCGCTCAAAATCAAAAACCATATATTCACATGCGCCGGCTCGGCCAATCTCGACATCATCATTGACATGTCGCCGCTCTCCAACGCAAATTTATAGCTGTCGAATCCAGCAATGGGCACACCTATGAAGTTCACAAGGTCATTGCCCGCAAATGCCAATGCCAACGCAAACGTACCCGAAAGAATGGTGAACTTCATAATGTTGAGTTTCAGCTTCTGCATAATCCAAAGCACGACAGTGGCAATAACCCAAATCACAAACAGCGAGATATAGATATGGTCATTTATCAAATGGTCAAATTCCGGTGTTATCAAGCCGGAGCTTTTCATCCCCTTGAATATGGCAAAATACACAATCCCGACAATAGATATACCGCACCATGCCGCGCCATACCGTTTCAGGGATTTGGCATACTTGAATGAGAATATTATGCGCGATATGTACATTAACACCGCCCCAACCGTAAAAGCAATCACCACCGACGACAAAATTCCGGAAATGATTACCATAGCTTTTCCTGCGTTTATAAACTCCGCGAGGTCGGCAAACGACATGTCGGGCGAATTCCATATCTTATATGCTGCAACGGCAAGAGAGCTGCCCAAAAGCTCAAACACAAGCGAAACTGTTGTAGAAGTGGGCAATCCCAACGAGTTAAACGTATTAAGCACAATCACGTCGGTAAGCATTATACCGACAAACAGCACCATGATTTCCGTAAACGTAAACATGCCGGGATGGAACACCCCGTTGCGGGCCACTTCCATCATGCCGTTGGATGTCACCACACCCAACATAATGCCAACACACGCAACCGTCAGAATAATCCAACGCTTTGCCACTTTGCACCCGAGTGCCGAGTTAAGGAAATTGACAGCGTCGTTTGACACGCCGACAATCAAATCCAACACCGCCAGCACCGCAAGGATGACTACAATCACTGTAAATATAGGATCCATATCTTATTTTTTATTTATGCAACGAAAATATAAATTCAAGCCCCGCCGACTTTCTGTTACAAGCCCTTATTACCCCATTGTGGAAGAGGACGGCATTGCGTACAATCGACAGTCCCAACCCTGTCCCGCCATTCTTCCGTGAGCGTCCGCTGTCTATACGGTAAAAACGCTCGAATATGCGCGACAAATGCTTGTCCTCTACTCCCGTACCGTTATCATACACATCAAACCAATATTCCTTATCTGTTTCTTTGGTCATGCTGATGAATATGTCCCTCCCTCCGGAATATGCTATGGCATTATTCACCAAATTCCGGAAAATGGCGTCCACAAGCTGCTTGTTGCCTTTTATAATGACATTTTCGGGGACATCCACATTGATACGCATTTTCTTCTCTATCGAATACGTGTCAACCTCATCGCAAATATCTTTAATCACCTTGCTTATATCCACATCGTCAACCTCAAGCGTGTCTTTCGCGTCGGTTATACGTGTTATCAGCGTGACATCCTGCAACAGATTATTCAAGCGCATGGTGTTGTTGTAGCCGGTTTCCAGCAGTTTTTTGCGCATTTCCTCGTTCAGGTTGTTGTCGAGCAGCGTTTCAAAACAGCCTCTTATCGCCTGCACAGGCGTTTTCAGCTCATGATTTATATTGCTCGTAAGCTGATGTTTAATCCTTATTTTCTCCCGCTCCTCATGAAGCGCCTCCTCAAGACTTTTGTCGCGCTCTTCGGCCACCTCTTTCAGCTCTTTGTACATATTTATTATCACCGTCGACACATCGCCAAGCTCGTCGTCCGGAAGCTCGGAAGTGTCAAAATTGCGAATGTCGCCATTTTTTGCCTGCCGCGCAAACTCCCTCAGATTACTGACACCCAAACTAAACCGGTTAATGGCAAAATAGAGTATGATGTTTATTATCACGGTAATGCCCAAAACCACCCATATATAATTCATATCGCCCTGAAGCACGCTCCGCAGCTCAAGGTCGTAAGGCAAAGCCGTACGCACTACAATCCCTACACCGGAAGTGGCAGAATAGAAATAATATCTCTTGTCGGTTTCAGAGAACCTTCTAATCATATTCCCCCGCCCGTCTTTAAGGGCTTTCTGAAACTCAGGACGGTCTTTGTGGTTTTCAAGATTCTTGTCATAGCTGTCGTACAGCACATTGCCGCTATGGTCTATTATCGTCACCCGCAAATCGTCGTCACGCAATATTTGGTCGATAATAGGGTCAGACAGATTTCTGTCTTCCTGATATTTTTTCAAGATAATGTCATTATAGACTTGCAGGCGAGTATCGAGCAACGACACTTTATAATCGCGCTCCCTCGTGTATTGAATAGTGATAAAAGCCACCACCAACAGCCAAAAAAACACATTTACTATAAGAAAAAGTTTTGTGCGGTAATTGAATTTAATCTTTAAAGCCATAGCCGTATCCTTGTTTTGTTATCAGGTTCGACTCATATTCTCCAAGTTTCTTCCTCAGGCGATTAATGTTGACGTCTATCGTGCGGTCGACAACATATATGTTTTTCTCCCATATCTGCCTCAAGATTTCATCTCTCGTGAATATCTTATTGCGATGAGTGAGAAACATGTGCAGCAAGTCAAACTCTTTTTTTGTCAGAGTGACCTCCTCCCCGTTGATGCGGCATGTACGCGACACCACATCAAGCTCCAAATTCTCAAATCTCACCACATCGAGCGGATTGGAATTCGCCCGCTTCAGCAACCGCTGCACACGCAAAACAAACTCGCGCATCGAAAACGGCTTTTTGATATAATCGTCAGCGCCACGGGTAAACCCTTCTATAAGCGGTTTTTCCTCTCCCAAAGCCGTACAAACGATTATCGGCACTTCCGACGTCCGTTTATTCTCGCGCACGGCGGAAACAAGCTCCAAACCGCTCATCTCCCCCATCATTATGTCAAACACCATCAACGAATATTGCTGCAAATCCATTTGCAATGCCGCCTCTGCCGAATAGGCCACATCCACCACATAGCCGGCAAGCTCAAGATTGATTTTCATCAAATCGCAAATAGAGGCCTCGTCGTCGACAACTAAAATTTTAACCGGAGTAGTACTGTCCATAATCATTAATTTACACACAAGCGCGCGATATACGCCACTTGTAAAACCACACTACAAAGATATGCAAGCATCAGGTTACAAATATAACAATTATTTAACAAATCATCCCTAAATCAGAAAGAAAAATGCAAAGCTATCCTGACTCCGTTTTTATCGACTCCGGGAGTGTCGCGATAAGTCAGACGCCAAACGTAATCAACTCTCAAAATTGAAAAGATATTATCCAACCCCACACTCATCTCCATATACGGCATTTTATCCATTTCGCGGCATAAGGCGTTTGCCGGAAATCTGAACAGATTATTGTTGAGCGCGGGATTATTTTTGTCGCTCAACGAGCCATAAAGCCCCTTAAACGATACAACCTCGCGCAATTTCATGTATTTTATCAACGGTATTCGGTTGAAAAGCGCTCCGTTGGCAAAATACGTTATGTCCCACGACAGATATTGGTCGTTGACAAATTCCATCGCGTTCATCAGCGCATACGACTCCGGCTGTATGGTATACGACAAATTGGCGTTTGGCAAAAGCAAATCGGGATACGACACCTGACTCCATATTTTCCCCGCCTTCAAAATAATATCCGTGTATCCAAACGCCGAAAACCAAAATCTTTTCTGCACGCTGAATTCTGTTTTATTGACCGTATTGAGGCTGTTGAAAAGCCCTTTCGGGCTATATGTATGCGACAGCACAAAAATCGGCGCGTCAAGATTAATCGGGATACGCGTGAACCTCGCGTCATAGAATTTCTCTCCGGGAGCATAGCGCAATGTCAAATTGACAGACGCCTGCTGATAATTGTCATACCAATTCCCGTATCCGTCGTAAAACGGTATCCATCGCGTAGCCTCCTGCACCTGATGCTGCAATCCCAATGTAACCGATAATCCGGACACCGTTTCTTTCTTATATTCCAGCTCGCTCAGACGCCGGTAAGTCATTTTATCGTTGGTCTGCCGTTTCCATGCCATAAACACGTTGTCCATATTAGTGAACATATACTGCTGTCCTAATTGATATACATCGTATTTGTGATGCAGCCTAAGCGAGTGTACAGGATATTCTTTCGCATGGTACTCTTTCTCCGGAAAGGAATATTCCACCTCCGCGTCATATTTCAATTTGCGGTCTTTGGTGCCATAGGCTATATAGCCCTTCGCAAACCAATGCTTATTAAGATTGGCCGTAGTCATGCCGCCCACCCTGAAACGTGCGCCCTCCACCGTGTTTCCGCTTATAGTGGTGTTCATCGGCCCGAAATCAAACTTGCTCGAATCCTTCTCTCCTGTCGGAATATAACCCGATACAAGCACAGATATTATTTTTTCAGCCCAATAGAAAACCGGCACCTCGCGCAGTTGTGTCAACAGCTTTGAAATCGCGTTTTCATTCTCGCGTATCGGCACCATACGGTTGTCAGCCCAATATTGTTCAGGCATAAATCTGGCGTCGGCAGCCTCGATTGTCTTGCCTTCCATTCCGAAAATAGAGTCATTCAAAGGCTTCTCGAAACTGAAATTGCGATAAGAGGTATTGCGCCTTACATACAGACCCTGAGTGGAAGGTATGATTGAAAACTCCACCACCATGTCGTCCTTGACCTTCAGCCGGCTCCCGTCAGGCGCCTTTTCATAATCCTGCTCTATGAACATATTGTCCACATAATTGAGATTAATGGCTTTGGGGACATTCAGGCGCACTTTCTTGACGAACAACGACGTGTCGTTTTCCACCACATAAATCCTGCCCAAAAAACCGAACGAGCGGTTGTTGAACGGCGAAAAGCTGAGTTCCACACACCTGACTCCGTCAATCGCGACAGTGTCAGTCAGATAATATTTATAGAAACGTGTGCCTATCCGGGACAGCGGGCTGACAAAGCGGTTTTGCAATATATTCACGTTATTGCCGAAAATATCGACCTCACGGAATACATCGTCGACAAAACGCTGCACGCTCTCCTCGTCGAATATCTCATCTATGCCGGCACGCTTTATCCCTGTCACATACTCTTTTTCCGCACCGGGCGAATTTCTGAAATATTCTTTCGACAATTTCTCTTTTACCGACACATTCAATATCGGCTTGCCCGACACTTCCGACGTGTCAAGATAATCGAATATGAACTGAAACTTTTTAAAAATCCATTTTTCTTTCTGGTCTTCAGAAAAATCATTGAGGGCGAACGTCATTTTCTCATATTTGTCATAACTGTAGTAGTCATGATTCTTCGGATCGTACCGCTCTTTCCTGTCCATTATTTTCTCCACGAAAGCCACCGCCGGATTGTTTTTCCTCGAATAATGCTCTTTGCCCGGCTTTACAACCACTTCTTTCAGAGCCACACCCGCCGGAACCAGCTCCACTGTAATGTCATTGTCCTCACCCTTATTCACAAACACCTCTTTCGTGGCATATCCCATTGTGGAGAACTGCAAATTAATGAAATTCACTTTTGTGCCGATTTCAAACCGCCCATCCTCATCCGTCTGCAGCCCTTTGTCGGAGCCTTTCAGAAAAACGGCCACATAAGGCAACGGCTCACGCGATAAAGAGTCGACGACCATTCCCCTGACATGTGTGGTTCTTACCGGACTTTGAGCTGTTGCGACCGCAAAATGCGACAACATCAATATCAAACCCAAAAACAATCTGCTCAAAAAAATCTTTTTCATTCGAAATAATTTTCACATGCTTTATCACAAGCAAGTGCAAATATTTATTAGTTTTGCCGCAAAATTAGGCAATTTAAGCCGCACAAGCTGTCTTAATCAGACTAAATTATAGTCTATTTGTATTATTATCACACTTTTTACAAATGAACGTAGAGATAGAACACAAATATCTGCTGAAAAATACCCTCTATCGTGATATGGCCTACAAAACCACACACATCATACAAGGGTATCTGTCAAGGGACAAGCAACGCACCGTGAGAGTCCGCGTCAAAGACGATAAAGCCTGCCTGACGGTCAAAACATGCAACAAAGGCGACACCCGTGACGAGTTTGAATACATCATACCTCTTTCCGACGCAAAAGCGTTACTGAAATCCTGCATTCCTCCAATCATTGAGAAAACGCGTTTTTTAGTGAATTTCGACGGCTTTGTCTGGGAAATCGATGAATTTACGGGCGAACTTAACGGCATAGCAATCGCCGAAATAGAATTGCCGTCAAGCGACACTCACTACACACTGCCACCATTTACCGGCAAAAATGTCACAGGCAATCCCCTGTACTACAATTCCAACATCCATTTGCTCGCCGGCGGAAAGTCAACGCAACTCCAATGACACGACGTTCTCCACATGGTGCGTTTGCGGAAACATGTCCACAGGCTGCACTTCCGTAACTTTATACTCAGCGTCGAGCAACGCTATGTCGCGGGCCTGTGTCGCCGGATTACAACTGACATAAACCAATTTTTTTGGAGCTGCCCTAAGAATCACATTCACAACATCCTCATGCATTCCGGCGCGCGGAGGGTCGATAATCATCACATCGGGCTTGCCATGCGCGGCAACAAATTCATCGGTCAGTATATCTTTCATGTCGCCAGCAAAAAACGACGTGTTGTCTATCCCGTTGACTTTCGAATTGAGTTTGGCGTCCTCAATAGCCTCCGGGACATACTCTATCCCGATAACACGATTGGCGCGACGGGCCACAAAGTTGGCTATCGTACCCGTGCCTGTATACAAATCATAGACAAGCTCCGACCCGGAAAGATCCGCCATGCGCCGCACTACCTTATACAATTCCCATGCCTGTAGCGAATTGGTCTGATAAAACGATTTGGGACCTATCCTGAAACGCAGTCCTTCCATTTCCTCCTCGATATACTCGCGCCCGCTGAAAAGCACGGTTTCCTGATCGCCTATCGTGTCATTCACCTTAAGATTTACGACATAGAGCAATGATGTGATTTGCGGAAAACGTACAGAAACCGCCCCCATTACATCCTCGATTTTATCCTTGTCGTTCTCGCCAAACACAACCACCAACATAACCTCGCCCGTCGATGCTATGCGTATCATCAGCGTCCGCATCAATCCCGTCTGGGCTTTAAGATCATAAAATGAGTAACCCTTGCCAAGAGCGTATTCTCTGATGAAAAGCCTGATTTCATTCGACAAGTCATCCTGAAGCCAGCATTTCTTTATATCAAGCACCTTGTCGAAAGCGCCGGGTATATGGAATCCGACGGCATTGCGCTCCGGAAATTCTTTTCCGCTCCGAAGCTCATCAAAAGTCAACCAACACTTATTGGAAAACGTAAATTCCAATTTATTGCGATAATGATAGATTTCAGATGAGCCTAAAATCGGATTTATTTCCGGTATCTCAACCTTGGCTATGCGCTGCAAAGCGTCAAGCACCTGCTCTCTCTTGTATCGCAGCTGATCGTCATACGGTATATGCTGCCATTTGCATCCGCCACACACTCCGAAATGCCCGCATTTCGGCTCAACCCTGCGCGAGGACGGTTTAATTATTTTAACAATATGAGCCTCCGCATAATTGCGTTTCTTTTTGTCTATCTTAATATCCGCCACATCGCCCGGAGCGCCGAACGGGATAAACACCACCAACTCGTTTACCCGCGCGACGCTTTTTCCTTCGGCGGCCACGCCGGTTATATCCACGCCCTCAACTACAGGCAATTCTTTTCGCTTACGTGCCAATTCTCTTTGATTTAAAAACTTGATTAATCGTGCAAATTTACGTATTTCCGCAGCACAATAACAAAATAAAAAATAATAATTGTTTACAACACGTTTTTTTCGTCAAACTATTTTCGTATTTCAAGTTTATGTAATTATATTTGCATACTTAACAAAAAATTACAATACCAAACAATATAATTTATTAACATTTCATCAAAATGAAAAGAATTTATACTTTCGGCAACGGACAAGCAGAGGGACGTGCCGATATGAAAAATCTTCTTGGCGGAAAAGGAGCAAATCTGGCCGAGATGAACCTTATTGGAGTTCCTGTACCTCCGGGTTTCACTATCACAACTGAAGTTTGTACGGAATATAATCAACTTGGTAAAGATGTCGTAACAAAGCAACTCGACGAAGAGGTAAAAAAAGCGGTTGCCCATATCGAGAATCTCACAGGAAATAAATTCGGTGACGCGAAAAATCCGTTGTTGGTGTCGGTTCGCTCAGGTGCGCGAGTGTCAATGCCGGGCATGATGGACACGGTGCTCAATCTCGGTATAAATGATGCTGTTGTTGAGGCTCTCTCCGCTAAATCAGGCAATCCGCGTTTCGCGTGGGACAGCTACCGCCGTTTCGTGCAGATGTATGGAGATGTGGTACTTGGCATGAAACCAAGCTCAAAGCAAGACATTGACCCGTTTGAAGAAATTCTCGACCAAGTCAAAGAAGAGAAAGGCATAAAACTCGACACCGAGCTCACTGTCGACGACTTGAAAGAACTCGTTGTCAAATTCAAGGCCGCTGTTAAGCGCGTCACAGGCAAGGACTTTCCGGAATCGGCATGGGAACAGCTTTGGGGAGCAATCTACGCGGTGTTCGACAGTTGGATGAACGAGCGCGCCATTCTCTACCGCCGCATGAACCAAATACCGGAAGAATGGGGCACGGCAGTCAACGTGCAGGCCATGGTCTACGGAAACATGGGCAACTCATCGGCCACAGGAGTGGCTTTCACCCGTGACGCTGCCACAGGAGAAGACCTGTTCAACGGTGAGTATCTTATCAACGCACAAGGCGAGGATGTGGTTGCCGGAGTGCGCACACCGCAACAAATCACAACAGAAGGCTCTCGCCGTTGGGCCGCTCTTCAAGGCATATCTGAAGAAGAAAGAGCATCAAAATATCCATCTCTTGAAGAGTCGATGCCGGAATGCGCAAAAGAGCTTATCGAAATCCAACAAAAACTCGAAGACTACTTCAAGGACATGCAGGATCTCGAATTCACCATACAAGACGGCAAACTTTGGCTGCTGCAAACACGCAACGGCAAACGCACAGGCGCGGCTATGGTGAAAATCGCAATGGATATGCTCCGCGCAGGAGAAATCGACGAGAAGACAGTGCTCAAGAGAATGGAGCCGCAAAAACTCGACGAGCTGTTGCACCCTGTATTCGACAAAGACAACCTGAAACGCGCGAAAGTGGTGGCAAAAGGTCTGCCGGCCTCTCCGGGAGCAGCCACTGGACAAATCGTATTCTTTGCCGACGATGCTGAGGCTTGGGCAGAGTTAAAACGCAAAGTAATCATGGTGCGCATCGAAACATCGCCGGAGGATCTTCGCGGAATGACTGTCGCACAAGGCATCCTCACCGCACGCGGCGGTATGACCTCACACGCGGCTGTTGTCGCACGCGGCATGGGTAAATGTTGCGTATCGGGCGCAGGCGAGATAAAAGTGGACTACAAAGAACGCACCGTTGAAATGGGCGGAAAAGTATATAAAGAAGGTGACTGGATTTCGCTGAACGGCTCAACAGGCGATGTCTACGACGGACAAGTGCCGACAGTCGACGCAGAGCTCTCCGGAGATTTTGCCGCAATCATGAACCTTGCCGACAAATACACCAAAGTAGATGTACGCACCAACGCCGATTCGCCGCGCGACGCTCTCGTGGCTCGCAAATTCGGCGCGAAAGGTATCGGGCTTTGCCGCACGGAACACATGTTCTTTGAGGGCGACCGCATCAAAGCCATGCGCGAGATGATTCTTGCGAGCACAACCGAAGGCCGCCGCATTGCTCTTGACAAACTGCTGCCGATGCAACGCGACGACTTCCGCGGCATATTCGAGGCAATGGACGGACTCGGAGTGACAATCCGCCTGCTCGACCCGCCTTTGCACGAGTTCGTGCCTCATCAGCTTGCCACACAAAAAGAGCTTGCTGAAGAAATCGGCATTTCCGTAGAAAAAGTCAAGAGCATTTGCGACTCTCTCGAAGAGTTCAATCCGATGCTCGGACATCGCGGCTGCCGTCTTGGAAACACCTACCCGGAAATCACCGAGATGCAGGCGCGCGCAATCATCGAGGCAGCCATCGACTGCAAAGAAAAAGGCATCGACGTGCATCCCGAAATAATGGTGCCGTTGGTTGGCGTTGTCAAAGAATTGGAAATGCAGAGCGAAATTATCCGCAAAACAGCCGATAAAGTGTTCAAAGAAAGAGGTACGACAGTATCATATAAAATCGGTACGATGATTGAGGTGCCGCGCGCGGCTCTTGTTGCCGACAAGATTGCGCAATATGCCGACTTCTTCTCGTTCGGAACAAACGACTTGACCCAGATGACATTCGGCTACTCGCGCGACGACGCTCCGAAATTCTTGAAATACTACAAGGAAATGGGCATCATCAAGACCGACCCGTTCGAAGTGCTCGATCAGGAAGGCGTAGGCCAACTCGTGGAAATGGGTACCAAGAAAGGACGCGCAACAAAACCTGACTTGAAAGTAGGTATCTGCGGCGAACACGGAGGAGAGCCCTCATCAGTGAAATTCTGCGCGAAACTCGGCATGAACTATGTGTCATGCTCACCGTTCCGCGTGCCTATCGCGCGTGTGGCTGCGGCGCAGGCTGCAATTGAAGACTAATCCCTAATCTCATTCATAAGCGACAGGATGCACTATTCGGTGCATCCTGTTTTGTTTTGAACAGAATACTTTCCAACGTTTACAATCCAAATAAAGTTATACCAAGCATAAAATTTATAAAATTCGGAGAACAAGGCAGGAAATCAGTTAAACCGCAGATAAAAAACGGTGTCTACTAAGAAAACAGAATAATTATGACACGGCTTATAAGAGTTTTCACGGTTTTGGCAATGGCTTTCGCGCTCATTGCTCCGCTGCCCGACATTCAGGCAGCAGCAACTCCCGCCACACAATTCAACGGGCATCGCGGAGGGACTTCCGGTAAAAAGAATAACAGCGCGGCGGCAAACCGCCACCGACCCGGCAGACATCCGGGACGACCCGGCGGAGGACACCATTCCGGCAGGCCGGCACAACCGCCGAGACCACCGCAACCGCCACGCCCGCCAAGACCGCCAAGACCGCCAAGACCGCCGAGGCCTCCACGTCCGCCAAGACACCACCATCACCGGCCATACTATCCCATCTATGTCCCGGCAAGGCCTTACGGATACGTGCCTTACAGCTACGCTCCTGTAATCAACTCTATACTTGGCTTGCAATTCGGGCTGTCGGTGGCAAACAGCATCGCCGCGTTGACAGGCAACGGATATACAATCGACTATTACGACAATTCGGAAGTGTGTCTGCTCAATGTCAGCAACATGAACTACCTGTGGGACAATGCCATATTGCAATACAGTACAGCCGGAGGGCTTAACGGGGCATGCTTCTACTATTCGTCGCCGAGCTACGACATAAGCCGCTACACCGGACTATACAACACCCTTTGCGGACAGTTCGGCAGTCCGGCATCAAACAGCAGTGTAAGCGGCGTCATACATACTTCGTGGTTCGACAAAACCGGAAATAATTTCATAACTTTGTCGTTCGGTTCAGGAGGCAGTTCCGGAAGCGGATACTACACTACGCTTTCGTTCGGCACCGATAATTGACAAATATGAAAAAGACAAAAACCAGATTAATAGTAATTATTGCCGTGCTTGCCATAATCGTGGCAGGCGCGGCTTTTACCGTGCCTTTCTTCTTCTCAGGCGCAGACAAGGGAAAAACAATTTACATCTATCCGGACATGACCGAATCTGCATTCTCCGACTCGCTTAAAGCCGATTTTGGACAGGCATACGCACTCCGCGTTATGATGCTGTCCAACTACCGCCGGATAGTCACACCGCGCCACATCGGCGCATACCGGGTGGAAAAAGGAATGTCGCCATTCGCACTGTGGCGCAAACTGTCATCGGGAGCGCAATCTCCGGTGAAATTCACATTCAACAACCTGCGCACAGTCGCCGATTTCGCAGAAATATGCTCAAGGCAACTTTGCATGAACAAAAACGACATGCTCCGACTGCTGACGGATTCAGCGTCGTGCGCATCACTCGGCTTCACTCCGCAAACAGTCCCTGCAATGCTTATTCCAGACACATACGAAGTGTATTGGTCGGTAAAGCCCGAAAAGCTGTTGAAAAAAATGCACGACAACTACACCCGATTCTGGAGCGACAAGCGCAAGGCAAAAGCCAAAGATCTCGGACTTACGCCCAATGAAGTCGTGACACTCGCATCGATTGTGGAAGAAGAAACAGCCTACTCTCCCGAAAAAGGCAAAGTGGCACGGCTCTACCTCAACCGCCTGCACAAAGGGATGAAACTACAATCTGACCCGACCGTTAAATTCGCAATCGGCGACTTCTCATTGAAACGAATACTGCACAAGCATCTCACGGCAAACTCGCCGTACAACACCTACGCCGTAGAAGGATTGCCGCCCGGGCCGATACGCCTTCCGGAAAAATCAACGGTCGATGCCGTTCTCAACGCACCACAGCACGACTATATCTACATGTGCGCGAAAGCCGACTTTTCTGGTTCCCACGAGTTTACGGACAGCTATGCCGAGCATCTGCGCTACGCCAGCCTCTACCAAGCCGCCCTCAACCGCCGCGGCATAAAATAAGACTTAGCAACACTGCTAAAATTAATTTTGCAATATCGACAATATTTAATAAATATGCATAACAAGATTCGACTATGAGCTATTTTGCCAAGCAACAGAAAAAAATGAAAGAACTTTCCCAAAAAGAAAGGACAAGGCGGGAAACTCTCGGCAAATTCTTTTATGATTTGGCAAAACTTGTTTTCGCGTCAATGGCATTAGTTGTGCATCTCACTAACCAAAATCGGTCATTAGACACTTGACAGATCGCCATACGTACTGAATGTCCTCCCCTGTCACACAGCGGAGCGTAGTTATAGGGAGGTGTCCCAACGGGACGGAGGGGTTGCCAGATTCACCGCTTGCGGTGAAAACAAACAGATAAAAACTGAATTTCACTGCTCCGCAGTGATTGGGCAATCCCCTCGACACTTCGCGCTACTCCCCCTATTTGCTCCGCATAGCTGCGCAAACAGAGGGAGACATCTGAATGGATTCAGCACACCTGTTCCTCGCTTTCAAACAAATATAGTATAGGCTAATGACCGATTTGGAATTAATAATTAATGACCCACAATTCAAACAAGTCATACTATTACTAACAGGACTATGCTTTACAACCCTATTGGCATATATTGGATATAACATATTAAAACGTTAGTATTATGGGTTTTATGACTACATTCTTCACCGTAGGAATAATTATCGCTTTAGGCATTGCAATTTGGCTGAGGACCAAATCGGGCAAGAAATGGCTTGAAAACTTATAACCGTTTTAACTTTCCCAACGATCATAGCTGAACGTATATTCACTTCCGTCCACCAATTTCAGCACACAATAACTACCACCGGAACTGACATAGGCTATCTGCGTTACAGATACCCTTAAAAGAAAATTGGAATTCGAGATTATCAAATATTCGTCATTCATATCAACACCGTTTTCCGAATACAAAATAAACGGATTATTACCACAAACCAAATACCACGCATCGGCTATTTTGCGAAACAGGCATCCTGTTTTGCGAAAAACCGGTTTTCTATCCAATTTAGATTTAGTACCCTAATCTTATATCCCCACAAAATTTATTTACAATAATCAGAACCATTTTTATTGCTATTCAAACTTACGATATTTCTCTATAAAGTAATCTACTGCAACAAGTAAATCATCCAAATTGTTTTTAACCACGTCAAAAACAATGTCACCATCAATATCAAAATACCCATGAGCTATATGGTTTCGAATTCCGATAACATCCGCCCAAGGTATATCCGGACGTTCTATCAATAATTTTGATTGTGTAATATCATCTATCCGCTTAATTCCCTCGCCAATAGCCTCTATCAACATGCAACTCGCAGCAAGAACCTTCATTCCATCAGATGAAACATAATAATCCTCAGAAGAACGTATATTCTTATTCCACTCAATCACTTGAACAATCGCTGCTCTAATCTGTTGAAAAATAGAACACACACGACTATTTAATGACATAGATTCCGTCATTTTCTATTTCCTTTAACAAATAAGGATTAATATGCTTATGCAATCTCACCACATCAACAGAACATTGAAGCAGTTTTTCCAAAAACCGTTTCAATGCAGATACCAAATATGCCTTGGGCTCCATATCCACACAAATATCAATGTCACTGTCCTCCCGATGTTCATCACGTGAAACCGATCCAAACAGCCTCAACGACTTAATTCCAAATCCGGATTTCAACTCATCCGTATGAGATGCAATAAGTGATATATATTCTTCTTTCGTTCTCATCTTTGATTTAAATATGAGCTCTACACAAAGATAATTTTTTCACAAGAAACTACCAAAACAAACAAACGAATTTCTTCTGTCGCCCGTAAAACAAGAGTGTCTAAATCGATTCCATTATCTTATCTCATATATCTTGGGTTCAATATACACACAAAAGGCAAGGCATTAAAACTATTCCGATAAATTTTAGTAACTTTGTGTTTGTAAGAAATACTACAAGAATTTTGGACAGACAATTCGAGATACGAAACAGTACGGCAGAATTCCTTACCTTTATTTCCGAAGGGAAGGAGGATGGCATACAAGTACTCTATAAAGACGAAAACATTTGTGCCACCCAAAAGGCGATGGCTGAACTGTTCGATGTTGACAGGACTGTTATTACAAAACATCTGAAAAATATATTTGACAGTCTTGAATTACATCAACATTCAGTATGTGCAAAATTTGCACATACTGCTAATGATTGAAAAACGATTTTTGAACGCCATCTCTTTGCAAACAAATTTCAATACAGAAGACTTTGATATACAAAATCAGCTAAAATAACTCTATAATCAATATGATACTCAAAAATTACACGGAACAGATTGTAAAACGATATAACATTATCGCCTGCCTGATATTAGCAGTATTGGCAGCAGCCTGCAAAGGGAATGACACCCAAATGGGGCAATATATCCCCGATGCACCTGATTACACCGACACCGAGATGTGGTACGTCAGCGAAAACGACAAGACAGGGAATGGAGCCGACGTGCTTTATTTCGTTTCCACTTGGGAAGTCGACTGGACTACGGAAGACGGACGGATATGCCATTATGCCGATGTATATAACCCACAGCACCGTGCGGATATGGACAAGGAAATAAGCAGAATAGCCGGATATATGGGAGAGGACAACAATTTCTACTCGCCATACTACCGCCATACCACAATCGAAGCATGGGAAACGCTGAACGAAGACACCGTGCGCAGCCGTTTCCGCATTCCGAACGACGACATACAGAACGCTTTCAAGGAGTTCCTGCGCCGCCGCAATCCCCAACGCCCTTTCATATTGGCCGGCTTCAGCCAAGGGGCGAAAGCGGTGGTGGAAGTGCTGAAAGCGATGCCCGAAGATTTGCATAAATATATGGTGGCGGCATACGTTTTAGGCTATAAGGTGACACCCGGCGACGTGTCGGCCACACCCAATATCAAAGCGGCCCAACGCGCCGACGACACAGGGGTGACAATCTGCTACAACTCCGTGTCCGACATACGCTACATCCAACCGATAGTGGCCGAGCCGTGCGCAATGTGCATCAATCCGGTGAATTGGCGGACGGATGCCACCCCCGCCACACTGAGCGACACTATCACAGTGAGCGTCGACACCAACCATCATGTCCTCATAGTGAAAGGCTTTAGCGGCGACGGATATGCCCCGATACGCGGCTTCCTCAACGTAGGCGACTTTCACGGAGCTGAGCCGTGGCTCTACGAGGAATGCCTTCGTGAAAACATCCGGACAAGAATAGCGGCCTATTACAGGCAACAAATATAGGCTCCTATATTATCCCGATATATAAAAAAAAACAAACAAAATAAGGCACTGCAATGAGTGCCTTATTTCTTGATTGCCAAATTCATTTATCTCTTACTTCGATGACAACGCTTTGTGCATCGCCGCAGCCGCACGTCGGCCATCGCCCATCGCGAGTATCACCGTAGCTCCACCGCGCACAATGTCGCCGCCGGCATAGATGTCCGGCAATGACGACCGCATCGTAGCCTCATCGACCACGATTGTGCCGCGTCGGCTCATTTCCAACTGCGGAATGGCATGAGGTATCAAAGGATTGGGCGAAACACCGACACTCACGATAACCATATCCACAGGCACGTCGTCCACCGCCCCCTCAACAGGCACAGGCGAGCGTCGTCCGCTTTCGTCGGGTTCCCCAAGCTCCATACGCTGCACACGCATCGTGCGCACATGTCCTTTCTCATCTCCGATATATTCTATAGGGTTATGCAATGTCATAAAATTAACGCCCTCCTCTTTCGCATGTTTCACCTCTTCGGCGCGCGCCGGCATCTCCTCTTCCGAACGACGATATACAAGCATCACGTTTGACGCTCCCATACGCCGCGCGGTACGCACCGAATCCATAGCCGTATTGCCGCCGCCGATAACGGCGACATTCTTTCCGTGCAGCACAGGAGTATCATCCTCCTTATGGGCCGCTCCCATGAGATTTATGCGCGTAAGATACTCATTGCTCGACATCACGCCTATAAGATTCTCGCCGGGAATGTTCATAAACCGGGGCAAACCGGCACCCGACGCCACAAACAGCCCCTTAAATCCCATTGAATGCAAGTCATCGTAGCTCAAAGTCTTTCCTATAATGCAATTAGGCTCGAATTTCACACCCATGCCGCGCAACCCTTCGATTTCCTCATCCACAATATTGTTGGGCAAACGGAATTCGGGTATGCCATATTTCAACACACCGCCTATTTCATGCAAAGCCTCGAACACAGTCACATCATAACCATATTTGGCCATATCGCCGGCAAACGCAAGACCTGCCGGCCCGCTGCCCGCCACAGCTATTTTTATTCCGTTCGACGGTAATTTCTCAGGCACTGCCTGCTGCCCATGCTCACGCTCGTAATCGGCCGCAAAACGCTCAAGATAGCCTATAGCCACAGCCTGCTTCTTCAATTTCGCATGATAGATACACTTGCTCTCACACTGTTTTTCCTGCGGACAAACACGCCCACAAACAGCCGGCAAAGCACTCGTCGCTTTCAACGTCATGGCAGCCTCATGGAAATTGCGCCGCTCTATGTTTTTGATAAACGTAGGAATTTCTATTCCGACCGGACAGCCCGTGACACATTGCGGATCCGGACAGTCCAAGCAACGCGAGGCCTCCACAACCGCCATTTCCACAGTCAGCCCCTGATTAACCTCCTCGTTGCACTTCACTCTATAGTCCGGCGACAATTCCGGCATTTGCACTCTTGGCGTTGCCATACGCTCTTTAGCGGTCTTCGACTTTCTCAAACTCTCGCGCCATTCCTCGTCGCGGTGCAGCTTCCTTATATCTTTCTCATC
Organism: uncultured Muribaculaceae bacterium; assembly: GCA_944321725.1. GTDB lineage: Bacteria > Bacteroidota > Bacteroidia > Bacteroidales > Muribaculaceae > Limisoma. Next base: position 62,235 of record CALUMI010000010.1, read on the forward strand.
CATATCCGCAAGCTATTTATTATCGTTATCATAAGAATGAAGCCTCATAATCATCTCATCAAAATCCACCTCATGCGCGTCAAACTCCGGCCCGTCTATACATACGAATTTTGTTTTTCCTCCGACAGTCACACGGCAAGCCCCGCACATCCCGGTACCATCGACCATAATCGTGTTGAGCGAGCACATCGTGGGGATATTGTACTTTTTGGTGAGCAATGCCACAAATTTCATCATAACAGCCGGACCGATTGTGACAACCAAATCAACCTTTTCGCGATTAATCACGGCCTCAACACCGTCTGTGACAAGTCCCTTATTTCCATACGAGCCGTCATCAGTCATTATCACGACCTCATCGCTCGCCTCCCTAACCTGCTCTTCCAGAATTATCAACTCTTTGGTACGGCCGGCAAGCACGCTTACCACCTTATTGCCAGCCGCTTTCATTGCCCTTATTATCGGAAGCAAAGGAGCGACGCCAACGCCTCCACCACAGCACAAAACAGTGCCGACCCGCTCTATATGAGTGGCCTGGCCAAGCGGCCCCACAACATCATGCAGGCAATCACCGGGCTCTTTCTCACAAATCTTATGCGTGGATTTTCCCACCGACTGTATGACAAGTGTAATCGTTCCACGCTCCGCATCAGCGTCGGCGATAGTCAACGGAATGCGCTCGCCATGCTCATCGGCACGGACTATGACGAAATGTCCCGCTCTTCTTGAATGGGCAATAAGAGGAGCCTCCACTATAAGCTCCACCACTTTTTCCGAAAAATGTCGTTTATATAATACTTTATTCATTGTGATTTTTAATAACAAGCAAAATTACGAATTATTTCTCAGACACCGCAAAACGCCGTTCCTCAGTGATATCATGCTGCAATACAGGCTGTTTAAGCTATTTTACGCATCTACAGACATTATTATTCCGATTAAACACACGAAAATTTATGCAAAATTGCATCCGTCCGGAAATAATTACTATATTTTTTCTTAAAAAAGTTTTTGCTATTTCAAAAAATCATCTTATATTTGGGCAGATAATAAAAGGAAACCGCTTTTTTCGAAATATATGTTTTTATAGATTGTAGATTTATTTATAGTCGCTGTTGTGAAACACCGGCTATTTTTATGCAGCTCACGCCTACTTCACACAAATCAACTCATATTGTCTGTTGCCCAAACCGATTTTCTCGGCATGTTCCAGACATGTCTTATACTCTGCATTAGGATTAGTGTTGTCAAAATGGTCATGATGATCGCAGAAACCGGTCTTTCCCATCTCGTCAGTCAGTTGACTGTCAGGCAACGGGGTCTGCCGCAGACAAGCATCAACACACGCCTGATCCAAAGCCAAAGGGTCAAACGATGCAAACATTCCCACATCGGCAATAATTGGAGCATCGTTGCCTGCATGGCAGTCGCACGTCGGCGACACGTCGCAGACAAGCGAGATATGGAAATTAGGTCTGCCATCGACCACCGATTTCGCATATTCAGCTATTCTGCAGTTAAGCTCCTTGATAGCGGCGTCTTGCGCAAAGTCGATGGCATCGAAATTGCAGGCACCGACACAACGTCCGCAACCCACACAATTATTCTCGTCAACCGTCATTTTCTTACGCAGCTCGTCAAAAACCAGACCATTATTCGCGCATTCCTTCATACATCTCTTGCATCCGCGGCAAGCCTCCGGGTCGATAATGGCTTTTCCGTTGCAATGCTGCTCCTTCTTCCCGGCACGAGAACCGCATCCCATGCCTATGTTCTTGATAGCGCCACCGAAGCCGGTCATCTCATGCCCTTTGAAATGCGTCAGCGATATAAACACATCTGCATCCATAACCGCACGCCCTATCTTCGCCTCTTTCACATACTCGCCGCCAACTACCGGAACCGCCACATCATCAGTCCCTTTCAAGCCATCTCCGATAATGACAGGACATCCCGCCGACAAAGGCGTGAAACCGTTCTCCCACGCGCAATACAAATGCTCGATAGCATTTTTTCTGCTGCCGGGATATAAAGTGTTGCAATCGGTAAGAAACGGCTTACCTCCACACTGTTTTACAAAATCAGCCACAGCTTTCGCATAATTAGGGCGTAAAAAGCTCAAATTGCCAAGTTCCCCGAAATGCATCTTAATACCGACAAACTTACCGTCCATGTCAATAGTCCCCATTCCTGCGGCTTTCAACAAACGTTTGAGCTTGTCCACCGGCCCCTCGTCCGGCTTACAGCGAAAGTTGGTGTAAAACACTTTCGAGCTGCTTAATTTCTCACATTCGTTCATAATCACATCCGATTTAAATCATAAAGAATGTACAAAAATAACAACTTATCCCAAAAAATCGAACTTGCGAAATAAAAGATTATCATTATTCAACATATTTATTCACTTCTCAGTTTTTTGTATTATCTTTGCGTAAATGCAATAAAACCATTTATCGGATACAACTATGAAAAAAGAGAAAGAGATACGCGAAATTTTTAAAACACATTTCGAAAAAGAAGGGACAATGTACGCCTCTGCCGGACGAATAAACCTTATAGGCGAGCACACAGACTACAACGGAGGGTTTGTCTTTCCCGGAGCAATCGACAAATACATAATGGCCGAAATCGCTCCGAACGGCACAGACCACGTAAGAATATACTCCATCGACATGAATGAGCCGGCTTCTTTCGGACTCGAAGAAACAGACATCCCAAACGCACAGTGGGTAAAATATATTTTCGGCGTATGCCGCGAAATCATCAAGCGCGGAGGGCAAGTAAGAGGCTTCGACGCGGTATTTGCGGGAGACATACCGCTTGGAGCGGGACTGTCGTCGTCAGCCGCGCTGGAATCCTGCTTCGCATACGCTCTCAACGACCTCTTCAATGAAAACAAAATCGACAAGTTCGAGCTTGCGCGCATAGGGCAATCCACAGAACACAATTATTGCGGTGTGAACTGCGGAATCATGGACCAATTCGCGTCGATATTCGGTAAAAAAGGTTATTTGATGCGCCTCGACTGCCGGTCGATGGATTTCGAATACTACCCTTTCAATCCCGAAGGCTATAAATTGGTATTGGTTGACTCTGTGGTAAAACATGAATTAGTCGACTCGCCATACAACAAGCGGCGGGAGTCATGCGAAAGAGTTGCCCGCACATTGGGGGTTGAAACGCTTCGCGACGCCGACATGGACATGCTCGACTCGCATAAGCAAGAAATATCCGAAGAAGACTATCGGCGGGCACGCTTCGTCATAGGCGAGAAGCAACGCGTGCTCGATGTATGCGACGCTCTCGAAAGAGGCGACTATGAAACAGTAGGCAAACGGATGTACGAAACACACGAGGGATTGTCGCAAGACTATGAGGTGAGTTGTGAGGAACTCGATTTCCTCAACGCCATAGCAAAAGAGTGTGGAGTGACAGGCTCACGAATTATGGGCGGAGGATTTGGCGGCTGCACAATCAACCTCGTAAAAGACAATCTATACGATAATTTCATAAACACAGCCAAAACAAAATTCACAAAACAATACGGACACGAGCCAAAGATTTACGATGTAGTAATTTCCGACGGGGCTCACAAATGCAATTAGATTATGAAACAAAGAAAATGGACAGCTGAATCAGAAAAAGGCGAAATAACCATCTACAAGCTCACAAATAAAAACGGATCAAGCGTAGTCTTGTCATCACTTGGAGCCGGAGTGTTGTCGATTATCATTCCCGACAAGAACGGAAGATTTTTCGATGTAGTGCTCGGTTACGCAAATCCTGCCGACTACCTTTATGACGAGCCCTATGCGGGCAAAACCATAGGACGGTACGCCGGACGCATAGCCAACGGAGAGTTCTCAATCGACGGAGTAAAGTACCAGCTTGCCCAAAACAGCGGGACGAACTCCCTGCACGGAGGAATTGAAAGTTTCTCAAACAGAATTTGGGACTCACAGCCATTGGCCGACGGAGTATTATTCTCGTTGGTAAGCGAAGACGGCGATGAAGGCTATCCCGGTCAGCTTGCCGTAACAGTTCAATACACGTGGAGCGACGACAACCAATTGCGCATACGAATGCGTGCCGCAACCGACAAAAAAACAGTCGTAAATCTGACCAACCATACTTATTTCAACCTTGCCGGCGACAATTGCGGATGCGTGCTCGGCGAAAAACTTTGGATAGCCGCGTCGAAATATCTCCCGATAAACGACACGCTTATCCCCATCGGCGAAACCGCTTCCGTCGAAAACACCCCGATGGATTTCCGCGAGGAGAAAATCATAGGCCAAGACATAGAGGCTGATTTCCTCCCATTGAAATACGCAAAAGGCTACGACAACACATGGATTGTCGACGATTGGGAAAAAGGGAAACTGAAAACAGTTGCCCGGCTTTCCGACGACATATCGGGACGCACTTTGGAAATATCATCGACACAGCCAACCGTACATGTCTATACAGGCAACTGGATTTCCGGATGTCCGAGAAGCAAAAGCGGAAAGTTATACATGGATTACGACGGAGTGGCAATAGAATGTCAAGGCTATCCCGACGCGCCCAACAAGCCGCAGTTTCCGTCGCAGCTCCTGCAACCGGGAGAAAAATACGATGAAACAATTATCTTTAAATTCGGAATAAAATATTAGAAAAAAAATGAAACCTACATTGTTTGTACTTGCAGCCGGTATGGGTAGCCGGTATGGAGGGTTGAAGCAGCTCGACGGGCTCGGCCCGCACGGAGAAACAATCATGGACTATTCAATCTACGATGCCATACGCGGCGGCTTCGGAAAAATAGTGTTCGTGATAAGAAAAGATTTTGAGAAAGATTTCAAAGAAAAGATTCTCTCCAAATATGAGAACCATATACCTGTGGAAGTGGTGTTCCAATCAGTCGACAACCTGCCGGAAGGATTCACATGCCCTGCCGACAGAGTCAAGCCATGGGGCACAAACCATGCTGTTCTCATGGGAAAGGACATCATACACGAACCTTTTGCCGTAATCAACGCCGACGACTTCTACGGACGCGATTCGTTTGAGGTCCTTGCAAAAGAGCTGTCGAGAAAGCGTGACCGCGAGGGCGACTACTGCATGGTGGGATTTCGCGTGGGCAACACAATGTCGGAAAGCGGAACTGTTGCCCGCGGTGTATGCAACGTAGTCGACGGACATCTTGACACGGTTGTTGAGCGCACATCTATTGGCTATGACAAGGATGGAAAAATAGTGTTCACCGACGAAAACGGAGAAACGCAACAACTCGCGCCTGAAACACCGGTTTCAATGAACATGTGGGGATTCACTCCCGATTACTTCAAACATAGCGAGAAATATTTTGTCAAGTTCCTAAACGAAAACATAAATAACCAGAAAGCGGAATTCTACATACCGTCCGTTGTCAACGAAATGATTCACAACGGCACTGCCACCGTCAAAGTGCTCGACACCTCATCAAAATGGTTTGGAGTAACTTATGCGGCCGACCGTCCTGCCGTAGTGGCAAAATTTGCGGAATTGCATGACAAAGGAGAATATCCGGATAAAATGTTCTGAAAGCAATCCGAAAGAAAACAGCAGAGGCTGTGGGTGCGGCGACGCATTCACAGCCTCTTGCCTTATAGCAAACCTAAAACTTACCCGTAGACAACATTATAACACCGCCTGCCAAATATTGTTCACCCATTATGAAAAGAATAGATTGTTTTTTCGTACATTTGCAAAATATTAGTTTTAAACCATTTTACAGAACTTTTTTAACTTTTAAACCGCGAAATGAGGAAATGGCGTATTGAGGACAGCGCAGAGCTTTACAACATCAACGGCTGGGGACTCAAGTATTTCTCGATAAACGACAAAGGTCATGTACAGGTAACACCCAAAGAGGGATGCGCATCTGTAGACTTAAAAGAACTGATGGACGAACTGCAAGTGCGCGACATCACCGCGCCCGTATTATTGCGTTTCCCCGATATTCTTGACAACCGCATCGAGAAAATTTCACGATGCTTCAAACAGGCGGCAACAGAATACGAATACAAAGCCCAAAACTTCATCATCTACCCCATAAAAGTCAACCAAATGCGGCAAGTGGTGGAAGAGATAGTGTCGCATGGCAAAAAATTCAATATGGGACTTGAAGCCGGCTCCAAACCCGAGCTCCACGCCGTGCTCGCCACCAACATCGACGAAAACAGCCTCATAATCTGCAACGGGTATAAAGACGAAAACTACATAGAACTTGCTCTGCTCGCGCACAAAATGGGCAGGCACATATTCATTGTAGTAGAAAAGTTAAGCGAGCTGCGCCTTATAGCAACATTGGCAAAACGAATAGGCGTGCGCCCCAACATAGGCGTCCGCATAAAACTGTCAAGCTCCGGCAGCGGCAAATGGGAAGAATCGGGTGGCGACCAAAGCAAATTCGGACTAAACTCAAGCGAATTGCTCGAAGCCCTTGAAATACTTGAAAAGAGCAAACTATCCGACTGCTTGAAACTCATACACTTCCATATCGGAAGCCAAATCACAAAAATACGCCGCATAAAAACCGCGCTCCGTGAGGCCACACAGTTCTACGTGCAACTATCGAAAATGGGCTTCGACATTGATTTCATCGACATCGGAGGCGGACTTGGCGTGGACTACGACGGCACAAGAAGCAGCGCAAGCGAGAACAGCATGAACTATTCCATACAAGAATATGCCAATGACGCCATTTCGGCGTTAGTCGACGTTTGCGTAAAAAACGGATTAAAACAGCCGAACATCATAACCGAGTCCGGACGCTCGCTTTCAGCCCACCACTCCATTCTGATATTCGAGGCTCTCGAAACCACACAACTCCCAATATGGAACGACAATGAGGAAATAGAAAGCACCGACCATGAATTGGCCATAGAATTATACGAGATATGGGACAAGCTCAACCAACAAAGGCTCATGGAAAGTTGGCACGACGCGTTGCAAATACGCGACGAGGCTCTCGATTTGTTCAGTCTTGGTATGCTTGACCTCCGCACAAGAGCCCAAATAGAAAAACTATTTTGGTCAGTGGCACGCGATGTATACGACATAGCAAAAGACATGAAACATGTCCCCGAAGAGTTGAAAATGTCGAAAACATTGCCCGACAAATATTTCTGCAATTTCTCGCTATTCCAATCATTGCCTGACTCATGGGCGATAGACCAAATGTTCCCAATAATGCCAATCTCAAGATTGGACGAACGCCCGTCGCGCACGGCAACAATACAAGACATCACTTGCGATTCCGACGGCAAAATCAACAACTTCATATCCGACCACGGTGTGACAAACGCTTTGCCTATCCATCCGTTAAAAAACAATGAGTCGTACTACATAGGGGTGTTCCTCGTAGGAGCCTACCAAGAAATACTCGGCGACATGCACAATCTGTTCGGCGACACCAACGCCGTGCACATAAGTGTATATCCCGACCACTACGAAATCGACCAGATAATAGACGGAGAAACAGTGGCCGAAGTGCTCGACTATGTGCAATACAGTCCGAAGAAATTGGTACGCAACGTGGAAACATGGGTGACACGCTCAATGAAAAACGGGAAAATAACGCCAGAAGAAGGTCGCGAGTTTCTAAGCAACTACCGATCAGGACTTTACGGGTACACATATCTTGAAAAAGACTAAGCAACGCTCACAATGGCTTGCAGATATTTTATGCTACTCGCCTACAATGGCGCACCCTACCACGGATGGCAATCCCAGCCAAATGCGACGAGCGTACAGTCAGAGATTGAAAACGCGATATCAACGATTTTGCGGCATCCCGTAGGAATAACAGGGGCGGGGCGTACCGACACAGGAGTGAACGCGCGGCGCATGTATGCGCACTTCGACACTGATTTGCCTATTACCGACACAGAAACGTTATGCAGCTCAATAAACAGTCTTATAGGCAAAGACATAGCAGTCTACCGCATTTTCCGCGTCGCCGACAATGCACATGCCCGCTTCGACGCGGCAAGCCGCACCTACAAATATTTCATCGGGACAAAAAAATCACCGTTTGATTACCCGTTTTGTTGGACTCCGCATTATCCGCTCGACATAGAGGCGATGAATAATGCCGCCACACGCCTAATGGATTATTCTGATTTCACGAGTTTCAGTAAACTGCACACAGACGCAAAAACCAATAATTGCAGCATAAGCCAAGCCTTTTGGGAAACAAAAAACGATAAAATAATTTTTACCATAACGGCCGACCGTTTTCTCCGTAACATGGTAAGAGCTATTGTAGGCACACTTGTTGAAGCCGGACGGCACCGAATCACAACGGAGCAATTTTGTGAAATAATCGAGAAAAAGGACCGGTGCGCAGCCGGTATGTCTGTTCCCGGCAACGCACTTTTTCTTTGGGACATTACTTATCCCTATCCTGTGGAACGCATCTGACAAGACAAACCGGAAAGACAAGCGGCATCTCGGCATAACAATTTCAAACAAGTTTGATTGTTCTGCGCCCGATTTGCATTTTATCTTTCCATAAGATAAGCGGCATCTCGGCATAACAATTTCAAACAAGTTTGATTGTTCTGCGCTCGATTTGCATTATCTTTGCCGACAAATAAAATCGAGATGCGAATAGACATACTGACCGTACTTCCCGAAATGCTTGAGTCGCCACTAAACTGCTCAATAGTGAAGCGTGCCCAAAACAAAGGGTTAGTGGAAATAGTTGTGCATGATCTGCGTGACTACAGCACAGACAAGCACCGCCATGTGGACGACTATCCATTTGGCGGAGAAGCCGGCATGGTAATGCAAATAGAGCCTATCGACCGCTGCATATCCGCCCTAAAAAATGAGCGGCAATATGACGAGGTGATTTTCATGACACCTGATGGAGAGCAATTCACCCAAAAGACCGCAAACACATTGTCGCTCGCTGAAAATCTCATCATATTGTGCGGACATTACAAAGGCATAGACTATCGCATCCGTGAGCATCTGATAACAAAAGAATTGACAATCGGCGACTATGTGCTGACAGGAGGCGAATTGCCGGCAGCAATCGTGACAGACGCAATAGTAAGACTGATACCCGGAGCAATCGGCGACGAGCAATCGGCCCTAAGCGACTCCTTTCAGGACAACCTGCTTGCCCCTCCGGTATATACACGTCCGGCCGAATACAAAGGGTGGAAAGTGCCTGACATTTTATTATCCGGACATCAGGCAAAAATAGATGAATGGAAGCACGAAATGGCTTTGCAACGCACACGCAAACTCCGTCCGGACTTGCTTAACTACTAAAACTCAGTATGATGAAACAAAAAAGCAGGAGAATATTCACGAAAATCAATATCTGCATAGCGATAGTAATCGTGTTTGGCATTTTTGTCACTTTCATCTCGGAGTATAATTATCTGAAAATAGTAAAATACGATTCCGAAATAAAGGATTTGAAAATCCAAATCGCAGCGACTCGTGACTCTTTTAAAATATACGATAAGAAACTGCATGATTTGAACTCAGACCCTGAAACATTGGAAAAAATCGTAAGAGAGGAATACTATATGAAGCGCGACAACGAAGATGTTTATATTGTAAAAGAAAAATAACACAGAACATGAACAGATTTTTAACAGAACGCAACTTAGACTTGATATTGTCATTGGCATTACTGATGCTTTTTGTCCCGGCTTTTCTTCCATTGATAAACATAGACAAAGAATGGATGCTATACGTATATGCGGCAGGCGCGATAATTGCCGTAATATCAAGGATCCTGCAAAGGGCGACGTACAGAAAAGACAAATCGATGCCATTGCGCGTGCGCAGACTGAAACATATAGAGTTTTGGTCGGCAATGTGTTATTTGGTGTCAGCATATTTCAGAGTAAGCGACCCGTACCATCCCGGCAACTGGATTGCTTTCCTATTGGCAGGCGCGGCTTTGCAAGTCTATACATCGTTCATGATACCTTACCAACTAAAAAAAGCAAACGACAACAAAAAAGAGAATTAGAGAAAGTCTATTATTCCGCGATTGTCGATAAAATACGATAAAAAGCGCCGCCAACCGTAAAAACAACATAAATAAAGCGGTTAATTGACTTGCATTTAGTATTTTTGCCGGACAAATGAAACTAAGATTAGCAATCGACCAAGGCAACTCGTCAACTAAGTTATCGATATTCGACAACGAAAAAATAGTTGCTGCCGAACGCCACGACAAACTTACAGTGGCGGCATTAGACGATTTAACGACGCGCTTTCATGTGGCTTCCGCAATATACTCGTCTGTCATAGGCAATGACGATGACATAACAAAGCTCTTGGAAAGCAAAAAAATAAGATACTGCGTGGTGGATGAGAATCTGCCGTTACCGATAAAAATCGACTATGCGACACCGCACACGCTCGGACACGACCGCATAGCAGTGGCGGCAGGGGCTTCGGCATGCAATCCCGGCAAGAATATGCTTGTGGTGGATTCCGGAACGGCGATTACATACGACGTGATAAGCGCCGACAACCATTTTCGAGGAGGCAACATAGCCCCGGGCATAAACACACGGTTCGAGGCATTGTCGCACTACTGCGCACAGTTGCCGCTCATAACTGCCGACGGAGAAGTGCCGCTGACAGGCTATGACACCCCGACGGCAATACGGGCCGGCGTGATTTTGGGTGTGGTTGCAGAGGTGACCTACATGGCAAAAAAATTATCAGCCATATACGGTAACGATTTGATAGTCATGCTCACAGGCGGCGACAGCAACATCATAGCCGGCAGACTTGCCATCAGCAACAAAGTTGAGATAAACAACAATTTAGTTACATTAGGATTAAACAGAATATTGCAATATAATGAACTTCTATAAAAAAATATTTGCCACAGCAGCATTGGCAGTTGCCACAATCATACCTACTATGGCACAAAACGAGCAATCGCCCTATTCAAAATTCGGATACGGCATGGTGAAAGATTATGCGACAAGCATGCAACGCAACATGGGCGGTGTGGGAATAGCAATGACCGGCGGACGACAAATCAATGTAATGAATCCGGCCTCATACGCAGGCATCGACTCTTTGACTCTGCTTTGGGATATCGGTGTCGATCTGACACGCTTATGGTCGAAAGAGAACGACGCCACAGGCAAATCGTTCGGAGGCGGCCTGGATTACCTCACACTGCAATTTCCAATAGGCAAATATATGGGAGGAAGCATCGGATTAGTTCCATACACATCGGTAGGATACTCTTTCGGAGGAGAAATAAATGACGATGAAGGAAATCCGACAGGAACAACATCGTTTACCGGAACTGGCGGATTGAATGAGCTATATGTTGGAATAAGCGGACGACTTTTCAAAGGCTTCACTATCGGAGCAAATGTGGCCTATCAGTTTGGCACAATAATAAATGACTCATATATTACCGATGACTCCGGAAGCGCAAATACTTTGTTCGAGCAGTCAATGGAAATCCGCGATTGGAACATATTATTGGGAGTACAATATACTAAAGAGTTCAGGCAAATGCATAAATTCACACTTGGCGCGACTTATTCGCCAAAAAAAGATTTTCACGGCAAAACATGGGGCACCAATTATGACATTTCAGCCGACAGCAGTCCTGACACCATTGCATACATGCGCATGAATGGAGAATATACGAAGCCAAACGCCTATGGTGTCGGACTAAGTTACACATACAACAACCGTCTCACCATCGAAGGCGACTTCACGTACCAAGATTGGAGCAAAGCCACATTCGACCGGTTGCGTGATAATGATGGCAACTACGTTTCTGAAGAAACGAACTTTGCCGACCGGTGGAAAACCGCGCTTGGAATGCAATTTGTACCGAAAACAAGAGGAAACTATTTCCAAAGGATAGCATACCGCTGCGGAGCTTATTACTCCCGCGATTATATAATGGTAGGAAACAACAATATCCGCGAATACGGTGTGTCGGTAGGATTCGGACTACCTACTCTCGGCACAAAAACAATAATAAATCTCGGATTGGAATACAAACGCCGCTCAGCATATCCGGCATCAAACCTCGTTTCTGAAAATTATTTCAATTTGACAATAGGAGTAAATTTCAACGAATTCGCGTTCTGGCAAGACAAAATCAGATAATCAATAGCTACAATTTATGCGCCATTTCAGCAACATAATCATCTTAATGACAATTATTATCCCGATTATTTCGGGATGCAGAAAGGAAAAAATTGAGGATGTTGTTGAAACGGTTCTTGACCCGGACAGTATTCCTACAATGGTCACCCACAATGTCACGACATTGATAAGCGACTCAGGGATGACAAAATATAAGATAACCTCGAAACTTTGGATTGTTTACGATGAGGCAAAGACACCCGTATGGAAATTCCCCACAGGATTATATCTTGAAAAATTAGACAACCAATTTAAACCGGAAGCACACATAGAATGCGATTCTGCCATTTATTTCAAACGTGACAAGTTGTGGCGGCTCGACGGAAATGTAAGAATAAGCAACATAAAAAAAGAAGTTATCTTAACCGAGCAGTTATTTTGGTCGCAATCGCTGCACAAAGTGTATTCCGACTCATTTATCCACATAGAAAAAAGCGACCGTATAATAGAGGGCTACGGCTTTACCTCAAATGAACGCATGACTGTATATCAAATCAATAAACCGTCCGGCATATTCCCAATAGACGAAAGCCGTGCGAGAGCAGCGCAACAATAATCTGATAGCACAGCGACTGTTGTCATAAATTTTAACTTTCGAACACTTATTTTTAGCCTTCAAAAATTCTTTATCCAAATATATATACCTATTTTTGACACAATAAAACCCAGTAAATATTTATTTTACACATAAACCTAATATTAAACTGTATGATTAAAAAATTATTACTCACGTGTGCAGCCACACTATTTGTTTCCGCTCTAACAAATGCCCAAGAAGACGGTAACAGTGTGATGCTAAGCGATGTGGAATTCAGTGTAGACACATTGTTCCATGCACAAGTAGGACCGGGTACGACCCAGACATCCTTACACCTGATCAACAAAACCACGACAAGCCAACAGCTACGCGTTTTTTATCTGACAGTAGATCTCACCAATCCGCTGATAGACATAGAAGCCATAGTAGCCAACGACAGAATGTCGGGAGGGCAGACAGTAAGCAATATGGCATCGAGCCATTCTTCCGAAACAAAGAGCTACTTTGTGGGGGTAAACACTGACTTCTTTGTAACAAGTGGAAACGCGACAAATGGCGTATCAATGGTTGGCGCCCCGGTAAGCGCGGCGATTGCCGGCGGAGAAATATACAGAACTGCTGAAACATCGAGCGCATGGCCAACATTTTTTATCGACAATGAAGGAAATCCAAACATAGGAGCGATATCGTTCGGAAGCGGTACAGCCACATGCGGAGATCAAACGGTAAAATTCTCTGTAGTCAACACAGACGCTGCCAATGACGCGGTATCATTATACACACCGGCATTCTATGGTGTAGTAAACCAACCGGGTCTTAACGGCAACTGCGCGGAAGTCATCGCAAAAGCAGTTGAAGGCGATTTCGTGCAAGTAGGTAAACCATTAGTCCTTGAAATAACAGCGGAAGCCACATCAACAGGAAATCGGGAGATTCCCGAAGGCGAATATGCCATTGTTGGACGCGGCAGCACACTCGACTTTGTTAAAAACATGAAAATAGGCGACAAAGTGACACTCACCGCAGGCGCAACAGTAGACGGAACTTCAGTCATCCCCACAAACCTCGCCACCGGTAATCCATGGATTTTAAAAGCAGGCGAAAGACTTGAGTCGGAAGGCGATCGCGGTGACGCAAGCGGGCGGCATCCACGCACCAGCGTAGGCTATAATTCCGACAAGACTAAAATGATAATGATGGTAATTGACGGACGCTCTGCCATATCTGCCGGAGTTCATACAAAAGAATTGGCCGACATGATGCTCTATGCAGGAGCTTCTGACGCCATCAATGTTGACGGAGGTGGCTCTTCCACATTATATACAAAAGCATTAGGTGTACGCAACAGCGGCAGTGACGGGCATGAGAGGGCTGTTGCAAGCGGCATGTTTGCCGTCGCAAATATACCTGAAGACAACGAAATCACAGAAATAAAGTTTGTAGATTGGGCCATGGTATACCCTAAATATGGCATATACACTCCAAAATTTTATGGCTACAACAAATACGGGGCACTTGTCAATACAGACTTGCAAGGCGTAGTCATCAGCTGCGATCCCAAGCTCGGAGAAATAACCAATGAAGGAAAGACATTTTATGCGACAGGAGAAGGCACATACGCCCTCACTGCGACGTATAATGGTTTAACCGCAACAATACCGGTCACTGTAGAAGAAAGCGACAATGTCAGTTTCCGTCTGCCCGAAATACTGATAGACAACAAAAGAGAGTATCCTATTGAAGTAAATGCGATTGTCGGAGAAAGTCTGATGCCCATCAATCCTGTGGCTCTTACATGGAGCTCAAATGACAATAGCATTGCAGAGATAGGAGAATCAACCGGTGTACTCAAAGGAATAGCCAACGGCAACACAACCATAACCGGAACGGTCGGTGATTTCACAGGCACATTGAATGTCACAGTAGAGATTCCCGAATCAGACTATATGCCGGTGTATCGAGAGTTTCCCGAAGAGGGTGATTGGACATT
>CALUMI010000011.1 GCA_944321725.1 uncultured Muribaculaceae bacterium
ACAGCTGCAATAGCCAAAGGATTTTAAGTCCTTCGTGTCTACCATTCCACCATCCGGGCAGCTATTTTCAGAGCTGTATGCTTGGTGAAAAAGCGTGGCAAAGTTAACTCATCCGCCACTTCTTTGCAAATATTTGCAGATGAAAATGCAAGATTTGGCATAGTGGTACTTGGATTGTGCGGGGTTTGGCAGTTTGCGGCAGTATAACTACCTTTGCGATGTGTTATTAAGGAAAATAGATGAAACATACAGTAAAACAGAACTTGATTAGCAGTATGAAAAAGATTATTGTGTTTGCGATGGCGGCAATGATGTCGCTTACCGCGTGTTCGCAGACAAGCAAGACCAACGGTCAGCCGGTGATGGATGAGCAATCGTCGGCTGAGCAGGCTGAAGCATCCGGCCAATTCAAGCCTGTGGAGATGGATACGGAGATGTTTGTCAGCCGTATAGTGGATTACAAGACATCGAAAGAATGGAATTATAAGGGAGATAAACCGGCGGTAATCGATTTTTATGCCACATGGTGCGGCCCTTGCAAACAGCTTTCGCCGATACTCGACGAGTTGGCTTCGGAATACGGTGGGAATGTGCTTTTCTATAAGGTGGATATCGATAAGGAGCAGGAGCTTGCCGCTGTGTTCGGCATACAGTCGATACCTATGGTGCTGCTTATTCCGAAAGAAGGCAAGCCTTATGTTGTGCAAGGTTTGCGCCCGAAAGCCGAGCTGAAGCAGGCAATAGATTCCACTCTGCTCAAATAAGGTTTTGACTATGTTGGCCTGTCCAATGTTTTGGACAGGCTGCATTTCGGCAATGCAAATAGAGCAAGCTCTTTGCATTACGCTCAACTTGCAGTATCTTTTGATAAGATACGCTGCATCTTGGCAAAACAATTTCAAACAAGTTTGATTGTTTTGCACTCGATTTGCAGTATCTTTGTACAATTTATTACAATAAGTCGTAAATTATGAAAATAAACTGTGTCGTAGTAACATATAACAGAAAGCAGCTTCTGAGGGAAAATATCGAGGCGCTTAAATCGCAGACATATCCAATAAATAAAATATTTATAATCAATAATCATTCTACTGACGGCACAGAGGAGCTTTTGTCGCATTACTCAAACGACGCGCAGATACAGGCGCATAATCTCGATGAGAACATAGGGGGAGCCGGCGGATTTTCTTATGGCATAAAGGCGGCTGTGGAGGACGGATGCGATTATGTCTGGATTATGGACGATGACACGATACCGCATCCCGACGCCTTGGAGCGTTTGGCAGAGGCTGCCGGCATTGACGCAAACGCGGGATTCTTGTGCAGCAAAGTTGTGTGGACCGACGGAAATCTGCATAAGATGAACAAGTGCGGTGTGGTGAGGCCTCTTCGCAAAGTCGCGAGGCCGGACGCTTCCGGCATTTATGGATATGAGTGCCGCACATGCACGTTTGTTTCGGTGATGTTTAAATCGGAGGCTGTGTATAAGGTCGGACTTCCATACAAGGAATTTTTTATTTGGCATGACGATATAGAGTACACATCGCGGATAATCAATGCCGGTTTCACGGGTTATTATATAGACCGGAGCGTGGTTGTTCACAAGACGCAAATCAATTACGCCCCGCGTGTGTATGAGGCAGGAAAAAACGATTTGTGGAAATTTTATTATCAGGCGCGTAACACCACGTTCATGGCGCGCATGTCGAAACCCAATAAATTGTTTTTTTATATTTCGATATTAAACAAATACCGTGTGTATCGCAGGCGGATAAACCGGGCGGCCAATAAAGAATACCGTAAAATCTTGCGTGCTGAGGTGAAAAGGGGATGTATCGACGGGCTGAAATTCAAGCCGCGCATAGAGTATGTCAAGCCTCATTGAAATGTGGCTTCCGACAACGCTTTTTTTATGTAGTATCCTTTTTTGAGTCTGTCGCTTATTATTTTCACGTTCTTTTTCATTGACGCGTATTTTTCCGCCGGCAGATTTTTTAACGTGTCGTTGAGCTCAGCCATTGATTTTACGCATATCCCAATGCCGTTATTTTTTATGAAGTCGGCCAACGCTGCCTCTTCCCAAATTATTACGGGGAGATTGCAGCGGATGTAGAGCGATGTCTTGTGCGGATTGTTGTATTTCAGATATTCCCCGAAATTGCCTGTGCAGGCATCGGTCGACGAGCCGTCCCACACCAATCCGAAATCGCCTTCCGCTGTGGCGATGAGATTGTCGGATTTCACAAATCCTTTGCAGCTTATCCGCTCTTTTCCTTTTGCTTTTTCTATCTCAAAACCGTTTCCGTAGAGATTCAGGCGGAACGATTCGGCATATTGCCCGGCTTCATAGAGAAAAGCGTTTTTTCGCATACTTAATCCGCCAGCATAAATCACCTCATACGGGTTGT
Source organism: uncultured Muribaculaceae bacterium (assembly GCA_944321725.1). Taxonomy (GTDB): domain Bacteria; phylum Bacteroidota; class Bacteroidia; order Bacteroidales; family Muribaculaceae; genus Limisoma. The sequence continues at coordinate 2,409 of CALUMI010000011.1, forward strand.
TGGCTGAGTGGCAGGCCGCTTCTGTGTCTGAAAGATAGTCGAATATCTCAAGCTCTCCTATTGGAATTTTGCATCCGTGCGCTATCAGCCATTCTTTCATTTTTTTGTTATGCGCTATGATATAGTCCGTATGGCTCAGGCGCTTTATCTCTTGGGCGGCGGTCAGTTTCTTCCGGCGGAAACTTCCCAAATCGTGGATTACGGTTATTGTTCTCGCTCCGCGCAGCCGGGCTATGCGGCATACGAAAGCGAAGTATTTTTTTAGCGGGTACTGCAATACGAGGGTGTCGCCTTTGCGTAGAGAAAAGGCTGATTTGACCACTCCGGCCAATGTGGCTAAAAAGGCGAGGACGGTGTTTGTATATCTTGTCTGAGGCAAGCCTACGTTGGTATACTCCATCTCGGACATGATGCGCTCGATGTCGGTTTTGGCCTTGTTGCCGGCACTGTCAATCTCTTTATAGTTGCGCGACAAATAGCAATTTCTCATGGTCTATGAATTTTCTTTTTTGAACAGTTCCAATGCCGATGCCACAGTGTCGTCCATGTCAGAGTAAGTATATTGGGCGAGCCGTCCTCCGAACAGTGTGTTGGCTGCGTGTTGGCGGGCAAGTTTGCGGTATTCTTCATAGACAGAGTTGTTTTTGCTGTCGTTTACCGGATAGTAAGGCTCTTTGCCCGGCGCGAAGCTGTCGGGATATTCGTAGGTGACCACAGTGTGCGGCTGTTTTCCGTATTCGAAGTGTTTATGCTCTATCACGCGTGTATATGGCACATCCGTCCCTGTGTAGTTGATTACCGCGTTGCCTTGAAAATTCTCGATGTCGAGCCGTTTTTCCTCAAATCGGAGGCTGCGGTATTCCAAATGTCCGCAACGATAGCCGAAAAACTCGTCGATACATCCTGTGAACAAGATTTTGTTTGCCACGTGCCCAAGTTCCGCCTTTTCTTTGAAAAAATCGGTGTTCAGCCTCACTTCTATGCCGTCGAGCAGCGCGTCGGTCAGCGCGTTGTATCCTCCAATGGGTATTCCTTGATAGGCATCGTTGAAATAATTGTTGTCGAATGTGAACCTGAATGGCAGCCGCCGGATGATAAAAGCCGGCAGCTCAGTTGCTTTCCGTCCCCATTGCTTTTCGGTATAACCTTTTATCAGCCGCTCGTAGATGTCTTTCCCGCACAGCGTTAAAGCCTGCTCCTCAAGATTGGCCGGTTGTGTGATGTGCGCGTATTCGGCGCGCTGCTCCTCTATTTTTGCCTTTGCCTCCGTCGGTGTGGTCACTCCCCAAAGCTGGTAGAAGGTGTTCATGTTGAACGGGAGGTTGTAGAGCTTGCCGTTGTGGTATGCCACCGGCGAGTTGGTGTAGCGGTTGAATTCCACAAACGAGTTTACATAGTTCCACACTTCTTTGTTGTCGGTATGGAAAATATGGGCTCCGTATTTGTGTACATGGATGCCATCCACCTCCTCGCAGAATATATTGCCCCCTTTGTGGTTGCGCTTGTCGATTACGAGGCATGATTTTCCGGCCTTTTTAGCCTCGTGGGCAAACACTGCTCCGAATAATCCTGCCCCGACAATCAGGTAATCGTAGTTGGTCATTATAATAAGACTTTATTATATGTTTTTACAAAAATAAGGATATTTTGCCGGTCGGCAAAGTTTTGTACAGTAGTTTTAAGGCGTTTTGCAAAAAGCCGTGTTACGGCGGCAACGCCGATAATCTTTATCAGGCTGCAGCATTGTTTCGGTATTTCGGAATTTTCAGTAATTTTGCACTTAAGCAAAACTAAACAGAACGCCATAGATATGGAAAATGGAATATCACCTGAAATATTGCAGGCCAAACAGCGTTTCAGCATTATTGGAAATTCTCCGGCATTGCTTGCGGCCATAGAGCGCGCTCTGCAGGTGGCTCCGATTGACTTGTCGGTGCTTATCAACGGAGAGAGCGGCGCCGGAAAAGAGTTTTTCCCAAAGATTATTCATAACTACAGTGCCCGCAAGCACAACAAATATATCGCGGTGAATTGTGGCGCCATACCTGAAGGTACAATCGACTCGGAATTGTTCGGGCATGAAAAAGGCGCGTTTACCGGCGCCATATCGTCGCGCAAGGGATATTTCGAGGAGGCCGATGGCGGCACTATATTTCTCGATGAGGTGGCGGAATTGCCGTTGACCACTCAGGCGCGTCTGTTGCGTGTGCTTGAGTCGGGGGAGTTTATCAAGGTGGGCTCATCCACTGTGCAGAAAACCAATATCCGTGTAGTTGCGGCCACCAATGTGGATATGCGGAAGGCTGTCGCTGACGGCCGGTTCCGTGAGGACTTGTACTACAGGCTGTCGACGGTTTATATTGCCGTTCCGCCTTTGCGCGACCGTGGCGACGACATATTGTTGCTGACTCGCAAATTCAGCAATGATTTTATTGAGAAATACCGTACACCGGCTGTCGAGTTCGACGAGTCGGCAAAATCGGCTTTGCTCGCTTACCGTTGGCCGGGAAATGTCAGGCAGTTGAAAAACGTGATAGAGCAGATTTCGCTGTTCGACGCCGGAAAGAAGGTCACAGACGAGGACGTAAGATACTATCTGCCCGACGCGGGAAGCGACTACGCCCCCGTGCGCCAACAGTCTACCCCTTTGTCGCATACCTACGAGAATGAGCGTGAGATGCTTTTCAAACTTATTTTTGAGTTGAGAAAGGAAGTGACCGGGTTGCGGGAGGAAATCGCCGATTTGAAAAAGCAGGACGAGTCGGTTCCTGTCGGTTCCATTAAAGAGTTGCAGAAAGAGATTTCATCGGTGTTGCCGGTGATTTACAATAAAAACATCGCGTCGCCGGTACACCGGATATTTCAGGATGAGAGCGGGCAGGATATGACAGACGCCGCAGCCACACGGACATTGGAGGATACCGAGAAAGACACGATACGCAAAGCGCTTGAGCGCAATGAGGGCAAGCGAAAGAAAACCGCTGACGAGCTGAAAATCTCTGAGCGGACGTTATACAGGAAAATTAAAGAATACGGGTTGGACAATATATGATAAAGAAAACAGTTTCCTTATTGGTGATGCTGCTGATAATGCAGGCTTGCAGAATCAGCTATACGTTTAATGGAGCGGCAATCGATTATAATGTGTATAAGACGCTGAGCATAGGAAATTTTCCTATCCGCGCGCCGATGGTCTACGCGCCGTTGCAACCGATGTTTGAAAACAAACTTACTGACACTTACACCAAGCAGACCCGTCTGCAAATCATTGACAGCTCGAATACGGATTTGTCGGTGGAAGGGGAAATTACGGGCTACACGCTGACTCCGCAGGCTGTAAACGAGGACGCTTACGCTTCCCAAACGCGCCTGACGATTACGGTGCGTGTAAAATACACTGATCACAAGAACCCGAACAACAGTGTTGACCAGTCGTTCTCTGCGTTCCGTGATTTCGACTCCTCGCAGATGCTCACAAGCGTGCAGGATGAGTTGTGCGAGCAGATTACTGATGAGTTGGTGATGCTTATATTCAACGCTACGGCAGGAAATTGGTAGGCAAATGGCTGAAGCAGTGGAAAAAAGCAATCGTGCCATGCAGTTTGACGCGCTGGTTGATTCCGGCGACGGAAAATCTCTGCCAAGAGAACTGACGGACGGAATAATGGCCGATTACCCTTATTTCATACCGGCAATGGTGGCTGCCTTGCGCCGGTGTGGGGATTATGGCAAGGATGAGAAAGACAAAATCATAGAATTGGCGGCGATCAATATTGCTGACCGCCGGGCGTTGTGTGACCTCGTAGGGCCGGAAGCCGGCAAATTCAGAAACTTTTATCCGGATGGAAAAACGGGCAGAAGCCGCTCCACCATTGACGCAATTTCTCATTTTCTCGACACTTTCGGCAATGATGATGAGGCGGAGATTAAGGCGTTGGAGCAAAAAATCTTTAATCCCGTGCCCGACTATGCCCAGCTTTTGGAAAAGGAGGAGAGGGAGAGTGTGCCTGTAGGCGAGGAGCTCGACGAGGCAAAGACAAGCGGACGCGACTTGCTCATCAACAGGTTTATAGCGTTGAGCAAGCGGCAGGATGGGCATTTTCCGAATGCCGGCGATGAGGCACAAAGCGATGTTTCTGATGTAGCCGGCGCGCCTTCTCCCAAGATGTCGGAAGAGCAGGCCGACGGCTCGTTGCTCTCGGAGAGCCTTGCCAAAATCTATATACGTCAGCATCGTTATGAGAAAGCGTTGGAAATAATTGTTTCTTTAAGTTTGAATTTTCCGGAAAAAAGTATTTACTTTGCAGACCAAATACGATTTCTAAGGAAACTTATTGTAAACGAGAAATATAAAAATAAAAAATAACAATATTCAGACATGTTTTCAGCATTAATTATTTTAATATTGATTGCCTCTGTGTTGATGATAGGCATCGTATTGATTCAGAAGTCGAAAGGTGGAGGTTTGGCATCCAATTTCGCAAGTTCCAACCAAATTATGGGTGTCAGAAAGACCAATAATTTCGTGGAGAAGGCGACGTGGACGCTTGCTATAGTGATTTGCGTTTTGAGTATCCTTTCGTCGTTTTTTGCGCCTAAGCTGGTGGTTAACTCGCGTGTGCAGGCAACTCCTCAAGAGCAGACTGCTGCACCTTATCAGACGGCAGCACCCGAGCAACAGCAGCAAGCACCGGCACAACAGGCTCCGGCAGCTCCCGCGCAAAAGTAAAGCAACAGAGAATTGTCAAAAATTAATAAAAAGCGGATTCACCGTCTATGGTGAGTTCGCTTTTTCGTATCTTTACGATAGAATAAAAGTATTACGAGCAGGAGAGAAATGGAGAAAAACGGAAATATTCTTTGGGCTGACGATGAAATCGATTTGCTTAAACCGCACATATTGTTTCTCAAGCAGAAGGGCTACAGCGTGGCTACGGTCAACAACGGCAGTGACGCGCTTGAGGCTGTTGGGCGCGAAAGCTACGACTTGATTATTCTCGACGAGAACATGCCGGGTCTGAGCGGGCTTGAAACATTGTCGAGAATAAAGCAGATGCGTCCGGATGTGCCGGTGATAATGATAACCAAAAGCGAGGAAGAAAACATAATGAATCAGGCGATAGGCAACAAAATAGCCGATTATTTGATTAAGCCTGTCAATCCGAACCAGATTCTTATGTCGTTGAAAAAGAACCTGCATTCAGGCGCGTTGGTTTCACAAAAGGCCACTTACGACTATCAGCAGGATTTCCGCCGGATAACGGAGCTGATTAACGAGTCGTATGAAATAGAGGACTGGTACGATCTTTACCGCAAACTTGTGTTTTGGGAAATGGAGCTGGCGCAGGCCGACACCAATATGGACGAGCTTTTGCTTATGCAGAAAAACGAGGCAAATTCGGCATTTTGCAAGTTCGTGCGCAAGAATTATGAAAGTTGGGTCACTACCGACCGGCATCCTATGATGAGTAATGAAGTATTTAAAAAGAAGGTGTTTCCGTTGCTCGACGATGGGCGGAAAGTGTTTTTCATCCTGATAGACAATTTCCGTTTGGACCAATGGCGCATCATCAAGCCGTTGCTTTCCGATTATTACAATGTCGATGAGGATTTGTACTGCAGCATATTGCCGACCGCCACACAGTATGCGCGTAATGCCATTTTCTCCGGATTGATGCCGGCGCAAATAGAGAAAATGTTTCCCGATCTGTGGGTCGACGAGGAGTCGGAGGAGGGCAAAAACATCAATGAGTCGCCGCTGATTCAGACACAACTCGACCGTTATCGCAAACGTTATAAATTCTCGTACCATAAAGTTTATGAGTCGTCGTTTTGCGAAAAAATCCTGCAAAACTTCAGCGCGTTGGAAAACAACGACTTGAACGTTATCGTGTTTAATTTCATAGATATGCTTTCTCATGCGAGGACCGAATCGAAAATGATACGCGAGCTTGCCTCTAACAATGCCGCTTACCGCTCGCTGACGGAGTCGTGGTTCCGCCATTCGTCGGCGAGCGATTTGCTGCGCAAAATAGCTGAAAGCGGATACGACGTGGTGCTTACGACCGATCACGGCACAATACGTGTTGACAACCCGATAAAAGTGATAGGCGACAAAAACACCAACACCAACTTGCGCTATAAAGTCGGGAAAAATCTGAGCTATAACAATCGTCAGGTCTATGAGATACGCCGTCCGGAGCGTTTCGGGCTGCCATCCCCCAATCTGTCGTCGGCTTATATATTCGCGATGAACGGCGATTTTTTCACATATCCGAATAATTATAACTATTATGTGCAGTATTATAAGGGTACATTCCAGCATGGCGGCATCTCAATGGAGGAAATGTTGGTGCCGATAATAACGATGTCACCCAAATAATCGGAGGGTATGGAAACTTTTTATTTCATAAATTCCACAAAAAAGAATATTTTTGCAATTAGCAAAAAACTATTGTTATGAAAGTTTTCACACCGTCAGACATACGGGAGATAGACCGGCTAAGCATAGAAAGAGAAAAAATCACCTCTTACGACCTTATGGAGAGAGCCGCGTCGGCTGTGTCCTATGAGGTCATGTCGCGTTGGCTTCCTTCACAGCGGATTGTGATTTTCGCCGGGCCGGGCAATAACGGCGGCGACGCTCTTGCCGTCGCGAGGCATTTGATTGACCAGGGATATAAGCCCAAGATATTGTTGCTTAACACGAAAAACAAACTTTCTCCGGATTGCGAGAAAAATAAGCGGAGGCTTACGGATTATGGCTATCCGGATTTTGAGGAAATAACTAAATCGTTGACAATGCCCGACTTGTCGGAGTCGGATGTCATAATCGACGGCTTGTTTGGCAGTGGTTTGTCGGACACGCTGCATGGCGGATATATCGCCCTCGTGAGGGCAATCAACGAGTCGGGGGCTTTTGTTGTTTCAATCGATGTGCCATCCGGGCTTTTCAGTGAGTTTAATAAAGGAAATCTTATACGCAGCAATGTTGTTCACGCCAATCTGACGTTTGCTTTTCAGTTCCCGCGCCTGTCGTTTTTCTTCGCGGAAAACTCATGTGCGCTCGGCAGGTGGAAAGTGCTCGACATAGGTCTTGACAGCGAGGTTATGGCAAAGATTCCTTCCGACTATTTCATAATAGACGAGAGGGGCGTGAGGGCGGCGTTGAAAGCGCGCGATGAGTTTTCCACCAAAGACGATTTCGGCAGGCTTATGATTGTGGCCGGCAGTATCGGCATGATTGGCGCGGCTGTGCTCTCTTCGCGGGCGGCTATACGCGCGGGCGCGGGCGCTGTGGTTGTGCATGCCCCTAAATGCGGGTACATTGTGTTGCAGTCGAGTGTGCCGGAAGTGATGGTCGACATGGACGACAATGACGAGTGTGTTTCGAAAATACCTCGCAGCAAGATGGTTTATGCCTTGGGTCCCGGACTCGGCACGGAGCTGTCTACAATCAACGCTGTGGAGGCTTTCCTCAAGCAGTCGTCGGCTCCGTTGGTGCTTGACGCCGATGCTTTGAACTGCATCTCGCTGCGCCGCTCGCTGCTTGATGATATTCCACGCAATTCGATAATAACGCCCCACGCGAAGGAGTTCGACAGGCTTTTTGGTGAACATTTCACTGAGGAGGAGCGTTTTCTGAAAGCCGTCGACATGGCAAAGGCGTTGGGCATTGTCATTGTGCTGAAAGGGCGTTATACAAAGATAGTGCGTCCCGACGGAAAAATATTTATCAATGTGCTCGGCAATCCGGGCATGGCCACCGCCGGGAGCGGTGACGTGCTGACGGGTATTATCTCCTCGTTGCTGGCGCAGGGCTACAGTCCGGCCACAGCGGCATCGGTCGGTGTCTACATCCACAGCTTGGCCGGCGACATGGCCAAGTCGGTCAATGGTGAGGAAGGCTTGATTGCCGGTGATATTGTCGACTGCATAGGCAAGGCGTTTTTTAAAGTGAAGGATAATTCGAAGTTTAAGTAGAAATAATTTTTTTTGGTATGAAAAAAATATGTTTGGCTTTTGTTTTGGCCGCTTTTGTTGCTGATCCGTCTTTTTCTCAGGAAACACAGAAACTTACGGCCAATAAGCTCAATGAGTACGGTATAATATACTCACTGCCTGTCACTCATCTGAATGTTGAGATTGAGGCTGTAAAGACTGTGAAAAAAGCGGGCCCTTATTATAAGTATGCCAAGAAATATCTTGGCGTGGGTAATGTAGTGACAGAAGATTCCCAATCGTGGGACATCAAAGAGGTTTCGGTTTCCGCAAAAGGAGTGCCCGACAGCGAAAACAAGTATCTGATGAAGTTCAAAAATGGCTCTGCCCCGTTTTTGCTTCTTGACGAAGCCGGTTTGCCTTTGGCTATAAATACGGAGGTAGAGGAGGCGGTTGTGAAGCGCAAGCGTAATAAATATGAGGATAAAGATATTTTGGAGGGGGCAGACTATGCCAATGTGTTCTCTGAGGATATGGTGGCAAGCGAGTCGACCATGAAGCGAGCTGAGGCTGCCGCCCAAAAAATTTTCGAGCTGCGGGAAAGCCGCAACGACCTCGTGTCGGGCAACGCCGACCAAATGCCGCCTGACGGGCAGTCGCTTAAATTGATGCTCGATGAGCTTAACCGTCAGGAAGAGGTGCTTACGGCCATGTTTATAGGCACTACGCAGACCGAAACAAAAGTTTTCCGCTACGATTATCTGCCTGTGGGCGATGTTGACAAAGAAGTGTTGTTTCGCGTGTCGGATTTCAACGGGTTTGTCGACAAGAATGATTTGAGCGGCGAGCCGGTCTATATTTCTGTAACGGTCACGGAAAAAGGCGAGTTACCGGTTGATGAGAAAGGCGAGTCGAAAGAGCTTCCTAAAGGAGCCGTGATGTATTGTATACCGGGCAGAGCCGATGTTGCGCTTTATTATAAAGGAAAAACCATAGCGGAGGAAACGGTTGAAGTGGCGCAGTTCGGTGTGGAATATGGTCTTGACCCGAAAATGTTCACGGACAAGAAAACGCCGGCTTACGTGATATTCAATCCGGAAAGCGGCTCGATTAAGGAGCTTGGAACGATAGAATACACTGAGGAATAATCGGTGGCGCGGTTTGGAAGGGTAGTGCGCTAATCTTCTATAAAGTCGGCATCTGGATTCAGCACGCGGCATGCTCCGATATAGCGTTTCGCGTAGTAGATGTCTGTCGATTTGGAGATTGTGACCCCTTCTGAGCAGCTTGAGTGAATAAATGAGAATTCACCGGTTTCGGGATTTACTTTTGTCACTATCCCGACATGTCCGATGCGTTTTGATACCTTTGAGCCTGAGAAAAACACCAAATCGCCTTTTTTCAGCTCACGGCAATCATCGATGGCCGTTTCTTTGCAATATTGCGAGCGTGATGTGCGGGGCAGTGTGATGTCGAGTTTTTTGAATACGTATGACGTAAATCCGGAGCAGTCGAATCCTCTCGCGGGGTTCATGGTTCCGTAGCGGTAGGGTGTGCCTATGTATTCCATCGCGCTGTTGACAATATCCTTGCCTGTGGCGGTGCTTATATTTCCTTTTATGACAGTCTGCGAAAACGCGTTTCCTACAGCCATAATCAGTATGGTCAATATTGTGATGGTTTGTTTCATTGGCTTTGCCGTTTCCGATTTTCTTCAAAGTTAGCATAAAAAACGGGTTTGGCAAAGATGTCGGCAGTTAAGTATTATTGCCTTTAAGCTCTTTTAGAGATTGGCGCGGTTGTTTTAACTAAAAAGAGGAGAAAGCGCGTGTCAGACGAGCTTACGCTGTCTGAAGATACTCCGTATGGCTTTCTTGGAATAGGGGGGGGTAGAACCGTTAAATATCACGTATAGACTGGGATAAGTGCCCTGTCGGTAGATGCGCTCAAGCTCCGGAAGCATGCGCCGGTCGAGCATTCCACGCCGGATTACGAACAATGTGTGGTTGGCCACGCGCGATATCTCAAGTGTGTCGGCAATTATATTGATAGGCGGAGCGTCCAAGAAAATGTAGTCGTACTGCGTTTTGAGGGTGTCGACGATTTCGTCGATTTTTCCGTTTTGCAGCAATTCGGTGGGGTCGGTCGGTATTTTTCCAGAAGGGATGATGTCCAACCCCGTCACTATACGGTTTTTAAGGATTATGGACTCGATTGTCCCCGCGCCGTTGAGGTAGCTTGTCAGCCCGACACGCGGCTTGCCGACATATTCGCTCATCGACGCTCTGCGTATGTCTGCGTCGATTATCAGCACTTTCTTACCGCTTGCTGCGATGCTTGCCACAAGATTGAGCAGGAAAAATGTTTTCCCGCTGCCGGGATTGAACGACGTTAGTATTGTTATTGGTGTTTTGGCTTCATTTTGGGTTATTCTTGCGAAGTTGTTGCGCATTTGTCTTATCGATTCTGTGAACAGGCTGTCTTTCTGTATCAGCAGCTTGGGCGTTTTGTCGGCTTTTGCCTCGATGTGGAGCAGATTGCAAAACCGTTCTTTTATGGTAATTCGCCCGATTTGTGGGATTTGTCCGATTACGCTGAATGAGTAGTTGTTGAAGTCGGACATTTCTTTCACGTTGTAGTTCAACAAATTGTCGACGGCGGCAGCGCTTACGGGGATTGCGATGAGCCCTATTATCGCCGCTATAAGGATTATGGTGGAGGGTTGCGGCCAGACAGGAGCGTCGTTGCCATAGGCCGGCATGATTATGCGCACAGGCGAGAGCTCTATTTTCTCGGCTATGTCGCATTCCTCTCTTTTGTTGAGCAAATAGACCATTGTTTCTTCTTCGGCTTTTAATTTCCGTTGCAGCACGACCCATTGCTTCTCAATCTCCGACAATCCCGGTATGGCCGCAATCATTTTGTTATAGCGTTGCTCGGCGGTTTGTTGTTTTATTGCAAGCTGCTCGCGGAAGTGTGACAGCGAGCCGAGTATGTTGTCTTTTTGCAGCGACAGTTGTTTTTTCCGTGTTTGTATGGCAGGATTGTCGCTGTCGTAAGAGCCTGAGAGGGCAATAAGCTCAAGCACTTGCTCGTTGTACCGTATTATTTGCTGTCTTATGGCCAGACTGTCGATGCTGTTGTCGAGTGGCAGCATCTCATAGTTGCCGCTTTTGAAAGAATTGAGCTTGTTGATGAGAAATACGGCTATCTCGTCGGCTATCGAGGATTGCAACGCGTCGGACTGAAAGCTCGATGTCTCTTGGTAGTGGCGCGCTGTTTCCAATTCGGGGGTGGTTATCCCGTTTGTTTTCAGCAGTTGTGTGATTTGACGCTCTGTGGAGCGCATTTTCCCTGCTACGGAGTCGAGCAGCACTTCTATCGAGGCTTTTGATATGGCGGCGTTCTCGTCTTTTTGGCGGTTCCACACTTTGGTATAGGCTATAGGGATATGGTTGAGAATGTCGGCGGCGCGTTCGGGAGAATAGTCGGTGTAGTTGGTTTCTATTACAGTGGAGAACTGGTCGGTTTCCGCTTGTCTTATCGACGATTGCATCATTGGTATGTAGATTGGTTTTGCCGTGTAGGAGAACTCGATTGCTCCGCTCTCCCAATTTTTGTAGTGCGGAGTTTCAATCAGTATTATTTCGCCTATCGGTGTTTTTGCGGGCTTTCCTGTCTCCGTGACGATGTCGTCTGTGCCGTCGTATTCTCCGTCCGCGTTGAAATCTGAGATTTTCAGTGAGTTGCCATTACGGTTTATTTTGAACGACAGTCTGTCGATGCCTGAACGCTCTATGTCGGCAGGCAGAATCACTTCGATGGGGCTGTCCTTGTATAAAGGCTTTTTACGCCGCAGCGCGTTTATGTGCCGGTAGTTGTAGTTCAAGTGCAACTCGTCGACTATTACGTCCCAAACCACATAGGAGTTGACCAGATGTTTCTCGTTGCTGAAACTTATTCCGGAGTTGAGCAGTCCGATATTGCTGAATACGAGCACGTCGGATGTCGTGGGCTGTCCTTTTGCGTCGTATTTCATGGTTATTTGTGATGTGCGGCTCCATTGTTTCGGGGTATAGTAGAGGTAGGCAAACGCTATCGCGAGGCTCAACGCCGTAGAAATAACGACGAACAGGCGGTGCCGCATTATCCATTTCAGTATATAGCTTAGATTATTTTTGTCTTTGTTGCTTGAGTTGTAGTATATATTTTCACATGAAGCTGTCATAGGTGATTATACACGGTTTCTTTCCTGTTTTTGTAAAAGTGAATGTCCCCGAGCCGGCGCCTGTATGGATCGGTCGGGGGAAATCAGTTGTCGAGAATGTTGGCAATCATGACACCCACAGAACACAGCAACGACGCTATTGATACCCAAAGGCTCACGGATTTAAGGCTGTTTTGGTTGAGTGTCGATTGTCCGGCCCGCACTTTGTTGGGCTGCACGTAGACTATGTCGTTTTGCTTGAGATAGTACGCCGGCGACTCGAATATGTCGGTGGAGCGCAGGTCGAGCTTGTAGGAATGCCGCTCGTTGTTCTGCTCGCGTATCACGTATACCTCGTCGCGCAATCCGTAGATTGTCAAGTCTTTCGCCATTGCGATGGCTTCAAGAACTGTAACCTTGTCGCCCTCTATCTTGTACGTGCCCGGTTTGTTCACCTCTCCGAGTATCGAAACCTTGAAGTTCATGAACTCTACCGTGACTATCGCGTCTTTCAGCAAGTCGCGTGATTTAAGCTCGGCTTTTATTTTCTCTTGCAGTTGCCAACGGCTCAGTCCTGCGGCGTGAATTTTGCCGATAATGGGGAAATTTATGTCGCCGTCGTTGTCCACAACGTATCCCTGCAGATAATTGTTGTAGTTGGGCGTGTCGGTGCCGGCCCGGTAACTGCTGATAGGCAGATTGAACATGGCCGCAAGGTCGGGATCCTTGCTCGACACGACGATTGACATCATGTCTTTCGGCTGTATCAATATGGTTTGCTCCGGCGATATTTTTTGTGGCACACCGGGCTCGACATCCTGTATGTAGACTATTTTTTCTGACGTTTTACATGAAGCCAACGCTAAAATTAACAGGCTTATGATAAATAAATTACGCATATCCTCATATTTATTGTGCAAAGATAATGATTTTCACACAATTCGCGGTTGTCTTCACAGTGTTTTTCGCATAATCCGTTGTTGTCTTCGTAGTCTTTGTTGTGCTTTTCACATAATCTGGCTGTGAAACAACCTCAAAATTCACATAATCCCCGATTTGCCAAGCAAAAACAAAGCGAGGCAGCCATTCCGGCCACCCCACCAACCAACCTTAACCAAACTTTATCGTTTATTGCTGTACGGTAGCTTGTATATATGCAAGCATTTTGGCAGCTAATTTCTTTCTGTCGAAGTCGATTGAGAGTTTGCGGCATCCTTCTTTGCATTTTGCGTATAATTCGGGATTGTCGAGCAACATCGACAATTTTTTGTTGAAATCGTCCTCGTTTTCAGGCTCGAAGCACAGTCCTGCACCATAATGTTCTATTATTTCTTTTGCCTCGCCTTCTACTCCCATTATTATCGGTATTTCCATCCCGGCATTCTCGAAAATCTTGCTTGGGATTACAGTTGTGAACAGAGGTGATTTTTTCAAGTTTATCAGCGAAAGATCCAATATTGAGATGTATTTGCTCACTTCCGTTTTTGGTACTGAATCAAGCATTGTCACATTCTCTATGTGCTCATTTTCTTTTATCTTCAACAGCCGTTCTTTTTCAGCTCCGGAGCCGATGAGCAGGAAGTGGTAATTATTCTTGCCTTGCATGTTTTTTGCGCATTGCAATATAAAGTCGAGTTTGTGGGCCATTCCGTGCGTACCGATGTAGCCTATTATCTTCTTGCCTCGCAGCCCGAGCCGGTTGATTAGTTCTTCGTCTTTTGGCATCGGCTTGAATAATTCACGGTTTGCGCCGTTTTTCACCACAGCTATTTTTTCAGCCGGTATGCCGCGACTGACCAAAGTGCGTTTGAAGGAATCTGTTACGACTATTATTTTTTTTGCGGATTTGTAGCAGCGTTTTTCTTCCCATTCAAAATAGTGGATGAACGCATTGTCTTTCATTGCTCCGACTGTTTTGATGGATTCCGGCCAAAGGTCGCGCACTTCCATAATCCACGGCGTGCGTTTCCAAAACGACAGTGTGCGTCCGCTCAATGCCGTGAAGAATTGCGGCGATGTGGCGATGATTATGTCAGCCTTTTGGAAAAGTCCTGCTATGAACGATGTTACGGAATAGCTTATATAGTCAAGGGTACGTTTTACGAATCCTTTGTTTTCTGCTATGTACGACCATACGCGAATCACTTTTATTCCATTCATCAGCTCCGTTTGGTACAATTTGTTTTTATACCCGTCGTAGACTTTTCCTTTCGGAAAATTCGGGGCGCATGTTATCACGGTTATCTGATGCCCGGCCTTATTCCATTCGCAGACATGGTCGTAGGTACGCGATGCCGGCGCGTTGACTTCCGGCGGAAAATTATCCGTTAAGAACAGTATCTTCATATCGTTGTGATTATTGTAGCATAGAAAGGAAATATTGATTTGCAGTAGGCGATAGTGCCCCGCCCATGTTGGGTGTTAATGTTATTTCTCCGAATACCGGATGCCCGTTTATTTCATAAAAGTCGATTCTTACGAATTTAAAAGGCTTTGATAGCTTGGTGGCTATTAATTTCATTTCATCAAATGAAATTGGTTTTTCCATTGCTTTTATGTGATTGAAATTTTTTGACACAAAATCAGGAATTTCATTCCATTCCATGTCAAAAACCATAGCGTCAAACTCGTGTGATCTTTCGCTTCTGTTTGCACAGACCAACAAGTTTACAGGTTTCCCGTTTACGCAATAGAATTTATAATCTATTAGGTTGCTGGTGCCATCCGATTGACGCATGAATTTTTCAGCAATAATCATTGGCTTGATTAGAGAGTATTGAACTTGTCCTGTCGCATTCCCATAAGGGACATGCAGCCAATGATTAAGTGTTTTGCAAATTTCGTTTTTATTTATTTTGCTTTTGTCCTTTACGAAAATATTGGTGGCACATCCGTTGTTTGTCTTAAGGACAAAGGAGTCAGGTAACTCTTCATAATCGATATTTTGTGGTTTTGCCCAACTCCCATATAACTCATTTAAGTATTTGTTTCCTATGGTTTTGCTGATATATTCCCGTACTTTTAGTTTATCGGCTGCGATACTGTATAAGTGCAAGTCAGTGTCCTTGTGAAATAATTGTGCATAGACATATTCTTGCATGTTTCTTGGATGTTTCCAATTAATAAGTTGTTTTGTTTTTATCCATTGTCTGACTGTCAGCATTGTTTTCGGAGAAATTTTTCCGATTAATGCTAAAGAATACACAATCGCTAACGGATAGTTGTAAATATTCATAATTCGATTGATTTAAATTTGATTAATTAGGTTTGTCCATTCTTTTAATACATTTTCTGAAAAATAAGAGTGGGCTTCTTTAGTTGCATTTTCAGATAACTTTGAACACAAATCAGGCTCTGCAACTATTTTGGTTATTGTGTCGGCCATTTGCTGAGGATTGTTGTTTTCAACCAACATGCCTGTTTCTTTGTGTGTTATTATATAAGGAATGCCACCAACATTGGTTGATACAACAGGAAATCCTAATGACATCGCTTCAATAACACTTACAGGTGTATTGTCGATTGTAGTTGTGTTTATAAATATATTGTATTCCTTTGACTTGTTAATCCATTCTGTTTTTGATAATTTGCCTGTAAATGTTATGTGTTTTGTCAGTCCATATTGTGCTGCCAATTGTTTTGTTTCTTTAAAGCTGCTGTCAGATTCTCCTCCAATCATACATAATTCGGCGTCGGGATAATGTCTGTGTAGGATATTTAGTACTTTTACAGCCATTTGCGGATTGTAAATTGACCGGAAACTTCTCACCCATAGAAGTTTTGGAATTGTGATTTGATTACGTATGATTGGATTATACATACTTCCGTCTATGGGATTATGTATGATTTTGAGATTATTGAAGCCGGCATTTTTGAATGCGTTATATAGATAATTTGATGGGCAAACATTCATATAGCTATTGCCAAATATGGTTTTACAGATTGAACGGTTTTTGTTTAATCGTTTCGGAAGATTGCCTCCGTGCAGGATCGGTATGTATGGTATGCTGAATTTTTTCGCCAATAAAGCAATTATTACCGCATACCAAAAATTCAATGTGCTATACGTGTCTATTAGAATCAGGTTTGTGCTGCCCTTTTCCCTTATTAATGTGAAAACCATGTCGAAAAGGCGGGCTAATTTGTTTTTTCTCTCCGAACAAGTAGTCACATTATATGTTTTCTGAAGAATAACACTTAAATAATCAATAGTTGTCGGGTTTATGCCATATTTAAGTAATTTATTTCCAAAATATAATATGTTTGGTGTTTTTTCTTCCATCTTTTAACTAAGTTTCTTCATTAAATTTTTGTAGTTTATGGCGCATGTTGCCATGTCGTATTTGGCGAAAGAAGCCAACGAGTTGCGCCTCATTTCTGCTCGTTCTTCGTCTGTCAGGTTGAGGAAGCGGAGTATGGCCGCCTCTATCTCTTCTTGCGACGTGCCGGTGGCGAGTATGCCGTTTTTGCCGTCGTCAATCATATTGATGATTCCGCCAACGGGCGTGCATATAGGGATGGCTCCTACGGAGAAGCACTCAATAAGGGTAATGGGCATCCCCTCGTAAACCGACGACAGGCAGAAAGCGTCGGCTGTTTTCATGTAGTCGCGCGGATTTGTGCGAGTGCCAAGCAGATGCAATTGCTTGCAGTTGAGGGCTTGCAATTGCGGAGTTATCGGGCTGTCGTCGTTTCTGCCTATAATCGCTAATTCAACGTTTCTGCCTTTTTTGTTGAGGCTATCAATCGCTCTTGCCAACGAAAGCTGTTTTTTTTGCGGACTGATGCGGGCAATGTTGACTATCATTGCGGAATCACTGTCCGCTCTCAGTTTGCCAAGCTCGTCTTTCGCTTTGGCAAGCAACGGTGATTCTTTATATGGAGGTCGTCCGTTATATATCATGGGCGGAGTGATGCCGTAGAAATCGATGAACGAGCGTCGCGACTCTTCTGATATGGTTACAGGCGTGACCCGTTTTGATAGAAACGCGAACTTTCGGCACCATTTGCTTATCCCACTACCGGCCTCCTTCTCGGCATCGTTATGAACCGTATGAATGAATTTTATCTTTTTGGGCTTGGGCAGATATGTCAACAGGCAATACACTATGGCGCGCAGATGGGTGTGGACAACGTTGGGGCTCTCTTTGCGGATGAGTTTGTGCAATCGGAAGAACAGCCGGAAGTCCATGCCCATCCGCTTGTTCATGCTGATTAGTTTTACTTTCGGGCTGATTTCCTTTGCAAAAAATCCTGTACGGTCGATGCTGTGCAGCACAACGAGCGTAACGTCATCGCTTTTCGACAGCTCGTTGCTTAAATCTACCACAAACCTTTCCGCTCCTCCTTGCCCTAATTGTGGAATTATTTCAAGTATTTTCATACGATTGTTGAAAAGATTGATTTATACGGCACACAAATATTTGAGTTTCCTAATATGGAGGAAATATATAATAAAAGCATAGAAACGATAATGAACGCAATTATAATACTGTATTTGATGTTTTTGTGGCTGATTAGATAGTAGCATAGGTAAGCATAGATAATAACTCTTGAGTTTATGAAATAAACGTTCATTCTTCCAAAGATACTGTTACCTGCAATTATTCTATCTAATAAAATCCCTATCACAAAGAATATATAAAAATAATATATTGGTTGTTTGTCTTCTTTATTTTGGAGAAATTTGTCTTGATTGTATATTACAATTAAATTTATTATTAATTTTAGAATCATCCCAAATCCACTGTCGTATTTGACAGCGGACTCATAATTACCTATGTTTTCTTCATATCCTGAATAATCCAATAATTCAAACATGAAAGCGAATTTCGCGAAAAATATGTCGTATAGTTTACTGCCTGTGAATGTCAATATAATTAATAGAGAAATTAATATATACTTGTTTATTCTTATTGGTTTCAATATATATAAAAGAGTAATAAAAGTAATTGGAACAATCGCACTTTTATGGAATAACAAAGCGAGGATGGCTAATGTGATTAGAGTTGGCAGTTTTGAGTCTTTTATTTTTGATATTAAGATGAATATGAAAAACAGCGCAATGGATTGCCGGATGCCATTTTGAGTAAAAAACACGAGAGATGACGTGAAAAAGAAATAAACCAATAATACAGCAAAAGGTTTACTCTCTTTGCGGGCAATGAAAAAAAGTGTGTATATCGGAAAAAAAGAAGTTACTATGAAAATAGAAACATAATTAAAACCTAAGTTATTTAGAATCTTATTTAAAAATTGATAACCTATTTCAATCTTTTCCGGCATGAAGCTGAAGTATCCTTTATAGTTTAAATAATCAGCTCCTACGTCATATCTGAGTCCCCAAAATAAAGTATAGATTATTATCGGTATGGAAGCAAAAAGATAAAAATAAGCTCTTTTGCTATTGTTCTTGAATGAGTAGGATGGCACTGTGGCTGTTGTCGTAGTACAAATAAGTAGTATTATAATATATAAAACAAGTGTTTCTTGCTGTGTCATAATTATAATCCAAATAGTCTTGATAGATTTTTGTTATCTGTGGACAGTGACAGATTATTATGTGCATATTCTGCAATAGTCTGATTATGTGATAAGTCACATAATTTATTTATAGAATATAATGTTTGTTGAATATCATTGTAGAATATGATAAATTTATAGGCTTCGGGTGAAACCCATTTTTTTGCTACTTCAGTGGAGATTATCGGCAACCCGCAAGCCATATATTCTGCAAGCTTGGTTGGTGACGCAACTGCGTTCATGACAACATTGTCGCGTAGCAGGAATGCTATGTCGGCTGCATTTAAGTAGTCAGGCACGAGGTTGAATGGCAGTGATTTGCTTATTACTGCATCTGCAATTTCTTGTCTGTTTTCAAGCAGTTGTTGCAATTGCTCTAAATCTTTAGTGAGGATTAGCAGTTTTGAATTAGAATATTGGTTATGGTATTTCTCAAAAACATTTATTGATTCTTCCACTTTTTGCCATTTGTGCAGTCCTCCGGAATATACAAATAATGTGCAATCATTGGCTATCCCTAATTTTTGGCGTATTTCAATACGTTTTTGTGGGTTGATGAAAAATATTGAAGTGTCGACACCACATTTGTAAACGGCAATTTTTTTCTCATTTGCAGCATATTTGGATATTATATGCTGTTTCATCTCTTCTGATTGACAGATAATGTAGTCAGCTTTGCTGATTCCTTTCTGTTCTTCTTTTGTCAGAGCTTTGTATGTTGCTGAGTGATTGTTGCCTGTGGCATATTCATATTCTTCGGGGCAGGCTCCGTGTATGTCTATGATTATTTTTGTCGACGGTGAAAAAATCTTAACAAATCTCATGGATTGATATGCAACGGAATATTCTCCGATTATATGGCTTGGCTTGTGGCGCAGACAGATTAAACCAATAAGCAATGAAGTCCATAATCGGTTGAGCCAACGCAAAAACGAATACCTGCTGTATGACGGGATTAGTGGCAGATAGTATTTTTTTGAGATTTTATCGTTGAGTTTGAATTTGCCTTTGTGCTTTATGTGGTTAAGCATTTTGATGTTGAAAAATTCAACCTCAATTACTTTGTCGGAGAGTTTGAAAGCCAAATTAGTGTTTATATTTTTTATTCTTCTGATTTCTCCTGAATAAGGAAACATTGAGTAGTGAAAATGAATTACCATGAGCTTATTTATTTAGTGACGTTTTTAGGAAGTTTGTTGATTGTGTGCGTAGCTGTTCAATCAGTTGATTTGTTTTATCCCAATCAATTTTGTGAAATAGTATCTGCTTTAGATTGTTGTTAGCCATTGAGCATATAAGTCTATCCTCTAATTGTAAATCTTTTAGTAAAGATGTAAAACGAGAAAGTCCGCGTTGGATGTTGCCAAATGTTATAAAAGGTTTGTTAAACATTATCGCAAATATTGTGGCATGAAAAGAGTCTGTAATAATAAAATCTCCATAGGCAAAGCCAGAAATCCATTTTTCTATAGATGGAGCCATTAGTTTGTTTTTTGGAGCATTAGGATTCTCAGTTTCGTTATTTATATATATGGGTTTGAGATCTAACTCTTTTGATACAATTTCTGCAAGTTTGTTTTTTTCTTCTGTTTTGTCCAAGAAATAGCAGCATAGACTTTTGTGATATTGTTCTGTGTTTTGGGGGTTGTTGACTAAGCTCAGGTAGTCACTTTTGTTTAGCAAGAAAGTAGGATCCAATACATGTACAGCGTCTATTCCAAAATATTTGCGACATAAAAACGTGCCGGATTTTTCACGTGTGGATACTGCTGTGAATTTTGATAATAATGATTTGCATATTTTGGTTTGTTCGGCGTTATATTCCCATTGGTCTGTACCGAAAGAAGGCGCATAAGCAATACGTTTTTGCTTATATGAATCGGGAAGAAAGTCAAGGTAATAATGAAAAATATCGGTTACGTATTTTGGTCTCCATGTCTGATCGCTTCCGACAATATATGCGTCAAAGTGGTTTGATTCTGCAAAATTGCATGTTTCAGTTTTGCTGTATGTTGTTGTCAGGTCTGTTCCCAAATAATTATTAATAAAAGGAGTTAATTCTTTCATTTTTATAGATGGAAATCTCCCTCTATAGAATATAGGGCCTTTATAGCTTGTAATACAGCGTCTTATGACTAATTTTGCAAATCTTTTCAATAACTCTTTGGGCTTTAATAATGGAGGTTTTCTTTCCAATATGGTTATGATGTGTCCTTCTTTTTTCAGGAAATTATATAAAGCGAAAGTCTGTAGTATTGAACCGTGACTTGGCTGTAAAGGAAATATTACAAGTGCTATTTTCATTTTGTGAGGTCGATTATGAGTTGGTTGGTGAATGCTGTGGCTCCCTGCTTGTTCATGAAGTATGGATTTTGGAAATACTCGTCTTTTTGGAAGCGGGTGTCGTCCATATAGTCGATGAACGGGGCAGGGGCGGTTTCCGCCTTGCGGATGAATGTGTAAATATAATTTTCGCGGAATGTGCCGCTCAATAGATGTGACAGCTCCGGATGGACGGGCGGGATGACGATGACGGGACGCAGCCCGCGCTCTACGCAGAATTCAACCATGCCGTGCAGCGTCTTTGCGCGGTCGGATTGGTCTTGGCTGTGATTCGCGCTCAGGGGGGCATCCAAATCGGTGATACCGAACTGCCTCATCCACCAATTATCGACGATGGTGCGCGCTTCTTTTTGGAAATCGCATTTTGCGGGTTTCCGACGTGGGAGAATCTGCCGGGCATATTCTTTCAAAGTACGTTTTATGCATAGGCCGGGCATCGCCTTGAAAGGATTTGCCTTTATGGTGAGAGCTTTTATGCGCTCTTGTTCGTCAAATCCTATGATTGTGGCAGGGTGCAGGAATGTGTAGTATTTCAGATTCGACCGCGTTGTGTATTTCGCTTTTATGCACGAAAACGGGCTTATTGTGATTACGACGAAAGCCCCCTCTTTCAGATAGCTGAAGTAGTTTTTGAGGATATTGAAATCATGAACGAGCGACTGACGGCCTGTTGACCAGTTCATCCCTGTAAGTTTGCAGCCTTCGTAGCAGAAATCATATTTCCCGGCGTTACTGCCGAGATTCACTATTTCGATGTCGAATGTGCGGAGCGACCAGAATTTTGGCACGCTGTCCCAATAGCGGTCGTACCATTCGGTTCCGCGTATGATTTTATTAAGTGCGCGATTTATCAAATTCATAGCTGTATGGTTTGTTTAAAGTCCCGGGCAAGAGCGTGATTCCGGCATGTATTGCCGGTTCTCGTTGCAGGCAAGCAGTTGTCGCATTTCCTCTTCGGAGAGTGTGAAATCAAAGATGCCGATATTGCTTTCCAACCGTTCGCGGTGCGTGGATTTGGGGATGGGTATCATTCCGCGTTGCACATCGAAGCGCAGTACGATTTGTGCCTTTGTCTTTGAATATTTGCCGGCAAGGTGTTGAAGCAAATCGTGGTACTGAGGGCGTGATTGCAGCCTGAGGTTCATCAGCGGCGAATAAATCATCACTTGGATGTCGTTCTGCCTGCAATATTCGGCCAATTCCGGCTTGCTGTTGATTGGCGATGTTTCGAATTGGTTGATCATCGGCAGGATGGCACATGTTTGCCGCAATTTTTCAAAATGGCGTTGGCGGCAGTTGCAGACGCCTATCGAGCGGACTAATCCTTCGTTGTAGACGGCTTCCATTTCGTGCCATATCTCTTGGAAGAAATCAGGGTATGGCCAATGCATCAGCAGTGCGTCAAGATAGTCGGTCTGCAGTTGCCGCAGGCTGTTTTCTACTTTCATTCTCACAATGCGTCTCACCGAATCGGGCTTTTGCATCTCCGGAGAACTTTTCCAAAAATATATGCCTCTGTTGGAGCCCCCCCCCTAATGTGCCGGGTTTGTAGAGCTCATCGCTGATTTTTGTCACGATGAACAGCTCTTCGCGTTTTGCGCCGCGAGTCTTGCAGAGTGATTGCAGAGCGTTGCCGAGATCCGCCTCGTTGTAATAGTTGTCGGCGGTGTCGAACAGGCGGTATCCGGCATCGTAAGCACAGGCCACAGTGTCGGTAAGCGCTTGCCCGAATATCGGCCATGTGCCCATGCCTATTGCCGGTATTTCCACTCCGTTGGCAAGCGTTTTTGTCGGTATGCTCATAGTTTTGATTTTATCAAATTGAATAATTTTTGCCGCGTTGTCTTGTCCATGCCTATGTATAAACTCGATAATGCCGCGGATATTGTGGTGATTATTACTGTGATAATCAATCGCAGAATAGACTCTTCCAAGAATTTGTCGTACACCATATAAGGGATAACGAATGATACTGCTGCCACTGCGATGCACCTGAGATGAACGCTTGTGAAGTAGCCGCGCATGGAATAGCGGATGTATTTTTTCAAAACCAAGGCGCTTGCAAATTCCGACAGCAGCATTGTGGCGTTAGCTGCCCAAAATACGGATTCCGGCGGATAGCCGAGCCGCAGCAGCGCGTATGCCAAGGGGAAAGCGGCACATAGGATTGTGCCCACAATGATGTTAGACAGTTTCAGATGCCCACAGGCATGGAAGATTGTCGAGCGGGGTGTCTTTACTGTCTGTATCAGGCAGAGTATGATTACTAAAATAAGGAAACTTACGGAATGATCGGGATATTCTCCGAGCCACAACCGCAAGATGTATGGGCTTTCCAAGCATATCGGCAATGATATGGCCCACATCAGGTAGAATGAGAAATTGCTGCTTTGACATACCAATTTCATCATGCCTTTTATGTCGCCTTCTGCATACGACTTGATTATCTGTGGGCGTACGGCTGTCATGAAGTTCGCGCTGAATTGGGTTATTGCGCCTTGCACTTGATAAGCGATTCCTCTTGCCGCGTTGACCACAGGCCCGAAAAACATGTTGAGCAGGATGTTTAGCCCTTGCCCTTGCGCAAGTACGGAAATTTGCCCTATCATATCCGATCCCGCGTAACCAATCATTTCTTTGTATAAAGGTTTGTCTTTGCATAAGGCGATTTTGCACTCTCTGAATTTGCGGTTGCAATAATAGCGGTAGTATAGCTGAATGGAAACCTGCACGGCGCAGAGCATCGCCGCATAGAATACCAACTTGTCGATTGAAGAAATATGTATGAGGTATGCAATGGCAAGTTTTGCCAAAGCGTCGAAAATGCCTACAGCGGCGAATATTCGCATGTCCTCGTGCGCGATGATTGTGGCATTATAGGGCACTTGTGTCAGTGAGACGAAACAGGTGGCTATTGAAATTTGGTACACCCAGAATGCGGCATTTAGGCGGTCGGGCGGGATGGTCATCTTCTCATAGAAAAACCACAGGCCTATTGTTTCTGCTAAAATAGTTATGACAATGGCTATCATTATGTGGACAACGAAAGCTACGTTGAATACTTCGTTCAGCCGTTTGTGGTTTTTACGTCCCAACTCGAATGTGATGTAGCGTGATGTGGCGGCTCCGAGCGATCCGTTGAGGAATGTGAACATCGTCACGATGCCTCCGACAACGTTGTACAGTCCGAAATCTTCCGCTCCGAGCACTTTCAGAACCACTCGCGACGTGTACAAGGTGACGCACATCACAAGCAGCATCCTGAAATATAGCAAGGCCGTGTTTTTTGCTATTCGTTTGCTGTTGGGCATTCTTCGGATGTTTTTAATACCATTCTATATTTTCTTTAATCACTTTTGCCGGAGAGCCGGCTACGAGGCTGTGTGGCGGAACGTCTTTTGTGACGGTGGAGTTGGCAGCCACTACGGAACCTTCGCCCACAGTTACGCCCGGCATGATTGTGCAGCCTGTGCAAAGCCAAACATGGTCTTCTATACGCACAGGGGCATGGGTCACGTAATGGTCGTTGACGATGACGTGGCCGCCGTTGAAGTCGCGGATTGAAACGTTGCGTCCTATTCTTACCCAGTTGCCGATGGTCACTTCTTTTGCGCACATGATTGTCAAGCCTACATTTGCTGCGCCTTGCCCGATTGTCAGTTTGCCGCGATTTATTATCTCAATATACGCGCCGTATTTTAATGAATATGCCCCTTTTCCGTAGCGTGTGAGTGGGCCGTCGTTGATAACGAGCCGGGTATTTGCCGTCATTTTAAGGCATGTGGGCATTCTCATTCCTTTTACTGGGTGGTAACCGTAGACAAACGGGGCGTTGATTTCTATTTTGGCGGTAGGATGTATGTCGAATACTGTTCCTGCCGGCGTGTATATCACATGTCCGGCCTTAAAATCCGAAAGGGTGTTTTTCCTGCTGTTCAGCCGCAGAAATCTGATGTATGCGGGAATGGAAAATCCGAGATATGTGTAGAGCAGGAAATAAGGCTTGATTAAGCGTTTTAGTTTGCCTTTGATGGAACCGGGTTTGTTGTGTCTGAGCGGAAAATGCTTTTCCGCTACTTTGTCGAACGGCATCGTGTCGAGATCCTTGAAAAATTCTTCCCTATTGATTGTGGCCGGCCCCATAGGATGGAGGAGAGCCTTATTTCCGGGCAGAATCGATTCGAATTTGGTTTCTTCCCACTCCAATTGGTCTTTTGCAAGCTCGAAATACCGTTCTCCTTTTTTGGAGTTCAGCAGTATCATCGATGTCCCGATGTTGTTGTCGAGGTTGGGGTCGATTTTTTCAATACCCCAATAGTCTGCGATGGTTATGTCAGCCATTCGCGGAAATCCTTTGTATTGGCAAACGTAGCAACATGGTCTGGAGAACGCGTTGGTGTGGTAGCCTCTGCGGAAATCGTCTTCCATGCGGATTCCGTAATATTTCTTGCCATTGTCGAATACTACTTTCCGCGTCAGGTTGCGCCATCCCAATTCTTTGTTTTTGGCTTTTACATAGACTACTTTTCCTCCGAATTTTTGCTCTAATGAGTCAAGATATTTCCGGTACACTTTTGGCGAATTTATTCCAAGACAGATGAAATCGACAATTATTAGATTTTCATAGTCCTTTCCTAAGAAAGAGCGCAATGCGGCCATTTGGCATGGTGTGCCGCAGGCCAATACTTTCTCGCCTTTGCGCAGCAATGTGCGTATTTCTTTATATAGACCTTCTGCTTTGCTTTGCAAATATTTGGAACTGCGCAGTTTTGGCAGGTCGTCGGGATTGTTGGATATGTAGTTTCTTACGGAGAAATCGTCGTTGTAGACGGCTCCACTCACGTATCCTCCTTGCCGGTACATAGCTTCCGCCAATGCTGAGAACGCGCCTCCGGATGTGCTGTCCCAGCGGATGTCCATGCGCTTGTTGATTGCGGCAATGGTGTGGGCCGGACGCTCATAGTCGTTTTTCTTCAACTCTGTGATGTGGAGTTCCGGACATACTTTTTCACATAACCCGCATTCCACGCATTTTGCCTTGTCAACTTCCGGATACCAAAAACCTTCGTTGTCGGTTTTTAGTGATATGGCATTATGTCCGCAGATGTCAACGCAGGCGCAGCATCCTGTGCATTTGGATTTATCTGTGATTTGTATCATTGTTCTTTAGTTGATTTGCCATTTGTTTTGGATGTATTCGGGGTGGGAGTGGTTGGAGATTATTTTGGCGGGGATTCCGGCGGCAGTGGTGCCTGCCGGAATGTCGCGCGTAACGACGGCTCCTGCTCCGATAGTGGCGTTGTCGCCTATTTTCACGTCTTCGACAATGCAGACCGACGGCCCTATGTACACGTTGTCGCCTATCGTTGCGGGCGTGCCTTTGTTGCTGCCGATGTTGAGAAACTGGCTGATGTTGCAGTTATTACCGATTTTGGTGCCCGGATTTATCACTATCCCTATGCCGTGCCCTATGTAGAATCCGTAGCCGATTTTTGCGGTGGGCGGTATCTGTACACAGTAGAGCCGCGACAGGCGGTAGTGTTTCAAACGGGCAATTATGTAGAACGGATTTTTTCTCATGCAGAGTCTTAGCCAGAACGAGTAGGCGAAACAGTGGTTTTTAGCTATTAATGCCGTGAGGATGATTTTTAGCAGGGATGTGTTGTACCCCCCCCCGTAATATCGGTGGTAATCGCTTCTGATATATGTGATTATATCTTTCATTCGTTTTTTTGTTGACTTGTGCGGTAGCGTATCACACGGGCAGGATTACCGGCAACTATGGCATAGTCGGGGACAGGTTTCGTTACTACTGCTCCGGCTCCTATTATCGAGCCTGTGCCGATGGTTCGTACGTTGCCGAGTATGATGGCGCGTGTGCCTATCCATACATTGTCTTTTATCTCTAATTCGCTTTTTGGTATATTGCCTTGCATACCTATGGGTAGCAATGGGTTATCATGCCTGTGCCCCCCCCCTTGAATGAGGATGTCGGGGCCTGTCATCACATGGCTGCCTATTTTCAGTTTAGTGTTGCGTATAATCATGTTGGGGCCGAGCCCGGAATTGTCGGCAATCTCAATGTCGGTGCCGCGTCCGAAATGCACTTTACGGCATACGTCGATATGCTTGCCGCATGAGCGAAAAATGTTGCGGCAGGCCAAATACCTCATATTTCTGCACAGGTGCCCTATCACGGGGAACGTGGTGTTAGGCAGGTGTTGCAGAATCGCGTAGTATAAAAATAATGAGATATAATATTTCATCAGAATCTGTATTGTTTAATTCCTGTGCAATCTCAACAATCTTTGTACGCCGCTTGCAAGTTGAATTTTTCTATTCTACCGTATTTGGTGGAATTCATGCCCATTAGTTCGATGACTTTCATTATTAGTATGTTTTGGATGGGTTTTATTTCATCAGGGCTGAAACGATGCGGGAGCAGGCAAGGCCGTCGCCGTAGGGGTTGACGGCGCGCGACATGCGTTGGTAGGCCTCCGGGTCGTTGATAAGCGCGGATACTTCGCCTACGATTTTGTTGAAGTCGGTGCCAACGAGTTTCACTGTGCCGGCTGTGAGAGCCTCAGGCCGCTCTGTGGTGTCGCGCATGACGAGCACCGGCTTACCCAGACCGGGTGCCTCTTCTTGTATGCCTCCGCTGTCGGTTAGTACTATAGCGGATTTTTCCATGAGATAGACGAACGACAGGTATTCCAGCGGCTCGATGAAAAACATGTTGCCGAGATTGTTGAGATCAGCACCGAATACTTCGTGTATCGGACGGCGCACGTTGGGGTTGAGGTGCATCGGATATACGAAATCTACATTGGGATATTTTTCCGTGAGATGCTTGATGGCGCGGCACATGGAGATGAATCCGTCGCCGAAGTTTTCGCGGCGGTGTCCGGTGATGAGCACGAGTTTTTTTCCGCCGGCGAGCCGGGCTACATCATATCCTGCTGTCGATAGTGTAGTCTCAAGATTGCGATCGAGGCTGCTGTCGGATTTTATTTTGCTGACTACCCAATAGAGCGCGTCGATTACGGTGTTGCCTGTAACGGTGATTTTCGTGTCGTCGACGTTTTCTTTTAGCAGGTTCTCGCGGCTGAGAGGTGTGGGAGCAAAGTCGTAGGTGGCTATGCGTCCGGTGATTTGGCGGTTCATCTCTTCCGGCCACGGGCTGTAGATGTTGTGTGTGCGCAATCCTGCCTCGACGTGCCCTACGGGGATTTGCCGGTAGAAAGCGGCGAGGGCGGCAGCTGTGCTGGTTGTTGTGTCGCCATGCACGAGCACCACATCGGGTTGCGCTTCCTGCAGCACGTCGCGCATTCCGAGCAGCACACGGGCTGTCACGTCGTATAGGTCCTGGCCTTGTTTCATTATGTTGAGGTCGTAGTCAGGACGTATGTCGAATATTTCGAGCACTTGGTCGAGCATCTGCCGGTGTTGTCCGGTGACACACACTATAGTCCGGAATTTATCGGGATGTTTTTGAAACTCTTTCACGAGGGGAGCCATCTTGATGGCTTCCGGGCGTGTCCCGAAAACGAGCATGATTTTTTTCATAATTTACGAAATTATGAGATTATTGGTTATTGTGGCTTATGGCCACAGGTTATGGGTTATTTATTTGTCTGTTTGTGTCAGAATTGCAGATTTAAACGATTTGCGTAATCCTGATAACAGTTTTGCGATTATATGGGCTTCTTTGTTAAGTTCGGTATATTCATCTTGGTTGATGAACCCTAACTCTGTGGATATTTGAAGTTGGCAGAGAGTTTCCATCAGTGAGCCGTATGCTATCTCGACAAAATGGGATTTATCTCTGTAAGAGTTGCGTCCTGATCCTTCTGCAATATTAGAGGCTATTGAAACTGCGGCTCTTTTAAGTTGGTCGCATAGGCAGTATCTTTCACTTTGCGGAAATTTGTATGTTAAAGAATATATGTCTTTGACATATCCTTTTGCCTTTTTGTATACTTCTAATTTCTCAAATGAGAAGCTGTCCATATTATGTTTTTTAAAGGTGGTTATGGGGTAGATTAACTGTATAACCATTAACCTGTACCCATTAACCTGATGCACGAAGTGCATCAACTTTTTTTGTATATTCCGCAGAAGTCGAGTATTATTTTGTCGTCGCGCCACGGGAGGGTTTTGAACTGGTTGTGGGCTGTGAGGAACACCACAATGTCGGCCTTGTCGTATGCCTCGTTATAGTCAGTGAGTTTGAACACATTGTGTTCTTTCACATTGGGCTCTACGACAAGTATGTTGGCGTTGTTGCAGCTCTGCATCACTTTCGTTGTTATGTATTTTGCTGGAGATTCGCGCAAGTCGTCGATATTTGGTTTGAAAGCAAGCCCCATCATCGCCACACACGGCTTGCGGTGGCGCTCAAGCTCGAATTTGAGCATTGCGTTTTCTACTTTCTCTGCACACCAAAATGCTTTGTAGTTGTTGATTTCCCTCGCTTTTGCTATTAATTGTGATTCTACAGGGAAATCGGCTGTTATGAAATACGGGTCGACTGCTATGCAGTGTCCGCCTACTCCGCATCCGGGTTGCAGTATGTTTACGCGGGGATGCTTATTGGCAAGACTGATGAGCTCCCATACGTTTATTCCGGCTTTGTCGCATATCAGTGACAGTTCATTAGCAAAGGCTATTTGCACATCGCGTGAGGAATTTTCGGTGAGTTTGCACATTTCGGCTGTTTTGCAATTTGTGCGGTGCAGTGTGCCTTGTACGAATTGGCTGTAGAACTCGATAGCCTTGTCGGTGGATTGCTCGTTCATGCCGCCGATTACACGGTCGTTGTGTACAAGCTCATAGATTACATTACCCGGCAATACTCTCTCCGGACAATATGCTATGAAAATTTTGCCTTTAAGTTCCGGGCGTAACTCAAAAATAAGGCCAGCCATCTTGTCAGTGGTACCAACCGGCGATGTTGACTCGATTACGTAAAGGTCGCCTTCTTTAAGAAATGGGATTACCGCCCGTGTGGCTGCTTCTACGTATGAAATGTCGGGTTCGTGGTTGCCTTTGAACGGGGTAGGAACGACCATGAAATAGGCATCGCATGTTTCCGGTGTGGTGGAGGCTTTGAGCGCTCCGGATTTTACAACATCTTGCAGCATCTCTTCCATGCCGGGCTCTATTATGTGCAAATGTCCTTGATTGGTCATTTCAACTACTGTCGGGTTGATGTCAACCCCTGTTACTTCAACTCCATGTTTGGCGGCTATGATTGCGGTTGGCAATCCTATGTAGCCTAAGCCCATAAAACAAGCTTTCATAATTTATATGTTTTGACTGATTATATTTATTCTTTGATGATTTTGCGGAGGGAGCGTATCATGGATGTCAGTGGACGTAGGTGGCGGTAATAGCACCACGAGGCGGCTTTAAGTATGCGGCTGCCTGTCGGATGGCTCATTATGTCAGGTAGTGGCACATTGTCATAAAGTCCGCATTTGTTCATCCGGCTGATGTCGCCACAAAGGATTATTTCTGCTTTCAAGTATGCTTTTAAATGCGCTGCAGCTTGAAGAGTGGAAGTCTTTGTGATGTTTTGTTCTTTAAAAAAGTAGTCCATGTACTGTAGCAGCATTTCTGCGCTGTGTTGCGCCGTAGGGCTCATCCGTTTGTGTGTATAACTGCCAGGTATGTCGCGTCGGTAGTAATAAAGTGGTTCTGGCAGATAAGCTATCTTTTTTGCGAAGTACATCAAGCGGTACATTACGTGCATATCCTCACGCATGTCTAATCCTGCTTCAGGGTATATACTGTTTTCTGTATATAAATCGCGGCGTATGAGTTTGTTCCATACGTATGATAAAAGAGTGCCGTTCAAGACTCCAATCATGCAATCATCGGGATTCGTCTTATAGTTTACAGTTTTTTTTATTAGTGTGTTTGGGTATGCCTCGTAATAGTCACATACTGCTATGTCAGCGTTCTCTTGTTCTGCCAAATTGGTCATTTTCTCTATCATGCAAATGTCAGGATAGTCGTCGCTGTCGATTTGCAGCACATATTTTCCTGAGGCATTTTGCAGACCTACAGCTCGTGCGTTGCCAAGCCCTTTGTTTTGTGGTAGATCGATTATCTTGCATTGTTTTTTTCTGTCTGGGTATTTTCCCATGATGTCACGGAGTATATCCATGCTATGGTCAGGTGTGCAGTCGTTTACAAAAATTATTTCAAGATTTTTGTAAGTTTGCCCAAAAATGTTGCGGGCGCATTGTCCGATATACTTTTCAACACCATATACCGGCACTATTATGGAAACACATGGACTGCTGTTGTTCATTATAATTCTGCTTTGTTGATGATTTTGCGGAGGGAGCTGAGGGTTGAGGAGGATATGTGGGCGCTGACTGCCGAGCGGTAGTGGCGCAGGCTGTGGCAGTCGCTGCCGATGAAGTCGTACCAACCCCGCTTGAGCAGCTCTTTGGCTTTTTGCCGGGTTTCTTTGCTGTAGCCTCCCGTTATTGCTCCGAGATTGAGCTGGAACATTATGCCGAGCCTTTTAAGCTCTGCATAGTCGTCCATTTCCATATATTTGTACCGCTCCGGGTGGGCGAGCAGGGGGCGATAGCCTTTTGCCTCGATGTCGCCGAGTATTTTCCGGAATTCGATCGGCGGATTGAAGTAGCTGGTTTCCACGAGCAGGATGTTGTCTTCCATCGGGAGCAGGTCGTCGGAGGCGAGCCTCTCCTCGAAGAGATTGTCGAGCATGTTCTCTGATGCGAGCCGGAGCTTTATGGAGCCTTTGTAGGCGGCAACCAGCTCTTCGTGGCGGGCTTTCAGGCTGCCGGTCGTATTGGGGATGTCCTCCATGATGTGGGGTGTCAGCCATATTTCCGCCACTCCGGCTGTTTCCATATAGCTGAGTGCCTCTATGGTTTCGCTGAGTGTGCGGAATCCGTCGTCCACTCCCGGCAGTAGGTGGGAGTGGCGATCTGTAAATCCGTTGAGAAATCCGCTTTTTTCGACGGATTGCTTTCTAAAAAGCGACATTAATGTGATTTTTTAAATCTTCCGAATGCTAAGCTATTGTTTGAGAGGATGTTATTCTCTCCCATAGCCGTAGCCATATCCATAACCATAGCGGCTGTAGCCGTATCCTGAGCTTTGCCGGCTGCCGTTGATGAGCAGTGACATGTTGGGCAGCTGCTTGTAGATGGTGTCGATCTCCTGAAGGGCGCGGCGGTCGAACAGTCCCACGCGTATTACGAATATAGAGCGGTCGGCCACTTTTGCTATTATCGAAGTGTCGGCGATTATTCCGTAAGGCGGACAATCGAGGAACACGTAGTCGTAGCGTTGTTTCAATTCTGTTATCAGTAATTGCAGCCTGTCGCTGAGCAGCAATTCCGTCGGGTTTGGCGGAATGATGCCGACAGGTATTATGTCAAGACCTTTTATGCCTTCGATATTTTTGACGATAATGGAGTCGACGTCTGTCTGGCTGTTGAGATATGAGGTGATGCCTTTATTGGTGTTTCCGGTGAGTTTGCTGAGCGTGGCTTTTCTGATGTCGAGGTCGACGATTATCACTTTCTTGTTTTTCAGAGCCATGCTTGTGGCGATGTTGATGGTAGAGAATGTCTTTCCGCTACCCGGATTGTAGGATGTCAGCATGATGGCTTGTGTGGCCTTGCTTGAGCTGAGCATGAAATCGATGTTTGTCCTTATCACACGGTATGCCTCGTTGATTACGTCGCGGCTTTGCGGTTTCACGACAATGCTCGGCAACTCCTCTTTTTTCTTGCTCGGAATGAATTTCCGGATGAACTCTAACTTTTTGGGCGCTTGGTTGAGCGGTATTTCTCCGAGTACGGGCGTGTTGAGCGATTCTACGTCTTTGCGCCCGCGCACGGTGGTGTCGGTCATGTTAATAAGGAACATGTACCCGTAGGGGATTGCTATTCCGAGAATAAGCGCGGCGGCCATGATAATCATTTTGTTGGGAGAGATAGGCGCGTTCTGTCCGGTGGCCGGTTTCAGCAGTCGGGTGTTGTTGACCACAATGTTGGCCGATAACTCGTTTTCTTCGCGTTTTTGGAGAAGGTAGAGATAGAGCTGCTCTTTGATTTTTTGTTGGCGCTCGATGCTTACCAATTCACGCACTTTGCTTGGATTGGACGTGATTTGGCCGGCTATCTCATTTTCTTGCGCGGCCAGCCTGTCGGCTTGAATTTCCAGAGTGCTTATAAGATTGTCGACTGAGCGCAGTATCGTTGAACGCATCATTTTGAGCTGATTGTTGAGGTCGGAAACGAGCGGGTTTTTGTCGCTGCTGTTGTCGACGAGCCGTTGCCGCTCGAGCAGCATTTTATTGTATTGCGCGATTTGGTCTTCAACATTGTCGTTTTCGATGCCGGAATTTGAGGGCAGCAGATCCAGCGTTTTGGTGCCGTCGGTCAGATAATCATGTATGTAACGGGCTATTGTCAGCTGGTTGTTGATTTGGAACGACGCGTCTGAATATTTGCTTGACTCTTGGGTCATTTGGGCGGTTTCTAATGTCACATCGAGAAGTTTGTTCTCGCTTTTGAATTTTTCTATGTCGGAATCAGCCATGCCGAGCTCTTTTTCTATTACCACCAACCTCTCGTTGATGAATTTTGATGTGTTCTCGGCCGATTGGCTCATGTAGTTGACCCATTCTTCGTTATATACGTCGAGCAGTGAGTTAAGAATGTCTTCCGCGCGTTTTGGAGAAGGGTCGGTGTAGCTGAAGTTGATGACAGTGGCTTTTTTGTCGGCAAGCTCTACCGACAGTTTCTTCAGGCAGATGTTTGCCATGTTTTTCACCGATGTATGCCCTACGGTAACAGCATTGTCATCGTAGTTTTTTTCGAAAAATTCGGTGGGAGTTATTGTTATTACTCCGGCGGGAGTGTTTGCCGGCCGTCCGGCATTTGCTGTTATTTTTTCACTTTCCACCTTTTTTCCGTTGATTTTTATGTTGCTCACCAAAAACGTTTTTCCGCCGTCTTCCGATTTTATTCTCATGGATATGCTTTCTATAGGCTTTTCGTCGAATTCCGCGTTTATTTTTGAGAAGTCGACTTTCAGTGGCGTGTTGTCATACCAGTTGGTGACGCGTCCTATCCAGTTCTTTGATGTGTATGTGGTGTTAAGTTCGAGCCGTTCCACTATCCGCTCCATCAAAATGGGAGAGCGGAAGGCCTCTAATTCGTTGCATACATCCAATCCTGTGTTGAATATGCCAAGGTCGGAGAATGCGGCAAGCTCACCGATCTCGCTGTTACCATGAATGTTTGCTCGTATCATTACGCTTGACTCACGCAGAAACATTGGCTGGCTGCGGTATACATGCGCCAACCCCAATAAAAGGCAAATTACAACAGACAGAGTTATGAACGTCTTATGGTTGAATGTCCAAGCTATGATGTCGCTTATTTGCAAATCGTTTTTCCCTTCTTGAATTTCAGCGTTTTCGTTGTTGATATTTTCGGACATGGCTGTAGGGTTTTATTCGGTGATTAATTGTTTTTATTGTTGATTATTGTTGTTATCAGTACTCCTATCGAAGAAAGTAAAGATGCTATCGACATCCATAGTGTCACTGATTTCATGTTGTTTTCGTTGATTGTTGACTGCCCGGCGCGCACTTTGTTTGGCTGTACGTAGACTATGTCGTTCTGCTTCAGATAATATGCCGGAGACTTGAACAGCTCTGTGGAGCGTAAGTCCACTTTGTAGGTGGTGCGCTCGTCGCCGTCCTCTCGTATCACATATACATTGTCGCGTTTGCCATAGATTGTCAAATCTCCCGCCATGCTTATGGCTTCGATAATGGTGACTTTGTCGCCTTCTATGGTATATGAGCCCGGAGTTTTCACTTCGCCGAGAATTGAGATTTTGAAGTTCATGAACTCTACGGTAACAATCATGTCTTTGAGCAGATTGCGCTTGCTTATTTCTTCTTTTATCTTGTCTTGCAGCTGCCAACGGTTAAGTCCGGCCACTTTTATTTGTCCCAATACGGGAAAATCTATGTATCCACGCTCGTCGACCACATATCCCAGCAGCCGTTGTGTGGTAGCTTCTCCGGCAGTGATTTCAGAGTTTACCTGATAGCTGACAGAGGGGAGATTGAACATGGCCGACAGTTCCGGATCTTTGCAGGTGACGACTATCGACAGCATGTCTTTTGGCTGGATGGTGATACTGTGCTCGGAGTCGACAGTGCTTACCATATTGGTCTCTATATCTTGCAGATACGTCACATTTTTGGTCGTATTGCATGCTGTGACTGTCAGTAAGATTGCCGTGAGGAGGCAAAACTGCTGTACAATTTTCATTTTTGTCGCTTTATGTGATTGTAATTCTTGGGGTCACCGGAATGTATAGGAATCCCGGCGTCCATTTTGCATTTTTTAAATATAAAATTGCCTTTAAAAATCACTCTATCGCAGAATGAATTAAGTGCAACATATTGTAAAACAATGGCTTGCGCTATAATGCGTCCATTGGGCTCCTGTTTTGCCCACAAAGGTAATAAATAATCTTAAAATTGAAGTATTTGTATGCAAAAAGAAAATTTCTGTGGCTAATTGAATATAATTGTGCTGTCGTTGCCGATTTCCTTTTTTGTGGAGATTATGTATTTGCAGTTGTCGTATGCCTCTTGTATCATTTTTCCGCCTCCGACTATCTCGAAATAGTTTGAAACCAGTGACGAGTCTTTCGCCATGGCGTAATCGTGCAGCTCCACGATGCGCAGCGCGTAATTGTAAAATTGCTCGAAACCTATTCCGGGCTCCGATGTCAGTGATATGTAGACAGTTGTGAGTTTTGCGGCTTGTAGCGGCGACAGCCTGCCGCGCTCGGCGGCGTAAACGTTTTCGGCTTTTATCCGTGCGGTTTCCCATTCCTCGCGTCCTACGCATGATTCTATTTCCTGCAATGACGCGTCGGTTGTTTCGCCGTTTCCGGTTTCTGCCGGGCTTTTACTTGCGCAGGCGGAAATGATTGTGGCGCAAAGTGTGAGTATGTAAATATACAACAGCGTTTTCATTGTTTTATTTGCAAAATTACAAATATTATTTATATTTTTGTGCAAGATTTTAACGCCTGATGACAGAATTATTTCCACATATCGAATTGCCAATAACCGACCCTACGTGGATTTTCTTTATAGTGCTGTGCATCATTCTTTTTGCTCCAATTATTTTCGGGCGGTTGAATATTCCACATATCATAGGCATGATTCTTGCGGGCGTGCTTATCGGCGAGCATGGCTTTCATCTGCTTGACCGTGACAGCAGTTTCGCTCTTTTCGGCAATGTGGGACTTTACTACATAATGTTTCTCGCCGGCTTGGAAATGAATATGGAGAACTTCAAGTCGATACGCGTAAAAGCGTTGATTTTCGGCTTGGTAGGTTTTGTTGTGCCAATGACTTTGGGATATTACGCCAATGCTTATGTGCTTGGCTATTCATTGGCTCCGGCGTTGCTGATGGCTGCGATGTACGCGTCGCATACGCTCGTGTCGTATCCTATAGTGGCGCGCTATGGCGTGACACGCCACCGTAGTGTCAGCATAGCGGTTGGAGCCACGGCTATCACTGACAGCCTCACTCTTTTTGTGCTTGCCATTATTGGCGGGCAATTTAAGGATGGCGGCCAAAATCCGCTTTCGTTGTTTTGGTTGGTATGCAGAGTCGCGCTTCTTGCTGTGTTGATAATCTATTTTTTTCCGCGTGTCGGAAGGTGGTTTTTCAGAAAATACAGCAACGGAGTAGTGCAGTTTATCTTTGTTCTTGCGCTTGTATTTCTTTCCGCCGGGCTTATGAAGTTTGTGGGCATGGAGGGCATTTTGGGAGCTTTCCTTGCGGGCTTGGTTCTCAACAGGCTGATTCCTCATGTGTCGCCTTTGATGCATAATATAGAATTTGTGGGCAACGCTTTGTTTGTCCCTTATTTCCTCATAGGAGTGGGGATGCTGATTAATTTGGAGGTATTTGTTGGCAGCATAGGGGCTCTTGAGGTGGCTCTTGTGATGATTGCGATGGCGCTGGCCACAAAATGGATAGCGGCGTGGGTCACACAGAAATTGTGCCGGATGTCGAAGATTGAGCGCGGAATGCTTTTCGGGCTGAGTTCGGCAAGGGCGGCTGCCACGCTTGCTGTTGTGCTTGTCGGCTATGGGATAATTTTGCCGGATGGCTCCCGCCTGCTTGGCGATGAGGTGCTGAATGGAGCGATAGCGTTGATACTTGTCACATGTATTGTCAGCTCGTTTGCCACAGAACGCGCTTCCCGCCGTATTGCTCTCGACGAAAACACATTGAAAGAGGATGGCGGCGACGATGACAATGAGAAAATATTGATTTCGGTGTCTAATCCCGATACGGTGGAGCATCTTGTAAGCCTTTCGCTGATGATACGCGACCCGAAGAAGACGGATAATATCGTTGCTCTCAACGTGATTAACGACAGTGTCACTTCGCCCGCGAAGGCGCGTGGCGGTAAACGGCTTTTGTTGGAGGCAGTCAGGATAGCCAATTCCGCAGGTGTGGCCGTGAAGCCTATAAGCCGTTATGGACTTAATGTGGCCTCAGGCATTATCCATACGCAAAAAGAGCAGGAAGCGACCGACATCATAATCGGACTGCATCGCAAATCCAACATGATGGACTCGTTTCTTGGCGGTTTGGCGGAAACGCTGCTCAATGAGGTGCATCGCGAGGTGATAATATTGAAAATGCTTATGCCTCTCAACACAATCCGCCGCATTGTGGTGGCTGTCCCTCCGAAGGCTGAATATGAGGCGGGTTTCTCAAAATGGGTGGGGCATATTTCTAAGTTGGGGAGCGTGCTTGGGTGCAATATATATTTTCATGCCGGAGGGCAGACAGCCATGTGTCTTCGCCGGCTGTTGTTTTCGCATATAGTGAATGAAAAAGTGAAAATCATCGGTATGGACAGTTGGGATGATTTGCTGTTGCTTTCCGCCGATGTGAATTACGACCATTTGCTTGTTGTCGTAAGCGCCCGCCGCGGCTCGATTTCATATACGACTGCGTTTGACCGTCTGCCCTCGCAGATAAGCCATTATTTTTCCAACAACAGTCTGATGCTGCTTTATCCGGACCAGTTCGGAGAGCCTACCGCGCTGCAGACTTTCTCCGATCCGATGTCGGCTCACGTGAAGCCTGTTTCATATACAACGGCGTTCCGCCGCTTCATGTCGAAAATATCGCGTCGTAAACAGTAAGAGTGCTACGGTGCCAAAAATCATTTGTAGTTGTCGGCTATTTGGTATATCGATTCAAAAATTTCTTTGTCGTTGTCGCTCAGGGTAATGCCGCGCCGTGCCATCATGCGTTTGGCTATGTCGAAGAATTTGGCTACAGAAACGTCCGTATATCCTGCGACGCTGCCTTCGGAAAATGATGCCACGAAATTGCGGGGAAATCCCGCTCCGTGTATGTTGACGCCTACGCCTATGACAGTTGCTGTATTGAACATGCAGTTGATGCCGGCTTTTGAGTGGTCGCCCATTATCAGCCCGCAGAATTGGAGGCCTGTGCGGACAAAGCGGTGCGCCTTGTAGTTCCATAGCTTTATTTCGGTGTAGTCGTTTTTCAGATTGGAAGCGTTTGTGCCGGCTCCGATGTTGCACCATTCTCCGATTACGGCGTTGCCGAGAAATCCGTCGTGGGCTTTGTTGCTGTATCCAATCATGACTACGTTGTTGAGCTCTCCTCCTACTTTACAGTACGGACCGAGTGTTGTAGCCCCGTAGATTTTCGCGCCCATGTTGACTTGCGCGTGGCGGCATGCCGCAAACGGAGCTCTTATGCAGGCTCCTTCCATTATTATCGCGTCCTTACCTATATATATAGGGCCTTCTGTGGTGTTGAATGTGGCAGCTTCTGTCGTGGCTCCTTCTTCTATGAATATGGTTGGTGTGCCGTCGGCCGAGGTGCGCGGCCCTACGACAGTGCATGTGTCGCTTAGCGGTTGCGACTTTTTGCCGTGAGTGAGCCGCCGGTAATCTTTTTGAAGCTCATCGCTGTTGAGCAGAAAAATGTCATAGAGCTGGCGGATTGCAGTGGGGCTTGCGTCAATGGTTGTGGCCTTTGCGAACTTTTTTGATTGAAAATCTTCGGCTGTGCCGCGAAAAGCCACAAGTTCAGTGCCTATGTACAACGCTTCGCTTTCTGCCATGCCGCTGACAGCTTCTGCGAGCTCGTTGTCAGGGCAATAGTTGCCGGCTATGAAGATGTTGTCGTCGGCAATAGTTGCCGGATATTTTACGGAGAGATAATCGGCGGTGCTGTACGAGAACGCGGCATCGGGGAAATAGTGCTGCCATTTTTCTTTTATTGTCATTATGCCGATGCGTATGTCGGCTATCGGGCGTGTGTAGACTATTGGAAGCAATTCTGTCCACTTGTCCTTGTCGTCGAAAAGGATTATATTTTTCATAATCGTTGTGTTTTTTGCAGGTGTCAAATTTAAGTATAATATTTGTTATGCTTGTATCTCTGTGTGCAAATATTCCTGTTTTTTTATCCGGATTGTCTATAGATATGATTTGTAGGTGTAAATAATCGTAATAAATGTTATATAAAATTAAAATACACACCAAAAGGCCTTAAAAATGCGTGCTATTTGCCTGTAAGCGGGATTATGGCGATAAAAATGTTTGGCAGTAAACAAATTAGTGACTATCTTTGCAACGCTTTTCGAGCAGGGGCTTGTATGGCATCGGGTGACATCGTGTGCCGAATGCTCTGCAACGGAGAGGTTTGCTTGAAATAAAGAATTGAAACATAATTAATTAAAAAGAGTAATAACAAAAAGAACTAAGATGCCTACAATTCAGCAATTAGTAAGAAAAGGGCGTGTGACTCTGGTTGACAAGAGCAAATCGCCGGCGTTGGACGGTTGTCCGCAACGCCGTGGCGTTTGTGTCCGTGTTTACACCACCACTCCCAAGAAGCCTAATTCGGCAATGCGTAAAGTTGCCCGTGTAAGATTGACAAACGGAAAAGAGGTGAACTCTTATATTCCGGGTGAGGGTCATAATTTGCAGGAACACTCCATCGTGATGGTTCGCGGCGGTCGTGTGAAGGATCTTCCGGGTGTGCGTTACCATATTGTCAGAGGCACATTGGATACGGCCGGTGTGGCAGGACGTACACAGCGTCGCTCTAAATACGGTGCGAAGCG
The DNA here is from genome assembly GCA_944321725.1 of uncultured Muribaculaceae bacterium. Classification (GTDB taxonomy): domain Bacteria; phylum Bacteroidota; class Bacteroidia; order Bacteroidales; family Muribaculaceae; genus Limisoma. The sequence goes on from CALUMI010000011.1 coordinate 42,651, forward strand.
TCCGAAAGCAGGTGCTGCGGCTGCAAAGGGTAAGAAGTAAACCTTAAAACGCAGAGAGATAAACAAAACAAAAGTGTATAACTTGGTTTTTGTTTATTGGATTGAACATTCGGCGGAGTAAATGGCTGTAAGCGTATGGCTGTTGAAGATGCTAAAAGCAACCAAACGAACAAAAACGAATTTTGAAAGAAAATGAGAAAGGCTAAACCTAAAAAAAGAGTAGTGCTGCCTGATCCTAAGTTTGGCGACACTCGCGTTACAAAATTTGTGAACCACCTTATGTATGACGGTAAGAAAAATACCGCGTTCACAATTTTTTATTCAGCATTGGAGACTGTGAAGTCAAAGTTGCCCAATGAAGAGAAATCACCGCTTGACATCTGGAGAAAAGCGTTGGAGAATATAACACCGCAAGTAGAGGTGAAATCGCGCCGTGTCGGTGGCGCTACGTTCCAAGTTCCTACCGAAATCCGACCGGAACGTAAAGAATCCATTTCAATGAAAAATCTAATCAATTATGCCCGCAAACGTGGAGGAAAGTCGATGAGCGACAAGCTCGCCGCTGAGATAGTGGACGCTTTCAACGAACAAGGCGGAGCTTTCAAACGTAAAGAAGATATGCACCGTATGGCGGAAGCTAACCGTGCGTTCGCTCATTTTAGATTTTAATTTGAAAACATAAAAGAAAAATGGCTAATATAGACGATAAACTTCATCTGACGAGAAATATAGGCATCATGGCCCATATTGATGCCGGCAAAACTACTACATCAGAGCGTATCCTGTTTTATACGGGGCTTACCCATAAGATTGGCGAGGTGCATGACGGCGCTGCCACTATGGACTGGATGGAGCAGGAGCAGGAGCGCGGTATAACCATTACTTCCGCCGCTACCACCACGTTCTGGAACTATGCGGGTGAGAAATATAAAATCAACTTGATTGACACTCCGGGACACGTTGACTTTACTGTTGAGGTTGAGCGTTCGCTGCGCGTCCTCGACGGTGCTGTGGCCACATTCTGCGCTGTGGGCGGCGTGGAGCCTCAGTCGGAGACTGTGTGGCGTCAGGCTGACAAATACAATGTGCCGCGTATCGGTTATGTGAACAAGATGGACCGCTCAGGTGCCAACTTCTTTGAGGTAGTGCGTCAGGTGCGTGAAGTTTTGGGAGCAAATCCTGTCGCTATTCAAGTGCCTATCGGCGCGGAGGAAACTTTCAAGGGTGTGTGCGACCTTATCACCATGAAGGCTTATTTTTGGCACGATGAAACTATGGGCGCTGAATACAGCGTAGAGGAAATTCCTGATTCGCTGAAAGACGAGTGCGAGAAGATGCGCGACAAAATGCTTGAGACAATCGCGGAGTTTGACGATGATTTCATGGCAAAATATTTCGATGACCCGTCGACGATTACAGAGGATGAGATTCGCAAGGTGCTGCGTATCGCAACTTTGAAGATGGAAATCGTGCCGATGATTTGCGGTTCGTCGTTCAAGAACAAGGGTGTTCAATGCCTTCTCGACGATGTGTGCGCATTCTTGCCGAGTCCGCTCGACGCAGGTGAGGTTATCGGCCACGCATTGGACGACCCTGACAAGCAGGAAGTGCGCAAGCCTTTGTTTGAGGAGCCGATGAGCGCGTTGGCATTTAAGATTGCCACCGACCCGTATGTGGGACGTCTGTGCTTCTTCCGTGTATATTCGGGACAGGTGGAAGCTGGAAGCTACGTGTTCAACAGCCGTTCTCGCAAGAAAGAGCGTATCTCGCGTCTGTTCCAAATGCATTCTAACAAGCAGAACCCGAAAGATGTCATCGGTTGCGGTGACATTGGTGCAGGAGTAGGTTTCAAGGATATCCGCACGGGTGACACTCTTTGCGATGAGGCGCATCCTATTGTGCTTGAGGCAATGGAGTTCCCGGATCCTGTGATTGGTATTGCAGTAGAGCCTAAGACACAGAAAGACCTCGACAAACTTGGTGTAGGTCTGCAGAAACTTGCTGAAGAAGACCCGACATTCCGTGTGGAAACCAACGAGGAAACCGGTCAAACGGTTATCAGCGGTATGGGTGAGCTCCACTTGGACATCATCATCGACCGTCTTCGCCGTGAGTTTAAGGTGGAATGTAACCAGGGGCGTCCGCAAGTGACATATAAGGAAGCTATCACCAAGCCTGTTGAATTGCGTGAGGTATTCAAGAAGCAAACAGGTGGTCGCGGTAAATTCGCCGATATTATCGTGCGTGTAGAGCCGGTTGATGAAGGTTTCGAGGGAAGCCTGCAATTTATCGACGAGGTGAAGGGCGGTAACGTGCCTAAGGAGTTTATCCCGTCTGTTCAAAAAGGTTTCCAGACAGCGATGAAGAACGGTGTGCTTGCCGGTTTCCCGGTTGAGCAGCTGAAGGTGACATTGCTTGACGGTTCGTTCCATCCGGTCGACTCGGATCAGCTCTCTTTCGAACTTTGTGCGATTCAGGCGTTCAAGAAGGCTTGTGAAAAGGCCGGTCCTGTGTTGATGGAGCCGATTATGAAGATAGAGGTAGTGACTCCGGAGGAAAGCATGGGTGACGTGATTTCCGACCTTAACAAACGCCGCGGACAGGTGGAAGGCATGGAAACAAGCCGCAGCGGTGCGCGCATTGTAAAGGCGAAAGCTCCTCTTGCGGAAATGTTCGGCTATGTGACAGCGTTGCGTACGATTACTTCAGGACGCGCCACTTCCACAATGTCGTTCTCGCATTATGCCGAAGTCGGCACTTCAATCGCGAAACAAGTGCTTACTGAATGCCAAGGTAGAGTAGATTTGTTGAAATAAATTATAAAAAAGATATGAGCCAAAAAATCAGAATCAAATTAAAATCTTACGATCATAATTTGGTTGATAAATCAGCCGAGAAGATTGTAAAGACAGTCAAGGCTACAGGTGCGGTTGTGAGCGGTCCGATTCCACTCCCCACGCACAAGAGAATTTTCACTGTCAACCGTTCGACTTTCGTCAACAAAAAGTCGCGTGAGCAATTCCAGCTTTCTTCATTCAAGCGTTTGATTGACATTTACAGTTCCACTGCAAAGACCATCGACGCGTTGATGAAATTGGAGCTTCCGAGCGGTGTGGATGTTGAAATCAAAGCGTAAGGTTAATATTAGAGTTACACATTATTAAATAATAAGAGAAATGCCAGGATTATTAGGAAAGAAAATCGGAATGACATCCGTTTTCAGTGCCGACGGCAAAAACGTGCCGTGCACTGTTATCGAAGTAGGTCCTTGTGTTGTCACTCAGGTAAGAACTTTGGAGAAAGACGGCTATGAGGCTTTGCAGCTTGGCTTTGAGGACAAGAAAGACAAGCACACAACAAAGCCGGAAGCCGGACATTTCAAAAAGGCGGGCGTGACACCCAAGCGGCACTTGGCCGAGTTCAAAGGTTTTGAGAATGGCTACAAACTGGGCGACGAGATTACAGTTGCTCTCTTTGACGGCGCAGAGTTTGTGGATGTGATAGGCACATCCAAAGGTAAAGGATTTCAAGGTGTTGTAAAACGTCATGGATTCGGCGGAGTTGGTCAGTCGACTCACGGTCAGCATAACCGTCTTCGCGCTCCGGGTTCAATCGGCGCTTGTTCTTACCCGGCAAAAGTGTTTAAGGGTATGCGCATGGCAGGCCAGACCGGAAATGAGCGTGTGACTGTCCAAAACCTGAAAGTGTTAAAGGTGATTCCGGAGAACAACCTTCTTTTGATAAAAGGTTCTGTGCCGGGTTGCAAAGGTTCAATCGTTTTAATTGAGAAATAATGGAAGTTGCAGTATATAACATTAAAGGAGAAGATACCGGACGCAAAGTGACGCTTAACGATAATGTGTTCGCTATCGAGCCGAATGAGCATGTGGTTTACCTTGCCGTAAAGCAATATCTTGCAAACCAGCGTCAAGGCACTCATAAATCGAAAGAAAGAAGCGAAGTATCCGGCAGTACGCGCAAATTGCACAAGCAAAAAGGCGGCGGCGGTGCGCGTATTGGCGACATTAATTCTCCTCTTTTGAGAGGTGGAGGCCGTGTGTTCGGTCCGCGCCCTCGCGATTATCGCTTCAAGCTCAACAAGAAAGTTAAGCAGTTGGCACGCCGCTCGGCTTTGTCGGCCAAGGCTCAGGACAACCAGATAATTGTTGTTGAGGATTTCACATTTGAGGCTCCTAAGACAAAAGATTTCTTAAACTTTGCTAAAAATATAAAAACAGCAGACAAGAGAATGCTTTTGGTTTTATCAGCTCAGGATAAAAACGTATATTTGTCAGCTCGAAATTTGCCGAATGTGCAAATCATAACTGCTTCGGACTTAAATACATACAAAATTCTCGACAACAAGTCGCTGGTTTTGAGCGAGAGCAGTGTGGCTGTGATTAATGAATTTTAACGAATAGGAGGTATGAAAATGGAAATAATGATCAAACCGATTGTTACGGAGAAAGCTACGGCGTTGACAGAAAAACGCGGGGTTTATACTTTCCGTGTATCTCCTGACGCTAATAAGATGCAGATAAAGAATGCTGTGCAAGGGCTGTATGGCGTGAAGGTTGTCAGCGTCAACACAATGCGCTACGACGGCAAGCGCAAGACCCGTTATACGCGCACTGCTTTGCTTCGCGGCAAGACTGCGGCATTCAAGAAGGCAATAGTAAAGTTGGCAGAAGGTGAAACTATAGATTTTTATAGCAATATTTAATTAAACAATGGCAGTAAGAAAATTTAAGCCCACAACACCGGGGCAAAGACACAAAATTATTGGTGTATTTGATGACATTACTAAGCGTACACCAGAGAAATCTCTTACAGTCGGAATGAAATCCACGGGTGGTAGAAACTCCGAGGGCCATCGCACGACACGGTATGTCGGCGGCGGCCACAAGCGCAAATACCGCTTGATTGACTTTAAGAGAACGAAAGACGGTGTGCCTGCGACCGTTAAGGCTATCGAATACGACCCGAACCGCTCGGCGCGTATCGCGTTGCTTTATTATGTAGACGGATCGAAGGCATATATAATTGCACCCAACGGATTGCAAGTTGGCTCTACAGTTATGAGCGGGGAGAACGCCGCGCCAGAGGTGGGGAACGCTCTTCCGCTAAGCAAAATACCTGTTGGTACTTTAATTCATAACATTGAGCTGCGCCCGGGTCAAGGTGCTTTCATGGTGCGTTCCGCAGGTACGTTCGCACAGCTGGTTTCTCGTGAGGGTGACTACGCTATCGTGAAACTTCCTTCGGGAGAAACGAGAAAGATTTTATCGACTTGTAAGGCTACTGTAGGCGTGGTAGGCAATTCCGACCATGCTCTCGAGCGTTCCGGAAAAGCCGGCCGTTCGCGTTGGCTTGGCCGCCGTCCGCGTAACCGTGGTGTTGTCATGAACCCGGTAGATCACCCGATGGGTGGTGGTGAAGGACGTGCTTCCGGAGGTCATCCGCGCTCTCGCAAAGGATTGTACTCTAAGGGTCTTAAGACTCGTTCGCCTAAGAAGCATTCTTCTAAGTACATTATCGAAAGACGTAAAAAGTAAACTGATTAATTAGAAAATTTATGAGTCGATCATTAAAAAAAGGCCCGTATATCAGCGTAAAGCTTGACAAAAAGGTTGCAGCAATGAACGAGAGCGGCAAAAAGTCGGTCATCAAGACTTGGTCGCGCGCATCGATGATTGCTCCTGAATTTGTAGGCCATACGTTTGCTGTGCATAACGGTAACAAATTCATCCCGGTTTACGTTACGGAAAACATGGTGGGACACAAACTGGGCGAGTTCGCCCCGACACGCGTGTTCCGTGGCCATGCCGGCAACAAGAAGAAATAATAAGGGCTTGGGACAGTAATTATTGAAATAAAAAAGAATTAAATACAATGGGTGTAAGAAAAAGAAACTCAGCCGAAAAAATAAAGGAAGCCAAGAAGACTCTGTATGGAGCGAAATTGCGCAACATACCTTCTTCTCCTCGTAAGATGCGCTATGTAGCGGATATGGTAAGAGGAATGGAAGTGTTCAAGGCTTTGGGCGTTCTCAAGTTTTCCAACAAGGAAGCCGCAGCGAAAGTTGAGAAACTGCTGCGTTCGGCTATCGCCAACTGGGAACAGAAAAACGAGCGGAAGGCAGAAAACGGAGAGTTGTACATCAACACTATCTTTGTTGACCCTGCTCCAATGTTGAAACGCCTCCGCACCGCTCCTCAAGGCAGGGGCTACAGGATTCGCAAACGCTCGAATCATGTTACATTGTTCATCGGTACAAAAGATAATAACGCTAAAAAGGAAGCATAAGAAATGGGACAAAAAGTAAATCCAATAAGCAATCGCTTAGGTATCATCAGAGGTTGGGATTCTAACTGGTATGGTGGAAGGAAATACGGTGATTCATTGCTTGAGGACTCTAAGATCCGCAAGTATCTTAATGCTCGCCTTGCAAAAGCTAGTGTATCTCGTATCGTCATTGAAAGGACTTTGAAGCTCATCACAATCACAGTGTGCACCTCCCGTCCCGGACTGATAATCGGAAAAGGCGGACAGGAAGTGGACAAGCTGAAAGAGGAGCTGAAGAAGATAACCGATAAGGATGTGCAAATCAACATTCACGAGGTGAAGCGTCCGGAACTCGACGCGCAGATAGTTGCCAACAACGTTGCCCGCCAAATTGAGGGCAAGATTGCCTATCGCCGCGCTGTCAAGACTGCGATTACATCCACAATGCGCGCAGGCGCCGAGGGTATCAAGGTGCAGGTTAGCGGACGTCTGAACGGCGCCGAAATGGCCCGCTCGGAAATGTTCAAAGAGGGACGTACCCCGCTTCACACTTTGCGTGCCGACATCGACTACGCGTTGGTGGAAGCGCTGACAAAGGTCGGAATTATCGGTGTGAAGGTTTGGATTTGCCGTGGCGAAGTTTACGGTAAGCGCGATCTCGCTCCGGCTTTTGTGTCTGCCAATAAAGAAAGCCGTGGAGGCAACAACGGTGGCCGTGGTAGAAAAGGCGGTTTCCGTGAGAAGAAAAACAATCGTTGAACCGACTTGAAATTAGAGAACAATGTTACAACCAAAGAAAACTAAATACAGAAGACAACAAAAAGGCCGCATGAAGGGCTTTGCTCAGCGTGGCAACCAGTTGGCTTTTGGATCATTCGGCATAAAGTCGTTGGAATCCAAGTGGATTACCAGCCGCCAGATAGAAGCTGCCCGTGTGGCTGTGACCCGTTATATGCAGCGTCAGGGACAGATTTGGATACGTATATTCCCGGATAAGCCAATTACCAAGAAGCCTGCCGAAGTGCGTATGGGTAAAGGTAAAGGTAATCCGGAAGGCTATGTTTTCCCTATAACACCGGGACGTATAGTCATTGAAGTGGAAGGTGTGAGCTACGATGTGGCAAAAGAGGCATTGCGCCTTGCAGCCCAAAAACTTCCGGTGACTACTAAGTTTGTCGTAAGACGTGATTATGATCCAACTCAAAATGTGTAATAGGTTATGAAGAAGGTAGAAATTAAAGAATTGGGCACAAAAGAACTGCGTGAACGTCTTGAGGTGGCTCAGAAAGAATATGTCCAGATGAAAATCAACCATTCAATCTCTCCTCTTGATAATCCTGCAAAAATCACACAGGACAGAAGAATGATTGCACGTATGAAGACAGAATTGCGTATGCGTGAACTTAACAACAAAAATAATCCCAAGTAGCGATGGAAGAAAAAAGAAATTTAAGAAAAGAAAGAGTTGGGATTGTTTCCAGCAACAAATGTGACAAGACAATCACTGTTACTGTTAAGTACAAAGAGAAACATCCAATTTACGGTAAGTTTGTCAACAAGACAAAGAAATACCATGCCCATGACGAGAAAAACGAATGCGGAATAGGCGACAAAGTGCGCGTGCAGGAAACTCGTCCGTTGAGCAAGACAAAAAGATGGAGATTAGTTGAAATTATCGAAAAAGCTAAGTAAAAATGATACAGACTGAATCACGATTGACTGTTGCGGATAACAGCGGCGCTAAAGAAGCGTTGTGTATCCATGTTTTGGGCGGCTCTGGCCGCAGATATGCCTCAGTGGGCGACATCATCGTCGTTACGGTGAAGAGTGTAATCCCGTCGTCTGACGTGAAGAAAGGCACTGTGTCTAAGGCTGTAATCGTAAGGACCAAGAAAGAGGTTCGCCGTCCGGACGGCAGCTACATACGTTTTGACGATAACGCGTGCGTTTTATTGAACAATGCCGGTGAAATACGCGGCAGCCGTATTTTCGGGCCTGTTGCCCGTGAGTTGCGTGCCACGAACATGAAAATCGTTTCATTGGCGCCGGAAGTACTTTAAACCAGAAAATTTTAAGTAATGAGCAAATTACACATAAAGAAAGGTGATACCGTTTACGTCAATGCCGGCAATGACCGCGGCAAGACCGGACGTGTGCTTTCTGTGCTTGTTTCGAAGCAGAAAGCTGTGGTCGAGGGTATCAATATCATTTCTAAGAGTGCGAAGCCGAGTGCGAAACATCCGCAGGGCGGCATAATTAAGATGGAAGCGCCTGTCCATATCTCCAATCTGAATCTTATCGATCCGAAATCAGGAAAACCGACTCGTATCGGACGGAGAAAGAATGATGCAGGCAAGACAGTACGTTATTCTAAAAAATCAGGAGAGGAGATTAAGTAATGAGCAGCGCAAATGTGAAAAAGGACTATTTGGAGAGAATAGTTCCGGCTCTTGAGAAAGAGTTCAATTACACTTCCGTTATGCAAGTTCCACGTCTTGAGAAAATTGTGGTTAATCAAGGATTGGGTATTGCTACAGGTGACAAAAAAGTGATTGAGACGGCTATCAATGAGTTGACGGCCATCACCGGCCAAAAGGCAGTGCCGACTTTGTCGAAAAAGGACATATCCAACTTCAAAGTCCGCAAGAAGATGCCTATCGGTGTGCGTGTCACACTTCGTCATGAGAGAATGTACGAATTTTTGGAGCGTTTGGTGCGCATCGCTTTGCCGCGTATCCGTGACTTCAAAGGCATTGAGGGCAAGCTCGACGGAAGAGGCAACTACACGCTCGGTGTCACCGAACAGATTATTTTCCCGGAAATCAATATCGACGCAGTGCAGAGGATTACGGGAATGAACATCACATTTGTGACAACCGCGAAAACCGACGAAGAAGGGTACGCTCTGTTGAAACAATTTGGTTTACCGTTTAAAAACGCTAAATAGAAGAGTATGGCAAAAGAATCAATGAAAGCTCGCGAGGTGAAGAGAGCTAAGCTTGTGGCCAGATATGCGGAAAAACGCGCGGCTTTGAAGAAAATAGTCAACACCGGCTCTCCGGAAGAGGCTTTTGAGGCATCGCGCAAATTGCAGTCTATTCCTAACAATGCCAATCCTATCCGTATGCATAACCGTTGCAGCTTGACGGGACGTCCGAAAGGATACATGCGCCAATTTGGCATCTCAAGAATACAATTCCGCGAAATGGCATCGGCAGGTTTGATACCGGGTGTGAAAAAAGCGAGCTGGTAAAAAATTAATTGAGTATTAAATATTGTCCGGAGAAATCCGGATCAATTTAAACAAAAATAATATGACTGACCCAATAGCAGATTATTTAACGAGATTGAGGAACGCGATAATGGCGCGTCACCGTGTGGTGGAGGTGCCTGCCTCAAACTTGAAAAAAGAGATTACAAAAATCCTCTTCGAAAAGGGCTATATTCTTAATTATAAGTTTATAGAAGGCGAAACTCCGGGAGGAACGATTAAAATCGCGCTGAAATACGATCCCGTGAACAAGGTGAACGCGATTAAATGCCTTAAACGTGTTTCGCGTCCGGGTTTGCGCCAATATAGCGGCTACAAAGATATGCCGAGAGTGTTGAATGGATTGGGAATTGCCATTCTTTCCACCTCCAAAGGCCTGATGACCGACAAGGAGGCGAGAGTGCAGAAGATTGGCGGTGAAGTGCTATGTTATATCTATTAAACGAAAGGAGGTATTGATATGTCAAGAATTGGTAAAGCACCGGTTGAAATACCTGCTGGCGTAACGGTGAAGGTAGAAAATAATGTAGTGACAGTCAAAGGTCCGAAAGGCGAACTTTCTCAAACTTTCCATTCCGACCTTACAGTGGCGGTAGATGGCAATCATGTGGTCGTGACCCGTCCGACGGACGACCGTGAGCATCGTTCTCACCATGGCCTTGTGCGCGCTTTAATCCACAATATGGTGGTAGGCGTGTCTGCCGGCTACAAAAAAGAGATGGAACTTGTCGGTGTGGGTTACCGTGCTTCAGCTAACGGGCAGGTTTTGGAACTTGCGCTCGGTTACTCACATGCCATATATTTCAAACTTCCTCCTGAGGTGAAAGTGGAAGCCAAATCTGAGAGAAATAAGAATCCGTTGATCATACTTGAGTCTTGCGACAAGCAACTGCTCGGACAGGTTTGCGCCAAGATACGCTCGTTGCGCAAGCCGGAGCCTTATAAAGGTAAAGGTATTAAGTTTGTTGGCGAGGTTATACGCCGCAAGTCAGGTAAATCGGCTAGTGCTAAATAAAATTTGAAACGGTTATGTTAACGAAACAAGAAAGAAGAAATAAGATAAAGACACGCATTCGTGGAAAAATTTCTGGCACAGCCGAGCGTCCCCGTATGACCGTGTTCAGAAGTAACAAGCAAATTTATGTGCAGCTTGTCGACGACACTAAAGGAGTCACTTTGCTTTCCGCGTCGTCGAGAGGTTTGGACGCTAATGGAACGAAATCTGAAATTGCTGCCGTTGTCGGACAGAAAATTGCTGAGAAAGCGCTCGCGGCAGGCATTACAACCGTAGTGTTCGATCGTAACGGATATTTGTTCCATGGTAGAGTTAAATCATTGGCTGATGCTGCACGCAACGGCGGACTTAAATTTTAATGATCGAGGCAATGAATAATAACAGAGTAAAATCGACAAACGATATCGAATTGAAAGACCGTTTGGTTGCTATCAACCGTGTGACGAAAGTCACGAAGGGCGGTCGCGCTTTCAGCTTCTCGGCGATTGTTGTCGTTGGCAATGAAAACGGCATAGTAGGCTGGGGGCTTGGCAAAGCCAACGAAGTTACCGCCGCTATCGCCAAAGGCGTTGAGGCTGCGAAGAAAAATCTTATCCGTGTGCCTGTTCACAAGGGTACGATCCCTCACGAGCAAGAAGCCAAGTTCGGCGGCGCGAAAGTTATTTTGCGTCCGGCGTCGCAAGGTACGGGTGTAAAGGCCGGCGGTGCGATGCGTGCTGTGCTTGAGAGTGTCGGCATCACCGATGTGCTCGCAAAATCGAAAGGCAGCTCTAACCCCCACAATTTGGTGAAAGCCACTATTGCGGCGCTTGGAGAATTGCGCAGCCCGATGATGATTGCCCAAAATCGCGGTGTGTCGTTGGATGTAGTGTTTAATGGTTAATAATTGTGTTGATTATGGCTACTATTAAGATTAAACAAATAAAGAGCAGAATCAACTGCCCTGCTGTGCAAAAGAGGACTCTTGACGCACTTGGCTTGAGAAAAATGAATCATGTGGTGGAGAAAGAAGCTACTCCGTCGATATTAGGTATGGTTAAACGAGTTCGTCATCTTGTGGAGGTGACAAACGCTTAAAAAATATAAGGACTATGGATTTAAGTAATTTAAAACCGGCTGTAGGCTCAACATCTACGAGGAAAAGAATAGGACGCGGCCCGGGTTCGGGCAAGGGTGGCACTTCCACTCGCGGACACAAGGGTGCCAAGCAACGTTCCGGATATTCCCGCAAAATCGGTTTCGAGGGCGGTCAGATGCCGTTGCAGCGCCGTGTGCCTAAGTACGGTTTCAAGAATATCAACCGTGTTGAGTACAGTGCAGTGAATCTTAAAACTTTGGAAGAGCTTGCAAAAGCAAAGAATCTTACAAGCATTAATGTGGATGATTTGTTGGCCGCAGGTCTTGTTTCAAAGAAAGCGAGAGTGAAAATTCTTGCCGACGGCGAGTTGACTCAAAAACTTGAAGTGTCTGCTCACGCTTTTTCCAAGAAAGCTGAAGAGGCTATCGTGGCAGCAGGGGGCTCAATACAAAAACTTTAAGAGGCAATGAGGTTCATTGAAACTATAAAAAACATCAGCAAGATAGAAGATTTACGTAAACGCATTATCGTGACTTTTCTATTGGTGCTTGTTTATCGTGTGGGTTGTTACGTGGTTCTTCCGGGTATCAACCCTAACGAGCTTGATGCTCTCCGCAATTTCACCGACAGCGGTTTGATGCAGCTGTTGGACATGTTCTCGGGGGGCGCTTTTTCCCAAGCGTCGATTTTCGCGTTGGGTATCATGCCCTACATTACGGCTTCAATCGTAATACAACTGCTGGGCATGGTGTTGCCCTCGTTCCAGAAATTGCAGCGTGAGGGAGAGAGCGGGCGAATGAAGATTAATCAGTACACCCGTTATCTGACAGTGGTGATATTGCTTCTTCAGGCTCCGGCTTATCTTGTCAATCTGCAAGTGCAGGTTAACAGTGCGGGAGGCAATGCTCATTTTTCTTTCTGGACAATGACATATATGACAATAATACTTGCCGCCGGCAGTATGTTCATTATGTGGCTTGGTGAGCGTATAACGGATAAGGGTATAGGCAACGGTATCTCGTTTATAATCCTTGTCGGTATAATAGCCCGTTTCCCGAGCGCGTTTGTTCAGGAGTTTACCAACCGACTTACAACCGCACAGGGCGGCCTTGTGATGTTTGTTGTCGAAATCGTGTTGCTGTTTGCTGTGATAATCGGGGCAGTGCTTCTTGTGCAAGGCACGCGTAAGGTGCCTGTGCAGTATGCCAAGCGTATTGTGGGCAACAAGCAATATGGCGGAGCCCGCCAGTTCATACCGTTGAAGGTTAATGCTGCCGGTGTTATGCCTATTATCTTTGCTCAGGCAATTATGTTTATACCAATTACGTTGGCCGGTTTCGGCGCGCGTGGAGAGGCAAGTTCTTTTGTCCGCGCGTTGACAGATATGACAGGTTTCTGGTATAATTTCATTTACTTTGTGATGATTGTGGCGTTTACATATTTCTATACGGCCATAACGGTGCGTCCTACGCAGATGGCCGACGACATGAAACGCAACAATGGCTTTATACCGGGTATTAAGCCGGGTACAAAGACAGCGGAGTATCTCGATTCGATTTTGTCGAGAATCACGTTGCCGGGTTCTATATTCCTCGGTATCGTGGCTATTATGCCGGCATTTGCCAATATTTGCGGTATTAATCATAGCTTTGCACAGTTCTTCGGCGGGACATCTTTGCTGATTATGGTAGGTGTGGTTCTCGACACTTTGTCGCAGATTGAGAGCCATTTGATGATGCACCACTATGATGGCATGATGAAGTCCGGTAAATTGAAAGGCCGCACAACAGGCAGCGGTTATTAAAAATTGCGGAGAACCGGAACGTATGATTTATCTGAAGACAGATGAAGAAATAGAGTTGATGCGTGAGAGTAATCTTCTGGTTGGAAAAACACTTGGCGAATTGGCCAAATGGATAAAACCGGGGATTACAACGCTGAAACTTGACAAAATAGCCTACGAGTTCATCCGCGACAATGGCGGAGTGCCGGGCTTCTTGGGATACGGAGGTTTCCCTAATTCGATTTGCACATCGGTCAATGAGGTCGTGGTACACGGCATCCCGTCAAACCGGACTCTGTGTGACGGCGATATCATATCGATTGATTGCGGAGTGGTCAAAAACGGCTTTAACGGTGATTCCGCCTATACATTTTGCGTAGGTGAGGTCGACGATAAAGTCAAAGATTTGCTCCGTACCACGAAAGAGTCCCTCTACATAGGGATAGAACAGGCAGTGGAAGGCAATCGCATAGGGCATATCGGAAATGCCGTGCAGGAATATTGCGAACATCGTGGGTACACGGTGGTGCGCGAGATGACAGGGCATGGCATAGGCCGGAAGTTGCATGAGGATCCCGCTGTGCCAAATTATGGGAGGCGCGGTGTAGGGCCGTTGTTGAAAAACGGAATGTGCATCGCAATTGAGCCCATGATTAATATGGGCAGCCGGAATATTGTGATAGAGAGCGACAGATGGACGTGCCGCACACGCGACCGTAAGCCGTCGGCGCATTTTGAGCATACGGTTGCCATCAGGGGCAGGAAAGCCGATATTCTTTCTTCATTTGAGTATATAGAAAAAGAGTTAGATAAATCGTTATAATAGAAGTTATGGCAAAACAAGCTGCAATAGAGCAAGACGGAGTGATAGTGGAGGCGTTGTCCAATGCCATGTTTCGTGTGGAATTGGAAAACGGGCACGAGATAACTGCTCATATCTCAGGAAAAATGCGGATGCATTATATTAAAATATTGCCGGGTGACAAGGTGAAAGTAGAGATGTCGCCTTACGACCTGACAAAAGGAAGAATTGCTTTTAGATATAAATAAAAATTAACAGATATGAAAGTAAGAGCATCAGTTAAAAAGCGCACGCCTGACAGCAAGATAGTTAGAAGAAAAGGACGCGTGTATGTAATTAACAAGAAAAACCCTAAGTATAAACAACGTCAAGGATAATTTATTATTTTTGCGAAAAATTATTATAGTTTATGGCAGTAAGAATTGTTGGTGTAGACTTGCCCCAAAATAAGAGAGGAGAAATAGCCCTGACTTATATTTTTGGTATCGGACGCAGCTCTGCTAATAAAATCTTGGCGGAGGCCGGTATAGATAAAGATATAAAAGTTCAGGACTGGACTGACGCACAGGCTGCAAAAGTGCGTGAGATCATTGGTAACAACTATAAGGTCGAGGGCGACCTTCGTAGCGAGGTACAATTAAATATCAAACGTCTGATGGATATCGGCTGCTATCGTGGTATCCGCCATCGTTTGGGATTGCCGGTGCGCGGACAAAGCACTAAGAACAACGCCCGCACTCGCAAAGGACGTAAGAAAACTGTTGCAAATAAGAAAAAAGCTACTAAATAAAATTAAAGTATGGCAAAAAAGACAGTCGCAGCTAAAAAGAGAAATGTTAAAGTTGACGCGATGGGTCAGCTTCATGTGCATTCATCTTTTAACAACATTATTGTTTGCTTGGCGAACAGCGAAGGACAAGTTATTTCTTGGTCAAGCGCCGGCAAAATGGGCTTCAGAGGTTCGAAGAAGAACACTCCGTATGCAGCGCAGATGGCAGCGCAGGATTGCGCCAAAGTCGCGTATGATCTTGGTTTGCGTAAGGTGAAGGCTTACGTTAAGGGACCGGGAAACGGCCGTGAGTCGGCTATACGTACCGTTCACGGAGCAGGAATCGAGGTTACGGAAATCATCGATGTTACGCCGCTTCCTCACAACGGATGCCGTCCTCCAAAGAGAAGAAGAGTATAAATCCTAAAAAGACTTCTGGTAATTTATTTAATTTGTGAATCTTAGTTATGTGAATTAGATTGCATTTAACCACCTCTCTGCAATCGCGGCTGCACTAAAAAAGATTCGTATTCAACTTTAATTTTAAAAAAGTATTAGAAATGGCAAGATATACCGGACCTAAAACTAAAATTGCAAGAAAATTCGGCGAGCCTATTTTCGGAGAAGATAAAGTGCTTGCCAAGAAAAATTATGCGCCGGGTCAGCATGGTGCCAACAAAAGAAGGAAAACATCTGAATACGGCAATCAGTTGCGCGAAAAACAAAAGGCGAAATATACCTATGGCGTATTGGAGCGCCAATTCCGCAATCTGTTTGAGAAAGCTGAGCGCACAAAGGGTGTAACAGGTGAGATTCTGTTGCAGCTGCTTGAAGCTCGTCTTGACAACGTTGTATACCGCTTGGGTATCGCCACTTCGCGTGCCGCTGCCCGCCAATTGGTGTCACACCGTCATATCACTGTCAACGGCAAGGTGCTCAACATCCCTTCTTATTCTGTTAAGCCGGGCGATGTAATCGCAGTGCGTGAAAAATCCAAATCTCTCGAGATTATTGCCGACGCTTTGGCAGGATTTAACCACAGCAAATATCCTTGGCTTGAGTGGGACGAAAGTGTTAAGGGTGGAAAACTGCTTCACCTTCCGCAAAGAGAAGATATTCCTGAAAATATCAAAGAACAGTCTATTGTCGAGTTGTATTCTAAATAATAAATTGTAAATATCCATGGCTATTTTAGCATTTCAGAAACCCGATAAAGTATTAATGCTCGAGGCAGACAACCATTTCGGTAAGTTTGAGTTCCGTCCTCTGGAGCCGGGCTACGGTGTCACAGTGGGCAATGCGCTCAGGAGAATTCTGCTTTCTTCGCTCGAGGGTTATGCTATCTCATCGATACGCATCGATGGTGTGAAGCATGAGTTTGCAACAATTCCCGGGGTTATCGAAGATGTGACCAACATCATCCTTAACTTGAAGAAAGTGAGATTCAAGCATACTGTTGACTCGGACGAGCCTGTCACGGCTAAAATTAACGTGTCGGGAAAAGAAGTTTTGACAGCCGGTGATTTAGGCAAGGAACTTTCTGGTTTTGAAGTACTAAATCCGGATTTGGTTATTTGCCATTTAGATCCAACTGTGGCTTCTTTTACGATGGATTTCACAATCAACAAAGGACGCGGATACGTGCCGGCAGAGGAGAACGTCAATCCGAACGACCCTGTCGATGTCATTGCAATCGATTCTATCTACACACCGATTGTCAATGTCAAATATGCTGTTGAAAACTATCGTGTGGAGCAGAAGACTGACTACGAAAAACTTGTACTTGAGATTTCTACTGACGGGTCTATTCATCCGAAAGACGCTTTGAAAGAGGCGGCAAAGATTCTTATTTATCACTTCATGTTGTTCTCCGATGAAAAGATTACCATCGAAACAACTGAAACAGACGGCAACGAGGAATTTGACGAAGAGGTTCTGCACATGCGCCAGCTCTTGAAGTCGAAGCTCGTGGATATGGATCTTTCGGTTCGTGCCCTTAATTGCTTGAAGAGCGCGGAGGTTGAAACGTTGGGCGAACTTGTGCAATTCAATAAGACAGATTTGTTGAAATTCCGTAACTTCGGTAAGAAATCGTTGACCGAGCTCGATGACTTGCTTGCAAGCTTGAATCTTTCGTTCGGTATGGATATTTCAAAGTATAAATTAGATAAAGAGTAATAAAGATGAGACATAATAAGAAAGTAAACCATTTAGGCCGTAAGAAAGCTCATCTTGACGCTATGTTGGCGAATATGACTATTTCGCTTATCATGCACAAGAGAATTTTCACAACTTTGGCCAAGGCGAAAGCATTGCGTGTCTATGCGGAGCCTATAATTAACCGCGCTAAGGACGACTCTACCAACTCTCGCCGTGTAGTATTCCGCTATTTGCAGAATAAAGAGGCCGTTAAGGAATTGTTCAATGAAATAGCCTCTAAAATAGCTGACCGTCCGGGTGGATACACCCGTATTTTGAAAACGGGCAACCGTCTTGGCGACAATGCCAAGATGTGCCTGATTGAGTTGGTTGACTATAATGAGAACATGCTGAAAACAGCTAAGAAGAAGACAACTCGCACTCGCCGTTCACGTGGCGGCAAAGCTGCGGCAGCCGAAACAGCAGCTCCTGCCGCTGAGGCTCCGAAAGCGGAACAGCCGGAAGCCGCTGCTCCCGCAGCAGAGGAAAAAGCTGCTGAATAAGCGCGGGCTTGACAGGATATGTAAAAGACGGACGCATTACAATCGCGTCCGTCTTTTTGTTTTATGCTGTTGGAAATTGTTTTGCGGGTTTGTACATTTGTTGCATGTTTCACAGATTTGATTGCGACATATCAGGAATCGATTTGCCCGATAAGTTTACTTATCCGTTTTGCTATGAGCCGCATTCGTTGGTGGTGCTGGCAGCGCGGCAGGTGCAGGGTTATCTTTCAGTCCGTGGCGATTGGTCTGACGAGATAGGAAAAGGCAAAATGTTCGGAGTTCTTGTAGCTGCCGACGGGTATGGCAATGTGGGCTTTCTCGCAGCTTATTCCGGCAACATAGCGCATTGCAACAATCATCCGTATTTTGTGCCTCCGGTTTATGACCTGTTGCAGCCGGATGGCTTTTTTCGCCGTGAAGAGAAGAAGATTTCCTTGATTAATGATAGAATCAGTTCTTTGGAAGCGTCAGTGGAATTTGTGGATCTGAAAGGTAAGCTGGCGTTGCTGAAAAAGGAGGCAGATGAGAATATTTCGGCTTTTCGCGAGAAGATGAAATTGTCGAAGGCGCGGCGCGACTCGTTGCGCAGCCGGGGGATAGACACTCCTGAGATGATTAGGGAAAGCCAATTCGAGAAAGCGGAGCTTAGGAGGATTAAACGCCGTTATTGTTCCGAAATTGAGGCGATAGAGAAAAATATAAAGGATATAGAGCTTGAGATTTCTGAGCTGAAAGCGCGGCGGAAAGAGCGTTCTGCCGAGTTGCAGCGCAGGCTGTTTGAGCATTTTTATGTGTATAATGCCAATGGCGACAAAGCGGGGCTTTTGGAGATTTTTGAGCGTGCGCGGCATGAGCTGCCTCCGGCCGGCGCGGGTGAGTGCGCCGCTCCCAAACTTTTGCAATATGCGTATATCCATTCTTTCAAGCCGTTGGCCATCGGTGAGTTTTGGTGGGGTAAATCGCCGGAGTCGGCAGTGAGAAAGCATTTGCATTTTTATCCGGCTTGCAAAAGCAAGTGTGAGCCTATTTTAAATTTCATGTTGCAAGGGCTTGATGTCGCCGACAACCCTTTGTCGGCAATATCGCATGGAGAAGAGCTTTCAACGGTCTATGAGGATGAATATCTTTGGGTCGTCGATAAGCCGGAGGGCATGTTGTCTGTACCGGGAAAGGTAGGCGGTTTGTCTGTTTTTGATTTGGCCTGTGAGCGTTTTCCCGACGCGCACGTGTTTGTGGTGCATCGTCTGGATATGCACACGTCGGGTCTGCTTATTGTGGCAAAGACCAAAGATGTGTATAAGGAATTGCAAAGACAGTTCACAGAAAGGGAAGTAAAAAAGGAGTATATCGCTATTGTGAGGGGACGTGTAGTTGCTGACGAAGGGCGTATATCGTTGCCGTTGAGCCCAGATTATTGTTATCGCCCGATGCAGAAAGTGGATTATGGACATGGTAAATGTGCTGTGACAGATTATTGCGTGTTACAACGTTATGCAAACGGGCTTGTGCGGGTGAAATTTGTGCCTTTGACGGGGCGTACCCATCAGTTGCGTGTGCATTCATCTCATTCTTTGGGGCTTGACGCTCCTATAAAAGGTGATATGCTCTATGGCGAGAAGTCCGGCAGACTTTATCTTCATGCGAGCCGTATTGTGTTCCGTCATCCTGTCACCGGAAAAGAAATCGATTTGAGGTCGGCTCCGCCTTTTTAGTGTTTTTCTCCGATGTAGATAGTGCATGTGCCGAACGTCAGCGGATAGCAGCGGCAATTGACAAATCCTGCACGGCTCATTATGTCGAGCATTTCTTTGCCTTGTGCTACGGCCTCTATGCTTTCCGGCAGATATGAGTAGGCTCGCGTGTCTTTTGAGATTATGCGTCCGGCGAGCGGTATAAGGTGGTTGGCATATAGATTGTATAATACGCGGGTGAAGCGATTGCGGGGTGTTGACAGCTCGATTACGCAAACCACTCCGCCTTTGCCAAGCACGCGGTACATCTCGGAATAGCCGTCGTCTAATCGCTCAAAATTGCGGACACCGTAAGCCACTGTCACAGCGTCGAATGTCGCGTCGGCGTATTTTAGAGAAAGGCAGTCGCCTTTCTCGAATGTTATATCTTTTGCGATACCTTTCTTTCCGGCTTTTTCCTTTGCTATTGAAAGCATGTTGTCTGAGAGGTCGATGCCGTGAATTTTCTCCGGATGGATTTTTTTATGCAGAAGCATTGCGAGATCGCCTGTGCCGGTGGCCACGTCGAGTATCGACTTGATATGGTAATGGCTAAGTTTTCTTACTGCTATGTTCCGCCATATTTTGTCGATGCCGAATGTCATTGCCCGGTTCATAAAATCGTAAGCCGGGGCAATGGAGTCAAACATTTCCTGTACTTGCTCGGTTTTGCTTGCTTTTGTATGATATGGCGTTATTTTTTCTGCTTTATAATCCATCTTTTTGCATGTTTTCAGTGTAAACAATCCCCCTGTTGCCTTAAAGTCTTGACAGGGGGATGTGTTTTTGCTTGCAGTTTCCGTGCGCGCTTATCTGTTAAGGGATTTCAGGCAGGCTGTAACGTTGCGTTCTATGCGTGCGGCGATGTCGCTGTCCTCCTGCTTTTCAAATTTGTGGCCTGTGATGTGCTCGTAAAGCTCGATGTAGCGGTTTGATACTGACTCGCAATATTCGTCGGTCATTTCTGGTACTGTCTGCCCCGGCTTGCCCATGAAATTATGCTCTATCAGCCATTGGCGCACAAATTCTTTTGACAGTTGGCGTTGCGGTTCGCCTTTTTCGAAACGTTCCTGATAGCCGTCCGCATAAAAATAGCGGGATGAGTCGGGAGTATGTATCTCGTCGATGAGATATACTTTTCCGTCGCGTTTGCCGAACTCGTATTTTGTGTCCACAAGGATAAGCCCTTTGTCAGCGGCCATTTTTGAGCCCCTTTCAAAAAGTGCCCGGGTATAGCGTTCCATTGTTTCATAGTCTTCTTTTGAAACTATTCCTTGTGCGATAATCTCTTCTTTTGATATGTTTTCATCGTGTCCGGCTTCTGCTTTTGTTGTCGGTGTGATTATCGGTTCGGGGAATTTTTGGTTCTCTTTCATGCCGTCAGGCAACCGTACTCCGCATAGTTCACGGCACCCTGCCGCATACTCGCGCCACGCGCTGCCTGTCAGATAGCCGCGAATAATCATTTCAACGCGAAATCCCTCGCATTTCAAACCAACGGTTACCATTGGGTCGGGTGTGGCAAGTTTCCAATTCGGTACGATGTCGGCGGTAGCGTCGAGAAATGTCGCCGCTATTTGGTTAAGCACCTGTCCTTTGAACGGTATGCCTTTTGGGAGAATGACATCGAATGCCGAAATCCTGTCGGTGGCTACCATTACCATTACATCGTCGTTGATATTGTATACATCGCGTACTTTTCCGTGATATACGCTTTTTTGACCCGGAAAATTAAAGTTTGTTTTAACTAATGTTGCCATAAGTCTGTTGTCTTTATTGATTTGTTTCTTTTTCTTCTTTTTGTTGCGCCCGCAATGCCCGCAGCTCCTCGTCGTGCTTTTCGTAGGCCTCCACAATTCGTTGTACAAGTTGGTGGCGCACTATGTCTTTTTTCTCGAATTCCACTTTGGCTATTCCCCGCACGCCATGCAGTATTTTTAGAGCTTGCACCAATCCTGATGTCTGCGAATGGGGTAGGTCGATTTGTGTAATGTCGCCTGTGACAACCATTTTCGCATTCATGCCAAGTCGTGTAAGAAACATTTTAATTTGGTGTGTTGTGGTGTTTTGTGCCTCGTCGAGGATTATCACTGCGTCGCTCAGTGTGCGTCCGCGCATGAAAGCCAATGGCGCGATTTGTATGACGTTGGTTTCCATATACTCTTTCAGCTTGTTTGTGGGAATCATGTCTTCCAAAGCGTCATACAGCGGTTGCAGGTAAGGGTCGATTTTGTCTTTCATGTCGCCGGGCAGGAATCCGAGCTTTTCTCCGGCTTCCACTGCGGGGCGTGAGAGTATCAGCTTGCGTATCTCACGGTTCTTCAGGGCTTTTACCGCAAGGGCGATTGCCACGTAAGTTTTGCCCGTACCGGCAGGCCCGAGCGCGAACGTGAGATCGTTCTCGTGGAATGCTTTTACTAATTTTTGCTGGTTTGCCGAGCGTGCCTGTATTGGCTTGCCGTTTACCCCGTAGATAATCACGTCGTCCATTTTGAGCTCTTTCGGCGGCTTGCCCTTTACGATGTCGAGTATTATGTCTTCTCCCAATCGGTTGTATTTGAAACAATAATCCTCCAATTCTTTTATCTTCTTTTCAAATGCGGCGGTTTCCTCCTCATCGCCGAGCGCTTTGATTACAGAGCCGCGCGCCGCCACACGCAATTTCGGAAATAAATTGCGTATGAGCTGCATGTTAGTGTTGTTAACGCCGTAGAATATTACAGGATCGACATTGTCGATTATAATTAATCGTTCAACCATATATGAATTTATGATACCGCAAAATTACGAAAATCTCCTGACACTGATTGTATTTCCGCGTAATATTCGAGTGATCGGCCTGAAAGAAAAAATAATGCATGTCAAATCTCAATTTGATGCTTTGTGGCTGAAATACTTTTTTATGGCTTCGTATTACATTATCTTTGCAAATACAAAGAGTATCGTATTATGGATTTGACTATACTGAAAGACTTATATAAACGGGTTGTAGGCAACGAGCCTGAGTTGATAACAGAAATGCCTTCGTCGGGCTCCAACCGCCGCTATTTCCGCCTTTCCGGAGAGCGTTCGCTGATTGGTGTGGTGGGCACGTGCAGGGAGGAAAATGAGGCGTTTCTCTATATGGATAGGCATTTCAGGTCGAAAGGGCTTCCTGTGCCTGAGGTCTACGTGTGCTCGGATGATAAAATGTCGTATTTACAGGAAGATTTGGGTGATACGCTGCTTTTCAACGCGATAGAGAAAGGCAGAAAAACAAGTGTGTTCAGCGAGGATGAGAAGCAAATGCTCGCAAAAACCATTCGTTTGTTGCCCGATATTCAGTTTGCCGGAGCCGATGGCATGGATTTTGGCTATTGCTATCCCACGGCAGAGTTCGACAGCCGTTCTATAATGTGGGATTTGAATTATTTCAAATATTGTTTCTTGAAAGCCACAGGATTGGAGTTCCTTGAAGACAAGCTGGAGGATGATTTTCAAAAGATGACCGACGTGTTGCTCCGCAGTTCGTCGGCCACGTTCATGTATCGTGATTTTCAGTCGCGCAATGTAATGATAAAGGACGGACAGCCGTGGTTCATCGATTTCCAGGGTGGAAGAAAAGGCCCGTTCTATTATGATGTGGCTTCTTTCTTGTGGCAGGCTAAGGCTAATTTGCCGGACAGCTTGCGGAAAGAGCTTGTTAAGGAGTATATATCGGCATTGCGCAAGTATCAGCCTGTCGATGAGGTGTATTTCTATGCGCAGTTGCGCCATTTCGTGCTGTTTCGCACATTGCAGGTGCTCGGTGCTTACGGATTCCGCGGATATTTTGAGAAAAAGCCGCACTTCATTCAAAGTGTGCCTTTTGCCATAGAGAACTTGAGAAATCTGCTTAAAGAGCCCTATCCGGAATATCCTTATCTTAGCAAAGTGCTGAAAGAATTGGTGAATATGAAGCAATTCTCTGATGATTTGCAGAAGCGCATGTTGACTGTAAAGGTAATGAGCTTTGCCTATAAGAAGGGTATCCCGAATGATGCCACAGGCAATGGCGGTGGCTTTGTGTTCGATTGCAGGGCTGTGAACAATCCGGGCAAATACGAGCGTTATAAGCCGTTTACAGGACTGGATGAGCCGGTAATTAAATTCTTGGAGGACGACGGGGAAATCATAGAGTTCCTGAATCACGCTTATGCGTTGGTGGATGCTTCGGTTAAGCGATATGTGGAGCGTGGATTTACGAATTTGATGGTTTGTTTCGGATGCACAGGCGGACAGCATCGCTCGGTGTATTGCGCTCAGCATCTGGCCGAGCACATTAACAATAAGTACAATGTAAAGGTAGAGCTTGTGCATCGTGAGCAAAATATAGAGCAAACGTTTAACGTTAAGTCATAGCCGATGAGAGCGATGGTCTTTGCCGCGGGTTTGGGCACACGTCTGCGTCCGCTGACCGACAATTTACCAAAAGCGTTGGTTAAAGTGGGCGGTGTTCCGATGTTGCAGCATGTCATTTTAAACTTGAAACGTTACGGTTTCACGGAGATTGTGGTGAACATACATCATTTCGGGCAGCAAATCATTGATTTTCTTGCCTCGAATGGTGATTTTGGCATGAATATCCATATCAGTGATGAGCGTGGTGAGTTGCTTGAAACGGGAGGTGGCATTCTTAAAGCACGTGGGTGGCTTGACGGCGATGAGCCTTTTCTTGTGCATAATGCCGACATTCTGACCGACCTTAATCTGTCGGAGATGTATGATTATCATTTGCGTCATAATGCTGATGCCACTTTGCTGACAGCCTTACGCGAAACATCGCGTTATCTGCTTCTCGACAGTGCCAACCGCCTTAACGGTTGGATAAACATAAATACTGGCGAAACAAAGCCCTCGGGATTTGAGTATGACAAGGACAGGCATCATAGGATGGCCTTTGGCGGGATACATGTGATTTCGCCGTCGGTGTTTCCGTATTTGCAAGGATATTCGCAAGAACATAAATTTTCCATAATGCCGTTTTATCTCGATAATTGCAAAAAACTGAAAATTATGGGATATGCTCCGCGTCAGGACTATTCATGGTTTGATATTGGCAAGCCGGAAACACTTGTTTTGGCTGAGAAGTGGCTTGCCAATCAACATTGACACGACTGTATCAGAGCGTATACGTCGCTTTCTGTTTGGTTGAACGGGCCTGAATGCTCCAATTTCAATGTCGACATTGCCGCCGCGAATTGGCCGGAATCATAAATGTTTTCACCTGAGGCGCGTTTGTAGAGATAGCCGGTAGAATAGGTGTCGCCGCAACCTGTGGCATCCACCACCGCTTTTGGTGGGAATGCCTTGATGTTGTAGAATTTGTCGTTGTCGTAGATGACAGAGCCATAGCTGCCGAGAGTGATACACACTTCTTTGACTCCCCATTTTGCAAGTTGCAATGCCGCTCGCTCACAATCTGTATGGCCTGTGAGTGCTTCGATTTCGAACTCGTTTACTTTCAGAATGTCGACATATCTAAGGTAATCCTGTTTGTTTTTCCAATCGGTGGCATATACTTTGTCGCCTCTCACTTCACGCAAATATCCTTGTGCGTCTACCGAGAGAGCCCCTTTTGAGGATAGCATTTCAAATACTTCTATAGGGAAATCATCTGCAAGCAGACTGCCCAAATGGTATATGTCCGCCTCTATGTTCTCAAGTGATTTGGCTGTGAACGGGTCGGCTTTTGCCAATACCCGTTGTTTCCGGTTGTTTTGGTTTATGCCGTAGGTGTTTTCAAAAAATACTGTGTGGCGGCTTGGCAGGACAGTCACTTTTGCGCCTCGTTCGCGTATGTCGTCGACGGCTTTCATTTCTGTTGCGGCGAGCGATGTTACCAACTCGAAATTGGCCGAAGGGTTGAGGCTGCATAGTCCGTGTGCAAAATAGAATGCAGTACCTCCCGGCATATATACTTCTTTTTCAGGAGTTATTATTTTGTCTAATGTGATATGTCCGATGCAGCAGATTTTCTTCATATGTAATTTTTGGGATGCAAAGATAATGAATGTGAGGATTTGTTATGTTGTTTTGGCATAAAATAATGGGATGAGTTTCTCTTTTACACAATTTAACACATTCTAATAATGTGGTTGACAGGCTATTGTGTGAAAAGTATGTTTTACAACATAAA
>CALUMI010000012.1 GCA_944321725.1 uncultured Muribaculaceae bacterium
ATCCTTACAATTATGGCAAAGAAATTTATTTGTACAGTTTGTGGTTATGTTTACGAAGGCGAAAACCCACCTGAAAAGTGCCCGCAATGCGGCGTTCCGGCAAGCAAGTTCAAAGAATTGGTTGAATCGGATGCTCTTCAGTTTGTAACAGAGCATGTAATCGGCGTTGCAAAAGGTTGCGACGAAGAAATGATTAAAGACCTCAACGCACACTTCAACGGCGAATGCACGGAAGTAGGAATGTACCTTGCAATGTCGCGTCAGGCTGACCGCGAAGGCTATCCTGAAATCGCTGAGGCTTTCAAACGCTACGCATGGGAAGAGGCTGAACACGCTTCCAAGTTTGCTGAATTGCTCGGCGACATGGTTTGGGACACTAAGACCAACCTTGAAAAGCGCATGGCAGCAGAGGCAGGCGCAAATGCCGACAAGATGCGCATCGCTAAGCGCGCTAAAGAGCTTAACCTCGACGCTATCCACGACACTGTTCACGAAATGGCTAAGGACGAGGCTCGTCACGGACAAGGCTTCGAAGGTCTTTACAACCGTTTCTTCAAGAAATAAATCGGCAGCATAGCTGCAATCTAAACAAAAGCTCCCGCAGTTCGTTGTTAGAACTGCGGGAGCTTTTTATAATGCGCTAACAATCAATCGCATTCAGTCTTGAGGTAGTGATGTGAAGCATGGCACTCGTGGAGGGTGTGGTCAACAATCCAATGGCGGTTTGCCATCTCGGATATTACCGTCATCTCGTGCGAAACGAGTATCACAGTCGCATGATGCGATATGTCCTCTACAATCTTATAAATCTGTTCGATGAAATTATGGTCAACATACGACAGTGGCTCATCAAGCACCACTATTTCGGGGTCAGAGATAATGGCACGTCCTAAAAGAGTGCGCTGCAACTGCCCCCCCGACAGGCTTCCAATCACACGTTTGCGTAAATCAGCCACCCCCATAAGTTCCAAAACAGAGTCTATTTTTTCATGCGCCGGTTCTGCGAGTTTTCCACGCCAATTATGCGACTCCCCATACAAGCCGGATGCCACCACCTCCTCAACCGTAATAGGGAAGCGGCTGTCTATATTGCTCTTTTGCGGAAGATAGCCTATACGCAAGTTGTCAACAATCCGCCCTTCTTTATAATAATCCACTGTTCCCACAGTGGGCTTAATCAATTTCAGAAGCGTTTTCAGCAACGTACTTTTGCCTCCCCCGTTAGGGCCTGTAATTGCAACAAAATCTCCGGCATTAATTTCCAACGAAACATCGCCGATTGCGACCGTATTGCCATATTTCACAGTTATGCGGTCGGCCGCTATTATTAAATCATTATTGTCCAAGCGCATCTGCAATTTTCTTTATTTCAGATTTCCAATCATAACCAAGCGGATTTATCTCAACAAGCCGTGTGCCAATCTGAGCATTAACCGTCTGTACCTGATTAGTGTCCATCCCTTTTTGATAGAAAAACACTTTCGGCCCGCGCGACACGGCATATTCCACTTTTTTCTCAAGATAGCGCACCGGCACCTCTTTCCCCTCATATTCAAGGCTTATTTGCTCTAAACCGTAGTCACGCGCAAAATAGCTCAACGAAGGATGCCACACAACAAACGCGCCACCTTTCACATCTCGCAATCTCACCGCGATGCTGTCCTGAAATTCCGACAATTCTTTGTCGAAATCACGATAGTTTTTTTCATACTCCACTTTATGATCAGGGTCAATCTCAACAACATCATCAAACATATTTTTAATAATGACACGAGCATTGGCAACCGAAGTCCAAACGTGAGGATCGATACCCTCCTCGTCATCAGCATTAAAATGATGCGAGCCGCTTATCAGATCGATGCCTTCCGACACATCGCAAACCTTTATATCAGGATTATATTCCTTGATTTTACCGCGTATGCCCAGCTCAAATCCCAAATTACCAATCATAAAATAAGCGTCGCTTTTTTCAAGATTCATCATATACGACATAGAAGGCTCATACGTTTCCGGATTGCCTCCCTTATCGAGCATACATTTCACATCAAACCTGTCGCCGACAATCTTCTCCAAGAAATATTTCTGCGGCAAAATACTGACAGTTATTACCCGCGCATCCTCCGCTCCGTCAGTCTTACCGCCTCCATTGCACGCCGCTAGCCCCAGCATACACACACAAACCGTCAATATAAATTTTACTCTCATTTTTCAATACCATTTATAAGGGTAATATTTTCCCATTCCATTAAAATTAAATATCAAGGCCGTAAACATCGCGCTTTATACGAAGAATTTTCTCATCGTTTTCACCATCGAAAACGATATTGCCGATTGTCATCAACTTAAGTTCCAATGGCTTACGCCCCTCTCCATACGAAGGCTGCAAATAGTATAAATCGTTCCACAGCCGCAAACCGTTTCTCTCATAAAAGCCGATGCGCCTGCGCGCAATATCGTCGACAGGAGGCTCTACCTCCAAAATTACCGGCGCGGAATCGTCAGCAATGGCCTGCCGCAAATATTTGGCACCCTTGCCGCCATTACGCATCGACGGCTCAACAGCAAAATGCTCGAAATAACGCATGTCGTCCCATTTCCAATAGCTCAGGAAACCGGCAAACTCGCCATTCTCCACAAATATCATAACATCGAATGGCGATTTGCAGTCGTCCAACAATTGCCTTACAGATTGAAAGTCACGACGTTCATCCAACGGGAAAGCAGCCTCATACAAGTTCTTAAATTTTTCTAAAAAACCACTATCACAATTATTTTCTTTTAATTTTATCATAAATCCGTTTTTTTGTTTTATATTTGTTACTGTGAAAATTTAATACTACTAATATACTAACTTTTTAAATACATGGCAAATTTTCAATTAGATTCGTTAGATTACAAGATTCTACAGATGCTATCTGTAAATGCACGAAAACCTTATCTTGAAATCGCACGTGAATGCAATGTTTCGGGCGCGGCTATCCACCAGCGCATACAGAAACTTATCAACATGGGAGTGCTCAAAGGCTCGGAGTCGCTAATCAATCCGTCATCGGTAGGCTACGACACTTGTGCCTACATAGGCTTTTTCCTCAAAGATCCCTCGCAATTCGACCAAGTGATTGAGAAGCTGAAGACAATACCTGAAGTAGTTGAATGCCACATCACAACAGGCCAATACGACATGTTCATCAAACTCTATGCAAAAAACAACTATGATTTGATGAGCATCATTCACGGAAAATTGCAAAATCTCGGATTGGCACGCACCGAGACTTTAATTTCTTTCAAAGAAGTATTCAAACGCAATATTCCGGTTATCGATCCGGAAGCATAGTTACAGTAATGCAAAGAATTGACGAAATGCTAAACGATTGCACCCTTTGGGCAAAAGAAGCCGGAAGGGTGCAATTACAATATTTCAGAGGCAATGCCCTCGACATAAAAACAAAATTCAACGACAGCGACATTGTAACAGCCGCCGACAAAGCATCGGAAGAAATTTTAATCTCCAACATCCGTAAAAAATATCCGGAACATTCCATATTGTCGGAAGAATCAGGCGACAACGGCAATGAAAGCGACTACCGCTGGGTTATCGACCCGCTTGACGGAACAACAAATTTCAGCAGCGGACTGCCGGAATTTTGCGTGTCGGTAGGAATACAATACAAACTGCAAACCGTAATAGGTTTGGTATACGCCCCATATATAGGCGAATTGTTTCATGCCATAAAAGGCAAAGGCGCATTTCTAAATGGGAAAAGAATCTCGACAGGCAAAAATCAGGACATCCGGAAAGCCGTAGTAACCACAGGTTTTCCTGTCGACAAAGACCGCACGGCGGACAACAATATGGACAACGTGGCGCGCATATTGCCATTGGTACGAGGACTGCGCCGGCTCGGTTCGGCAGCCGTCGACATCAGCTATGTGGCGGCAGGCTACCTTGACGCTTATTGGGAGCTGAACCTTCACGAGTGGGACGTATGTGCCGCTCTGCTGATAGCAGAGGAAGCAGGCGCAAAATACGAGTTTTTCAGAAGCGACCGCAACATATCGGTCGTAGTGGCAAATCCGGGCATAATGCCACAAATTTTGCCATTACTGTCACAGACTGCCAACAAACATGCTTTTCAGTGATTTTTCAAAGGATAAGCATATTGGCGCATCTTGTCAACCAGTATACTTACGGCAAACACTCCGACAAAAAGTCCGGCAACACACAAAAGAAATACCGGATATGAATAATCGTCATAAAACATGTTCAAGTAGCCGCGTAATTTATTCCATATAAACGGCGGTTTGTGCAACAAATACACCATAAAAGCAGACGAGGCCACCCAATTAACCGCCTTGATATGGAACGGACGCATGACAGCAAACATAAGGAAGAAACTTACTGACGCCATGACGACAAACGGGGCATTATAGGCAAACGCCTCGCGCGAAGGCAGGAAAAAGGCGGTTAGAAACGTGCCGGCAGAGCATATCAAAAAGATAATGCCCCACCATTCTGCAGATATTGACGACAACACGGGCAACTCGCGCCGCAGAAGCCGGCCAATGGAATAGATAAAAATCATCTGCATCTCATTGTAACCGTAAGAATTGACCTTGCCACCACGCAGCCAACCTAAATATACATTTATAAAAACCAACCCGGCAATGAATAAACAAAGTTTACGCCTATCTAAAGATTTCAGACCCGCATTCAGCACCGGACTCAACAAATACAGCACCAAATAAGACGGGACAAACCATAAATCAGTGCTTGAATAGACGCATAACGACTCAAAAAGAAAACTCCACGAAAATCCGTTCTCCACACAATAGAGCATAAACACGACAACAGAGGCGAACAGGCAAGTAAACGTAAAGTTAGCCAAACCTTTCCATGACGCTCTTATGCCAAAGAATCCGGAAATCAGTATAAAACAGTTAACTCCTACGATAGTCAACGATTCCACTGCATTTTTACCAAGCATCATTGCCGTTGGCGACGCCAAATCGTCAGGAGAAGGCAACCCGAATGCCGCACCCGCAAAATGCACGGCAAGCACCATCGCCATACTGACAATACGCAACAGCTCGATATTCGACAAACGCATATTTTCCGACCGCATAAATTCAGATTTTCAACGAAGATAATGACATTCGTACAAAATCACAAACGGCGCATCTCGTCGGAGTTGGATTTTTCTTTTGAATGTACGGAAGATTTCTTTCTCCCGATGCTGAAATTATATTTCAAACCTACCCAAAAATTGCGGCCTTCACTCAAAGACCTCAACCGGGCATCTTCTCTAACATCGTCATATTCCGACACATAATGCCTTTCGCCACGAGTATTGAAAACATCATCCAAACCGGCAGAAAGCATCATACGTCCGTTCCAAAAAGTATAATCCAGACTCAAATCAAATTGAGCCAAATGCCGGCAATTCTTTAAATATACATTCTCACTGCCCGATGATTTCGGGATGAACAACAACAATGCCTGCATTCCGAAATTGTCGGTAAACTGCAAATAATTCTGCCATTCAAATTGGAATGTAAACGCTTTTTCTTTTCTATTCCCGTCGGCCAAATCATATATCCCCGACATCAAATAAACCGAACTGTTCCATATCCTCCAATCAAAAGGGACATAAGCCGTGAAATGATACCAATTCCTACGCGAAGAATTTGTTACAGTGGTAACTGTCACTCCATTGTCCACCGTCTGAAAATCCGTAAACCTGTTTTTCATCAAATGCGCCCGGAAAGAAAAATAATATTTGTTCTTCAACAAATAAGTCAACTCAACAGCATCGGTATATTGCGGCTTCAACCCGGGATTTCCCATACGCACGGCCACATCCGAAACATAGCTGACATAAGGATCGACCAACTGATAAGAGGGCCGGTCTATCCGCTTCCCATAATAAGCCATTAATCCGTTGTCTTCATCCAGCTTATAATAAGCAAAGACCGACGGAAACAAACGGAAATAATCATTTTTATTGATTTCATCCTTCACATACGACACTCCTTTTGTCATTGTATATTCACCACGCAATCCGGCATTCCACTCAAAGTTAGCTTTCTTAAAGTAGACATTGGCATACAACGCATAACGGGATTCATCATACTTGAAATAATCCGCATATCTGCCGTCTTCTTCAAACACAGTGCCACGCCAATTCGTCAGATGATTCTCATAAACGGTTTTTACTTTGCTGAATTTAGCGCCGGACGAAAATTTCCAAACACCGCTGAAAGGCTTCTCATAATCTGTCTGTGCCGAATATATTTCGATATTCTCACCCGACACCTGAAGTTTGCCCAATTCATCCACTTCAATTCCGGAAGCATCAAAATATCTGTTGGTATACCTTTTGATTTGACCGGAACTGTTGATATCAGAATAATCAGCTATTACTTTCAACTGTTGTCCTAACGTATCAATTGCCCATATATAATTGACGTTATAAAGATTATTATTCGGCTTCGAGCCAGTACACTGCCCAGTTCCTATCCTGCCTTCAAGATCATTAATGTTAGAAAAGATTTCCGTTGAAGTATTTCCCAAGCCATCGGTACTGCTGCTTTGTCCGTTGTATTCCAGACCTAAGTAATGCCTACCCGAAGGATACCAATCAAATCCTGCACGATATGTATGTTTCCTATCATGATTACGGAAATACTGTCCGATGCTGTTCGACGTTCCGTCAGCGAACTCCGACAAAGAATAACGCATGTTTGTTGCCCTATTGCTGTTGTATGAATAATTCCCATATAGGGTAATATTTCCTGTTGCATAGGTCAGTCCGGCTGTACCATCGTATTCAGGATCATCATGATATGCGAAATTGCCGGAAACATAACCCGACAATCCCATTGGCTTGCGCTTCATGTTGATACGTATTACACCGCCCGCACCTTCCGCCTCGTATGCCGAAGTCGGATTGGAAAGCACCTCTATATCTTTCAAATCGCTTCCTTGAATCGACTGCAAATAACTCATAAGTTGGTCGCCCGAAATCCTCAGTGTTTTACCGTTGACCTCCACCGTCGCCCCACTCACTCCATTTATCGAGATAGAGCCGTCGTTAGTGACAAACACACCCGGCGACATCCGCAGAATCCTGTCGACACTCTTGTTTTGCAGACTTTTAACATTATCTACCGATACGGTAAAACCTAATGCGTTGCGCTCCACCAACGGACGGTTTGCTTTAACTTCCACGCCATCAAGCATTATGGCATCATTTTTCAAAACTACTGTTCCAAGATCCATATCGCCACTGACATTTATAGGAATCGTTTCCGCAACATAGCCCAAACGCATAAATTTAACCATATAACTTCCTGTAGGCAAATCAAACTCAAAATGCCCTACGCTGTCGGTCACGCTACCGGTAAAAAACGTACTATCTTCTGAATGCGACACGGCAATATTGGCAAATTCCAACCCACTACCATCCGCATCAGCAACATTACCTCTGAAAGTATAGGCACACAACGTGCATGGCAATAGCCATACGGCCAACGCAAACAAGTGTTTCATAAAAAATTACATTATTTCTGTTACATACTATGCAAAATCATAATCCGCCATCGACTATCCAGCATCCTCCGGCTATATCTTTTCTTATGGAAAGCACCAACTCCGTATTGACACCTTGTGGTGTCCTCACATCCGTCACGACAAAAGCCCGGTCGTGCAAACCGCCGGGATATATCACCTTTTTGCATCTTACAAACTCATAATCCCGCAGATAATTCATCAAAGCGGGTTCGTATAGAAACATCGCTTCCCTTACATTTTCCATATCACCACTAAATACAGCCGACAATATGCGCTGTGCGGCATTTTCCGGAGTCTCATTCCGAAGCATCATCAATCTTTCGGAGTTAATATGCAAGTCACGCCGCAAGTCTATCCAAATATGCTCACTTCTTGGAATTGCAACAATATCCTGAACATGCAAGTCTGAAGAATAACAAAAATCACGGCTTTCAAGAACCAAAATTCTTGAGCCATCCACCTCTACCCAATATTTCAAAGAAAGAAGCCTGCCTGAATCGGTAGAAAACACATATTCCCTTATGTTGTGGAACTCTCCAAGCGATTTTCTGAAATTCAAAACAGGATGCTCGTAATGTTCTTGTACCGCATCTATGGTCAAGACTAAAACAGTGTCATTTTTCTCAATCGTATAACAACTTCCCGGCAAATGCTCCACCTCCGCTTTTTCGTATTCCATAAGGTTCTTCATATTAACCACCGCATAGAAGATTTCAAGAGTATTGGTATTTTTGTCGGAAACAAAAGCTTTTATTGAATTATCAAACCATAAATATTGGGCTTTACCGTCGCAAACGACATGCCTGCCTCCTTCCTTATCAATGCGCCACACACGATTTTCTGAAGTGTTTGCCACTTTTACGCTATGCTCTACAAAAGGCGCATCTACAGAAATATAGCTGAAATTCTCATCAGGCAAAGTTCTTACCATCAACACTGCCGAGAATCCTTCGGCTGAAGATACAGCCTCAATTGCCGAGTCAAATGCGCCGACAATCGCAGCAGCCTTAGCTTTTGTCTGCACCGCACCATAAATTCCCATTCCCACAATGCACACAATGCCAACAACAGCCGCATAGGAAAAATATCTTACAGCCCTGCGCAGCTTCATACTCAAGCAGAAATTTCTTATTTTCTTTTTACGTTCCTGGGCCGAAGGGACATGTTTAGGCCTCAACAAATTGACCGCTTTTGAGCATCGCCCGTAATATGCCCTGCATTCCGGACATTCTTTCAAATGCTGAATCAATTCGTCGTCCGGCTCTGTCCCGACATCGAACATGTCGGCAATCCGCTCTTTAAAATATCTACAATCCATAAAACGTCCCTCCTATATGACAGATGAATATATTTTCTTCTGAATTTTGTCTATGCCATACCTGAATCTTGATTTCACAGTGGAAACATTCACTCCGAGCAGACTTGCAATCTCGTCGAAACTCTTGCCGCCTATAGTCCGCAACGAAATAACCTCAGCCTGTTCCGGAGGTATCATTTTAAGCAGCACTGAAATTCTGCGGTACTCCTCTTCAAAACCATCATCAGGCTGTTCTTCCAAGAAATCCAAGCCATCGAAATCAGTGAAAACAACATCTTGCCGAACCCGTTGATATGAGATACAGGCATTAAACACGCTTTTATAAAGATACCTCTTGACATCTCTGACAGAAACCGAGTCCATATCCCATATTTTCAGGAACACATCCTGAACAATATCCGCGGCATCATCGGCATTGCCTGTCTTATAGCAAGCCAAACGGAACAGAGAATCCCGCTCTTCTTGCATGATATGCTCTATCGTTTTCTTTCTGTCTGACATCTTAAAAGACATTCTTCACTTTAAAGACGCACAATTAACCGGAAAGATTTAAAAAACGGACGTTTTTTCAGTTTTTTAGAAGGCCTCGCCTATGGCGAACACGAAGCCGCCGGTTCCTTTGCCGAAACCATAATCGATGCGGGCATTAACATTGTGCTTTATCTCCACGCGCAAGCCTATACCATAATTAGGAAGAATATTTCTCCAACGCAATTTGTTGTATGACGGGAATACGCCTCCGCCACCGGCCCAGACAGCACATCCAAAACGGTCGAATATGTGTTGCCTTAATTCCAACTGTGCGGAAACCATATTATTGTCGATATACCGCCCTCCATAATAGCCACGCATCCTTACGCCTCCGCTGCCGAGCGACTCGCGCAAAGGCCACGGCGTTTCCTCGCTGCTGTAGCTTGCGTATGCGTCGAGAGCCACAAGCCCGCCTTTCCATACAGGAAAATATGCGTTATAAGTCATTGACGCATAAAACAATGTCCTGTCAAAACTTCCCATAAACTGCGGACGCACCGAACCTTTCAACACCAAATTCATTCCACTTTGCGGCTGTGGGATAAAATCTCGTGTGTCGTATTGAAAAGTAAGCCCCAATCCGGTGAAAAAATAATGGTTACGCTGCCCTTCCAAATACGACCAGTCGCCAATCTCAAGCACTTTACTATACAGCAAATCCAACGACGCTCCCGCATAGAACGGACCTTTTATGCGATACACCAAATCTGATGTTGACTTAAATTGCAACCTTGTATATGTAATGGTCAGATTCTCAGCGCAGGCATCCGACGATATCCCCCAAAAATTAAGCGGAGAATATGAAAGTTCCGTCTTATAAGACAAGCGCAATTTCCTGCCCGGAAACAAATTGTTTCCGTTGGCTGTCAACGAGAACACACCGTTCAGCGTTACATTGCCAATCAAAGTGACATCAGAAGGCGACATGACGGAATCAGTCTTGTCCAAACGATAAAGTCCGGTTGCGCCACCTCCTATACCAAAACTTCCCTCTCTCGTATAAGAAGGCATTACTATGAAACTCGCATCAAAACGTTTCTCAAAAGTGCGGTCTACATTACCGGCAACCAAGCGGTCAAGATAACTTGTAAACTTATTCTGCCGCTTGAATATCAGTGAAAACGGTCCGGGCTGCTGCGCCGCCGTAGATTTTGCAGGCAAGGAATCCGACATAACAGCATCGGCATAGCGCACCGTATCCGCCACCAATTCGGAAGCACGCACAGGCACACACGTCAGCATACATGCCGCCATCAATGAAAAAATAAACGCTATATTTCCGATTTTCATTTACCGAACCTGTAAGCTACACCGATACTGAATGTTTGAGGCCGCAAAGCATAACTTTTATCCTCGACATCCAACAAATTTGACAAACTGATTTTATAGGCGGCATTTATCTGCAGTCCGCAAGGAAACTCATATCCCACCAAATATGCAAATCCCGCATTCGAATCGCGCATTGTCGCCATTCCCGTTTCCGGATTGATTTCATAGACATCCAATTTTTTGCCATTATACCTGATTGTAGATTTAAATCCAAATTCAGCAAAAGGCCCGATACCGAAAGTAAACACGCCATTCGCTTTTTTGAAAGGCTGATGATACATAAAATAGAAAGCCAACTCGTCGCCGAAATATTGATGATGCCCTACGGTTTCCTCTTTCTCGATACAAGAATTTTTGTAATGCAGGAAAGCGTCCAACTGAATTGAGAACAATCTGCTCAGACGATAATTAAGAAAGACACCCAATGAACTGCCGGCACGCATACTCGTCGTGACAGGCTCATCTCCCCAGTGGATTAGGCTCATGACATTGGCCTCCGCCTTAAACCCGCATGACAGCCTTAATATATATGGTTTCTTGACAGACACAGAGTCGCCACCGTAAACGACGCCCGACATGGACAATGACATTATAGCCAATATTAACAACTGCCTTATCATAAGACGCAAAATTATGAATAATGGCGGAATTATCAAATCGACAATTCCGCCATTTATGCAAAATGCTCCAATAAGAACACTTTTAATTACCAATCAATGAGGCCAAATAAAACACACCCGCCGCAAGCAGCGCGCTGACAGGAATGGTAAGTATCCATGCCACCATAAGATTTTTAGTCACACCCCAACGCACAGCCGACAAACGTTTTGTCGCCCCTACTCCGATAATCGCGCCGGTTATGGTATGAGTGGTACTTACAGGTATCTTCAAAAATTCCGTAAGATACAAAGTAAACGCACCGGCCGTTTCGGCGACCATTCCTTCAAGCGGAGTGACCTTTGTTATTTTGGTGCCCATTGTCTTCACAATTTTCCAACCGCCGGAAATTGTTCCGAGAGAAATCACCGTAAAACATGAGAAAGCCACCCAATCAGGAATATCCTTTACGCTCCCAACACCCATGCCTATGCCCAATGGATGCGCGGCAATCATAGCGGCCGCAATAATACCCATTACCTTTTGGGAGTCGTTCAGGCCATGCCCTACACTGAACAATGCCGACGACACAAGCTGCATACGCTTGAACCAATGCTCCGCCTTATGCGGATTTGCCTTTCGACAAAGGTAAAGCACACCCAACGTGAAGGAAAAAGCCAATATCATGCCAATGATGGGAGCCAAAAATATGAAAGCTATTATCTTGATTATGACAGCCGAATGTATCGCGCCGAATCCGCTTGCCGCAATAGCCGCTCCGGCAAAACCGCCGATAAGCGTATGCGAAGATGATGAAGGAATGCCTTGCCACCATGTGAACAAATTCCAAATAATCGCGGCTATCACACCGGAAAGAATTACCTCAAGAGTGATAAAATCCTTGATAACAGTCTTAGAAACCGTATCGGCAATACCAAAATCCCCTATTACATATTTAGCTATAAAAAATGCCACAAAATTGAAACAGGCAGCCCACAGCACAGCCTGCAACGGTGTAAGCACTTTCGTCGAGACAATAGTGGCAATGGAATTTGCGGCATCATGAAAACCGTTGATATAATCAAATATCAACGATAAAATGATTATCGTCACAAGCAATTCCATAGACTATGCGTATTTTACGATAATGGTCCGTATCAATTTTCCGACATGCTCGGCAGCGTCAGTAGTCTTTTCAAGCTCATACATGATTTCTTTCGCCTTGATAAGCTCAATCGGGTCTTTCTCTTCAGCAAACAGCTTTGTTATATATGTTTCATACACATCATCAGCCTTGTTCTCTATGTCATGCAACTCCGAGCAGCGTACCATAATTTTTTCCGGACGACGGCGCAACACCTCAAGCTGGTCAATCACATTATGGATGCACTCTGAAGCCTGTTTGATCAGCAATGCCAAGTCCAACGCTATTTTTGATATTTCTTTCGGATTATAAATGGCAATGCGCTTTGCCGAGCTGTTTATGCCATCAGTCACATCGTCTATATATCCTGCGAGATGATGAATGTCCTCCCTGTCGAAAGGCGTGATAAATGTGTTTCCCAATTCATTGAAAATTTCTTGGAACAATTTATCCCCCAATCGCTCCTGCTCTTTGATTTGTCTGTACAAATCGATTCTTTCTTGCGGATTGGAGCGTTGTACACAGTCAATCAGCAAATCGGAAGCCGCAAGCAACACTTCCGACATTTGTTTAAGCAAAGGAAAAAACTTCGGCTCTTTCGGAGTAAACCGATTAAAAAAAGAATTTTTCTTCATAAAATTATCTATGTGAGTTTATATTAAAATACAAGTTTTTATCCCTATTGTTTATAATGCGGCAAGAGCTTGCTCCAAATCGGCGATAATGTCGTCAACATCTTCAATCCCCACAGACAAGCGGATAAGATCCGGAGCTACACCCGCCTCAATCAGCTGCTCATCCGACAACTGCCTGTGAGTGTGGCTCGCCGGATGAAGCACACAAGTCCTCACATCGGCCACATGCGTCACAATCGCTATAAATTTAAAATTGTCCATCAATCGTGCGGCGTCATCACGCGACCCTTTCACGCCGAACGACAACACTCCGCAAGAGCCGTTACTCAAATATTTTTTGCCAAGCTCATAATACTTATCTCCTTCCAACCCACAATATCTGACCCATGCCACTTTCGGATGAGATTGCAGATATTCAGCCACTTTTTGCGCGTTCTCACAATGACGTTGCATACGCAAATGCAATGTTTCCAAGCCCAAATTGACAAGGAAAGCATTGAAGGGCGACTGTATAGACCCCATATCACGCATGAGCTGGGCTGTAGCTTTTGTGAGATAAGCCGCGTTTCCAAATTTCTTCGTATAGGTCAATCCGTGATAAGAGGCATCAGGTGTGGTCAGCCCCGGAAATTTGTCGGCATGTGCATCCCAATCAAATTTTCCGCCATCGACAAGCACACCGCCGACGCTTGTCGCATGTCCATCCATGTATTTTGTTGTGGAATGCGTAACAATATCAGCGCCCCATTCCAATGGACGGCAATTCACCGGAGTTGCGAATGTGTTGTCAACTATTAAAGGCACACCATGAGCATGTGCCACACGCGCAAATTTCTCAATATCGAGCACATTCATGCCGGGATTTGCTATCGTTTCACCAAAAACCAGCTTGGTGTTCGGACGAAAAGCCTTCGCCAATTCCTCTTCAGAAGCGTCCGGGTCGACAAAAGTGCACTCGATGCCCAATTTCTTCATCGTGACACCGAACAAATTAAACGTTCCTCCATAGATTGCAGATGAAGAGATGAAATGGTCGCCCGCCTCGCATATATTGAATACGGCATAAAAATTAGCGGCTTGTCCGGATGACGTAAGCATAGCTCCCACGCCTCCTTCCAAAGCCGCTATTTTCGACGCGACAGCATCATTTGTCGGATTTTGTAACCGGGTATAAAAATAGCCCGATTCCTCCAAATCAAACAAACGGGCCATCTGCTCCGTTGTGTCATATTTAAAAGTTGTCGACTGATATATGGGCAAAATTCGAGGCTCACCGTTCTTCGGCTGCCATCCCCCTTGCACGCATATAGTCGATACAGACAATTTTTTATTCATAATCTTATTCTGCTAATTATTTATATACCAATCATAAAGAGTTCTTACCCCATCTTCTATCTCCATAGAGTGACGCCATCCCAACGCGTGCAGTTTGCTGACATCAGTCAGCTTGCGCATCGTACCGTCAGGTTTCGACGCGTCCCAAAGGATATTTCCGTCATACCTCACCGTTTCCTTTATCAACCCGGCAAGCCGCGAAATGGTTATTTCTCTGCCACTGCCTATATTGATATGGCAATTACGAATGTCATGCTCACCCTCTTTATAAGTGTCCTTAAAATCAATATGCTCCATTACATAAACAGAAGCGTCAGCCATATCCTCGCTCCAAAGGAACTCGCGTATAGGTCGCCCCGTGCCCCACAATGTAAGGCTGTCAGTCCCTATTCCATAACCGGCAAGCATTGACACTATCTCCTCATTCGATGATTTTCCGCTCACATTGCCAACATTCCTGCGGTTCAAATCTTTCCGCAATCCGTCCCAATCATTTTCCATCAGCATTTTCGCAAGGTGCATTTTACGCATCATTGCGGGAAGGACATGGCTTGTGACCAAATCAAAATTGTCGTTGGGGCCGTACAGATTTGTAGGCATAACGGCAATGTAGTTAGTGCCATATTGCAAATTGAAACTTTCGCACATTTTCAGTCCGGCAATTTTAGCTATCGCATACGGCTCATTGGTATATTCCAACGGAGAGGTAAGCAAAGCGGTTTCCGGTATAGGCTGCGGAGCCTCGCGCGGATAAATGCAGGTGCTGCCGAGAAAAAGCAGTTTCTTGACATTATGCCTGAAACTTTCCCCTATCACATTCTGCTGTATCTGCAAATTCCTATAAATGAAATCAGCCCGATAGATGCTGTTAGCCATTATTCCTCCGACAAAAGCGGCGGCAAGGATGACATACTCCGGCTGCTCTGCGTCAAAAAAACTTTTTACGGCCACACCATCCATCAAATCCAACTCTTTATGAGTGCGTCCGACAAGATTTGTATAACCTTTTTTCTCCAAATTTTTCCATATAGCCGAACCTACAAGGCCACGATGCCCGGCGACATAAATTTTGGCATTCTTTTCCATTGCAAGCTATGTTATATTACCCTATCGGAATCATGGCGATGCTTACGTATCATCTCGATATCATGGTCCGTCATAATGTTGACCAACTCCTCAAACGTGGTTTTCTGCGGATTCCATCCCAACTTTGTGCGGGCTTTTGCAGGATTTCCAAGCAACTGCTCAACCTCGCACGGGCGGAAATATTTCGGGTCAACCTCCACCAACACGTTGCCTGAAGCCACATCGATGCCTTTCTCATCGATGCCCTCGCCTTCCCAACGCAACTCAACGCCTGCCCTGCGGAAAGCAAGCTCCGTAAACTCACGCACAGAATGATACTCACCTGTGGCTATCACAAAATCATCAGGCTCGGGCTGCTGCATAATCAGCCACATACATTCAACATAATCGCGGGCATATCCCCAGTCACGACGGGCATTTAAATTTCCAAGATACAGCTTGTCCTGCAACCCGTTGACTATACGTGCTACAGCGAGAGTAATTTTCCGCGTCACGAAAGTTTCGCCGCGCCGCTCGCTCTCATGATTAAACAAAATGCCGTTAACGGCATACATGCCATAACTTTCCCTATAATTTTTCGTTATCCAGAAACCATAGATTTTGGCGCAAGCATACGGACTGCGCGGATAGAAAGGAGTGGTTTCAGATTGAGGTATCTCCTGCACTTTGCCAAACAATTCAGAAGTACTTGCTTGATATATACGTGTTTTTTTATCCAAACCGAGCATACGCACAGCCTCCAACAGCCGCAATGTGCCTAAAGCGTCGGCGTCAGCCGTATATTCCGGCACCTCGAACGACACCTTTACATGGCTCTGCGCGGCAAGATTATATATCTCGTCAGGTTGAATTTCTTGTATTATGCGTATCAACGAGCTTGAATCAGTCATATCACCATAATGCAAATTAATCAGCCGCTTACGCTTCATGTCCCTAACCCATTCGTCAAAATAAAGATGCTCTATGCGCCCTGTATTAAATGAAGAGCTCCGACGGATTATTCCATGCACCTCATATCCTTTATCCAACAAAAATTCGGCAAGGAAAGACCCGTCCTGCCCGGTAATGCCGGTTATCAAAGCCACTTTCTTACAATCTGCCATATTATTCAATTTTTTATAAATTCCATTACTAATTGCGGTATCTCGGAAATATCATTTACAATGTATCGGGGCAATGAGCTGTCTGGCACTCTGACAGATTGGGAATGAATATTCCGCCCATCGTCTTTCACACAAATTGTCACCCATCCCAAAAGGTTAGGCTGCAAAAAGTCTTTCGCCGGGTTATCTCCTATATAGAAAAACTTTCCGGCATTGCCATACATTCTCTGAACACGCAGAAAATTATCAGGCACGGTTTTATCACAACCTGTCACTTCTGAAATCAAAATTGCCCTTTCCGAAAAATATTCAGTCAACCCCAAAGCCCTTACCTTATTATACTGAGTCACGAATCTCCCGTCTGTGATTAAGGCCAAATCAAAGCCGAGCCCTTTAAGCCGCAACAACATGTTGCGCACATTCCCACTCAGAGAAATCTCAGGCTTATGCTTACGATACAACTCAACCAATTCGCTTTCCGACAGCGGCTGATTAAACCTTTTTATAACGGCGTCAATCGGATTGCTCTTGCTTTCAAACGCATATTGCATCGTTTCATACACCTCATCTTTATCGCATCCATAGCATTTCAACTTATCGGCGACAGCCGCATAAGCGGAATATACGAAATCCTCTTCCTTGTACAAAGTATCATCCAAATCGAACGCGACAACAGCTTTCATTATCCTTTCATATAATCAATCAACACATCAGCCACATATTGCAAATCCGACTTCGACAAATTAGAGCCACTCGGCAAACAAAGACCCCTGTCGAATAATGTTTCACAGCATTTCCCGCCATAATAAGGGGCATCCTTATAGACAGGCTGCATGTGCATCGGCCTCCACAGCCGCCGCGTTTCAACCGCCGCAT
The DNA here is from genome assembly GCA_944321725.1 of uncultured Muribaculaceae bacterium. GTDB lineage: Bacteria > Bacteroidota > Bacteroidia > Bacteroidales > Muribaculaceae > Limisoma. The sequence goes on from CALUMI010000012.1 coordinate 17,525, forward strand.
CCGCCATTATCCGGCGTGCCGTTTCAGGGTCTTTTCCTGTTTTCGGGTCTATCAGTACAGTTGACAGCCAAAAGTTAGAATCAAAACCGTCATAAGGATTCTGCTGTACAGACAATCCTGCGATATCATTGAACACTTCAGTATAAAAAGCATGATTGGCCTTACGGCGTTTCACGTGCTCTGCAAGCACATCCATCTGTCCGCACCCTATTCCAGCGCACACATTGCTCATACGATAATTGTAGCCTATCACCTCATGATAATAGTAAGGACGCTGTTCACGAGCCTGCGTAGCATAAAATTTCGCACGGGCAGCCTCTTCTTCCGAATGGCAAATCAGAGCGCCTCCGCCGGAAGTGGTAATTATTTTGTTTCCATTGAAACTCAAGCATCCGAAACGCCCGAAAAGTCCGCATTTTTTGCCTTTATATTCAGAGCCGAGCGCTTCAGCGGCATCCTCAACGACCAATATGCCATATTTATCCGCCACAGCCATTATCTCATCCATTTTTGCGGGCATGCCATAAAGATGCACAGGAATTATGGCTTTCGGATAACGCCCCGTCTTATGTTTACGGTCGATTATCGCCTCTTCAAGCAACTCCGGCGACATGTTCCATGAATCCGGCTCGCTATCCACAAATACAGGTTTAGCACCTTGATAGACAATCGGATTTGCGCTTGCCGCAAAAGTAAATGACTGACAAATGACCTCGTCGCCCACACCGACACCGGCAAGCACAAGACCCAAATGAATAGCGGCGGTGCCTGCGCTCAAAGCCACCACATAGGGGGCTCCCAAATATTTTTCCAATCTGTGCTCAAACTCATCGACATTAGGTCCAAGCGGGACAATCCATTCTGTGCGGAACGCTTCATCCACCCATTTCTTCTCTGTTCCGCCCATATCGACATACGATAGAAAAATACGAGGTTTCATTGTCATCTGTTATTTTCCCGCAAAGGTACAAAGTTCACTTGAAAAATTATCCACTGCCGCTACTTTTTTACACTACAAACAAATCACGGAAAATCATATCAGAAACCATTATACCTTTTCTTGTCAAACAGGCCACTCCATTTGCGACAGTCACAAAACCTTTTTCTTTATATCCGTCAAGCACTTCTGACGCCATTTCCAGCCTATCGCGGCCAAACCTTGCAAGCAAATCGTTCAAATCGAGCCCGTGGCTTGTGCGCAATCGCGTCATAACCCATTCATTATATAGCTGCCCTACAGTTTCATGCTCTTCATCGCAAGCCATGCCATTCTTTTCCACAAGTTCCATATAACGGCGCAAATCCGATGGATTATAACGGCGGACACGCCCATCAAAGCTATGAGCGGAAGCCCCAAGCCCAATATAAGGCGTAAAATTCCAATACGAAGAATTATGCCGGGAATGCATTCCCGGCAGCGCAAAATTCGAAATCTCATAGTGCTCATATCCCGCATCAGAGAGCATTGCAGCCAACACGTCAAACATTTCCACACATAAGTCATCACTCGCCTCTTCTATCTTACCCTCGTCACGCATCACTGTCAATTTTGTCCCCTCCTCATAAGTAAGATTGTAAGCAGATATATGAGGCACACCCAATGCTATGGCATCCTCCAACGACTTGCGCCATGTCGCCAATGTCTGTCCGGGTATACCATAAATAAGATCAATACTAATATTGCAGATGCCGGAACTCTTTAATATCCCTACAGCTTTTTTCGCTACGGAAGAATCATGACGCCTGTTAAGAAACTTCAATTCCTTGTCATCAAAACTCTGTATCCCCATGCTTACCCTGTTAATTCCGGCAACAACAATTTCGCGGGCAAATTCTTCTGTCACGTCATCGGGATTAACCTCTATCGTGATTTCTTCCGCATCATCCTGCCCCACATGACAAATCAACTTGCTCAAAAGATTTACAGGCAACAACGAGGGGGTTCCTCCACCAAAATATATGGTACGGAATTTTTCATTAGCAACCTCGCCTTTCCGCCTGTCAAACTCTTTAAGCAGCAGCGACACGTAACGCTCCATCATCACAGGCGAGAACGCGACAGAATAGAAATCGCAATAAACGCATTTACGCTTACAAAAAGGAATATGTATATAAAGACCCGCCATTATCCGCAAAATTAATAAATTTATGCCAATTAACGGTAAATATGTTTTCAAACATAAGAATATGCTTTGCCATTTATATAATAATAACTACTTTTCGAGCCTGAAAAAAACGAACTAACATTTTACTAACTTTTTAATAATCCATAATACATGAAAGTTTACGAAACCAATGAAATTAAAAACATTGCCCTCATAGGCAGTAAAGGCTCCGGTAAAACCACACTCGCAGAAGCGATGCTTTACGAGTGTGGAGTTATAAAACGCAGAGGAACCGTAGAAAACGGGAATACAGTATGCGATTACTTTCCGGTTGAGAAAGAATACGGATACACAGTGTTCTCAACCGTATGCTACGCTGAATTTCTTAACAAAAAATTAAATGTAATCGATTGCCCCGGAAGCGACGACTTTGTAGGCAACGCCATTACAGCCCTCAACGTGACTGACACAGGCGTTTTGCTCATCGACGCGCAATATGGCGTTGAGGTCGGAACGCAGAACATATTCCGTGTGACCGAGAATGTCAAGAAGCCTGTTATCTTTGCTGTAAACCAACTTGACGCCGACAATGTGGATTTCGACAACGTCATTCACCAGATGAAAGAAGTGTTCGGCAACAAGATTGTTCTCGTGCAATATCCGATAAATCCGGGCAACGGTTATAACGCCATGATTGACGTGTTGTTGATGAAAATGTACAGTTGGGGTCCCGAAGGCGGTGTGCCAACCATCTCGGAAATACCCGCCGACCAAATGGAAAAAGCCCAAGAGCTTAACAAACTGCTCGTAGAGGCAGCCGCTGAAAACGACGAGAACCTGATGGAAAAATTCTTTGATCAAGGAATTCTGACAGAGGATGAAATGCGCGAAGGCATCCGCAAAGGTTTGGTTGACCGCAGCATCCTGCCGGTATTCTGCGTAAGCGCATTGAAAGATATGGGTGTGCGCCGCATGATGGAATTCCTCGGCAATGTTGTGCCATTTGTCAACGAAATGCCCAAGCCCGTCAACACCAAAGGCGAGGAAGTGGCAGCCGACCCTTCAGCTCCTGTAAGTTTGTTTGTATTCAAGACTTCGGTAGAGCCGCACATTGGCGAAGTTTCTTACTTTAAAGTAATGTCAGGCACATTAAAAGCGGGAAGCGACCTCACAAACATGCGGACAGGCAATAAAGAGCGTCTTGCACAAATATTCTGTGTGTGCGGACAGATACGCACGGCTGTGGACGAGATAAAAGCAGGCGACATCGGAGCCACCGTAAAGATGAAGGATGTAAGCACAGGCGACACATTAAACGACAAAGGATGCGAGAATGTGTTTGATTTCATCAAATATCCCGCGCCCAAATACCAACGTGCGGTAAAACCGGTCAATGAGGCCGACGCCGAAAAATTGAGCGAAATACTCAACCGCATGCATCAGGAAGATCCGACATGGATTGTCGAGCAATCAAAAGAATTAAAACAGACAATCGTTTCCGGACAAGGAGAATTCCATTTGCGCACTCTCAAATGGAGAATCGAAAACAACGAAAAACTTCCTGTTAATTTTATAGAACCGCGTATTCCTTACCGCGAAACAATAACCAAAGCCGCTCGTGCCGATTACCGCCACAAAAAGCAATCCGGTGGAGCCGGACAATTTGGAGAGGTACACCTTATAATAGAACCTTATACAGAAGGTATGCCGGAGCCTGACACATATAAATTCAACAATCAGGAATACCGTATGAGCATACGCGACAAGCAAGAAATTCCACTTGAATGGGGAGGAAAGCTGATTGTCTACAACTGTATCGTCGGAGGAGCGATTGACGCGCGCTTTATTCCCGCAATCGTAAAAGGATTGATGGACAGAATGGAGCAAGGGCCTCTGACCGGCTCATACGCCCGCGATGTCAGAGTTTGCATCTACGATGGAAAGATGCACCCTGTAGACTCCAACGAAATCTCATTCCGCCTTGCGGGACGTAATGCTTTCAGCGAAGCATTCCGCAATGCCAACCCGAAGATTTTGGAACCGGTCTACGATGTAGAGGTGCTTGTGCCAAGCGATAAAATGGGTGACGTAATGAGCGACCTTCAAGGCCGACGCGCCATAATAATGGGCATGGAAAGCGAAAAAGGCTTCGAAAAAATCACAGCCCGTGTGCCATTAAAAGAAATGTCGACCTACTCTACCGCCCTAAGCTCAATCACAGGAGGCCGATCTTCATTCTCAATGAAATTCGCATCCTACGAATTAGTTCCTTCTGATATTCAGGAAAAATTATTGAAAGCATATCAGGAAGAGAGCAAAGACGAATAAGCCTTAACGCTGCTTATTCCAATAAATCAAGAGCCGGAAATTTTCATCCGGCTCTTGATTTTTCACACATACTTGTAAGTTTTTCCACTTCTCATAATTTTCACACCATCTTTACATAAGACAGGGGCATCTCGGCACAACAATTTCAAACAAGTTTGATTGTTCTGCTCTCGATTTGCACTATCTTTCCATAAGACAGGCTGCATCTCGGCACAACAATTTCAAACAAGTTTGATTGTTCTGCTCTCGATTTGCACTATCTTTGCAGTTGGGTATTTAACAGGAAAATTATGATTTTATCAATGACAGGTTTCGGCAAAGCTGTTGCCGAAGTAAATGACAAAAAAATCACGGCTGAAATTAAATCGCTCAACAGCAAGCAGCTTGATTTGGCAGTAAGGATTCCGCAACAGTACAGAGAATGCGAGCTACCTTTACGCTCTCTCATAGCAGCAGAATTGGAGCGCGGAAAAGTGGATTTGATAATAACAGTAGAATCCAACGCGGTTTTATCGCAAACTGTTATCAACAAAGCTCTTGCCGCCGAATATAAAAACCAAATCGAAAGCCTTTCGCGAGAAACAGGCATTCCGGAACCTGAAGATTGGTATTCCATTCTTTTAAGGATGCCCGACATTATGAAAACCGAAACGCCAATTATTGATGAGGCTGAGAAAGGGGCATTAACCGACGCGGTAAATAATGCCGTAAAAGAATTAATGGCATTCCGCACACAAGAGGGCAACCGTTTGGAGTCATTTTTCAAAGAAAAAATCAATAAGATCCAACAGCTTCTTGACGAAGTGCCTAAATACGAGCATGAACGAATCGAAAAAATACGTAGCAGAATAACCGACGCGCTGGAAAAACTCGGCAAAGAGGACTACGACAAAAACCGCATGGAGCAAGAAATGATATTCTATATCGAGAAATTAGACATTACAGAAGAAAAATTGCGATTGCAAAATCACTTGGATTATTTCCTGTCGACAATGGAAACCGGACACGGGCAAGGCAAAAAATTAGGCTTTATAAGCCAAGAAATGGGCAGAGAAATCAACACTCTCGGCTCAAAAGCCAACCATGCCGAACTACAACGAATAGTTGTCAGGATGAAAGACCAACTCGAGCAGATAAAAGAGCAAGTGCTGAACATAATGTAAACAACAATGGGCAACTCTACAGGAAAAATCATAATAATATCCGCACCTTCAGGGACGGGCAAATCAACAATCATCAAGCGTCTTATGGAGGTTTCCGAGCTCAATCTGAGGTTCTCGGTGTCGGCAACAAACCGCCCGCCCCGCAAAGGAGAAATCGACGGCGTAAACTATTATTTCCTTTCAACCGAAGAATTTGAAAACAAAATTCAAAACAACGGTTTTATCGAATATGAAGAAGTATATACTGGACGATACTACGGTACTCTTAAATCGGAAGTGGAAAAGACATTGAATGAAGGCCACAATCTTATTCTCGACATTGACGTAAAAGGAGGAATAAATGTAAAAAAACTGTATCCTGAAGCAGCCGCCATCTTCATATTGCCGCCAAGCATAGAAGTGTTGAGGCAGAGGCTCATCGGACGAGGAACCGATGATATGGAAACTATAGAGCAGCGCGTGGCAAAAGCCGAATACGAGCTTTCGTTTGCCTCAAAATACGATTATTCTGTTGTCAATGAAGATTTAGACAAAGCTGTCAACGAAACGGAAACAATAATCCGTAATTTTCTGAAACGATGAAAATCGGAATTTTAGGCGGCTCTTTCAATCCAATACACACAGGCCATTGCATTTTGGCAAGTTATATATGCCAAAACACTGAAATAGACGAAGTGTGGCTGTCTGTATCTCCCCAAAATCCGTTTAAGGCCGATTTGCAAATATTGCAAAGCTCCCATAGATTGAAAATGGTAGAATTAGCCACCGAAGACTGCCAAACAATCAAGCCTTGCAGCATAGAATTGGAATTGCCAATACCTTCATACACAATAAACACACTCCGAGCGTTACAAGAGCGTTACCCAAATCACAAATTCAAAATAATAATAGGCTCTGACAACTGGGAGCGTTTCGGTAATTGGAAATGCTCCACCCAGATTTTGGATGAATTCGGGGTAATCATATATCCGCGATACGGATATATGATTGAGAAGCCAAAACATCCCAACGTTGAAATGATAGACGCTCCTTTGATAGAAATATCATCTACATACATAAGAGAGTCAATCAAAAAAGGCCTCGATATGAACTTTTTCATGCCGGAGAAAGTTTACCAATATATAAAGGACCATAATCTATATAAATAATGAGCTCGATCGACAACAACAGCATCATGTTCATCGGGTTGGCAAATGAATATTGCAACCTGCTTGAGAATTCTGAAGACTACGAAAAAGAGGCGTTCATAACACAAATGCTGAAGATACTGCCGCGCATTTACATCTCGGCGACCGACATGCAACTGCCCGTCTACGAAGAAAGCATTTATATCGGGCCACACCTTGAGGAAGTGTATTACGACAGCATACGCCGCAATATGGAAATAATTTTGGGAGAAGATGACACTGTGCTGGAAGTGTTTGAAGAAGAAATGAAATATTCAGACACTCCGATAGCCGTAAGCATCTCGGAATATCTTGCCGACATATTCCAAGATTTATACAATTTTATCCATTCCGTAAAAGATGCCCCACAATCGCACATAAACGATTTTCTATATGTATGCAAAGAAAATTTCGACGCGTATTGGGGACAAAAATTATGCAATGCGTTACGGGCATTACACCATATAATATATAACAATAATCATCTATAATTTTCGCAATATGCAATACGACAGGACCGACTCTTTATTGGAATTTCTCGACAAAAGCCCATGCAATTTTTTTGCAGTAAGCACCATAAAGGATGAATTACTATCCAACGGCTTTACGGAATTGAAAGCCGATGAAAAATGGACATTGAAAAAGGGGAAAAAATATTTTGTCGTCAAAAACGATTCTGCAATCTTCGGATTTACAATAGGCAACAAACCGGTTTCTGAAACAGGATTTAAAATCATAGCGGCACACAGCGACTCGCCATGTTTCCGCATTAAACCAAATCCGGAGATGAAAGGTGACGGAGTGTTACGCCTGAACACCGAAGTCTACGGCGGGCCTATACTTTATACATGGTTTGACCGTCCACTGTCATTGGCGGGACGCGTAATGGTTGAGAATCCCGACAACCCACTGCGCCCAACAACAATGCTCATCGATTTGAAAAGGCCGGTAATGATAATACCACATCTTGCAATCCATTTCAACAGAGCTGTAAACGATGGCAACAAATTGTCAAAACAAAAAGACATGCTTCCCATTGCCGCCATTATAAATAATGAGGCAGAGAAAGAAGGATACCTGCTCAACAAAGTTGCTGAAGAACTAAATATCGACAAAAAACATATTTTGGATTTTGACTTATTGCTCTACAATCATCAAAAAGCGGAAAAAGCGGGATTCAACAATGAATTTGTATGCTCCGGAAGAATCGACGATTTGAGCATGGCACACGCAGCCATGTGCGCGCTCATCGATGGAACCGACAGCACCAACACAAAAATAATGGCAATATTCGACAACGAAGAAACCGGCAGCGGAACCAAGCAAGGAGCCGCCTCACCCGTACTTGCGAATATCATGCGCCGCATATCTGCGAGTACAGATATTGACGAGGAGGGTTTCTACCAAGCTATCGCGAAGACATTCATGATATCAGCCGACAACGCACATGCCGCACACCCAAATTATCCGGAAAAATATGACCCGACCAACCATCCTGCAATGGGAGGAGGACCGGTCATTAAAATCAACGCGAACTGCAAATACATGACCGACGCAAATTCTTCTGCGATATTCATCAGTCTGTGCAAATCGTGCGGAGTGCCATATCAATTTTTTGTCAACCATTCCGACAATGCCGGAGGCTCGACATTGGGCAACATACTAACCTCGCAAATCGACATAACAGGAGTGGATGTAGGCAATCCTATCTGGGCTATGCACTCGGCAATGGAAACCGGCTCTATGGAAGACCACCAGAACATGATAAAAGTGTTCACGCATTTCTTTTCCATATAGAGCAAATTGCCGCCATCTTTCATATTTGAATGGAACAAAATGTCCAGGCAACAACATTGTCCGGACATAATTTTAATCCTTAAATAAAATACTTTTCATTCTATCGCAGAAATGGCCAAACTGATTTTAGGCCATTATTGACTCCTCTATTTTAGAAACGACAGTACGGAAATCCTTATCGACCGACAAACGCTCATCAATGGTCTTGCATGCGTATAGCACCGTAGCATGATTTCGGTTTAATTTTGCACCGATAACCGTGTACGACATCTTAGTATATTTTTTTGCAAGAGCCATAATCAATTGGCGGGAATCAGCCACCTCGCGTTTCCTTGACTTACTGAAAAGCGCATTTGTATCAATAGAAAATTGGCTGCAGACTGTTTCAACGATTGTATCAAATGTAATCTGCTTCTTTGTCGTTTTAATTGAGTTTGAAAGCACATTGCGGGCAAGCTCAATAGTAAACGGCTGGTTGAGCGCAGTTGAATAGGCCAACAAGGAAACAAACACCCCCTCCAATTCACGCACATTGTCTTTAACGTTCTCCGCCACAAACTCTGTTATTTCCATAGGAATATCCACACTTGCCTCAGCGGCCTTCATCAAAAACACGTTTTTACGCAACTCATAATCCGGACGCGACAACTCAACTGTCATGCCCCACTTGAATCGCGATAGCAACCGCGGCTCCATTCCGTCCAACTCCGATGGCGGACAATCGCACGAAAGTATCAAATGCTTCTGCTTATTATGCAAATAATTGAAAATATGGAAAAATGTGTTCTGTGTGGCTGTTTTCCCCGCAAATTCCTGCACATCGTCTATAATAAGCATATCTATGCTTTTATAGAAATTAATGAAATCATTAACCGCATTTTTACGGACAGACGTAGTATATTGCGACTCAAACGTCCGCGCACACAAATAAAGCACCCTGCTGTTGGGGTCGACTTCTTTCATCTTATTCCCTATGGCCTGAATAAGATGAGTTTTGCCGACACCTGTCGGCCCGAAAATAAACATTGGATTAAATGTCTGACATTTCGGATTTGAAGCTACCGCGTTAGCAATAGCGTATGCCAACTTATTACTTTTGCTCTCGCAATAATTGTCAAACGTGTATGACTCATTAAGCTGAGAGTCAAATTCCACATACTCCCGTGCCGCAAAAGGATTGTGCATCTCACCGGCCTGCTGATGCTGCAACTTTTTCCTGTCCTCAGTGATGTTTGTTTCATCATCACCTTTCACCACATCGTAAGAATACTTTAATTGCCGCAGCTCCCTACCGAATATTCTTTTTAACGTCAAAGACAATAAATTACGGAATCTGCCCTCAAGCTGCTCCACATAAAAAGCAGACGGCACCCTCAGAGTCAACACTCCATCCTCATAGTTTTGCACCGTAATAGGAGAAAACCATGAATCGTAGTGCTCCGGGGACAGATTATCCTTTATAATCTGCAGACACTCATTCCACAAACGGTTCTTTTCTTCACTCATTTCCTCGATAATTTACAATGCAAATTTTGCCATAATTTTCTACAAAAACAACTGCATTTTTTTTGGTTTTTACAAACTTCTTATAAGTTATCTTAAAATCAAACAGTTACAAAAGTGTTACAGACTCAGTGATTATATTTGTCAACATCATATAAATCAAAGAGTTACATCAGAAGACAATCTGACAAATTTTCTTATTTCAGTTACGTAAACCACGATATATTAAGAGTATCCGCAATCTTAAGAATGAAAAAATCGGCTTGTCGCTATTTGGAATAAGTCCAAATAAGAGCAAGCCGGTTATAAATTGAAATTCTGTTTAAAACAATTTAAAGTTTACATACTTCTTCGGATTATGCCTTAAATCAATCAGTATGGAATCCAAACTCATAAGTGTTGAATCAAGGTGATTGTACAGTCCTTTATCATACAAAAGCATACCTAAAGAAGAGTCTTTACTGTTGACTTTGGCCGAGATTTCCGCGATATTGTCAGTTGTCGCTTTAACATTGTCCATTGTTTCCTTGATTGGCAATGCCTTTAATTCCGCGCTCAGTACCTTAAGATCTGATGAAATTTCGTCGAGATTATCAGTTATATCCTTCGTATTCGTCAAAACAGGCTCTATTTTACCTGACGCAGACGCCAATTCTGACGACATCATTTCCAAATTTCTCGAAATGCCGTCCAAACGCTTGATTGTCGCAAGCAAAGCCGGATCGGAAACAACCGTATCAATATGAGCGGCAATACTTGTCAATCGCGGCAACAACTCAACAATCTCAGGTAGTATCTCATTTGAGATATCCGACATCAAGTCGGGAGCAGAGGCGCCCTCTATAATGTCGTCATTCGTATAGTACTCCGTACCAGGAGCCATATCAATTGCAAGGCCCGCCGAGCCCAAAATACTCGTAGACAACAACAAGCGGGTGCCTTTTGTCATTTTCACCGATTCATCAAGATCCACTGTTACCAACACATGTCCCGGATTGTCATATTGATATTCGAGCCCCGTGACCTGCCCTACTTTCATCCCGTTAAGGGTGACAGGCGACGCAACAGTAAGCCCCGCTACATTTGTGAACGACACATTATATAAATTGGACGATTTAAACACATTTATGCCTTTCAAGTAATCAATTCCGACAAAAAGAATCGACAAACTCAAAAACAGTATCAAACCGATTAAAATCTCTCTTGTAAAAAGTTTCCTCATATTTCTATTATTTAATTCTTTTTCCAGCGTTAAACTCAATGATAAAGGCATCAGAATATTTACTGCGCACTTTTTTCAGCATCTTGGCAGCGTCATCCTTATCTTCCGCCTCGCCATAAGTATATTTATATACTCCATCCTCTTTGTAATAATCAATTTGTTTTTTATCCATTCCCTTGAAATATCCGCTGTTCTCAGACAATTTACCGGGACTTGTCAGAAACTGTATTTTATAAACCGTTTTATTCTCCGGAATGCTCTTCTCTCGCTTTTGCCTCTTATCCGCCTTTTTATCCGATTTCACATTTTTCTTGTTCTTGGAAACAAGGGCGCCGCTATAATAGTCGCTTGCCTCTTTATAGTTGCCAAATGCCTCAAAAATGGCTTCAGCCAGTTCTTTCTGTCCGGATGAAGACGACAAATATTTCTCCTGCGTCGGATTGCATATAAAATCCAACTCTACCAAAACAGCGGGCATACTTGTTTTGGCCAAGACCCAAAATCCGGCTTGGCGCACACCGTTGTCCTTCCTTCCGATTTGAGAAAAATGCTCTTGCACATAAGACGCAAAGTCAACACTTTGCTCAAGATGCTTGTTCTGATTCAGCTCAAATATAATGTATGACTCCGTTGAATTAGGGTCGAATCCCTGATATTTTGCGGTGTAATCGTCTTCCAACTCAATAACGGAATTTTCCCTTTTAGCCACAGCAAGATTCTCCTCCGACCGGTGCAATCCCAATGTATATGTGGCCGCGCCATGCACCGTCTTCCGGTTCTTCGAGCGTCTGTCAACAGAATTTGTATGAATGGAAATAAACAAATCGCCATGAGCCTTATTGGCTATCTCGGCCCTATCCTGCAATGATATGAATGTGTCATCGTCCCTTGTGTAAATCACATCGACATCATCATACTCATCACTAATCAATTCGCCAAGTTTCAAAGCCACACCGAGATTTATGTCTTTTTCTCTTGCCTTGCTACCGACTGCACCAACATCCTTACCGCCGTGTCCGGGGTCGATAACCACAACAAAATTTCTCGATGCCGCATACTCCGGAACAATGAAAAAGCATAAGGCCAATATTATATTAAAAACGCTTAACCTCATTATATTCTATTATTCTACAAAAGTACTACAAATTTATAAATATTATGTTGGCCAATAAAACATAAAAAACAACAATTAAAATTTGACACAACAGTTTTTTATTCCTAAATTTAAATCGATTTTAATTTCAGGAACATGAAAATAAATATTAATAAAACTCTTGTTTGCGGATTTCTGTTTTTTCTGTTTGCAATCTCATGCAAACACAATGATAAAGAAAGCGTTATCATACACAGATTTGAAATAGACACACATAATTTTTCCTCAAAAAACGCTACCGAAAAACAGACTGTCGCAAACAAGTACGCCGATGTCATAAAGCTATACATCGACAAAATATATACAGACACGACTTTATCAGAGTCTGCCAAATTGGATACATTTGCAAACTCAAAAGCCATAAATTTCTTTTACGATGAAACAATACGCCAATTTTCCGACATAACAGAACTTGAGGCCGAGCTCGGCAAAGAAAGCGCAAACCTTTCAAGCAAATACGGCATAAGCTTTCCCACCATATATTCCGCAATAATTCCCTACAATCAATCTGTCATGCTCAACGACACAATCGCCATAATCGGACTGAACCACTATTTGGGAAAAGATTATAAGCCGTATGAATATTTTCCTGAATATAAACGGCATTTTAAGATTAAAGAAAAAATAAAATATGATTTGGCAGAAGCCATATTGAAAATTAATTTTGAGTTTCAGCCAAAGTCAAATACTCTCTTGGAGAAAATGATTTACGAAGGACTTATAGCGGCTGCCGCACAAGAAATAATCCCGGAATACACCGATTCTCTTTATTTCTCATTCACACAAGAAAAAAACGAATGGTGCATCGCCCATGAAAAACAAATATGGGAACAACTCCTGATAGAAGACATTCTGTATTCCACATCCGATTTCCTAAAATCAGCATTGTTGGAGCCTGCACCTTTTTCAGAATATCTGTCAAATGACTCACCCGGCCGCACATGCAGTTGGGTAGGAAAAAAGATAGTGGAAAAACATATCCGCAACAACCGGAACTCCACCATAAAAGAATTATTATCAAACAGGGCTTATCAAAACAGTCAAACATTCTTAATCGAATCTGAATATGACGGACAGCAATAAAAAAATATTCGGGCTTATAGGATATCCTTTAGGGCACTCCTTTTCAAGAAAATTTTTCAACTCAAAGTTTGACGACGAAAAAATCAACGCCGAATACCTAAACTTTGAAATCGATGACATAACAAAATTCCCCTCCATTTTAAAAGACCACATAAACATATCCGGCCTGAACGTAACCATACCCTATAAAAAACAAATAATACCATACCTTGATGAAATAGATTCCGACGCAAAAGCCATAGGAGCTGTAAATGTCATTAAAATCATTAAAAACGAAAATCGGACTATAAGCAAGGGATACAACAGCGATTTCTCAGGGTTCAAAGAGTCACTGCAACCATTATTGCGCGAAAATCACAGACACGCACTCATTTTAGGGACAGGAGGAGCCTCCAAAGCTGTAGCCCATGCCCTCCATTTGCTGAAAATAGAAGCGACTTACGTATCAAGAAACAAAAAAGACAATGCGCTCACCTATAATGAGCTAAACAGCGACATCATGGCCCGCAACACTCTGATTATAAACACCACGCCTGTCGGAATGTATCCCAAAATCAATGAATGTCCTGACATCCCATATAAATTCATCACTCCACAGCACATTTGCTATGATTTGATATATAATCCTGAAGAAACATTATTTCTGAAACACGCAAAAGACAATGGGGCAATAATAAAAAACGGAATGGAAATGTTGAGGCTGCAAGCCCTGAAAGCGTGGGGAATATGGAATAACGAGTACTAATATGCGTTTCAACCTGCCGGAAAGCCCTTTTATACGGATAGTCATACCGCTGACAACGGGTGTCATTCTATACAATGAATGCAAGCTGTCCACAATCCTGCCTGCCATAATATTGGCCGCATCAACAATATCCGTCTATCTTATATCAAATAAAATAAACAATCCGGCAATAAAATATAAAATCAATCCCTACTATCCATATCTGTTTTTCGGGCTTTACATCGCGGCAGGATGGATATGCGCATACATAAACAGTCCGGCCACAATCAATGACAAATTGATTGGCAAGGAGCTGTTTTTTACGGCCGACGCAGAATCAATACTGCACAAAAACGTGACAACAGAAATAATCTCGACATGCAATGTCGGAAACACAAAAATTCCGCTAATCCTTACCCTGCAAGGTAATGACTACAGTGTGGAGGCCGGTGACAAAATACGTTGCTACTCAAAAATAGAAGAATTCAAATCGTCCAATACGCCGGACGCTTTCGACTATAAAAAGTACATGGAACACAAAGGCTTCAAATACCGCTCATTTGTCCCAGAAACGCGCTATAAAATAATCGGCCATCACAACAGCCTGAAAACAAAAGCTGTCAAAATAAAAGAATCCGTCATAGACAAAATACGCAACACAGAATTAGAACATGACACAAAAAATTTCATAATTGCCATATTAACAGGCAATGACGAATTTATTTCAGAAGAAACACGCGATTCGTTCTCGAACGCAGGAATAGCGCACATACTCGCGGTCAGCGGACTGCACATAGGAATACTCGGACTGATAGCGGCTTTCTTGTTGAAACCTTTAGATTATGCGGGATTGCGAAAATTGAGGTTTATAATAACATTAACCGTCATTTGGGTTTTCACATACATAATAGGAATGCCCGCATCAGCATGCCGAGCCGCCATCATGACAACATTCTTATTTGCGGCAATACTTTTCTATAAAAAGCACAACATACTGAACGCCCTATCAGCTTCCGCCGTTTTAATTATCATTTTCAGCCCTTCCTCAATCTACGACATAGGTTTTCAATTAAGTTATTTGTCAGTACTCGGAATCATATTATTTGCCGACAAATTAACATGCTCCGGCAAGAATAAGGCAATCCGCAAAATCTCATCGGTGATTGCCGTATCCATTGCGGCACAATTAGGCACCGCCGCTGTTGTGGCTTATTACTTTAATATGTTGCCAATTAATTTTTTAATAGGCAACATAGTTGTCGTTCCGATACTTCCGATTTTCATGTTTTTATCAATCACGCTGATAATATTGTCATCCATCGGATTTGGCTTCAGCGCAATTAATCATGCCGCTGATTTCATATACCAAATAATTATCAATGTGACCGATTTTTCAAACAGCATTCCATTCTCAACCATCGAAAATATTCCGATAGACGCATTCACCACACTCTGCCTGTCAACGGCAATATTCTCAACAGGCGTATGGCTAAATATCAAACGCTCGCGAACGCGAACCTCAATATTGTATTTCGCAATGTCAGTCACACTTACAGGCTGCGGAAACCAAATAATACATGAAACAAAAATATCAAAAGAAGGGATATTTTTGTCAGACGGATATTCGTCAACCAATATTATATATTACAGCAGGAACAAAGCCTTTATTATCAACTCAAGAAACGACACCGCAGAAATAAGTAAATTCTCCGAACAAAACAAACGCTTTTTTGCCAAACATAACATCGATTCCATTATAAGCATAAATACCGCCTATAATAACGGCAACATATATTTTGACTACCCATACGTATGCATACGCGGGAAAAGATTCGCATTTGCTACAGGAAACATAAAAAAGCGACAGAAAAGAACGGTCAAAACCGATGTGGACTATCTGATAATCACAAACAACTTCTACAACGACGTTTCCATTTTACCGGACTATTATAACTTCTCCCAAATAGTAGTTACAAATGAGCTATATGACAAAGCACCGGTTTTAAACCGCTTACAAAATATAGGATTTAAATATTCGGATTTAGAAGAGGCAGGCCTGCACATAAAACTTTAAATCACACGGCCGCTATCCACATAAGTACGTTCATAATAACTCTCATTGATATCGCTTATTATCACCCCCCTGCTTGATGACGAATGTATAAACTTCCCATCTTTCAAATAGATACCGACATGATTAATTTTCCTTCGGTTTCCACCTGTGGCAAAAAACACCAAATCACCTGTGCGCAGCTCTTTTTTTGAAACAGATTTGCAATTCTTGTCCATAATCATGGCTGAGCTTCTATACAGTTTCTTATCATAAATTTTTTCAAAGACTCTGACCACAAGCCCTGAGCAATCCACTCCTTTTTTAGTATTTCCGCCATATTTATAAGGTACTCCCAACCAATCCGAAAGCTCATCAAACAAGGCTATATCGTCATTCGCCGACACATCTATTTTCAGCCGGGATGAAAGACGCGAAAATTCCTTTTTACCATATTCATGTCCATAACCGTATTTGTCGCCGCGAGTATCAGCAACTTGCCTTGACGACTTACATCCGGAAAACGCTACCGAAATCAACAATACCATAAAAAGGAGAATAGTTTTCGCTTTCATGTAAAAATTTTTGTTAAAGTTAAAAAATAAAGGCGGGACAAGCAATATCCCGCCTTTTGTCGTAACCACAAATTATAGTCTATTTATCTTCTGTATTCTCCGAAGTTTCCTTATCTGCTGCCTCATCCTTTTCATTTTCCTCAACAAAAGCAGAGAAACCGGCATCAACCAAAATATTGTACCATGAGATTACTTTCTTTATATCAGTATTGTAAACTCTGTCTTTATCATATTCAGGCAGCACTTTCTCGAAGAAAGCTATTAATTGTTCATTAGTTTTATACAACGACGCGTCAAGAGCTTTTCCACCCTCAAGTTTGTATATAGTGTCGAACACTTTTCCCAACGAAACCTCATCGCCTGATGTGTAAATAGAAATGTCACCTAAAGACACAACTTTGTCGTGGGCGTAAGCCGGCATACGTTTTTTGGTCAACAGCGATTCAACAATCAAAATATTCTTCCCTTGCGAAACAAGCCTGTAAAGTCCTTGTTTGCCCGATATTGACAAAATATTTTTAAGCATAATGTTTAATTTGAAAAAACAATAAAATTTCCGGCAAAGATACAATTTCTTTTCTTTTTAGAATATATCTCAATTCTAAAACAGACTTAACAATGATGAAATTTGCGGAAGTATTGGCTTTTCACCGTTATTATCAATATAATAAACCGGCAAACCGCTATACTCAAAATCATTTGACTGCACCGCGATTCTTGCTCTCACCTCCGCTTCAGAAAAAGCATTGCGCCTCATAACCCTGCCTACCCTAACATCCTCATGCGCCTCGACAACCCACACCCCGTCCACAATCTTTGCCAGCCCACTCTCTTTCAATATGGCCGTCTCAACAAACGCCACATCGCAATCCTGCCTGTTCCTCCAATCCATTACATCTTTTACAACCACAGGATGCACTATGCTGTTAAGAATTTGCAACAAAGAAGCGTCGCCAAATACCAATTCCGACAACAGCCGCCTGTCTATGCCATTGTCGTTGATTATCTCACTGCCAAAATATTTTATAAGGCTGCTTTTGATTTCATCCGAACCGTCCATAAGCGATTTTGCATTCTTATCGCAATCATAGACAGGATGCCCCATAACTCTAAGCACATCGGAAACAACCGTTTTCCCGCTACCTATGCCGCCTGTTATCGCAATCAAATGTTTTTTCATTTATGCTCGATGATATATTCAACACTATCACTTTCCAATTGAATATTTCTATAGAATGCCGGAGCCGTTTCCACCTTCACAGGAAGTTTTGCCCCCACACGGATATTATTATAGTCGACCGACGCCTCAAATTTTTCATCGACACGGGCATTATACATACTCATCGGCAACAAATACGACACTTGTATTGAAGAAGGGAAAATCAGCATATTGATACCCTCAGGCAAATTCTTAATAATTACAGGTATCGAAGAGCGTTTCGTGACAAGCGGTTCAACCGGGATAACCACATCGACAGAATCCGGCACTATTTTCACATCCTCCACTCTTTGCAATGCCGTTTTTATTTTAAACGAGTCCGTCAGATTGTGGCATACTATTTTCTCAGTTCTAACGGCGTCTATAGCACTCAAATGCATGGCATCGGAATACACAATCACGGAATCGGGAGCAGACTCCAATTCGCCATTGACAATATATTGAAAGTTAGAGGTATAATCGCCTATAATTTCCACAGGCACTTTTTTACCCGGCAAAGAAGTGTACTTCACGTTTAACGACTCAGGCGAGAACGACAGTATATTGGTTCCGTTTCCAAATTTGGACACCAACAAATCGGCCAATTCCTGTTTAGAGATAACCAACATATCATTCCCCTGCAAATAATTTTTGAACTCAGCCTTAATTTCCGGGACATCACCTATCATGTATTTCAACAACACATATCCGTGGTTTCTGACCGTCACATTAAACTCATGCGGGTAATCAGAAATGATTGTAACATCCTGCGGTATTCCGGTTATCTTAAATTTTACACGGTAGTTGTCCTGTATAAAATTATTCAAAGCCAAGATTGCCCAAAACACAAAAGAAATTATGACAAATATAATGAACAACAGCACATCCCGACCGCGCGAGGATGAAAAAAAATCTTTAATCTCTTTAATATTATATGTTCTAAGCCTCATGTCTTTTTTGCAAAAAGCCATTCGATGAACAAACAGTTCATGAATGGCCCAACTATAACAATTTATATATTTCTTCTATACAGCCATTATTTTTGAGCTTGAGCCTGAGAAGCGTCAGTGGCAGAAGGATAAACAGAGCCTTTATCAATCTTAATTTTCACATTGTCAGCTATTTCAAGCATGATATAAGTATCTTTTACCTCTTTAATCTTACCATAAATGCCGCCGGCGCTTATCACCTTGTCGCCAACCTGCAATGCCTCGCGGAATTTCCGTATTTCTTTTTGTTTTTTTGATTGCGGCCTTATCAAAAAGAAGTAAAAAATCACAATCAAAAGAACTATGAACAATACATTCATCAACGCACCGCTTCCACTTCCACTGGCCGCCGCTTCTAATAAAATCGAATTAAATTGCATATAACTATTATTTTTTAATTTGTTTTTGCAAAGATATTATTTTATTGATTATTTCAGCAGCCTGCCCTCACTTTTTAGATAATTTATAATAGGAATTAAAATTCCGTTAATAAACTGGCCGCTTTTTGCCGTACTGTAGTCTTTTGCTATTTCAACATACTCATTGATAGTCACTACTATAGGCACAGAGGGCACATACAACAATTCTGTAATCGCAACCAATAAAATAACAACATCCATAAAGGCAAGCCTGTCTGTTTCCCACAAATCTTTTTGTACGAACTTGTCTATCAGCTGCATATACTCATCTTTATTCTCAACGGATAAAGAAAACAGTATGTCGGCATATTTCCTGTCCTCCTCGTCCTTGAATTTTGGCAGCAATCCATCGTAATCACCTTGCTCAATCCGTTTGATTGTCTTCAAAACAAAAGTGCCTGCCGTATTCAAGTCATCGTTCCAATACACTGATTTCGCCTCTAAGGCCTCCGCCAAATCATCATCAGGCAGCACAACTTTTTTCAATATCTGTCTCCATAACTCAGCATCCTCCTCAAATGTAGAATTCTCTTTCGACATATATTCGGAATAAATATCCGACTGCAATATTTTGTCCAAAATCAGCCTTAAATACACCTCACTGTCTTTCCACGAAACATTATGCTCCTTAACAAACTCCTGCAATTGCACGCAAGACTGCAACGTCTTTATAAATGAATTATCAATGAATTTTGTGTTCGGGAAAAGGTCCTCTTTAGTAGGAAGATATTTATTCTTGGCAATTTCAAGTCTTTTCTCCTGCAATGCCGTCAACTCAACAGGAAGGGACAATAGGTAATAATACAACTCATAGGCCTTGTCAAGACTTGTTTCATACTCTTTTTTGGCATTGTCCAAAGTTTTAACAGACTGACTTATAAGATAAGAATAAACCATTTGCACGGCTTTCACTCTTATTAGAATTCTATTTATCATTGTGCTATTTCTATAATTTACGGTACAAAGTTAATCGCTTTTATCCAATTATTCAAATGCCGCATTACGCTGTCTGACCACTTCATATATCATAATACCGGCGGCGACCGACACATTCAGCGAGCCGATAGTGCCACGCAGAGGGATAGCAGCAAAGCTGTCACACTCTTTAAGGCATTCCGTAGAGATGCCTGTATCTTCCGCCCCCATAACAAGTGCGACAGGCAAGGTATAGTCAAAACCTGTGTATTGCGAGTTGCCTTTCTCAGTCGCGCCGACAACCGTTATCCCGCAATTTTTCAGATAACGTATCGCCATTCTGACGCTTTTTACTCTCGCCACAGGTATATGCAGCAAAGCGCCTGCCGATGTCTTAACAGAATCGGCGTTAACTGACACGCTGTTCTTCTCAGGGATTATAATGGCATCGACTCCGGCGCACTCGCATGTTCTTGCAATAGCCCCGAAATTTCTGACATCTGTAAGCCCGTCCAACACAACAATAAACGGATTTCTGCCACTCTCAAATATCTCCGGAACGACATTCTCTATCTCAGCGTAGGTCACAGGCGAAAGAAACGCGACAACTCCCTGATGGTTTTTCCGCGTTATCCTGTTAATCTTCTCAACAGGCACTTTTTGCGCCACAATATCATATTCTTTAATGACCGAAAGCAATTCAGGGACAAGCTCTCCCGACAAGTCTTTTTTTATCAGCACTTTGTCAATGTCCTTACCCGCTTTGACAGCTTCAATCACTGCTCTTATTCCAAATATGTAGTCCGAATTACTGTGCCGTTTATTTATCATAATTCAATAACGATTTTGCATTATTAATTGCCGCAGAATTTATTGTCGAGCCGCTAAGCATACCCGCAATTTCTTTCACACGCCCTTCCTTGTCCAACTCCTTTATATTCGATATCGTAGAATCGGAAATATCCTCTTTGTACACTTTATAATGATGATTACCCAATGCCGCAACCTGTGGCAGATGAGTTATCGTTATCACCTGTATCTTTTCAGATATTTTCTTCATCATTCCACCGATTTTATTTGCGATGTCGCCCGACACGCCGGAATCCACCTCATCGAATATAATGGTTGGAAGCTGCATTTTATCGGCTATTATAGATTTTATACATAGCATAAGCCGCGACATCTCACCACCGGAGGCAGTGCGTTCCACAGGCATCAATTCTTGATTTTTATTGAAAGAGAACAGCAGTCTTATTTTGTCTTGTCCGTTTTTACCATAACCGGAATTGATGAACTCAATCATGCACGATAAATTTTTCATGCCCAACGGAACCGCCGTTTCCACAAGTCTGGAGGAAAAGTTTTTCGCGGCTGATTTTCGCGCCAAAGTTAGAGCGTCGGCCGCTTTTGACAAGCGGATTGTTGCATCTGCCAATTTCTTCTCAAGCTCTGAAATTTCCTCCTCCGAATTTTCTATCTCAAACAGCGATTTTTCAAAACCCGACTTTATATCCGCCAATTCGGTTACATCTTTGGCATGATAACGCTGCAACAAAGAGTATATGTCACTCAACTTGTCATTGATGCGCTCAAGCTCGTCAGGGTCGTCATTAAGCCTGTCAATATAAGAGTTCAATGTGTCAAATATGTCTTTAGCCTCAATATAAATGCTGTCTACACGTGAAGAAAGATTTTTTGAATCCTCAAAAATTTCCCCCAAACCCTCTATCTGTTGAGCCAAATATGACAAGCCGGATATGATTGAGTTATCATCATTTCCAAGTATATTCGACGAGTTCCACAAACGTTCTTTAATCTCCGAAACGTTTTCAAGCATCACTCTCGATTTCTCCATCTCATCCACCTTGTCGGGGTCAAGCTCCACCGACTCGAATTGCCTCAGCTGAAATCTGAAATATTCTTCATCCGATTTATTTTTCTCTATCCTTGACTTTGTTTCCTCAAGTTGCCTTTTTAAGGCAACATATTCGTTGTAGACTAACGTATATTCATTCCTCAATTTTTCATCTGAGGCAAGACTGTCAATAACCGCCAATTGATATTCAGGATTAAGCAGCAAAGCATTGCTATGTTGGGAATGGATGTCAACAAGTTTCATCGCCAAATCGGAAAGCGTTGACAGTGTGACCGGCGTGTCATTGATAAAGGCTCTCGACCTACCGTTGGGGAGCAATTCGCGGCGCAACATACACTCCGCATCGTCAGCGTCCAAATCGTTCTCTCTGAAAAAATCGCCCATTGAATAACCGCGTATATCAAATACCGCCTCCACAACGGTCTTCTTATCCGAATTACGTATTGATTTCACATCCGCACGTTGCCCAAGCAAAAGCGACAAGGCGCCCATTATTATTGATTTTCCGGCACCTGTTTCTCCCGTAATGATAGACAGCCCGTCATACAAAGACATTTCCATCGAATCAATTAAAGCGTAATTTGAGATGGCAAGGCGTTTAAGCATATCAATAAGACTTAATTATTTGTTTGTTCCTCTTTTATCTGATTCAACCGTTGTGTTTCAGTAGGATATAAAGAATACAGCAACTCATAGACCGATTGACGCTCACTCTGATTGGATTTGGAATACACATTTACCAATTCATCCAATTTTGCGTCTTTGAACATCGACAAAGCCACCGACATGGGAGCCACCTCATAAACCTTTTTCAATATGTCCAACGATTGCGTAATAACCGCCTTTCCTTTATCAGGACTGAGAACCATCTCATCAAGACCTTTACGATGATAATTATAAACCAAAGTACGCATTTCTTTGGTTGAATTGTCGGTAAAAGCGCTGAGCACAGCACTTCGATTTTTGTTGTCCTCAAATGCTTTCCAACCGCTCTCTCCCGAACTTTGAGCCAATGTTACCACATTTGCGGCTTTCTCATAGTATAAATCGCCGCCATTAGGTGAGAAACTGTCAAAATCCATAGCCAAAATAAAATAAGCGTAAAAATTAAGGATTGCTGTCAGGTTGCTCTCCATTGTATTTTCAGAGAAAACCAACGGCTCATTTTCCTGATATTCAAATTCTATATTTGAATCTTTAAAGTTAATCAAAGTCGTGGTATACGAGCTGTTGTAGACCGGACGAGTGGACTGCACCTGTAAATCGCCCGACATTGTAGTACCGTCATATTCACTTATCGTAAAAAACAATCTACACTCAATCCTTTCATTCACAAGAAATTGAGCATTACCCCACTGATTATTGTTCATATATTCGGTAATCGCTTCTTGCAAAGTAGTGAATACACTTTTATCGGTACCTGATATTTTGTCGCTATTAATCTCTACCGTACAGTTAAGTTCTTGCGCATTACTCATTCCGACAGTAAAAATCAATAAGACTACAATCACCAAATATTTTAGCCTCAACATAATTTTTCCTTAATAAAATCGACAATATCAGCCGCAACTTCTTTCTTTGGTTTCAACTCATATCTGTGCGCGTCACCATTGCGTTCAATGATTGTCACTTTATTGGTGTCAACCCCAAAACATGAATTTTTATCGGCCAACGAGTTAAGAACAATAAAATCAAGATTTTTTCTTTTTATCTTGTCTTTCGCATTTTCAGTTTCGTTATCTGTTTCAAGAGCAAATCCGACCAATAATTGATGCCCTTTCTTCAGCTCTCCCAATTTAGCCGCTATGTCAGGATTCTTTTTCAACCGGAGAACAGGATTATCGGTTTTCTCACGCTTGATTTTATGCTCCACATATTCTTCCGGAGCATAATCGGCGACAGCCGCACACATAACCGCGACATCACAACCATCAAACTCCTTTATGGCAACATCACACATTTGAGTCGCAGACTCGACACTTATCACTCTGATACGCGGATGATTGCATGTTATAGCGACAGGGCCGCTCACCAAAACGACCTCAGCACCCCTTGACGCAAATTCCTCCGCAATGGCATACCCCATTTTCCCGGATGAATAATTGCCTATAAATCTCACCGGGTCAATTCGCTCATAAGTCGGACCTGCCGTAACCAAAACTTTTTTCCCCGCCAACTCCGCTGAAAGAGAAAAGAAACGCTCGACCACAGAAAAAATATTTTCAGGTTCCTCCATACGGCCCTTGCCGACAAGATGGCTTGCCAACTCTCCGGCGGCAGGCTGTATGATATGATTACCATAGCTGCGCAACAATTCTATGTTTCGCGATGTGGAAGGATGGGCAAACATATCCAAGTCCATCGCCGGAGCCACAAACACGGGAGCTTTAGCCGACAAATAAGTAGTAACAAGCATATTGTCAGCCACTCCATTGGCCATTTTTGCAATCGTTGAGGCTGTGGCGGGAGCAATAACCATGGCATCCGCCCACAATCCCAAATCGACATGGCTGTTCCATGCGCCTGTATTGGCCGTAAAAAATTCGCTTATCACAGGTCTGCCGCTTAACGCCGACAAAGTGACAGGCGTAATAAATTCCCTGCCTGCCGGAGTAATTACCACTTGCACCTCCGCCCCTGCCTTTACAAACAATCTCAACAAAGAAACTGATTTGTAAGCCGCAATACCGCCTGTGATTCCCAATATGACATGCTTGCCTTTCAGCATCGTTATTTCATCCTCAATTTAATGTTTGTCAGCACATTTTTAGTGTTTTGCGGGAAATCGCCTTGCATTATCCAGCCAAAATAACCGCAATCTTTTTTCAGGACGTCGACAACCGGTTGCCCTTTGTATTTGCCGAAATTGAACACCTCCACATTGTTGTCGTTAAGTATTATTCTTCCCGCCAAATCGACATTGCGGTTCTGCGCCGAGTATTTAGCCAAAAAATCGACATCGTTCTCAAGTGAAGGATAACGGTCAAGCTGAGCCTGAAGCACCTCATAAGTAGCTTCAGTATCGGCATTGGCAGAATGCGCATTGTCCAAATCTTTGTTGCAATAAAATTTATATGCGGCCGTCAGAGTGCGTTGCTCCATTTTATGGAAAATGGTCTGAATATCAATAAATTTTCTTTTTGATATATCAAAATTCACACCGGCTCTCAAAAACTCCTCCACAAGCAGAGGGATATCAAACCTGTTACTGTTAAATCCGGCGAAATCACACCCCTCGAAGTCATTCGCAAGTTGTTTGGCCACTTGCTTAAACAGCGGCTTGTCCTTGACATCATCATCCGTGATATGATGTATAGCAGTGGCACTCTCCGGAATGTGCATACCCGGATTGACGCGCACTGTCTTCCTTATTTCCGAGCCATCCGGCATAACTTTTATATATGACAGCTCCACTATCCTGTCATTAGTTATGTTGATGCCTGTGGTTTCCAAGTCAAAGAAAACCAATGGCCTTTTCAAGTTCAATTTCATTTTTAAACGCTACAATGAAGGAATCATCATCGGCATCAACAACACAAGCAAATCCTCATTCTCCTTTTGCTCCACAGGCAAGAACAAACCGGGACGCGCAGGATCGGATATCTTAATGACTATATTGTCGACTCCGACATTATTAAGCACCTCTATAATTTTGTCTTTATTAAATCCCATCGACAGATTTTCTCCCGAATACTCACATGCAAGGCATTCTTCCGCAGATGTTGAATATTCCACATCCTGAGCCTTGATAAAAATATTATTATCAGAGAACTGCAACTGAACCAATCCGCCATCTGTCGCAAAAATTCCGACACGCTTAATGGCATTCAAGAACAGTTGCCTGTCAACTGTAATTTCATATGGATTATTATGTGGGATTACAGCGTTGTAATTAGGATACTTGCCATTGATGAAACGGCATACCAAAGTATAAGTTTCCGTTTCAAACGACACACTTTTAGAGTCAAACGCGACTTTTACCTCCCCCTCTTCTTTTGCAAGTATGCTCGACAGAATGCTTGCGGGCTTTGTAGGCAGAATAAATGACCCCTCTATACCCGGAGCGACACTGCTATTTATATATCTCACCAATTTATGGGTGTCGGAAGCGACAAAGACTATCGAGTCAGGCTTTATATCCCATAAAATACCCATCATAATCGGGCGCATTGTATCAGTTCCGGCGGCAAACACCGTCTTGTCGATACTTTTAGGTATCTCATTAGCCGGTATCCGCATCTCAAATTTCTCCTCACCGGACTCTTCCATTTGCGGAAACTCATCGCCATTAACTCCGACAAACTTATAATCTCCATTCTGATACTGCAAATGAATTTCATAAGTATCCTCATTTATCTCAAACGTCATCCCCTGATCGGGCAATTCTTTCAAAAGGTCAAGAATGCGCTTAACATTGAGAGCAAAAGAGCCTTCCCCCTCCGCCTCAAGAAGCTCAATACGGGCAATTACAGTATTCTCCTTATCAGTTCCCGTGACCACCAAAATGTTATTCTTCAATGTGAAAAGAAAATTATCAAGAATGGCAATCGCATTCTTTGAGCTAACAACTTTATTGACAGCCGACAAGTGAGTAAGCAACGTTTTGCTTGAGATAGTAAATTTCATATTTATTTATAATTTCTATATTATACAACAATGATTTACAAAGATAATGCAAATAGCAGGTAAAACCAAAAATAAATTTCAGTGCCTGCTCAAAGTCACAGAATCATCATTTATACTGATTCGGCCTCTTTTATAAAGAAATCCCAACGCTTTCTTAAAATCCTTTTTACTGCACTGGAATATTTCCTTTATCTCCGAAGGCTGCGATGAGTCTGTCAAATCCATTCTGCCTCCATTGGCGTTGAGATACGCCGTAATCCTGTCAACCAAAGCAAATACCCGGTCGCCCGTAGTTTCTCTCAGCGTCACATCAATTTTGCCATCCTCTCTAACATTTTTGACAAAGCCTTGCAGCCTGTCGCCCGGCAAAACCGGGTCAAACAAATCGTTATTGTAGACAATCCCCCAAAACAAATTGTCAACAATCATTTTCATGCCTAAATCAGTTTTTTGGACAGCAAGCAAATCCACAGCATCGCCAACTTCATATTTAGGGATTTTATTCCCCACAAATTTGTTCAATTTGGTAGAGCCCACAATCCTGCCTGATTCTTTATCGAAATAAGCATAAACAATGCAGCGGTCACCTTTTTTTATAGGAGCCTGCTGCTCCCTGAACGGCACAAGCAAATCTTTAAGCAATCCCCAATCCATGAATGCTCCGAATTTTGTGGTTTCTATCGCTTTAAGCATTCCGAACTCTCCCACTTCAATGAGAGGACGCTCTGTAGTTGCGACAACCCTATCCTCAGAATCGCAATATACAAACACTTCCACCTCGTCCCCCTCTTTCGCATCCTCAGGCACATATTTGCGCGGCATCAATATTTCGCCAAATTCTCCACCGTCCAAATAAGCGCCGAATTCCACAGTTTTTATAATTCTAAGATTATTGATTTTTCCAATTTTTACCATAACTTTACGAATAATTTACATTGCGAATATCGCTATAAAATTCAAATTACGCGCAATTATACAGTGATTTTATTATAACTATTTAGGTATGAACAGCATACACATGTCACATAAAGTTATCTTCATAATAGCCGCATTAGAGATACTATTCCTGCTGGGTTGCAACAGACACAAATCAAGCACAAATGGCAACAACACAACAAGCCTGCAAATGGATACTGTAGAGTATAGCGACTCTTTGAACGACCAAATCAACAACAAAATAATTGTCACCATAAATGCGGTTTTACCCGTAGAAAAAAATTCAACCAAGCCAGAACCATTATCAAAACTCATATCAGAAACAATATTTAATATTGCCAACGACACTACAGCCGGCAATATCCAAACAACAATAAAAAAATACGCGCAAAGCATCTTAGACTCGTACCGTACTCCTGACAATGACAACATTGCCATACCTCAATATAAAAATGAAAACGCCACGATTTATAAATACGAAATAATCAACGATGTAAAACCAATATACGACAACGCCTCAATTCTGTGCTTTTGTCGGACATCCGAAATGAAGAAAAACGGCAAACAAACAATATTGTCAAAATATTATTATTCTTTCAACCGAACAAACAACACAAGAATAAGCGTAACCGACATATTCAATTACGAAGACATCAATATCATCAACAGCCTGCTAAAAGACAAGCTCATGCGGCAAGAGCAAGTCGAATCGCAGTCACAGCTTATCGACATGGGATATTTCAACATAGAAAACCTCGAAGTCAACAACAATCTATACTTCACCGACAAAGGAATAGTATTCAACTACGAGCCATTCGAAATAGCATGTTACGCAATAGGAGAAGTGAGCATCGAATTAGATTATGAAATATTAAAGCCTTATCTTAAACAGGACTTTACAAACAATCAATAAATATAACCAGACAATGGACGAAATTCTTAAGTATTTTCATAATCTGTCAGATAACCAAATCTGGCAATTTGAGAAATTAGGATTACTATATCCGGAATGGAACGAGAAAATCAATGTGATTTCAAGAAAGGACATCGATAATCTGTACACCAATCATATTCTGCATTCTTTAAGCATCGCAAAATACACAGATTTTAAGCCCGGAACCCATGTTCTTGATTTAGGAACCGGAGGCGGACTACCCGGCATACCATTGGCCATAATTTTTCCGGACACAAACTTTTTGTTAATCGACCGTATCGGAAAAAAAATTACAGTGGCAAAAGACATTGCCGAAAAAATAAACCTGAAAAACGTATCATTCGGGCATTGCGACGCAGCAGAAGTCAAAGAAAAATTCGACTTCGTCGTTTCACGCGCGGTAATGCCGTTAGACCGCCTGACAGCATCTGTGCGCAACAAAATAAAGAATGTCGTCATCAACAGCATACCCAACGGCTTGATTTGTCTGAAAGGCGGCGAGCTAAAAGAGGAATTGGCAAAAATCAGGCACGACTACACCATAGTCAACATATCCGACTATTTTGGCGAAGAGTTTTTCACGACAAAAAAAATTATTCATGTTTATCTATAAAACCTGTACATCATGCTGAACGTAAAAAGATTCATATTCAATCCTTTCGGAGAAAACACATATATAGTGTGGTCCGATGACAACACTGCCGCCATAATCGACCCGGGCATGATGAACGATTATGAAAATTCCGTAATATCAAATTTCATAACGACCAACAATCTGCGGCCTGTAAGGCTACTGAACACACATGCCCACATCGACCACATCGCAGGAAACAACTTTATTTCAAACAAATACGGAATAACAGCGGAAATCAATATCGATGACTATTATTTGGCCGACCATATAAATGACCAGGCAAAAATGTTTGGAATCCCATACGCAAGCAAAGAAATATTAGCGAAGCAGAATCTTTCCGACAATGAAACCATAGAAATCGGCAATGACAAATTGTCGGCAATCCACATACCCGGCCATACCAAAGGGCATTTAGCGTTCTACTCCGCAAAATCAGGGATACTGTTTTCCGGTGACGCAATATTCAGAATGAGCATCGGAAGAACCGATTTGCCGGGCGGCGACTACACTACCCTGATAAACAGCATTGATAAACGAATTATGGTGTTGCCCGACAACATTACAATCTATCCCGGGCATGGCGATACTACGACGATTGGCTTTGAACGCGCCAACAACCCATACCTTACATAAAAATTATTATTTTTTCCTCTTAAGATTTTGCCGTAATCTCGATATAAGAGTATATAGCTTATAGCCTGCAAACAGGTAGGCAAAAATACTTTTATGGGAAGAAACAGCCGAAAGCACCTTGCCAAACCTTCCGGACATAAATGCCGCCGAGCCGTTTCTCACAGAAGCCAACCGCTCTTTTTGCATTTCCAATCTCAATAGCACAAGAGCTTTTTGATATTGTATCTCATCGATAGTGTATCCTTTCCACTTTTCCGGCTGCAATCCTTTTTCCATTGTAAAATCATTTATGTTCAATGAATATTTTCGAAACAAGTCTACATATAGGATTTATAATCAAGGCTTTTTTGAAAGCCAACACAACTATCCCCAAAATAATGAATATGCCTGAAACGACAACATACGACAATGGTATGCCGATATAAAGCCCCAAATAAGATTGCAAGGCCGAAGCCAAATAAAACAAAGATATAAACAGTAGAATAGTCATTATCCCGGCAAGCGCGACCGCCGACAATAATAAAGACAATTTTTCTACTCCTGTAAGTTTATAATAGTCCACTTTGAGATGAAGATACTTCTTTATCTCAGTCAACAACATTTTATAAGAGTCTTTAAGTTCTGCCATAACAAAAAGGCAGCAGACCGGCAAAACAATCTTACGGCCTGCCACCACGCAATTTAATCGTTAATTCTCTTCCTCATCAGAAATTTGCTCTACCAATTTCTCCACTTCATCATCAGAAAAATCAATGCCTTTCGATTTCAGAAGCGCCTTGATTCTCGCTCTTGTGTCCACACCTTTCTCAGGAGCAAAAAGAAGTGCTATGGAAGCTCCCACAAGAGCTCCGCCAAGAAACGCCGAAATAATACCTACACTTTTGTTCATATCTATCTGTTTTATAGTTCTTTCGAGATTTCATCAGACAATTCATCCAATTGGTCTTTACGCAATTTTATTTTTTTAGATTTCAAATATTCGGCAATTTTTGCCCTCATATCCGAACCTTTCTCGGGAGCGAACAACAGCCCTACAGCCGCGCCTGCGATTACTCCTCCCACTACTGCTAAAATAACATGCAACGGTTTCATATATCTTTATATTTTGATTTATCGTAGAACAAACATAAAATATGTTTTGTTTAGATTAACTGCCTTTAATTTTATAGAAACCGCATGTTCTGAAAAAAGAAGATGGTAAAGCGGACAATCCGACTTTACCATCTTTATTTCCACCACATCAAAGAGTATGCTGAAACTCCGATAAACAGGATTTGAGAATTCCAACTCCTTTGTAATCCTCCGGTCTTTCAACTTCCTTTCGGAATGAGGCCCGCCATTAGAGAAAGAATTTGTCTCGGCATTTCATATAATTTGATGAGTTTCCCAATCTGCTTTGATGTGGGGTATATCCTTTCTCTTCTCTACTGCAAATATAGGCACATTAACCGTATAATCCAAATTTTTCGGGCATAAAAAAAGCCTCCCTGACAGGAGGCTCTGTGATATTGTCGCATTTTAAGCGTTTTTAACCTTATCGACAATCGCTTTAAAAGCTGCGGGATTATTAAGGGCTAAATCAGCCAACACCTTGCGGTTGATTTGTATGCCCGCCTTATGAATCAATCCCATCAATTTAGAATAAGAAAGGTCTTCCAGACGAGCGGCTGCATTGATACGCTGTATCCACAAAGCGCGGAAATTACGTTTTTTGTTTTTGCGGTCGCGGTAAGCATAAGTCAAACCTTTTTCCAACGTGTTTTTAGCTACAGTCCACACATTTTTGCGGCAACCGTAATAACCTCTCGTGAGTTTTAAAATCTTCTTTCTCTTCGCTCTTGAAGCTACATGATTTACTGATCTTGGCATTTTGTTTTGTTTTTTGAACGTTAGCGGCAAAATTGCTCTTTTGTGCTAAACATCCGGTTAATAAATTCAATTAAATCGCTGTAATTAAAAGTGAAATAAAACACTGCTTATCGCATAGCCAACAAACTGCGCACGTTTTTCCTGTCAGCCGACGAAATCATGGCAAAATGGCCGAGATTTCTTTTCTGCTTCTTGGTCTTTTTCGTCAGAATGTGACTTTTATAAGCATGTTTTCTTTTAATTTTTCCTGATCCGGTAAGGGCGAACCTCTTTTTGGCACCGGAATTAGTCTTTACCTTTGGCATTTTCTCTTTTTTTTAATTACTATTTGATTTATATTGCTTTTAGCATTCACTTCTTTTTGGGAGTAAGCATGATTATCATCCGCTTGCCCTCCAATACAGGCATCTGCTCCACTTTTCCGTATTCTTCCAAGTCGTTGGCAAAACGAAGCAACAGCACCTCACCCTGCTCTTTAAACAAAATTGAGCGACCCTTAAAAAAGACATAAGCTTTCACTTTAGCGCCTTCTTTCAAGAAGCCAATCGCATGCTTCAACTTGAAGTTGTAGTCGTGGTCGTCTGTCTGCGGCCCGAACCGTATCTCTTTTACCACAACTTTCATCGACTTGGCTTTTTGCTCTTTCAAACGCTTCTTCTGCTGGTACAAAAATTTTTGATAGTCCAATATTTTGCATACCGGCGGATTGGCGTTCGGAGAAATCTCAATCAAATCCAACTCCTGCTCTTCAGCGATACGAAGCGCTTCTCTCAACGAATATACGCCCTGCTCTACGTTGTCGCCCACAAGACGGACTTGCTCTGCTTTGATATGCTCATTTACGGCATACGCATCTTTCTTGTTGTCTTTTTTTTGAGAAGCAGAATTATTGTTCTGACTCTGTACAAGTGGTGTTTTAGCCATTCAGTTGTATCAATAATTTGTCATTTCCTCAATTTCTCGAGAAAAATTCTCGGCAAAGGTAGCGATTTTGACCGAACCTTTATCGCCCTCGCCTTGTTTTCTTACAGAAATTTCACTATTATTAACTTCTTTCTCTCCTACAACAAGCATATAAGGAATACGTTTCAACTCATTGTCACGAATTTTCTTTCCTATTTTCTCGTTACGGTTGTCGACTGTAGCCCTAATGCCTTTTTCAGCAAGCTGCTTTCTGACTGATTCCGCATAGTCATTAAACTTCTCGCTAATCGGCAGAATAACGGCCTGTTCCGGAGCCAGCCACAAAGGAAGGTTGCCGGCTGTATGCTCAAGCAGCACTGCCACGAAACGCTCCATAGAGCCAAACGGGGCACGGTGTATCATTACAGGACGGTGCTTTTGGTTGTCGGCGCCGGTATACTCCAGTCCGAAACGTTCCGGCAAATTATAGTCAACTTGAATTGTACCCAACTGCCAACGGCGTCCTATCGCGTCTTTAACCATGAAATCGAGTTTAGGGCCATAGAATGCAGCCTCGCCATACTCGATACGGGCTTTCAATCCTTTTTCCTCACAAGCCTCTATGATTGCCTGCTCAGCCTTATCCCAATTTTCTTCCGAACCGATATATTTTTCACGGTTCACTTTATCTCTTAATGAGATTTGAGCTTCAAAGTTGTCAAATTTCATTGACCGGAAAACAATGGAAATAATATCCATTACACGGAGAAACTCGTCTTTCACCTGATCGGGGCGGCAAAATATGTGAGCATCATCCTGAGTGAAACTGCGCACTCTTGTCAGCCCGTGAAGCTCACCGCTTTGCTCATAGCGGCAAACCGTGCCAAATTCGGCAATCCTCAAAGGAAGCTCCTTGTATGAGTGCGGAGTGTTTTTATATATCTCGCAATGATGAGGGCAATTCATCGGTTTCAAGAAATATTCCTCACCCTCCTCAGGCGTATGAATAGGCTGGAAAGAATCCTTGCCATATTTGGCGTAATGTCCGGATGTCACATACAGCATCTTGTTGCCAATGGGCGGTGTTATCACTTCCTGATAATCGTAGCGACGCTGTATTTTCCTCAAAAACTCCTGCAAACGCAAACGCAATTCCGTGCCCTTTGGCAACCACATCGGAAGTCCTTTTCCGACTGTTTCCGAGAACATGAAAAGCTCCATTTCCTTTCCTATTTTTCTATGGTCGCGTTTCTTGGCCTCTTCGAGCATCACAAGATATTCATCGAGCATTTTTTTCTTGGGGAACGAAATTCCATACACACGAACCAACTGGTTGCGCTTCTCATCGCCTCTCCAATACGCGCCCGCCAACGACAGAACTTTCACAGCTTTAATAGCTCCCGTATTTGGAATATGCGGACCTCTGCACAAGTCGGTAAACGCGCCTTGCGTATATGTTGTGATATGGCCGTCTTCCAATTCGCTTATCAGCTCGCACTTGTATGTTTCATTTCTGTCGCCGAACATCTTCAATGCGTCGGCTTTTGAAATGTCTTTGCGCACCACTTGCTCCTTTTTCGCGACAAGCTCAAGCATTTTAGCCTCTATTTTCGGAAAATCCGCGCTTGTAATGACATTATCGCCCGGATCAATATCATAATAAAACCCGTTTTCGATAGCCGGACCTATACCGAATTTAACTCCGGGATACAGTTCCTGAAGAGCCTCGGCAAGCAAATGGGCCGATGTATGCCAAAAAGCATGCTTGCCTTCTGGATCATCCCACTTGAAAAGTTTCAATTCCGCGTCCGCTACAATAGGACGTGTCAAATCCCATTCTTCACCATTGACAGTTGCCGCCAACACATCTTGGGCCAACCTTTGGCTTATACTCTCCGCTATCTGCAAAGGAGTTGTGCCTTCTTCAAATTGCTTAATACTTCCGTCTGGAAACTTAATATTCATAATTCTTTTATTTTAATCATTGCATAAATACAACTAACGCATGATTCGGATGCAAAAGTATATAATAATCGTAAGTTGGTAAACTTTTTTTATTTTTTTCTTTAACAAATCTTACCGCCTCATTCTTTTAAGCACATAATACGACGACAAGATGCCAAGCTCTCCGGCCTTGCTCAAGTCGGCCACGCCTTTTTCCATGTTGCCAAGCTGCAAATACATCATCCCGCGGTTATAAAAAGCCTCGCCAAAATCCGACTTTATATTTATCGCCTCCGTAAAACAGGATATGGCCGAAGTGTAGTCATGCTTTTTCGCATACAGATTGCCCTTATTGAAATAAGCATAAATCAAATTCGGCGACAATTCAATTACCTTGTCAAAATCCGCCACTATCAAGTCTATTTCCTGACGCTCTTTGAGCATGTCGACATCCGGCAGTCCGTCTGCCGCCTTTGATGAGGTGCCGGATATCGCTCTCGCATTTTCCTCCATATCCAGCCTTTCATATCTTGCCATTGCCCTTGCAAAATAAGCCAAGACAAACTGCGGGCTCATCTCGGCCGCCTTCGACAAATCATCGATGGCCGCGTCATAGTTTTTCACCAAGAAATAGCTGACAGCCCTGCCAAAAAAATCCACCGGACGCTTGTCTGAAGAAGACAAAAGACTTGAATAATGCCGTATAAGACTGAATTGCGTTTGTATCTGCTCTTCTGTCAACTTCGGCTCCACATTCGTAATATACAATTTGTCACGCAAATAATGGCTGGAATTGAGCTCGTCCAATTCTTTTTGATAATAGGCGTTGGTGCGCAACTCGGAAATCCTGTCGTAATACGACAATATATACTCATTCTCCAAATTCACAGGAGCATTGTAGTTTTGCACTTTTCCTCTGTACTTATTGTCGTATTCAGGCTTAACCACTTTGCCGCTTTCAACCGCAACCATCGTCTTAAAACGTTTCATGACAGCCGCCGGAGAATCCTCTTTCTCCTCCTCCGCTTTTTCAGCTTCACCATGCCGGTTATCAGCCATCTCACGGCTCAATTCGCGGGATTTGTAATAATCGCGCTCTCCGCCTTTCATGTCGCCCGACAAACGTTTGCTCTCACTGCGGTCAAAATACACCATCGCTATATCGGGATACTTTTCTATCACACGGTCAAAATCAGCTATCGACTTATCATACTGCCCCGTTTTCTGATAAAGCATAGCTCTGTTGTATATCGCCATATAATTGTCCGGATCTTGGTCGATTACAAAAGTGAAATCCTCTATCGCCTTATTGTTGTCCTCAACCTCCATTCTAAGCAAGCCCCGGTTTAAATGCGCTGCCATATTGGCCGGATCCAAGCTGATAGCGTAATCAAAATCAGCCATCGCGCCAAAATAGTCATCCAAATTATATTTCAGAAACGCCCTGTTGACAAAAAAATCAGACTGTTTAGGCTGCAATTTTATGGCAGCGTCCATATCCTCAAGGGCATTTTTGTAATTCTCCTTATTCTTTATCCAAATTCCGGCTCTCATCACAAACGCGTCGGAATTGTTACTGTTCAATTCAATGCACTTGGATATATTGTCCAAAGCCGCCACAGTGTCGCCTTGCACCAACTGCAATTCCGCAAGGCCCAAATAAGCGTTGTCGTATTTCGGATAGTACGACAATAAGGCGCGAAAAGTTTCAGCCGAACCTTTGTAGTCCTTTATATTCTGTTGGGCAATGGCTTTGTTCAACAAAAAAGTTTTATCCTCAGGCAAATACTCCAACCCCACATTATAATCCTCTATCGCGCCTTCATTGTCATTCAGAATCTGCCTTGATATGCCTCTCACCTGATAAGCGTCAACAATAAACGGATTACGCTCGATTGCCAATGAGCAGTCGCTTTCCGCCCCTTTATAGTCCTCAAGATAGAATTTGGCCACTCCCCTGAAAAAATAAGGCTCTGCCAAATACGGTTTCACACTGATGACTTGGTTAAAATATTGTATGGACAATATATAGTCCTCAAAGTACAACGCATTTTTTCCAATAGTCATGACCTGCTCCGTATTAATCTGGCCGGAAATCTTGCCCGGCAAGAGAAACGCACTACAGACTATCGCTATAAACCCAAAAACTCTAAATCTACAAACTGCCGACATTATACATGAATATCATTTAATTATGCAAATGTAATGCAAAATACTTTATTTTACGTACCTTTGTCAGAGAATAAACATATCTTTTTAAGTTTTAAACTTTTCAACAAGGTTTCTGTTACATTAGAAATTTAAACTTATTATGAATCAACACTCTATTGAACACATCGTTATAGTCGGAGGCGGTTTTGCAGGCTTAAACATGGCAAAGAAACTTGACAAAAACAAATACAAAGTAACAATCATCGACAAGCATAATTTTCATTGTTTTCCTCCGCTGTTCTATCAGATAGCTTCATCAGGGTTGGAGCCGAGCAGCATATCTTTCCCGTTCAGAAGAGAAATGAGGCGCTTGAAGAATGTAAATTTCCATTTAGGGCAAGTGTCTGAAATCATACCCGAGAAAAACATCATCAGAACCCAATTTGAAGACATGCACTATGACAAGCTCATAATAGCGACCGGAACAACAAACAATTTTTTCAACAACCCTTCGCTCAAAGAGAAAGTGCATACGCTGAAATCAACAGCCGAAGCAATCAGATTGAGAAACGAAATACTCGACCGGCTTGAAAGAGCATGTATCACCACCGACAAAAAGCGCAAGCAGGAATTGCTCAGTTTCGTTGTCATAGGCGGCGGGCCGACAGGTGTGGAGATTGCCGGAGCATTAGGCGAGATGAAACGCTACATTCTAAAACGCGAATATCCCGAAATCGACAAAGACGACGTGAAAGTCATACTGATAGAAGGAACTGACCGTTTCCTACGCACAATGAGCGACAGAGCGTCAAAAGACGCGGAAACTTATTTGGGACACCTGATGATAGAAACACGGCTAAACTGCATGATGGACTCATACGAGAACAATATCGTACACCTCTCCACAGGCGAGAACATTTATTGCGAAACATTGATTTGGACTGCCGGTGTGACAGGCAACACCATGAAAGGCATATCGACAGAATCAATAGGAAGAGGCAACCGCTATATAATCGACGGAAACTTCAACATCAAAGGCTACGACAACATATATGCAATAGGCGACATTGCCATGCTTTGCGACGAGTCGCATCCCAACGGCTACCCACAATTGGCACAAGTGGCAATCCAACAAGCCAAATGCCTTGCGACAATTCTGAACAACAGCGAAAACGCAAAACCGTTCCATTATGTCGACAAAGGCTCAATGGCAACCATTGGACGCAACAGGGCGGTATGCGATCTCAAATATTCATATCTGTATGGCCGTCCGGCATGGTTTGTATGGATGTTTATCCACCTGATATCCATTTTAGGAATGCGCAACAAAGTCAATGTGCTCATAAACTGGATATGGGCATACATATTCTACACCACATCTTTAAGGCTGCTAATCCGTCCTGTGAAATATCCGATACGCAAGCATTGGGTAGACGACTGACAAGCAAATCAAACAAGGTGAGAACAACATCCGCCAATCATACAATGCAATTAAAAACGACATGAAACATATAAATTACATAATAATCTGCACGCT
Organism: uncultured Muribaculaceae bacterium; assembly: GCA_944321725.1. GTDB lineage: Bacteria > Bacteroidota > Bacteroidia > Bacteroidales > Muribaculaceae > Limisoma. Next base: position 55,958 of record CALUMI010000012.1, read on the forward strand.
TTTGAGTTTTCTTTTTTCATGCAAAATAATATCGAAAGACAACTCAAAAATAGAATATGTGACCGAACCTATAGCCGAAGCCCAGACAAGATCGGAAAAAGCGTCGGTGCCTAACCAAAAACAAAGAATAAAAGGCGAATGGATAATAGTAAACGCGTCGGGAAAAAGCATAAACGCGATGGACGAGAGGGCATACATCAATTTCAGCCCCAAAGACGGGAAAATCTACGGATTTACCGGCTGCAATTATATTAATGGAAATTTCAACATCGAAAACAACGACGACATAAAATTCTCAAACATCATAACAACCACCAAATATTGTGATGCCATAAGCGACGAAAACAATATTTTAGACGCGCTCGAACAAGTCATAAAGTTCTCAATCTACAAAAAGGACAACCTGTATTACATGGACATGAAAGACATGACAGGCAGAACCGTGATGCACACAAAGCGCCATAATGCCGACGTGCTGTCAGGCTCATGGGCTGTAAAGTCCATCCACAAAAAAAACGTTTCAGACAAGCAGATGAAATTAATCATCGACATCCCGGAATTGAAACTTCACGGGAATCTCGGATGCAACATCATCAACGGGACAATAGGCCTCGACAGAAACAAAGACTGGTTTATACAATTCTACAGCATTACCTCGACCAACAACCATTGCAACGGATTTGACTTGAACATCGAGCGGGATCTTCTAATTGCATTGGAAGAAGTTGAGTATATCGACAGGAAAAATTACAATGAAGTTGTTCTTTGCGACAAGGACAAGACAGAAGTGCTCTCTTTAAAAAGGATAGAACTCGAATAAAAAGCAAACAAGAAAGAATGGATTTCAAACTTCATTCAAAATACAAGCCGACCGGCGACCAACCGCAAGCCATTGAAGAGCTTTGCAAATGCGCTCTCGATGGGATGGAATACCAAACCTTGTTAGGAGTAACAGGCTCAGGCAAGACTTTCACAATGGCGAATGTCATTGAAAGGCTCAACCGCCCTACTCTCGTCCTCTCGCACAACAAAACTCTTGCGGCTCAACTATACGCCGAGTTCAAAAATTATTTTCCGGGAAATGCCGTACATTATTTTGTTTCCTACTACGATTATTACCAGCCGGAGGCATATATTCCTTCGTCCGACAAATACATCGAAAAAGATTTAATGATTAATGATGAGATAGACCGTCTGCGCCTCGCCGCCACCACCGCACTGCTGTCCGGAAGGCGCGACGTGATAATCGTTTCATCAGTATCATGCCTTTACGGCATAGGCAATCCTGAAGATTTCGATAAAAACGTAGTTGAAATCAAAGTCGGACAACACATTTCGCGAAATGATTTATTGCGGAAATTGGTTGATTCATTGTATTCGCGCAACGAAAACGAATTAGGGCGCGGACAATTCCGCGTGAAAGGCGACACCGTAGATTTGTATCTTGCCTACGAGGAAATAATCATACGCATAATTTTCTGGGGAGATGAAATTGAAAGCATTTCCGCGCTTAATCCGGAAACGATGTATGTGGAAAGCGAGCTGGAAGGATATAAAATATTTCCGGCCAACATCTTTGTTACCACAAAAGAAAGAACAGCCGCGGCTATCGGGCAGATAGAAATCGATTTGGGCAAACAAGTGGAAATGTTCCGCAACGAGGGAAGAGAGCTCGAAGCAAAACGCCTGTACGAGCGGGTCACCTATGATGTGGAAATGATTCGCGAGGTAGGATACTGCTCCGGCATTGAAAACTACTCAAGATATTTTGATGGACGGGAGCCCGGTATGCGGCCTTTCTGCCTTTTGGATTATTTCCCAAAAGATTTTTTGACAATCATAGATGAGAGCCACGTTACAATACCGCAAATCCGGGCAATGTACGGAGGCGACATCTCAAGGAAAATGAATCTTGTGGAATACGGCTTCCGGCTTCCGGCAGCCATCGACAACCGTCCGCTCAAATTTGAGGAGTTTGAGGCAGCGACAGGACAAACAATCTACGTCAGTGCAACTCCTGCCGATTATGAGCTAGAAAAATCAGAGGGCGTAGTTGTGGAACAATTAATACGTCCCACAGGATTGCTCGACCCTCTAATATTGGTACGTCCATCAAAAGGTCAAATCGACGACCTGCTCGAAGAAATAACCAAACGAATTGAAAGACATGAGCGCACGTTGGTCACCACACTCACAAAAAGAATGGCAGAGGAACTGACATCGTATCTTGCAAAACTCAATATCAACTGTGCATACATTCATTCCGACGTCGACACAATGGACAGGATTCAAATACTCGATGACCTGAGAGCAGGAACCATTGATGTGCTGATTGGAGTGAATCTGCTGCGTGAGGGCCTTGACCTTCCGGAAGTGTCGTTGGTGGCAATAATCGACGCAGACAAAGAGGGATTTCTCCGCTCACACCGCTCATTGACCCAAACAGTGGGGCGCGCCGCAAGAAACCTCAACGGGACAGTCATAATGTATGCCGACAAAATAACCGACTCCATGAGGCTTACAATCGAAGAGACCGAACGCCGCCGCTCCATACAGTTAGCCTATAACGAGAAAAACGGAATAGTTCCTAAAGCCATAATAAAAGACCGTACCCCCATAATAGGGCAAGACAACAGGCAAAAGCAAAGCGCAGACAAAAAAGCGGCTTCAGGCAAATTCACCTATCCCGACAGGCACAACGACATACGCACTGCCGCCGATCCGGTGATAAGCTATATGACAACAGAAGAATTGCAAAAAGCAATCGAGAAAACCCGACAAGACATGCTCGACGCGGCTAAAAAAATGGATTTCATTTCCGCGGCGCAATTAAGGGACGAAATGCTGAAAATGGAAGATATGCTCAACAGAAAACAATGACCGATTATGCAATGGCTTCCTACAAGTAAGAAAGAAATCGACAGATTAGGTTGGGACTACATAGATGTAATCCTGTTTTCCGGCGACGCTTATATCGACCATCCATCCATGGGATGCGCCGTGATAGGCAGAGTTCTCGAATCAAAAGGCTACAGAGTTGCAATCGTGCCGCAGCCTAATTGGCAAGACGATTTGCGCGATTTTAAAAAGCTCGGGCAACCACGGTTGTTTTTCGGAGTGTCAGCCGGTGCGATGGATTCTATGGTCAACCACTATACCGCCGCGCGGCGCAAGCGCAGCGACGACGCATACACTCCCAACGGCCGGCACGGCGCACGGCCTGACTACCCGACAATAGTGTACTGCCGCATTCTGAAAAAGCTATTTCCATCCGTTCCCGTAATAGCCGGAGGCATAGAAGCGTCTTTGCGAAGGCTGTCGCACTACGATTATTGGAAAGACTGCCTGATGCCGTCAATTCTTACCGAATGCGGTGCAGACATGATTGTCTATGGAATGGGAGAAAAATCCATTTTGGAAATTGCCGGACAATTAAAATCGGGAGCCGACATTAGCAGTCTTACAGATATACCACAAACTGTAGTGTCGCTCGAACGGAAATATTTACCCGGCCAAAGTGATGGCACGAATGACCTCATTCTGCATTCATACGAGAGTTGCCTGTCCGACAAAAAGAAACAGGCCGAAAATTTCAAGCACATTGAAACAGAGTCTAACAAATGGCATGGAAGAAATCTTTGGCAGGCCACCGGAAACCGCGCAATTAAAGTCAACAGAATGTATCCGCCGATGACAGAAACTGAAATCGACGCATCTTTTGACTTGCCCTACACTCGGATGCCCCACCCTCGCTATAACGGCAAAACAATACCGGCGTATGAAATGATACGCCACTCCGTAACTTTGCATCGCGGATGTTTCGGCGGATGCGCGTTTTGTACCATTTCCGCGCATCAGGGAAAATTCATAGCGTCAAGAAGCAAAAAATCCATTCTTCGGGAAGTGGAACAGGTCACAAAAATGCCTGACTTCAAAGGATACATATCAGATTTGGGAGGGCCTTCGGCAAACATGTACAAAATGCGCGGATACGACATCGACAAGTGCAAAAAATGCGCCCGGCCGTCATGCCTCCACCCAAAACCCTGCCCAAATTTGGACAACAACCACGCTCCATTGCTCGACATCTATCACGAAGCAGACAAAATCAACGGCGTTAAAAAATCATTTATCGGAAGCGGAGTGAGATATGACTTGTCAATGGCCGTAAACAAAGACAATAAAGTCAACAATATAAACAAACGTTACAATGAGGAATTAATACTGCATCATGTTTCAGGAAGATTAAAAGTGGCTCCCGAACACACGTCTGACCGCGTGTTAAACTGTATGCGGAAACCGTCATTCGCGCTGTTCTATAATTTTAAGAGCATATTCGACAATCTTAACGAAAGCCATAATCTGCGACAGCAGCTGATACCCTATTTCATATCCTCGCACCCGGCGTGTACAGAAGAAGATATGGCAGAATTGGCGGCAATCACAAAAAAATTGCATTTCCACTTGGAGCAAGTGCAGGATTTCACTCCAACTCCGATGACCGTCGCGTCGGAAATATATTATACAGGGTACCACCCCTACACAATGGAACAAGTCTACACGGCACGAACCCCTGAAGAAAAACAAAATCAACGCAAATATTTTTTCTGGTATAAACCGGAATATTCCGGAGATATACGCAAATCGCTGCTCCGGCTTAACCGCCAAGACATAATTAAGGAATTGTTTGGCTCAAGCCACAGAAAACAATACAATAAATATACCAATAATAAAAAGTAATATGAATTTAACCAAAACAACAATCATCATGGCTTCATTATTAGCCTCAGCAGGAGCTGCCGTTTCCGCATCCGACAATAGCGCGGAGATAATAAGCCGGCCCGCGTTTGAAGTTAAAGACGGCAAATTCACGCCGGAGTTGATTGAAGCATTCGGGCAAGTCGGCAGTCCACAACTGTCGCCCGACAAACAAAAAATTTTATATACCGTAACGTTCACAAGCATTGCCGAGAACAAAGGCAACACTGAGCTGTGGGTAATGGATGTGGATGGCAAAAACAACAGGCAACTGACCACCACATCCGAATCTGAAGCCAATGCGGTATGGCTAAACGGAGGCAGACAAATCGCGTTCCTCTATAAAGCAGAAAACGGATTGCAACTATTCGTAATGGATGCCGACGGAAGCAACCGCAAACAGATTTCATCAGTGGAAAAAGGGCTCGGAGGATTCATATTCTCACCCGACGAAAAAAAAGTGCTATTCATCAGCAACGTAAAATACGGAAAAACAGTAACCGACGAATATCCCGACTTAAACAAAGCCAACGCCTTTATAATAGACGATTTAATGTACAAGCATTGGGATGAGTGGGTAACAGAGATTCCGCACCCTTTCATTGCCGACTATGACGGTGAAAAACTTACAAATATAACCGACATTATGGAAGGCGAACCGTATGAATCACCGATGAAGCCTTTCGGAGGCATTGAATCAATGGCATGGACTCCGGATTCGAAAGGTGTGGTATATGTGTCACGCAAAAAGACAGGAAAAGAATATTCGCTGTCGACCAACTCTGACCTATATCTGTATGACATACCGACCAAACGAACCAAAAATCTAACGGAAGGAATGCTGGGATATGACACAAACCCCGTATTCTCCCCCAAAGGCGACAAACTCGCATGGCTTTCAATGGAACGCGACGGTTATGAGTCGGACAAAAACCGAATATTCGTAATGGACATGCAAACAGGCGAAAAAACTGACCTGACAAAAGATTGGGACTACACTGTCAACACCATTTCTTGGGCACCGGACGGAAAAAGCATCTACTTCATCGCGCCATATCACGGTCCATCACCGATTTTCCAAATAAATCTTGACACAAAAAAGGTAGAGGCCATAGCCGACCAAATGTGCGACTATGCGTCTGTCACACCAATCGACTCCAAAAAAGTGATAGCCTTGCGCCATTCGCTTTTATATCCCAATGAAATGTTCATTGTGGGAAAAGGCTACGAGCAGCAACTTACAAACGTAAACACAGAATTGCTCTCACAATTAAGCCCTGTAACTGTAGAAAAGCATCTCATACCCACAACCGACGGAAAAGAAATGCTCACATGGGTATTACTGCCGCCGAATTTCGACAAGACAAAGAAATATCCCGCTATTCTCTATTGTCAGGGAGGGCCGCAACAAGCGGTAAGCCTGTTCTGGAGCTCTCGTTGGAATCTCCGGCTTATGGCATCGCAGGGATATGTGGTGATAGCCCCCAACCGCAGAGGATTGCCCGGTTTTGGAACAGAGTGGAACGAGCAAATTTCAGGTGACTATGGAGGCCAAAACATGAAAGACTATTTCTCCGCTGTAGACTATATGACGCAAAAACCGTATATCGATAAAGAGCACATAGGCGCAACAGGAGCAAGCTACGGAGGGTTCTCCGTGTATTGGCTCGCAGGCCACCACAATGGACGTTTTGCCGCTCTATTGGCTCATGCCGGCATTTTCAACTCAGAGGCACAATATCTTGAAACCGAAGAAATGTGGTTTGCCAACTGGGACTTCGGAGGCGCGCCATGGGACAAAAACAATGCCACAGCCCAGCGCACATACGACAATTCTCCACACAAATTCATCGACAAATGGACATCACCAATCATGATTACTGTAGGAGAAAAAGACTACCGCATACTTGCGTCGCAGGGGATGATGGCTTTCAACGCCGCCCAACTGCGCGGCATTCCGTCGCACATGCTCGTTTTCCCGGATGAGAATCATTGGATATTGAAACCGCAAAATGCCCTGCTTTGGCAACGCGAATTTTTCAAATGGTTCGACAAATGGCTGAAACCCGGCGACAAATAACCGGTTGTGTCTGATTACATATACAAAGCGGGCGTATTTCAATGCACCCGCTTTGTATTAATACATTTTAACAATCGGGGGAGTAATTATAGACATAAAGAAACTACCTTTGCAAAAAATTATAATTGGGAGATTGATTTAAGATTTAATAAATTAAAGTACTTTTATGAGAACTATTTTTTCGTTTACCAAATGTCTGTTGAGTTATGGGGTATTCGGCATCATTTTTTCTCTGGTTTCATGCAATGACGAATATGATTTATCAAAAGACATTTCTACTGAAATGAATTTGGGAGGAAGCATTGGACTTCCGTTAGGGGAAACCGACACGCTCCGCTTGGAAAGAGTGATCGAATTAGACGATGTAATCACCGAAAACAGCGAAGGAGCGTATGAGATTTCCAAATCAGGGGAATTAGACGTAAATGTTCCGGTAATCGACTTGATTTCAATCAAAGGTTTGTCTGCCCGTCCGGTCATAGAGGATGTGTTTGACAACGCGCCGGGAACAAACATGCCGACTGATTTCTCGTTCACCAATCCGCTCAACTATTTTTCGAGCATCGATTCGGAAGAAGATGTGCCTGTAGAGGCAAAATCTATCAGCGCAATGTATTTTGACCCATTCTATGCGGAACTTTCCATACAGTTCACATTCGACAATCAGGCCACACTTCAAAAGCTTGAAAATCTCAGATTGAGCAACTTTACCATAGACTTTCCAAAATTCATAGTTTTCGGGCCGGATATTGAGGGGATGGACTACGAAACAAACATAATGACAATCAACAGCGACATTCCTGACAATGGAATATTGAAAATACAAGTCCCGATTGTCGACATAACGAACATTCCGGATGTCAACACAACCACACACACTATCAAATTCGAGCGCGAGATAGAATTCAAAGGAGATGTTTCCGCCGATGTAAAGAGTGCCACCAACCAAGAAATGTCGTCGATGGTAGTGACCACCGAGTTCAACATTCCTGATTTTGAGATAGAAAAAGTGCGCGGCATTTTCGTGCCCGACATTTCCGTAAACGCTGAAAATCTCGACTTAGGCGATATTCCGGACGCTCTCACAAATGAGAACACATCACTCAATATCAACACCATTGCCACAACATTGGAAATTGAGAACCCTGTAGGCATTCCGTTCTACACCGACTTGCTATTCACGGCTTTCGACAAAAACAACTCAAAAATAAATTCCGACGTGACGGCAAAAATATATGTACCGGCCGCTACTGACTACACAACATCAAAAATCTCAAAGTATTACCTTACAAACAACGAAAACCTCAAAGCGCCGGAAGGCTATGAGCTGGTTATAATTCCGGAACTCAACCAACTGATAAGACAGATACCCGACCATATCAGTCTTGAGCCAACAATTACCGTCGACGAGAGTAAAGAACATTTCGCACAATTAGGCGTGGAATATAACACAAACGCAAGCTATGACGTGGACATGCCTTTCGACTTCGGAGAAAATTCAAAAATAGAATACACCGAATCGTTCGAGAACATTCAAGACGACCTTGCTGATTTCGTTGACAAGATAACGGAACTGGAAGTATATGCCGACATCTATAACACAATTCCTCTCAACTTGGTGCTCAACGCCGTGCCATACGATTGGAACGGCAACGACATGTCCGACTTAGTTGAAATATCCGAAAACATTCTCATCGAGCCGGGTAGCGACAACGCGCCTGTACAATCGAAAGAAATTCTTTTGAAAGAGAAAGTCAAAGGAGCGCTTAAAGACCTTGACCGGATTGAAATAAAAATAAACGGAGATACAAAAACCGCAAACACGATTTTAAAGCCGAGCCAATATGTGGTAATCAAGATGAAAGCAAAATTACCGCAAGGAATCGCGTTGGATCTCGACGAAGAATAGTATCACCCAAACTAAACAAATAAGAAATAATGAATACTTTATCAAAAAAATTAATATATACCTTTACCGGCATCTGCTTGTCGGCAAATGCCGTGGCACAGGCGCCCCATACGTCGTATTTCATGGAGAGCATGCCTACGCGCCATCAGCTCAATCCGGCCCTTACGCCCGATTACAATTATGTGAATATGCCTCTTATCCCGGCGTTAAGCGGCATTCAAATCGGACTTAACTCAAATGTGGGTGTGGCAAACTTCCTTTATCCGAGAGGCAACGAATTGGTTACAGGATTGCATTCAAGCGTAAGCAACGACGAGTTTTTAGACAACATACACCGCAATAACGTGATTGAGGCCAATTTAAAACTCAACTTGCTGTCATTCGGATTCGCAAAATGGGGTGGATACAACACTTTTGATTTAAGTGTACGGTCAATTACCAACATGAGCCTGCCCTATGAACTGTTTGAGTTTGCAAAAGTCGGACAAATCGACGGAGGACCGACATCCTACGACATATCCGGCATAGGAATGGAAACTTACAACTACGCTGAAATAGCTGTGGGACACTCACGCAAAATAACCGACAAACTCACCGTAGGAGCAAAGTTCAAATTCATCGGCGGAGTTTTACACGCAAGCGCGAAAATCGACGAGCTCAATGTGTCAATGTCGCAAGACAGATGGCAAATCAGAGAGAAAGGCCGAATATTCACAACACCGGCATTGCAAATCAAATATAAAGAAAACGGAGAATTGGACGACTTCGATTTCGATGCCGGCTCGCTTGGCATGGACGGCGTAGGCATCGGATTCGACTTAGGCGCCACATACAAACTGCTCGACAATCTCACACTGTCGGCAGCGTTGACCGATATAGGTTTCGTCACATGGAAAGGCGCAGAAGCCACGGCTAATCCAGATCCGTTTGTATTCGATGGATTTCATCATTTCGGAGCCGAAGACGACCCAATTACAGGGGAATCGCCTTTAGACAAAGAAACAGACCAAATAGAAGAAGATTTGAAAAGTCTTACCCGGTTTGACAACAATCAGGACTCAAAAAGCACAAGAAGCCTGACAACAACACTCAACATAGGTGGTGAATACTCAATCCTTTCCGACAAAATTTCATTCGGTTTGCTCTCCTCTACCCGTTTCGGACTGCCTACCGTATGGACCGAATTGATGGCATCAGCTAATTTCCGCCCTGTTTCATGGTTTAACGCGACAATCAACGGCTCTTTCTCAAATATAGGACAGTCGATGGGCGTTTTGCTCAACTTCAATCCGAAAGGATTTAATTTCTACATTGGAAGCGATTACATTCCTTTCCGCTATTCCAAAGAAGGAATACCATTGTACCACGCAAAGGCAAATATAACAATGGGTATCAGCTTCACTTTCGGGAATAATAAAAGTTAACATAAGTTGCATACACAGCAAAAACAAATGGCTTGCAATGTTGTTGGCAAGCCATTTGTTTTTGTAATATATATCTTTGCGCCTATTTCTGAATAGAGAAACCTTGACTGCGAAGATAATCAAGTATGCGATAAGACAAAGCCTCCCGGTAATAGTCGAGAATATGCCCGCACCAATCATTATCGGTCTTCGAGCCTGAACGCGTGCGGTTATATTCTGTTATCTCGGCATCGTAACCCTTGAGAAGCTCCAAGAGCGAGGCATCAGATGAATAAGAGTTCTTGTGAATCAACGCGCCAACCGGTTGCTTAGGTTTCAAATCAGGCATCTCCCGCGGCACGCCAATAGCAAGACCGCATACCACAAACACTCCTTCAGGCAACTTCAACAGCTCCGCCAATTTAAATGGGTCGGCAGTACGTGCATAACCGATGCAACAGCACCCCAATCCTTTCGAGGAAGCGGCAATCAAAGCATTCTCCATTGCCAAAGCAGCATCAATCACACCCACAATCACACCATCCATAGTATTCTGAAATTCAGGTATATCTATACCTTTCTCTTTAGCAAGAACCCATATCTTATGAAAATCCGCGCAAAACACCATGAAATGGTTGCACGTCTTTATCTGTTTCTGATTTGTGATTGCATACAGCTCTTCCTTAAGAGCCTGATTGTCTATGTCGATTACAGAAAATTGCTGTCCGTTATAGCTTGTCGGAGTATTACGAATTGCATCATAGATGAACGCAAGCGTCTCGTCGGAGATATTCTCTCTCTCATATCTGCGGATGCTCCTACGCTCCAATAATACCTGTTCTACAGTCTTCATACAGTTCTTAGTTTTATTGATAAAACAATTAGCAGCCCATTTTGTTCTTTCATCACTTCAATGGAATGCAACCAATACCCGGCCTGTCAAACAACGTCACTTTGCCGTCAACTACCTTTACCCCGTCAAAACAATCATTGGAAATGAGAAGGTTGCCATCCAAATCTGCCCAGTCAACCATTGGCGACAACTGTGCGGCGGCACTTATGGCACAAGAGGTTTCGGTCATACATCCCAACATCACTTTCATACCAAACCCACGGGCAAGAACCGCCATCTTATATGCCTCGTGCATACCTGTGCTTTTCATCAACTTAATGTTAATCCCATCATACACATCCTTTGCGCGAGCCACATCGGACAGTCTTTGCAAAAACTCATCGGCTATAATAGGCAGCGGGCTGCGTTCCCTGAGCCATGCCGTTTCATCTATCATTTCTTTCGGGAACGGTTGCTCCACGAACAGGCAATTACGCCTCGCAAGCCACTCACACATTTTCAAAGCCTCACTTTTATCGACCCAGCCTTGATTGGCATCGACACAAATCGGACGATCAGTCTTTGAACGTATTATATCGACAAGCTCCTTGTCGTTATCCAATCCCATTTTCACTTTCAGCACTTTATAAGGAGCGGCCTCATCGACCTTCTGACGCACCACATCCGCCGTATCGATTCCGATTGTAAAAGATGTGTACGGAGCCTTCTCAGGAGAAAGCCCCCAAATCTTATACCACGGCTGTCCCATAATCTTGCCGAGCAAATCATGAAGCGCAATGTCGATAGACGCCTTTGCCGCGCGATTGTCGGGGGCAATGCCGTCAACATACGACAATATCTCTTCCATTCTGAAAGGGTCGGAGAATTGCGACAAATCAACCTTTCCCAAAAAATCGCAAACCGACTTTATCGACTCACCCAAATAAGGAGGCATAGAGGCCTCTCCATAACCGATTATTCCGTCATACTCCAACTGCACCAACACATCGGGAGTGGTAGTACGGCTGCTTTTCGCCAAATTGAAAGCATGACGCAAAGTCAACTCGTATGGCTTGTACGACAAATTAAGCCGTCCGCCGCGCGAAGTTTTTTTTGTAGCCATACCGGCGGCGGAAATAGAAATAGGACTTGACACCGCTATTAAACCAAGAGCTGTTCCTTTTAAAAATTTACGACGATCCATATATCTTGAATT
>CALUMI010000013.1 GCA_944321725.1 uncultured Muribaculaceae bacterium
TTTCAGGTGCCTTTCTCATGGCATTGCGATTTAGCGGTTGAGGATTATCTCGTCGTGTTTCGCCCCGTCGACAAATACGGTGAGCACATAGTCGCCTCCGCGCGGCATGTTGAGCTCCGCAGTCAGCACATTGCCTCCCACAGCACCCCATGCCGGAGCGCATCCGGCAAATACGGCAACCGATAGCGCAAGCAGTGTTCTCATAGTCGGAGGATTAGAGTTTCAATATCACACAAATGTAATTGTTTTATAAATTATTTCAAAGTTTCAAGACATGTTATGCAACATGTTTTTTGTTCAATTCGTCTGAAGGGTCTACGCTGTGCGGCTTACCTATAAAATCATACAAACCATAATATGCCACGATAGTGGCATCAAACCCCTCCGCCACTTTGTGGCACCTCCCCTATTAACTGCGCTTCGCTCCATGAACAGTGGAGGACACTCCATTGTCCTTGTCCCTTTTCTCATTGCATAATCTCTCACCCATAACCAATAGCCTCTATTTCTGAATGGCGATAGCCGCTTGACAAGTGTAACACCGAGCAAGCGGAGCGCGGCTTGAGGCGAAGGCGACAGTGAAATCCGGCCTCACAGAGGTCACACTTTTGCAGTGCTACGCTGTGATGCGAGAGTGCGACGGCTATGCCGCCGATGCAGATGTGCCATGTAGCCCCAAGCTGCGCTCCGCCGTTGCTCCGCTTGATCGAGGTTACAACTGTGCAGCCGCTATGCGGCTTCCTTTCCCATGCCGTCCCTTTCGCTCAGCCTCTATTTTTTGAACTCTGAACTAACCTCTAACTGCATAAACCATAACCTCTTAGCTCTAAGCACCTAACCTACAGTCCAACAACCTCTAAGACAAGCGACTACAGCATTACAACAAAAAAAGCGGAAAGAGAATGTAAAAACCCTCTTTCCGCACAACTGCTAATATGTAAATCATACTACGGAAGCATCAGCACCTCGCAACGGTTGCCCTGCTTCAGCAAAGAGCCTACAAACTCTTCCATTGTTTCGGAAGTAAGGCTGTTGACAACATTTTTGTAATCTGTATATAAATCAACACCCTCAGTCGCATAGTCCATAAGCACATCTTTCCAATAGCCGTTTTCATGAGCGTCCTCATCAGCCTTTTTAAGCATATATTCCTTCATCTTGGCCAATTCCGTGTCAGGAATATCTTGTGCCAAAGACTCAAGGCTGTTGATTGTCAGCTTCTCGCTCGTGGCATATTTCTGTGGATTAACGCCAAAAGCCGTCTGAATTACGAAGTAATCCTTGTAAGTCTGGCGAAGATCGCCTACTGAGTACGGACTGTATGCCGCGCCTTCATCCTCCCTGACGCTATTAAGCAATCCGTTAGCCATCAACTGCCCCGCAATTTGCACTTTCACCTTATTTTCCAAAGTGTAATCCAAATTGCCGGTCCAAATCATAGCAAGCATTGCAAGCTGCTGCTCATTCTTCATCACGAACTGTTTTCTCACATTGCCTTTTGCAAAAGTTTTCCCGTCATCGACTGCCTTTTCAAAATTGTCATTTGAAGGAAGCGAGGCTATGTACCGCTCAACTAGCCCCTTCATCTCTTCCATGTCGAAATTACCGGTTATCACGAAGGTGAAATCAGCGGCATTGGCCATTCTTTCCTTATAAATCCGCAACGCGCTATTATAATCAACTTTGGAAACCATTTCCGGACTTTCAACCATAGCCTTCGGATGATGCGCGTACAGCACGTCGACAAGCGAGTCGTTGAACACATATTGCGGGTCATGAACAATATTACGCAACTGCGACAAAGCCATATTCTTAATATTATCAAACGCCTCAGCGTCTTCTCTCGGAGAAGTGAAATTCAGATAAAGCAGCTGCATCATTGTCTCAATATCTTTAGGCGTGGATTTTCCTGAAACAGTTTCTTTGTAGTCGCCAAAAGAAACTTTCAGCTCAACATTCTTACCAGAAAGCAATTTTTGCAAATCGGTAAACGAGAACTTCGACAGTCCTGTCATGCCAATAAAATCGGGAGCCATGACAACATTTGCATAATCGTCGGCGGAATAAACCGACGCTCCGCCGGCACTCTCGGCAGAAAGCAATATTTCATCCTCCTTGAAATCAGTGGGTTTGAGCAGCACTTTGACGCCGTTGGAAAGCGTAAGCTCTGTATAACCTAATGCCGTGTTTACATTTGCCGTGACAACACTGCCCTTTTGTGGAAGTTCCGCCATAAGCGGCTCGTTCACAGTATTGTCAACGTATGCCTCCACTTTAGCGGCATCCACATCTGCAATCACTTTAGCCAATTGCTCTTTTGTGGGAACCACAACGCCATCCTTCTCCGGACACATCGACATCACGACAAGATTTTTGCCGGTGATAATCCCCTTTATATACGCGTTTATCTGCTCAACAGGTATCATCGGAGCTATGGCTTTCATCTTGGCGTAAGTCTGGTCAACGCCGACAATCGGCGTATTGTTTATAAAATGGCTTATATAGCGTTGCGCATACACATCGTTCTTGTCCGTAGCGCGATTATTGTACTTTGTTTCAAGCTCACTCAGATACTGCGCACGCGCACGGTCGTACTCTGTCGGCGTAAACCCATATTCACGCACTTTCTTCAATTCCGTCAAAGCCGCTTTCAAAGCCGCTTCCGACCCTTTGTCGTTGACCATCACCTGCATCATCAAAGCTCCTTTTGTGCTTGCATAAAGGAATGTGGACATTCCAACCGATCCTCCTGCAAAGGGCGCGTCGGGAGATAGCGTCAAATCCGTCAATCGCTGCTGAAACATGGCATCCACCATATCATCCATATAGTCAACCATAAGGGCGGCATCGGTATTGCGCAATTCGCGTGGAAGCAAATCGTATTTCTGCGCAATGAGAATGACATTGAACGGCATCTCTTTATCCTTGTCGGAAATCACCACCGGCTCATCATTGTCGCCGACCAAGCTATACTCGAATTTTGCGGGATTTTCCGGCATCTTTATAGGCGAGAATATCTCCTTTATTTTGGCCTCAACCTTATCGACATCTATGTCGCCGACAACTATTATGCCCTGCAAATCCGGGCGGTACCACTTTTCATAGTAATTCCTCAGCACTTGAGGCTCAAAATTATCGATAATGTCCATTTTGCCGATAACGTTGTGTGTGGCATATTTCGTACCGGGATAGAGTTCGGGGGCATGACGGTCGAGTATGCGCGACACAGCTCCGTTTCCCATTCGCCATTCCTCGTGAATCACGCCGCGCTCCTTGTTGATTTCCTCGTCGGAAAGCGTCAGCGCGTCTGCCCAGTCGTGAAGGATTAGGAGGCAGGAGTCAACCACCGTTTCGCGCGCGACAGGCACATTCGTGATGTCATACACCGTTTCGTCGGTACCGGTATGCGCATTGAGATTCATACCGAATTTCACACCGATAGATTCCAACCATGTAAGCAATTGTTTGTCCGGAAAATTTTTCGTGCCGTTGAAACACATGTGCTCCAAAAAATGCGCAAGACCGTTTTGGTTCTCGTCTTCCTGCACAGCCCCTACCCTTTGGGCTATATGAAAATCAGCCTGACCTTTAGGATACTCATTGTGACGTATGTAGTACGTCAAACCGTTGGGCAATTTGCCTGTACGCACCAACGAATCTGTCAATTCGGGCATCTTCGGCATCTGTTGCGCTGAAACTCCTATGGCAAACAGCAACATTACCGCCGCCACCATTCTCTTCACAAATAGGTTCATATAAATTAGAATTTTAAATTTTTATAGCCCAAAAATAATAAAAATTCTTCCAATCCAACCAATCCCCCTACAAATTTCTTGTAACTGATAGAATAGCGGCATAGCCGCTTGACAATTTTAACCCCGTGCAAGCAGAGCGCGGCTTGGGGTGGGATGCTGCTGTGAAATCCGGCCTCGCAGAGGTCGCACTTTTGCAGTGTGCACTGTGATAACGGTGTGCAACGGCTATGCCACCGATGTCGATGATGCCATTTAGCCCCAAGCTGCGCTTCGCCGTTGGCTGCGCTTGCTCAGGGTTAAAGCTGTGCAGCCGCTCTGCAACTCGCCCTCACGTGCGCCAATCAAAAAATACCACATAACCACCTAACCCTTAACCTATAATCTTGACCCTCTGACCTCATAACCTTCTAACCATAGCTCTCAACACTAACCATCTACGAACCCCTCCGGGTCTGCGACCCACCTCCCCTATTTGCTCCGCTAAGGCTCCGCAAACAGAGGAGGACATTCTGCGACGCCTACCCTTTTACATTTTATGCTCATAAAAATTATTATGGGAACGCGAAATTTTAAAAGCTCAATACAAAAAGCATTTCATCTGCAAATACAAGTATTACAAAAAAGGCAGGATGTGACGCCTGCCCTTTTGCAATTATATTTCCATAAATTATTATCGAGTGGCGAGGAATTCCTTGATTTCGGCGAGAGTGCGCTCTACTGTGTAACCGAATTTCTCCTCAAGCACTTTTGCGGGAGCGGAATAACCGAAATGATTCAATCCGGAGATTTTGGCATCCGTGCCGGCTACAGGCAACAACGTCGAAGCAATGCCCGATGTCTTGGCAAATACTGGTTTTTCGCGAGGAATCAGAGCGTTGCGATATTCCTCCGGCTGATTCATATACAATCCTACGGACGGGACAGAAACTACACGCGACTTAACGCCCTCAGCTTTCAATTGCTCGGCAGCCTTGACAAGCAGCAAGACATCGGAGCCGTTGCCGACAAGCACCACATCAGGGTCATCGCAATCGACAACAGAATATCCGCCATGCACCATCTGCAAAGCGTCATCGTAACGGTCGCCGTTCTTTGCCGGGAGTTCCTCAACATTCTGGCGTGTGAGTATCAAGCCTGTCGGAGAGTCGGTATTCTCCATAGCCATTTTCCATGCAATGGTGGTTTCCGCGCTGTCGGCCGGACGGAGAATAAGCATACTGTTCTTTCCGGAATGGTTCTTTATCTCCTCCATCAGACGTATTTGCGCCTCCTGCTCCACAGGCTCATGCGTAGGTCCGTCCTCTCCGACACGGAAAGAATCGTGCGACCACACGTATTTCACGGGCAGCTCCATGAGAGCGGCCATGCGAATGGCAGGTTTCATATAATCGGAAAAGACAAAGAACGTGCCGCAAGCCCCCATCATACCGCCGTGCAACACAATGCCGTTGATAATCGAGGCCATCGTCAGCTCAGCCACTCCGGCCTGAAGGAAGCGTCCGTTAAAATTTCCGGGAGCAATCACACTTCCGCATTTTTTTATAAAGCCTTCCGTTTTGTCGCTGTTCGACAAATCGGCGGAAGAAACAATCATATTGTTGAGCTTAGTGCCAAGCACGGCAAGCACGTCTTCCGATGCCGTTCTGGTCGGAATGCCCGGTTTGTGGGCTATTGCCTTATAATCTATATCAGGCTGCTTGCAGTCAATCCAACTCTGCAATTCGGCGGCAAGCCCGGGATTAGCCTGTTCCCAAGCCGCAAATTCAGCTTTACGCTTAGCCGCAATCTTTTTCAGTTCTTCCCTGCGAGCCGCGTACAGTTGTTTAGTTTCCTCAAACACTGCCCACGGGTCGTTAGGATCGCCGCCAAGATTCTCAACAGTCTTTTCGTAACTTGCCCCTGATTTGCTGATAGGATTGCCGTGCGTGCTGCACTTGAACTCGAAATTCTTACCATCGACCGTGACACAGCCCTTGCCCATAATCGTATTGCCGATGATAAGCGTTGGACGCTTTGTTTCTTTTATGGCATTTTCAAGAGCTCCGGCAATTTCCAACGGGTCGTTGCCGTCGATTTCTATCACGTTCCAATTCCAAGATCTGTATTTAGCCGCAGTGTCCTCATTGGTAACCACATCAACCATAGTGGCAAGCTGCACCTTATTGCTATCGAAAAACATTATGAGATTGCTCAGACCCAACAAGCCGGCAATACGCCCCGCTCCTTGAGAAATTTCCTCCTGAATGCCTCCGTCGGAAATCAAAGCGTATGTCTTATGCGAAACGATTTCGCCGAAATGTGCCGCAATGCAACGCTCCGCAATAGCCGCGCCAACAGCCATCACATGCCCCTGTCCCAACGGCCCGGAGCTGTTCTCTATGCCTCGCTTCACATCCAATTCCGGGTGTCCCGGAGTAGCGCTCTGCCACTGACGGAAGTTTTTCAAATCATCAATGGAATATTTGCCGCACATTGCCAACACACTATACAGCATGGGCGACATGTGACCGGGATCGAGAAAAAACCTGTCACGCGCAAACCATTCGGAGTCTTCCGGATCATATACCAAGAACTTAGAATATAATACATTTAAAAAATCAGTGCCGCTCATCGAGCCGCCCGGATGCCCGGACTTGGCAGCCTCAACCATAGTGGCCTCCAATATTCTTAGATTGTCAGCCGCTTTGTTCATCTGGTTTGCGTCCATTTATGTTATATGATTTATAGTTGAAAAATTCCTTTTATGCAAAAATACAAATAATGTTTCATTTTAAGGAACAATTGCCATAAAAAAGAATCCTGCCGCCCGTTTTCTTTCAAAACGAACGGCAGGACATATTTTATCGAAAGCGGAAATTATGCGGCTTTCTTAACTTTACTGCCAATCAAGGCATAGAACAACTGATATGCCACAAGCGCGAACACAAGCCAGAAGCTCGACAAATAGCTCGACAGCCCGCCATCGCCCACAATCAGGCTTTGGATAAACGGCCATATACCGCCACCGCAAACCATAACCATGAATATGCCTGACGCCACTTGCGTGTATTTGCCCAAACCGGAAACCGACAAGTTGAAGATTGCTCCCCACATCACCGACGTACACAGTCCGCAAAGAATCAGGAAGAGCACACTCACGGGCAAAATCACTGTGGTAACCTCAAACCCGTTTTCTTTGTCGATACCAAACATGTTGACAGTAGTCGTTTCAGGCAAATTGATAGCCAAAGCAAGGAATATAAGGCCTACGACAGCCACAAACGCAAGCATCGCACGGCTCGACACCTTAGCGCCGACAGCACCGCCAATCAAACGTCCGACAAGCATCAGCAACCAGTATACTCCGGAAACAGCGCCGGCAGTGGCCGCGGCTGTAGAAACCGTTTCAGGATTTTCTTTCAAATAGTTTTCAACATACTGCAACGAAAAGTTCGCGATGCCTACCTCGACACCCACATAGCAGAAAATGGCCACAACGCCAAGCACAAAATTACGGTACTTAAACGCGCCTGAGGCTTTCACCTCTTCGGTCTTCTGTCCCAATGTGGGCGACTCCGGCAATTTGGAGAAATAAATCACCAAAAACGCAGCCGCAAAAATTCCCATTGCCATATAGAACACGGCATTGGCATCAGCGATAGAAGTGGCATTCTGCCCCATCAACGCGCCCACCACCATCGGGGCAAGTGTCGCTCCCAATGAGTTGCACGCGCCACCGAACTGCACGAGCTGATTTCCCTGATTCTCATTCTTGCCGAGACTGTTGAGCATAGGGTTGACCACCGTGTTGAGCATACACATCGAGAAGCCTGAAACAAACGCTCCTATGAGATATATCACCACGCTTGTGTTGACATCGCCTATAAACTGCGACATGTACGTGATAAGCACCCCGATGAAGCCCACGGAAACCGCGCCAAGCGACGTTATTCTGTAGCCTTTCTTCTGCAACATCATGCCGGCCGGCAATCCCATAAACGCGTATGCGATAAAATTGGCAAGCGTCCCAAGTTGGGTAAGAATGGCGTTACCGCCTGTCATTTTCTTGATTACACTGCCTAACGGGTTCTGATAGCCTGTTACAAACGCTATCATAAAAAACAAAGCAAACATTATGATTATAGGCAACACATAATTTTTGCTCTGCTGCTGATTACTAATAGTTTTTTCCATAAATCTACCTTTTAATTCTAAGGTTTAATATTAAGTTTGTTGTTAAATTTATTTGTTTTTTACACGCCAAAATTACAATTTTTTCCGGCAACACAACAAAAAGGTCATCAAAAAAGACTTAATACTCACGCGCGCCAAAAATCGAACTTCCGATTCTCACCATCGTGCTCCCCTCTTCCATAGCGATGCGGTAATCGTCGCTCATACCCATGCTTACTGTGCGGAAATAATCTTTCCCGTCCATGCAACCTGCGGCAAGACGCTCAAACACACGGCGTATTTCACGAAATTCTTTACGTATTTCCTCATCATTGTCAGTATTGGTTGCCATTCCCATAACGCCACAAATCCTCACATTGTGCAGAGTTTCGATGACACCCGCGTCGACCATCCTCTCGCATTCCTCGCAAGAAAATCCGAATTTAGTCGCCTCAAGAGCCACATGCAGCTGCAGCAACACGTCGGTAACCTTGCCAATCCGCGCGGACTCTTTATCTACCAGACGCAACAGCCGCTCGCTGTCGATGCTCTGTATCATGCTTACAGAAGGGACAACCAGCCTTACCTTATTTGTCTGCAAATGCCCTATGAAATGCCATTCGATGTCGGAGGGCAACAACGGCTCTTTCCTGACAAGCTCCTGCACCCGGCTCTCGCCGAAGACTCGCTGCCCCGCGCCGTATGCCTCTCTCAAAACTTCAACAGGATGAAATTTCGAAACGGCCACAAGCTCCACACCCGGCAGCAGCGACTCTCTTATTTGCCTTATATTGTCAACAACCGACGACATTACTCGGCCTTGTCCTTTCCTCCTAAATTTTCTTTATATACATCCATTATCATGGTTTCCGCAATGGAGGCTATCTCGTAATCGGCCATCGTGCCTTTCATGCCGGCCACAAAATTATCGTATGCCGACTTGAAATCAGAAGCCTGCACCATGATATAATTGGCAGTTTTCTTCTCCACAGCCGTTTTTTCGTCAATCGTGATGAAATTCACCTTTACTTTATACCAACGGTCACCGTTCTCGTCCCAAAATATTTCGGCCGTATTGGTACGCTTAACCGCCGACACTTTAAACTCTCCCGATATAAAAGGAGATATTTCCTCTGTTATTCTCGCTTCTGCCTCTGTAAACGACAAAGCGTCCACAAGATATGGTTCTGTCACTGTCTTCTGTTGACCGTTTTCAACCAATTTATCATATTTTACCTTGCATTCAAACCAAGTTGCCATAATTCAAAAATTCATTTATAAATTAATAATCAACGACCTACACCAAAAGCTTTGTAAAGGCCTAAATGATGCCACAAAATTATTAATTTTAATCGTATTTACAACCAAAAAACAGGCATTATTTCCACCCGATGTTTTTACATTATCCCAACCCGAGCCGCGCTCCGCTTGCTTGAATTTATACTTGTCAAGGGCTATTCAAGATAGAGGCTATTGGTTAGGGGTAAGAGATTATGCTACGAGAAAAGGGACAAGGACAATGGAGTGTCCTCCTCTGTTCACGGAGCCTTAGCGGAGCAAATAGGGGAGGTGGGCCGAAGACCCGGAGGGGTTCGTAGAGGGTTAGTGTTGAGAAGTATGGTTATGGGGTTAGAAGGCTATGAGGTCAGAGGGGCAAGATTATAGGTTAAGGGTTAGGTGGTTATAAGGTATTTTTTGATTGGCGCACGTGAGGGCGAGCTGCAGAGCGGCTGCTAACCTCAGCACCACATAAACTCATAAACTGTCATGACAGTGGAATCAAACCCCTCCGCCCAGTTTGGGCACCTCCCCTATTAACTGCGCTTCGCTCCGTGAACAGGGGAGGACATTCTACTCTGAAATGGCTACAAATTCTCTTTTTAGATGGTGACTGAGATTGAGTTTGCACGAAGGAGCAAGCCGCATAGCGGCTGCATAGTTTTAACCCCGAGCAAGCGAAGCGCAGCTTGGGGTTGTGACGAAATCTTTGTATCGGCGGCATAGCCGTCGCACATCTGCATCACAATAGCAGCACCGCGAAAGTGCCGCCGCTCTGCGGCTCCTTAAAAATAACCTTATAAACCTATAACCATATAAACTCATAACCTGCCACGACAGTGGCATTCAATTATAAAATATCTAAAAATACAAAGAAAAACATTTTTAAAATTTTATTTTCACTATATTTGAATAATATAGGATGCGGTTTGGCAATACAAATTGAGCAAGCTCTTTGCATTGCTCTCACCTTTCACTATATTTGCATAATAAAACAATTTAAATATAGAACCGTTATTTTTAAAATTATGGAAAAACTTAGAGTGTCATTGATTGCCTTTGCATGCTGCATAATGGCTTTTTTCTCATCTTATGCAGAAAACATTTACATCACTACCCAAAACACAACACTTGTAATCGACGCCACAAAAGGCAGCGAATTAAGATACGTGTATTTCGGAGAGAAATTAGCCCCAACCGATTTAGACAACATCGGGCAGGCAAAAACCATGTTCCAAATGGTATATCCGCCGTTCGGAATGGTATGCCTAAGCGAAACAGCATTGTCGGCAGTCCATTCAGACGGCAACATGTCAACACAACTTGCAGTGGAAAGCGTCGCGCAAAAAGCAGAAAACAACTCATTTATCACGACAATACGCTTGAAAGACAAAATATATCCGTTCTATGTCGACATAAACTATAAGACATATTCCGACACCGATATAATAGAAACATGGACAGAAATCACCAACAATGAAAATAAAAAAGTGGTTCTGACAAAATTTGCGTCAGCATACCTGCCCATCAGAAAAGGTGACGTCTGGCTGTCGCATTTTCACGGCTCATGGGGCGCGGAGGCAAGCCTTGTGCAAGAGCCGCTCATACCGGGAGTAAGAGAAATCAGAAACACCGACGGCGTGCGCAACTCACAGACCGACCATGCCGAAGTGATGTTCTCGTTAGACGGGAAGCCGCAAGAGAATTATGGGCGCACCATCGGGGCAGCCTTATGCTACACCGGAAACTATAAGCTGCGCATCGACACCGAGTCAAGCGACTACCACCACTTTTTCGTGGGTATCAACGAAGACAACTCCTTCTATGATTTATCAGAAAGAGAAACATTCGTCACTCCCGTCCTCGCTTTTTCATACAGCAACGAAGGGACAGGAGGCATAAGCCGCAATTTCCACAAATGGGCAAGAAACCACGTGCTGCCGCACGGCAACCAAGAAAGGAAAATATTGCTCAACAGCTGGGAGGGAGTGTATTTGCATATCACTGAGGCTAAAATGAAACAAATGATGGACGACATAGCCGAGATAGGAGGAGAGCTGTTCGTAATGGACGACGGCTGGTTTGGCGACAAACATCCGCGCAACACCGACAAAGCCGGATTAGGCGACTGGATGGTCAACAAAGACAAGCTGCCAAACGGAATCTCCGACCTTGTGGACTACGCCAACCGGAACAACCTGAAATTCGGAATATGGATAGAGCCCGAAATGGCAAACACATCAAGCGAGCTGTATGAAAAGCATCCCGACTGGATTATTCAAGCACAAGGCAGGGATATAACTCCGGGACGAGGAGGGACACAAGTGGTGCTCGACCTGTCGAATCCTGAAGTGCAGGAGCATGTTTTCCGCGTGGTGGACAATCTTATGACCGAAAATCCCGCAATAGACTATATCAAATGGGACGCAAACATGTCCGTTCTGAATTTTGGCTCAAACTATCTTCCAAAAGACAGGCAAAACCGTCTTTATATAGAGTACCACAAAGGATTGGAAACAGTGCTCAAACGCATACGGGCCAAATATCCCGACTTGACAATTCAGGCATGTGCAAGCGGCGGAGGAAGAGCGAACTACGGCTATCTGAAATATTTCGATGAATTTTGGGTTAGCGACAATACCGACGGACTGCAAAGAATCTATATGCAATGGGGTGCGTCATATTTCTACCCCGCGCTTACTATGGCATCGCACGTTTCCGCCATTCCAAATCTGCAAACCCAACACATGATTCCTCTGAAATTCCGCATCGACGTAGCGATGAGCGGACGTTTCGGACTTGAGTTGCAGCCCCAACACATGACGCCGGAAGAAAAAGAAATGTGCAGACAGGCCATAGCCGACTATAAGCAAATCCGCCACATAGTCCAATTAGGCGACCTCTACAGATTAGTTTCCCCCTACGACGGTTCGGGGCTGTCGTCGCTGATGTATGTCACAGAAAATAAAGACGAGGCCGCATTCTATTGGTGGAAATTGCAACAATTCGTCAACGAGCATTATCCAAGAGTAAAAATGGCCGGACTTGACCCGGAGAGACAATACCGGATAAAAGAACTTAACCGCACAGACAAGTCAAATCTTCCTTACGAAGGGAAAATATATTCAGGCAGATTCCTCATGGCCAACGGATTGGAAATACCTTACCGCCACGACTACAAATGCGACTACGCAAGCCGCATACTCTATTTGGAAGCCGTAAATTAGCTCCGAATAGCATAAACGCCGACCGTGTGCCAAAGAATGCCGCAACATCCTATGGCATACGGTTTTTTATGCCTGAAATCCTCTAAAACGGCATTTTGTCGCATTTCAAGAAGAGATTGTCGTAAAAACAGAATTTTTTATTGTCGTTCTTAGCATAACTTTGCATCGCAAAATAATTTATAACCATAAATAACAAAAGTTTATGCCCTAGCAATACAAATCCGAACACACGGAATGCCGTTATTACGCCAACCAAAGCGCGGCGTTGTTCCGCAAATGGCAGTTGCCTGCCGGCAACACGCTGCCGGAGTTGAACCACAACAAGGGCATAATAATGTTTGTTGAGACAGGAAAGATAGAAATCACACTCGGGCAGTTTCCCGCCGGCGACATACCGGCAGGAAGCATAGTGTTCATTCCACAAAACATTGCCGCAGACGGCAAAGCCATTGCCGACAGCTCATTTTTCACATGCGCCGTGCAGCCGCAAATTCCGCTGTGCAGCCGCTATGACCTCGTGGCCATGCACAACGAGCTGAAAGCGGCAAACAAAGGGTTTTTACCCCCCCCCCATGCACTCCTCAAATCACTGCAAACAAGCGAATTGAGTCTTTTTTCACAGAGCTCGGCGAAAGCCTTTCAGACGGGCTTGAGTGCATCCATTATCACGAAATAAAACGTGAAGAACTGTTTATTCTCATCCGCGCCTATTGCACGAAAGAGGAGCTCTACAGCCTGTTCCGCCCTCTTATAAGCACCGACAGCGAATTTCGCGACTTCGTGTTCCGCCACCATAAAGAAGTGGCCGACGTAAGCGAGTTCGCAAAGTTGGCCAACATGACAGTGCGCAGCTTCCAACGCCACTTTAAACAAGAATTTTCATGCTCGGCGCGCGAATGGATGTCGGAACGGCGCGCGAATGGATGTCGGAACGACGCGCCGAACGCATCCTGCGCGAACTGCGCACAACCGACAAAGAACTTTTTGAAATCGCCACCGAATTCGGATTCACGGCGATGTCCTATTTCACGGCTTTCTGCAAAAAGCATCTCGGAATGCCGCCGTCCGAACTCAGAGGCCTGCGCGGGCAAGCCAAATACGGCAACATGCCATATTTGGGGAAAGAGCTGAAATACAGCGGCAGGGAGTATGGAGAAGAGATATATCCGTTGTTCGGGAGAGAGGAGAAATCCAACAATCACAGTGAAAAATCAATAAATATCTATAGATAATGACGAGAAAAGGAATATTAATGTCGATTGTCATGTCGGTGGCGGCCATGTGCGCCTCGGCGCATGAGATAGTGGAAACCGACACGGTAAGCGTGAAAGTCTACTTCCGGCAAGGCTACTCCACTTTCGAGCCGTCGTTCCGGCAGAATGGAGAACGACTCGAAAAATTTGCCGACATTGTCCGCGAAAGGGACAATGACACCACACAACGCCTGCGCCGCATCCATATCGTAGGGGCGGCATCGCCTGAAGGATCGCCGGAGATGAACGATCGATTGGCCAAGAAACGCGCTTCCAACCTCATAGAATGGTTTAACAGCAACCTGAGGCTTACAGGCATAGCATACCGGGTTGAAGCCGTAGGCATCGACTGGGACGGACTTAGGCGCATGACCATCGACGACACCGCCACTCCGGGACGCGAAGAGGCGTTGGAGGCGCTGGCCGGCAATACAGCGTCCGACACACAACGGTTGCGCCGAATCAAGGCAATCAACAACGGAGAAACTTGGAGATACATGTCCGAAAAATTCTTTCCGGAATTGAGAAGCTCCGGCATGGATATATATTGCGAAATAAGGAGGAAAGTCGCTGCTGAGGGGTGCGACGAGCGTCCCGCATGGTGCGACACCGTCACCATCCTGCAACGCGACACCGTGGCAGTCACCCGGCATGAAACATTGCGCGACACCGTGCCAATCGAAACGACAGGCGACCGCACGCTAAAGCCGTTCTATCTCGCGGTAAAAACCAACATGCTCTACGATGCCATGCTCGTCCCGAATATCGGCGTGGAAGTCCACCTGAAAAAAGGATGGACACTCGGAGCGAGTTGGATGTACGCGTGGTGGAAGAGCGACACCAAACACAATTATTGGCGCACCTACGGCGGCGAGTTCGACGTGCGCAAATATTTCGGCAAGAAAGCCGAAGAAAAGCCTTTGCAAGGGCATCATCTCGGCATCTACGGACAGATGCTCACCTACGACGTGGAACTCGGAGGCAAAGGCTATCTCGGCAACAAATGGAGCTACGGCGCAGGCTTGGAGTACGGCTACTCACTGCCAATAGCAAAACGGCTTAACATCGATTTTTCCATAGGTATAGGCTACCTCGGCGGAAAATACAAGAAATATCTGCCTATCGACAACCACTATGTTTGGCAATACACCAAGCAGCGTCACTGGTTCGGCCCCACGAAAGCTGAGATATCCTTAGTGTGGCTCATCGGACGCGGCAACACCAATCCCAAGAAAGGAGGCAACAAATGATGACTACGAAACGACACATACTCAACGCGGCCGTCATTGCGGCCACTGCAGCCGCTCTCGCCTCGTGCGAACATAAGGAACTGTGCTACGACCATGTCCACAACGCGCCGGTCAACGTGGTGTTTGACTGGACAAACGCGCCCGACGCTTCACCCGCCGGAATGAACCTCTACTTCTATCCGGTCGAAGGAGGTGAGCCGATACGGTTCGGACTGTCGGGACGCGACGGCGGGCGAATCGACATACCCGACGGGACATACGATGTGGTGGCGGTCAACACCGACAGCGAAACGGCTCTGTTTCGCGGCACAGACAGTTTCGCGTCGTTCGAAATCTACACCCGCGAGGCGTCAGTTCTTGAAGGATTGGGACTGATGACCACCTCGCGCGGCCCGATGGCAGCCGGCACTGAGGACGAAACAGTCAGCCTTGCCCCCGACCTGATTTACAACGGCAAATTGGCGACAGTGGAAATACCCTACACCCGCGAGCCTGTGACTATAACCATACCGGTCGACGAGGCTGTAAGCAACTACACTTTCGACATCATTAATGTCGACAACCTGAAATACGTGTCGTCGATGAGCGCGTCGCTCTCCGGAATGTCGGGAAGCTACCTCGCTGGGCAGGACGTATGCACACCCGGCGCCCACACCGTGCCTTTCGGGGCAGCGGCCAACGGCGAAACAACCATCTCCGGGCAATTCTACACTTTCGGGCACTGCCCCGATGCCGACAAAACCGCCTCCGGGCGAAAGCACATATTCGTGCTCTACGTGGTGCAGTCGGACGGCAAACAGGTGTACTACACTTTTGACGTGACCGATCAGGTGCACGGCGCAAAAGATCCCGACAACGTTCACATACTCATCGACGGGCTGTCGCTGCCCAAGCCTATTGTCAACGGCAGCGGAATGCATCCATCGGTCGACGGGTGGGAAAATGAAGATGTGGACATAACGATGTAACAATACTGACAAATCATCATAACTATGAATATCATAAAACATATATCCATACCGGCAGCTACGCTCGCGCTGTTGACAGCAGCATCTTCCTGCCAACAAGATGAATTGACGGGGCATGTGGACGACAATGCGCAAGGCATACGGTTCACGGCCTACACCGACGCTGTCACACGCGGAGCGGAAGTGACATCCGACAATCTCGGCAGCTTCAAAGTCTACGCTTTCGGCGACGGCTCCGCCTCACAATACGACTGGGATGACACATTCACCGGCTCGGGCAACTCTTGGACTCCGGCAAGCTCCATAACATACCGTTGGCCCGGCGACGGCACAGCATTGAAATTCTATGCCTACAACGCCGACGCTTTCCTCTGGTGGTCGCCGTCAGTCGATGAGGCGTATCCCGAATATGGCTGGATTGTGCCGACAATGGAACGCGACGGCGCGGCAAGCGGAGGGTTGCGGACTACATTGCAATACTACACCCCCGAGCACAGCTCCGAGCATCAGGACTTGGTGGTGGCATACGCCACAGGCGACAACAACGCCAACAACAAAGGAGCAACTCCGGTGGCTCTCAACTTCAAGCATGCGCTCGCCCGCATCGACATAAAGTTTGAAAACAGCCAACCCAACCTCTACAGGGTGGAAATCTACGGCATAAAACTCAAACGCTACAAAATGCGCGGCACTTTCAGCATGCCCGCGACTGTCACCTCAGCCGACAACTGCGACATTGAAAGCTGTTGGACGCTTGAGAACAATATTTCGGTGGCAAACGGAGGCGCGACACGCAGCTACGACCGCGTCATTCCGGGCAAGGATGCCTCCGAAAGCATACTGACGCTCGACAACGCAACCGTAAAGCCTTTCGCCAACAGCGCGAACCCGATATACATGATTCCGCAGACCACTAACGCATGGAATGCCCCTGCCGACGGCATAGGGACGGGCGACAACGGCGGAACGTACATAGCCGTACAGTGCGCCATCTATCAAAAAATGACAGCGTCGGGAACCTTTAAAAAGATATTTCCAAACGAGGGCATCTCGGCAAGCAACTCGGAATACGGGTGGACTGCTGTCGGTGTGCCGGCCGGTTGGAAACCGGGAAAACGTTACACCTACACCCTCTCCTTCTTCAAAGACGGCGGAGGCGCGGGAGTCACACCGCCGAAAGACAACGACAACTCAACCGCCGACGACGACATCCCGTCATACAGCCATGTGGTTGGAGGCAAACTGACATGGACTGTCACAGTGGACGGATGGGGCAACGCCTCCGGCAACATCGACTACGACAATTCGCATGGGTCACCGGCAAATTGAGAGATAAGAGCTTGATTTTAAATTACATATTTTTCACCTAATTTTAAATTAATTTGTATGAAAAAGAAAATTGCTATCACAGCTGCCGCAGTAGCGGCATTAGTGGCAACCATTTCCTGCCAGCATGACGAGACAATGGAAGTGAACAACGGAGAGAGCATCACTTTCCGCGCATTTACCGACAACGCCACCCGTGCTGTCGATGTGACACAAGACGGCGACAACGCGCTTGCGTCGTTCAAGGTGTTTGCATTTGGCAATGCCGAAGCAAGCCAGTACGACTGGGATGACACTTTCACCGGATCAGGCAACAATTGGACAACGCAAAGCGGCATGAAGTACTACTGGCCGGGCGACGGCACGCAACTCAACTTCTTTGCCTACAACGAAAGTGAAGTGACAGGCTCCGCTACAGCCACCATCGAGCGCAACGGCACTACTCCGGCCACCATCGACGCAAGCATTGAGATGACACCCGATCGCGACGCAACCAACCAAAAAGATTTGGTAGTGGCTTACGTGACAGGAAGCAATAACTCCAACGCCTCCTCAGCGGTCAACATCAATTTCAAGCATGCTCTTTCCAAGATTACCGTGAAGGCAGAGAACGCAGAGCCAAACACCTACGAGATTGAAATCAAAGGTATCAATCTTTGCCGCTACGACCGCACAGGCGTTTTGACAATGCCGGTGGCAACAACCGACGCATCGTACGTATGG
This sequence comes from uncultured Muribaculaceae bacterium, assembly GCA_944321725.1. Classification (GTDB taxonomy): domain Bacteria; phylum Bacteroidota; class Bacteroidia; order Bacteroidales; family Muribaculaceae; genus Limisoma. The sequence continues at coordinate 17,933 of CALUMI010000013.1, forward strand.
AATGAGAACGCTTGGACAACAAGCAATACGGCTGACAATGCAAACTACTACAAAGTGCGTACTGGCACAAACGCCATTGTACTCGACGGCAAACAAGGCATTCCTGAAATCACTGTGACTGACGGCAAGAGCAACCCGTTCATGGTTGTACCGCAGAAGAAAAACGCATGGACAACAGGCACTGAACTTGCAAAGGACGATGATCTTGCATACTTCTCTATCCTTTGCCGCATTTATCAGAAAGACGGAAAAGGCGGCAAGTCGCTCATCTTCCCGCGCCCTGATAGCGGACAGTCAATCGAAGAGTTGGATGGCAAGTTCGGCCTTGCGTCTGTCGGCATAACCAGCGATTGGAAGCCGGGCATCAACTACACCTATACTCTCTCGTTCTTCAAAGACGGCGGCGGTGCCGGAACAACTGATCCTGCCCCGGATCCAAATCCAGATCCCGACGTAGATCCTGAAAACCCGGACATTCCTGTAGTGGGCGGTGAAATCAAGTGGAACGTGACTGTTGACGCTTGGACAACCGGTGACGATACCAACCTCAAAATGGATGGTACAGAAGTGAATTAAAAAGTCAACAACATAAAGACATAACTAACCCACTTTATAAATATTTATTATAGAGCAACACTGCAGCCCGCCGACGTGACGTCGCCGGGCTGCTTCTTTTTAGCAAAGTTTATATAAGGTTATATGGTCATGGGGTTATAAGGTTATGGGGTTATGGGGTTATATGGTTAAAGGGTCATGAGGTTAGCCGCAGAGCGGCTAACCTGTAAACTCATACCCCCAACCTGATAACCTTATAACCTTATAACCTCATAATCTGCCACATCAGTGGCATCAATATATGTTTTATAACATAACCGGATGTACTTACTATTCTGCGACAATGCGCTATCTTTGTAAATTATGAAAAAGACCATTTTCCACAAAATAGTCGATTTGTATGTCGACGGATTCCGAAACATGACCATAGGAAAAACCCTGTGGACAATTATATTGATTAAGTTATTCATTATTTTTGCCATACTTAAGCTGTTTTTGTTTCCCGACTTTCTCAGCTCAAAAAGCAATACGGAAGAAGGAAAAGCAAACTATGTGCGCACAGAATTAATTAACCGTAAGTAATTAAATAACCAAATGGAAAATCTTGTAACTGTAGTCGACTGGTCAAGAGCGCAATTCGCTCTTACGGCTATCTATCATTGGCTGTTTGTCCCGCTCACTCTCGGGCTTGGAATAATCATAGCCATAATGGAAACGATTTATTATCGGACAAAAAACGAAAAATGGCTTGCCACAACAAAATTCTGGATGACGCTTTTCGGCGTGAATTTCGCCATAGGTGTCGCCACAGGCATTATTCTTGAATTTGAGTTCGGAACGAACTGGTCGAACTACAGCTGGTTTGTGGGCGACATCTTCGGCGCTCCTCTCGCGATAGAAGGAATACTTGCTTTCTTTATGGAATCAACATTCATTGCCGTAATGTTTTTCGGTTGGAAAAAAGTCGGGCCGAAGTTCCATCTCGCGTCAACTTGGCTCACCGCAATAGGCGCAAGCATTTCCGCGTTGTGGATACTCGTGGCCAACGCATGGATGCAAAATCCTGTCGGAATGGAGTTCAATCCTGACACAATGCGCAACGAGATGGTTGACTTTTGGGCAATAGTCACATCGCCGATGGCCGTCAACAAATTCTTCCATACCGTGCTCAGCGGATGGACACTTGCCGGTGTGTTCGTCATAGGCGTAAGCAGCTGGATGCTGCTGAGAAAACGCAATGCGAACCATTGCTATCGCAGCATGAAAGTAGGCGGTTGGATAGGCACCATAGGCATTGTGCTCACTTTGGCCACAGGCGACGGCTCGGCAGTGGCAGTGGCAGAGCACCAACCCATGAAACTTGCTGCAATGGAAGGCCTTTACGACGGATCGCACGGACAAGAGATAGTGGCATTCGGCATCCTCAACCACGACAAGAAAGCAGGCGACAATGCAGAGCCTTACCTGTTCGACATCTCGATACCCTACGGATTGTCGATTCTCGCCACTCACGATGCCGACGCGTTTGTGCCGGGCGTCAACGACCTTATCAATGGCATCTCATTCACTCCCGAAGGCGACACGATAAACACCGTAGCTTATGCCGAGCGGATAGCGCGCGGAAAAGCGGCGCAACAGTCATTGGAAAAGTATCATGAGGCAAAACAAATTAGCGACACCGCCGCAATGGTCGCACACGCCTCCGAGCTTAAAGAAAATTTCGACTACTTCGGCTATGGCTATCTCAACTCGCCTGAAGAGGCCGTGCCCAACATACCGCTGACATTCTACACATTCCACGCGATGGTGATACTTGGCGGATACCTCCTACTGTTCCTTGTGGCATCCCTGCTCTTGGCCTACAAGCGCGAGCTGTTTGAAAAAGCCCGTTGGTCGACCCTGTTCCAACGCTTGGCCATCATCACAATTCCGATAGTCTACCTGTGCAGCATCTGCGGCTGGGTTGTGGCTGAAGTCGGGCGGCAACCATGGACAATACAGGACCTCATGCCTAACTGCGTGGCGATATCCGACATAAGCGCAGGGTACGTGCAAACTACATTCGCGATTTTCGCCGTAATATTCACCGCGCTCCTTGCTGCCGACATCTGCATAATCACCAAGCAAATCTCAAAAAAATCAAAAGACAATCTTGACATAGCAAAATAACGATACAACTATGATAACCTACGAATTCCTTCAAAACTATTGGTGGCTGCTTATCTCAATATTGGGAGCCGCGCTTGTGTTTTTGCTTTTCGTGCAAGGAGGGCAAACAATGCTCATATCCACCAAAAATGCGACATACAAATCAATGATTGTAAACTCTTTAGGACGAAAATGGGAATTGACGTTCACCACGCTCGTCGTATTCGGAGGGGCTTTCTTCGCCTCTTTTCCGCTGTTCTACTCCACAAGTTTCGGAGGCGCATATTGGTTGTGGATGATAATTCTCTTCAGCTTCATCGTGCAGGCCATATCCTATAAATACCGCCGAAAAGAAGGCAACATCTATGGCACGCGCACCTACGACACCTTGCTGTTCATCAACGGCATCATCGGCCCGGTGCTGCTCGGAGTGGCAGTGGCAATGATGTTTTTCGGTGCGGAATTTACCGTGTCGAAAGCCAATATTCTCAATCCGCAGTCATCGGCAATATCGCAATGGGGCGAAGGACACGGCATCGAGGCCATCTTCAATTTCAAGAATATGATACTCGGCTTCACTGTACTGTTTCTTGCACGTGTGCAGGCAACATTGTACTTTTTCAACAACATCAACGACAAACGTATGCACGAGGAGCTCATGCCGGGATTCCGCTTGAACTCCATACTGTTCGTCGTGTTCTTCCTCGCATTCGCTGCTCTGCTGCTCACATCGAAAGGCGTTTCCTGTGAAAACGGCACGGCGGAGTGGACCGACTACAAATACCTGCACAACTTCCTCGATATGTGGTGGGTATTAATTGTGTTCCTGATTGGCACACTATCCGTGCTCTATGCCATCGGACGCACCATTTTCACAAAAGGCTTCACAAAAGGAATATGGTATTCCGGCATCGGAACGGCGTTGGTGGTGATGTCGCTGTTTTGGGTGGCAGGCTACAACGACACGGCATACTACCCTTCTATGCTCGACGTTGAAAGCTCGCTTACGATACGCAACAGCTCATCAAGCGAATTTACGCTGACAGCGATGAGCATAGTGTCGCTGCTCGTACCGTTTGTTCTTGCATACATCGTCTACGCATGGTATGCGATGGACCGTGTAAAAATCACTAAAAAAGAAATCGAAGAAACCGCCGCCGAAGAGAAATACTGACAACACAGCCGCCGCGCGGCGGCACTTCAAAAGAACCTGCGGCAAGCGAAGCGCAGCCGTAGGAAGCAGGAGTACGACACCATCATACGGCAGCATAGCCGTCGCACGACATCACCAACAGCTTCTGCAAGAGAGTGCGACGGCTATGCCACCGATATCGATGATGACCATGTAGCCCCAAGCCGCGCTCCGCCTCCGGCTCCGCTTGCTCGGGGTTATAGCTGTGCAGCCGCTATGCGGCTAACTCATGACCATATAACCCCATAACCTCATGACCATATAACCTGCCACTTCGTAGCACCTCCCCTATTAACTGCGCTTCGCTCCACGAACAGGGGAGGACACTCTGCGCCGTCACACACAGACTCTATTCTTCGATTTCTAAACTCATCAACTTCAATTAATGGCCTGAAAAATATTGCTCCACCATTCAACATTATTTTATGACCATTACTTTTTTCTCCAACATACCGCCAATATAGTTACAAGCACAAAAAACACGGCGGAAGTTGCCAAAGACAAAAGCGAATTGGTAAAAACTGTTTGCAAAATGAAATCCTGATAATCCAAATATGAGCCATCCATCGGCATTCCCCTGTCAATTATAAAACGGAAAGCCAATGTCAACCCACATGTGACAGCCGCAAAAGCCGTGACAGACACCTTAATGACCACATTTGCATACGATGCCCAAATAAACAACAACATTCCTATAAGATACAAACAAAGCAACGCCTCCCCTACCATATTATTGCCTGCCGGCACAAACGATAAAACAACAGCCGCAACCCTTTGCAGCAGCAACATCCACAGTCCCGATTTCGACCATCTATTCAGCCTGACATTCGGAGAAAACAGCAACCATAAATATACCGCCACAAAAGCACATCCCCAAAAAAGAAGACTAAAAACAAACCCGGCATTTTCGCTGCCATATAAACAGCCATTTAATATCGGCAAAAAGAAATCCGTCAAACAACCGGCGAAATTGACAAGAAAAAACAAAATCAAACCTGTCCCAAACGCTTTCTTATTCAAAGGCGTTATAACACTCTCTCCAGCACAACTTTGCATAGCATAACAATTTAAATTTGTCAAAATTACATTATTATGGACGGATTTACCCCCCACTATCTTAAACTATGTTAACAAACTCACACATACTACATATTGCGATTTTGTGTGCTTTGTGGTAATTTTGTGTCACTAAACGAAACGTGCGATGGTAAACTTTGAATTTCAAAATCCCGCCAAAATCATATTCGGCAAAGGGATGATGTCAAAAGTAGGCGAAGAAATAAAAAAATACGGTGCCGAAAAGGTGCTTTTGGTTGCCGGTGGAGGTTCGATAAAGCGCAACAGAGTGTATGACACTGTCCGTAAATCGTTGGACGAAGCAGGAATCGCCGTATGCGAACTTTGGGGAGTGAAACCCAACCCGCTGCTGTCGAAAGTGCTTGAAGGAGCCGGTATTTGCAAAAAAGAGGGTATCGATTTCGTGCTTGCCGTAGGCGGAGGCAGCGTAATCGACACGGCCAAAGGCATAGGAGTGGCGGCCACCAACGAAGGCGACGTGTGGGACTTCTATATGGGTATACGCAACAAAATAGAGCACTGCCTGCCTATCAGAGTGGTACTCACCATACCGGCAGCCGGCAGCGAAACAAGCTACGCCTCGATAATAACCAATAGCGACGGCAACTACAAGCGCGGAATCCACGACAACATCATAATTCCGAAATTCGCCATCATCGACCCGGAAACATCATATTCGTTAACGAAATATCAAATGGCATGTGGAGCTTCCGACATCCTCGCGCACTTGATGGAACGGTACTTCACCGCCGTTGAGCATGTGGAGCTGACCGACCGGATGATTGAGGGAGCCTGCATAACAATCATCAACAATGCGCTGAAAGCCGTAAAAAATCCCACAGACTACGACACAAGAGCCGAAATAATGCTCACATCGACATTCGCACACAACAATATGCTCGACTGCGGACGCATAGGCGATTGGGGCAGCCACAACATCGAGCACGAATTGAGCGGTTCGTACAATATAGCCCACGGTGCGGGACTGTCGATAATCTTTCCGGCATGGATGAAATATGTATGGAAAACGAATCCGGCGAAATTCGTGCAGTTCGGCCAACGAGTATGGGGAATAAACTCATATCCCTACGACACTGAATACACCGTAACGCAGATGATACGCCGGTTGGAAGACTGGTATAAACAGTTAGGCCTGCCCACACGCCTCAGCGAAACAGGAATCGACGACTCGCAATTCGAGGCAATGGCCGAGAGAGCGTTAGTGAACCGCGAAAACGGACTCGGCAACTTCGTAAAACTGAAAAAACAAGACATAATCGAAATATTCAGACTTGCACTGTAAATGATAGACAGGGAAACAGTCGATAAAATTCTTAATGCTGTCGACATCGTGGATGTCGTGTCCGACTTCGTGCATTTGCGCCGACGCGGCGCGAATTATATCGGACTGTGCCCGTTCCATAACGAAAAGACGCCGTCGTTCAGCGTCTCGCGCTCAAAAGGCATCTGTAAATGCTTCAGTTGTGGAAAAGGCGGCAGTGCCGTAAATTTCATCATGGAACACGAGCAGATGTCGTACTACGAGGCTCTCAAATATCTTGCCAAGAAATATCACATAGAAATCAAAGAGCGCGAGCTGACCGACAAAGAGAAACAGGAACAATCCGAACGCGAGAACATGCTCGTAATCAACGAATTTGCCATGAAGCAATTCGAAGACAACATGTACAACACCGACGAGGGGCGCAACATCGGGCTGAGCTATTTCTATGAGCGCGGATTTAACGACAGCATAATCAAGAAATTTCATCTCGGTTACTCGATGGACAGCAGCACGGCTCTCTACGACGCAATAAAGAAACACGGTTTCAACCCGCATTTCGCCATAGAAACCGGTTTGTGCATCCACAATGAGCGCGGCTATTACGACCGTTTCAAAGGGCGCGTGATGTTTCCCGTGTTGAACATTGCCGGCAAAGTGATAGCTTTCGGCGGCAGAACTCTGAAAAAAGAAGACCGGGCAAAATACGTAAACTCTCCGGAATCCATTATCTATAAAAAGAGCAATGAGCTTTACGGGCTGTACCAAGCCAAACGCGGCATAGTCAACAAAGACAAGTGCTTCCTCGTGGAGGGATACACCGATGTGCTGTCGATGCATCAGGCGGGGATAGACAATGTGGTGGCTTCATCAGGCACATCGTTGACAGAAGGACAGATACGGATGATACACCGCTTTACGGACAATATCACCGTGCTCTACGACGGCGACGCGGCCGGAATAAAAGCGTCGCTGCGAGGCATCGACATGCTGCTTGCAGAGGGTCTGAACGTGAAAGTGCTGCTGCTTCCCGACGGCGACGACCCCGACAGCTTCGCCAAGAAACACAGCGCGACAGAGTTTCAGGATTATATCTCCGCCCACGAAACCGATTTCATACGCTTCAAAACAACAATCCTGCTTGAAGGATTGGAGGACGACCCCATAAAACGCGCCGCCGCAATAAGCGACATCGTGAAATCCATTTCTGTGATACCGTCGAACATCACACGCGCCGTCTATACAAAAGAGTGCAGCGACAAGTTTGGCATCGAGGAAAAAGTGCTTGTTAGCGAAGTGGCAAAAGCCATCCGCAAGGCTAAAAGCACAAAAGAGCAGCAAAACAAACCGGAGCCTCAAGAACCAGACAAGGCAGAAAACACTATTTTAAACGCGGCAGTCACAAAAACACCAAATACAAAGCAATCGCCGGCAGAAAAAATTCTCCAACCATTTGAGCATGAAGTGGCGCGCTATATAGCAAAATACGGGATGTATGAATTTTGCGACGCATACGACAATTCCGGAAACAACAAAACAATGACAGTAATCGAATACATAAACACGGAATTGGAAAACGACAGCATGACATTCTCCTTTCCGGAATTCAAGGCCATCTACGACAAAACTCTGTCATTGATTTCCGAATATCATACTGAAAAAGAGAAAAAGGAAGAGGAACTTGCCGACATGAAAAAGCAGTTGGAGGCAGAAGGCATAGAACATATAAGAAACACAGTCGACAATATCGACGGTATCCAACGGGAAGAAGCCGCATTGTACGACAAAATCGACAAACAGATAGCATCGGAACTAACTTCATTCCAATCATCGTTCTTGGAGCGCAGACTGTGTTCCGATGAAAACGACATTGTGCGCAACACAGCGATAGAATTAGTGACCGAAAAAGAGCAGCTTAGCAAAATACATACTAAATTCAGCTCGATAACTCCGGAATCAGAACGGCTCAACGAACTCATCCCGACAGCCATATTGGGTTGGAAAGACGCCATACTGACATCCGGCATACGAAAAATACAAGAACAAATGAAAGAGGCGGCAAAAGCAGGCGACCTGCAACGCGTACAGGAACTGCTTGCCACACAAAACAGCCTCAAATCCCTGCAACAACAATTCGCCAAGCTGCTCGGCGACCGCGTCATCATACCGTAAGATCTGCCGCTCCCCCTCATTTCTTGCATAACTATTTTACACGCAACATTTTATATCTATTATTTTTTGCTTATCAGGATTAATCCGTATCTTTGTATCGTTGCGGATTGCGGATAAAGGTCAGCAGTCCTGCAACATACATATTAGTAAAGGTGTTATTGAAGTTATCTTTTATTCTCAAATTCTCGCAAAATTTGAAACTACAATAAAGATAATTGACGGTAACACCTGCATTGATGTCTATATGCGTCGCCGACGAGGCGGCACTATATAGCTGCATTGGTGTGGGGCTGTTGTCTTATTTATTGTAGTGGCAATGCGAGAAGCCAGAGAATAAAATGGGACAAGATACAATCTCCACATTTCTATTTTTATCAAAATACAAACGCCCCAAAGGGAGATGAGGGACACAAAATTATTTATAATGGCTTTTAATAGCGTAACAACCGTGATTGGCTTCAAAAGATGTGTGAATGCTTGGGAGAAGATACCGAAACCCAAAGAAAATGAAAGCAGATTCCGTATTGCTCTCAAAAATCATTTGTTCTACAGAGGAGAATCAAAAGAACACGACTCTATTCAACCAAGAATTTTCAGAACTGAATTGCAAAAAGAGAGTCTTCTGTACTAAAAACAGCAAGTAGCAAATTTCGTGAATATTTCCCGAATTGCGATTCCTCCTTAAATGAATTAATCATAATGCACAACATCGGGATTGACACAAGGCTGCTTGATGTCACAACCGACCCATTAGTTGCGTTGTATTTTGCATGTTGCGACAATCCAAACAAAGACGGATATGTTTATTTCGGCGATTTTGATTCATGCGAAAATAATTATGAGACGGCAATGCTTACAACCGAACAAGTCTTTAACTTCAACTGCAACGAATCCTATGAAGAAAAAATCAACAAAGCCACCGAAAACTACAGAATCAATCGTGAAAAGTTAACTAAACCATTAATAATAAAAGACTCATCCGCTTCTACTACATTCGCTGCACAAAAAACGGCGTTCCTTATGCCTCCATTATTGCAAGCGGATTCAACCAAAATAAAGCAATGCACAGATTATAATTTTCTAAACAATAAAATTTTTACAAGGTGGAATAGAGTAAAAATAAAACATAACAGTAAAACTAACATCCTTAAACAACTATCAGAATTAGGGATAACAGAAAATGCATTATTTCCATATAACAAATAAACAAATTCAAATCGTAACATTCAAAAACAGACTATATTATGAAAAAGTTTAAAAGACAATATATTATAGTGATATTTTGTATCTTCGCTTGCTTAAACACCGCAAAGGCAATAGAAGTAACAGTCGGAGATCTATGTTACAGTTTAAATGGCGCCTATGCATCTGTTACGGGGTTATCAAATCAAGACATAGCAACTGTAAATATTCCAGAACAAATTACATACGACGGCTTAACCTATATAGTAAATGCAATAGGAGGAACAGCTTTCAGTAATTCAAAAATTAAATATCTAAAATTGCCCAATACAATAACTACAATAGGAACATTTGCTTTTTCTTATTGTAAAGAACTTGTTTCAATGATATTTCCAAAGCACTTGAATTCTATGTATTCTAGTTCATTCGGAAATTGCGACTTATTACGCGAATTTATATACATTTCTCCTGAAGCTCCAAATAGATGGATTGCAACTTCGAGAACCTATGTACCCAATAAGGTTGAATATCAGCACCCTCCATATGAAATAAATGAACCAACGGAAATTATTGAAATGATTAGCTTTGGGAACTCAGAATTTGAATACACAGGTAACAAACCCACCCCTGCGTGGAAAAATAATGTAGAAGGGTATCAAGCTGAACTTTTAGAAACCGACATGCATAAAGATGTCGGTGAGTGGTGCGACACATTGTCTTTTAATTTCACTAAAGATGCTATATCATTTATAGCAAAAATACCGTATCATTACTCTATCAATCCTGTAAATCTAACTGCAAAAATTGAAAACGCACAACGCTTTTATGGCGACGACAATCCTGAATTTAAAATAATCTATTCTGGATTTGTAGGCACAGACAATGAAAGCAATCTGACCGAACTTCCTGTTGCCACAACTTCTGCAACAAAAGAAAGCCCAGTTGGCACATACCCAATAACTATAAAAGGCGGAAATGCTAAAAATTATACTATTGCATACGAGCCGGGCATCCTGACGATAAACAAAGCCCCTCTTTCCGTAAAACCCAAAGATTGTGAACGTTTTTATGGAGATCCGAACAGTTTTGAATTACAATATTCCGGGCTGAAAAACAATGAAACAGAACCGACTTGGCTAACGTACCCAAAAATAGAAACAGACGCTACTCTAACAAGTCCAATCGGGAATTACATCATAACAATCACAGACGGAGTGGCAGAAAACTATGAAATAGCAACAGAAACAGGCATGCTATCTGTCAACCCTGCACCTCTTACATTTAAAGTTTCAAATACAGAAAGACCATATTTTGAGGAAAACAATTTACATTATAACGTTATCGGTTTTAAAAATAATGAAAACGAAAACGACCTCAATGCAAAACCTCAAATTTCTACGGCTGCGACTCTGTCAAGTCCAGTAGGTTCGTATCCTGTCCACATCAGCGGGGCAAAAGCGTCGAACTACATCATTTCGTATGAGGATGGAACAATGACGATAACAAAACGGATTTTAACCGTTTCAACGCCCGATTACCGCAGAGTTTATTTAGAAAGCAACCCTGAAGATATAAGAATAGATTACTCTGGATTCGTCAACAATGAAAACGAATCGATACTTATACAAAAACCTGTTGCCGAAATATCTGCCAATGAAAATTCAGATGCAGGGATTTACCCCATTACCATATATGGAGGCGAAGCACAAAACTACGCTTTCAATTATACAGGAGGTCACCTCATCATAGACAAAGCCAAACAAACCCTTGAATGGGAACAGGATTTAAGTAACATTAATCAAGGAGAACAAGTGGAACTCACAGCAACATCCTCTTCGGGGTTGGAGGTTGAATACCTAATAGCAGATAACGATATTGTATCGTTATATAAGGCAGGATTGCGGACTTTTTTGGATTGTTATGGCATTGGCGAAATAATTATCAGAGCCGTGCAAAACGGTAATAATAATTATTATCCATCCGAGCGAATAGCAAAGACTGCAACTGTAAAATCAAATGCAGGCATTTTAGAAAATAAAATAGCAAATGAAGTCATTCTATCTCCGAATCCGACAAAAGGTCTTGTAAAAATAAAGACATCTCAAAAAATTGAAAACGTAGAAATTATTTCCATGCAGGGACAAATAATAAGGCAATTTAAGCCAAGTGATGAATATTTAAATTTAGCAGATTTACAGTTTGGAATTTATTTCATCCGCATAACAACATCCAATGGAACAAGTATTCATAAATTGATTAAAGAATAAACAAATTCAAAAACAGTCTATATTATGAAAAAGTTATTATTCATATCAATTTTACTGCTTACCAGCAGTAATGCCATATCCCAATCTATGGGATACCTACCAACAATTAAAAACTTTTGGTGGGGAATGAATTATGACAATGTAATAGAAATATTAAACGAAGAAGAACGCAATTATGGGGACGATAATGGAATAGAAAAAACAGGAAGGGCTATAATCTGCTATGATTGGCATATTTTCTGCGACAATATTGGTCTGTCAAAAGGCTATAATACTGTTTTCCGATTCAATTCCAAAAATGAGCTTTTTAGCATCTTTGTCATCTTAACTGAATCTTATTTACTTGAATTAAACCAAAAAGGGATAATAACAGATGCTTTCAGCTATATAAAATGGACTAATGGAGAATGGCTCATATTAGAACAACGATATGGTACAGAAACAACAAAAAGTACTCCTGATTTCAGCGATTATTGCTTTAAACAATATATATATTGGATATATGAAAACAGTTCCATTTCTTTTATCCGAGGTTGGGAAAGTTCCCGCAGAAAATTTAAAGACTACACTCATTTAATTACAATGGTTTGCAACACATATTTGGATAAATAAATTCAATCACACAAAGATGAAAAAATTAATCTTCACCATTCTATATTGCCTCATAGCAAACTGTTTGTCTGCTCAAACATTATATATTTATGGAGGGAAAGATTGTGACATTTACTTAGGCAAACTAAATGCAAATAAGTATGACACCGAATCTATTTGGAACAAATATGGGTCGTATGGAAATAAATATAATTCCAAATCTATATGGAATGAATACGGAACGTATGGCAGTGAATACAGCTCATACAGCCCTTTTAACACATATGCATCCAATCCTCCGATAATTATTGATTCAGAAAGAAACTTCTATGGATATTTCACGGTCAATAAATATAAAGGCAACCGAGCTAATTTTGATTTAGTAAACTTTATCTGTGAATATTATAAATACATTCGTATAGATATAAATGATTGGTATGATAAGATTTTCAATTAGATAAATAGAGACAGTAGTTAGAATATACAAAAGCAAATTCTAACCACTATCTCTATTTCATGGTGCCGAGCCACGGGCGGATGGCGGAGGTGTTGTTGAGGAGCTTGCCGTCTTGGATATTGAGTTTGGGATATGTATTTCTCAACACGTCCACACTGTTGGAAATGCCGCTGCCGCCGGAGGTGGCGAAAGGTATGATAGTTTTGCCTTCCCAATTGTGGCTTTCAATGAAAGTGTTGACAATGCGCGAAGCCTGATCCCACCAAATAGGATAACCAATGAAAATAATATCGTAAACAGCGACATCAACCGAAACTCCGCCAATAGCCGGACGCGACTTCGGATCACTCATCTCCACAGAGCTGCGCGAACGATCGTCGTGCCAATTCAAGTCGGCACTTGTATACTCTTTTTCCGGAACTATCTCACAAAGCTGACCGCCTGTCGCTTCCGCTATTTTCCCGGCAACTCTTTCTGTAGTGCCTGTCGCTGAAAAATAAGCCACTAAAACTTTCGATCCATCCATACTTCTGTTTTCGCTATTTTGTGCGCACGCCGTAAAAGAAAGGCCTACGGCTGCCATTATTGCAAATAAGAATCTGTTCATAATATTTACTTTCCATTAATTATTTATGCTTATTTTTTCCGTTTCCGTTCTGCCATCGACTTCCACCACCGCCACATAAATACCGGGAGCGAGTCCATTAGTCGAAATTGACGATTCATCCGTGTCGAGCAGCAAACGTCCTGCCACATCGTAAAGGCGCAACGCATCGAATTCGCCACTGACTTGCAATGTCCCATTGGCACAAACAACCGATACTCCTCTATCCAATTCTACAGTTCCCACTCCGGCCTGTAAATCGTCATAGATTATGTCGTCCAACCAATCGAAAATCATTGAATGGCAATTAGACGTTTGCGAGGAACGTATCCACAAAGAAGGTTTCAAAAAATTGCCGTCGGGTATCAGACGATTGGCATCAGCCTCTACCCCACTGATACCGCTGCTCGCGCTCGACACTATCAGCCCAATATTCTTATCCGCCAACTGACTGCCGTAAATAAATAGAAACGTCTGCATCGGAGCGGCCATACTGCTCCACCACAAAGGTGTCGCCACTATTACAGTACTGTATTCTTCAAGATTGTCGATAGAAGTACTGATTTCAGGATAGGAGGCCAAATCATCCGGATTTTCCCTTATCGCAGCTATCAATGCACTACCTATGGCATAGCCGTTTGCGGCATAATCTATGCCTTCCTCAGCCGGCTCAACCCGCAGCACATCAGCCTCTATCTGAGTCTGCAAATCGGTTACAATATCATGAGTGTTGTTTGTAAAACTATAATATACAATCAATGTTTTTGCTTCTAATGGCAATATTGCCCATAACGACATTACGGCCAACAGCATAATTTTAGTTCCTATAGTTTTCATAATTATTTATTTTATTTTCAATCCCGGTATCAACGGGGCTACATCAATTAATTTCAAATCTTTCACCATTGCGAGTGTGCCCTGCTTGTATTTTTTAAAGTGTGGTGTTTGCAGATGGCTTTCGTATGCGGCGCGGTCAGCATAGATTTCGAGAATAGTCACTTTATGCGGAGCATCTTTCCCGGCAGTGGCATAGAGAGTCAACACACCCGGCTCCAACCGCATGGATGCCTCTATTTCCTCTCTCAAGAAAGCATTGTAGGCATCTAACTGCATAGAGTCTACGGTAATCTTTGACAAGCGCACCAAGTTGTCTTCGGCAGCAACAGGCTTGGCATATTCCTGCTTGATGATGCGCAACGCCTTGATAGCGGCAGGAAAGCCGATATAGGGCAGACATTGTATGACAGCGGCTGTCAACGTTTCAGGCGAATTGCCCACGTTGATATTGCCGTGATAATGCGAATGGAGTTGGCTCTCGGCTTCCAAGGTGGTCAGTACGCAATAGCCCAACAACTCGCGTGTCTGTAAATCGAGTGCTCCGCGACTGTAGATTTCGCCGAAGAAATAATCCGTAAGGAACTGCTCCACATACTTGCCCATGTCGCCGGGCAACCCCTCCATCACCGAAGCAATGCCACCCGGATAGAGCCTGTCTTGTATTGCTTTACCTGTTTCGTGGCGAGTTTCCTCAGTCACCGTGCCTTGCTTTTCCAACGGCAGGGAGATGCCCCGCTCCTTGAACACCTCGTTCACCGCAGTCACGGCATTCAGCATCTTGGGGAAGCCGATGAACGGGGCTGTGAGATACATCACCTCACGCAGTTCCTCCGGTGTGACGCCCACATTGAGTGCCGCTCCTGCATGGGCTTTCAGTTGCGGAAGCGTCTGCATCGTAGCGAGAGTGATGCAGGTAACCATCTCACGCTGTTTCAGCGTCAGTTCGCCCGTTTGGAATACCTCGCCGAAAATGAACTTTTGGAGGATGTCCATCATTTCCGGGTCCGGACCCTGCCCGGTAAGTGCCTCGCCGCCGAAAAGAGTATGGTAGTTCTGCTTGCACGCTTCGATTCTATTCATATTGTCTGTTGTTTGTGCCATCGTAGGCAAAATGCTTGCCAACACGAGGACGATTGTTGCTATTATATTCTTCATTTTTCTTTGGATAATGAGTTATAAACTCTTGCCCAACCAGTAGGCTTGTTGCGGATAAAGTCCTCGTTCTTGCCGTAGCTGTACACTTCTGCGGTGTCGAAAAACGTAACGTCCAAGTCAACTGCTTTGCATATCGTTTCTATCGCACCCTTGCGGTCGGGATACGGGGGATAGCTTTGTGTGAAGCCCATGCAGCCTAAGCCAATGGCAGATACTTCCAATTTGTCTTTTCCTAAAAATCTTGTTTTCATCGCTGTTCCTCCTTTATGTACGCTTTCCCGAAACCGGTGCATTTGCCAATGGTTTCGCCGGTACGCAGATAGGTGTAGTTCGGCATCTCGAACAGCACAGGTTTCAACTTGTCGTAGTCGGGCTTTCCCTTTTCGTTCAGGCAGTCCTCGTCCACGTAGGTGTTTGTTATCTTGCAGATGAAGTTGTCGAAGGTTTCCGTCTCGTAGTTGTCCACCACCTCGCACTCCATCACTAACGGACTTTCGTCGATGACAGGCGTTCCGCTTTCACCCTTACGATAGACAAACACATCCGATTTGTCCACTTTCGCGCCGCTTGCACAACCAACATAGTCGGCACACACGAGCATCGCCTCGTTCACCATATTGACCGAGACCTTGCCTGTCTGCTTCACCCCTTCGTTGGTGTAATGCTTCTTGAAGAGGCTCAACATAATTTGGTCGTGCCCAATGATACCCACATGGGCGACAAGCAGCCAGTTTACCTTACCATTCACTTCCGTACCCACAACCACTGCGGGCGTGGGATACAACGCCAATACATTTCCAATATTCTTCTTCATTATTATCTTGTTTTTATGTTAGTAATCCTATCTTCTTTGACCTGTTCAGACAATCCTATAAGTATCTCCACCTCGTTGGGCTCCAATGGTATGGATGCCTCCCCGTAAAGGAAATGGCGCAAGAGCAGTTGCGGTGTAACATTGTGGCGGTCTGCGATAAAGCATACCGCCTCATCCGCACACAAGTCCTCAAGCAATTCTGTTTTCTGTTCCATTTTTTCTCTTTCTCATTTCATGCAAATTTACACCGGAGAGAGGATGAACCCCGTAACTATATGTGGGTAATACTTACCATTTTTACTGAAATCACAATCACAGTGTAAACCATTGTCCATGGAATGTTTTATCTTTGCAAAAGGCAAGCTGCACTCGGCAATCTGAAAACAAGTTTTCATTGCTCTCATTTACATTGCCTTTGTAGTGGTTTAATAGAAAACAAGATGAGCAAGATACTGAAAGTTAGAAACGTCAATGACTACGGCCGTTATCTCGGATGCACTGACCGGCATCCGTTGGTCAGTGTCATCGACTATACCGAGGTATCGCCCATACGCCACAGCCTGAACAATTACAGTGTGTACGGGCTGTTCCTGCGGGACGATGCCGAGGTTGACTTGGACTATGGCTGCGGCAAATATGATTACAACAAAGGAACACTCCTGTGTGTCGCTCCCGGACAAGTCGGAGGCAAGGAGGATAACGGTGAATTGGTGGCTATCACAGGATGGGCGCTTCTTTTCCACCCTGACCTGCTGCACGGATTTCCGCTCGAAAAACATATTAATAATTACTCTTTCTTTGACTATCGCGTAAACGAGGCTCTTCACATGACCGATGAAGAACACGACATTCTCGTTTCACTAATGCGCCAAATGCGTGAAGAGCTCAACAAGAAACCGGATGAACTTCAAAATGCCATACTCGTTAGCTACATTGAATTGACACTCAATTTCTGCCAACGTTTCTACAACCGACAGTTTGTTACCCGCAAGATTGAGAACTCGGACATACTTATACGCTTCGACCGACTGCTACGCAAGTATTTCACGGACAATCTGCAGCTGACACTCGGTCTGCCTACCGTGCAGTATTGCGCCGACAAACTGTGCATGTCGCCCAACTATTTCGGCGATGTCATCAAAAAGACAACCGGTGACACGGCAAGCAACCATATCAGACAGGTCGTCATCCAACTCGCAAAAAACAGATTAGCGGCAGGAGAAACCGTCACACAAGTGTCAGACCATCTCGGCTTCGAATACCCACAGCATTTCAGCCGGATGTTCAAAAAGCAGGAGGGTATCACTCCGTCAGAATATTGCCAGAAGCTGCGAATTTGAAAAACAGGCTTTCGGCATTCTTCCACAGGAACATGTCGGCATATCCGGCAAGTTCCTTATCCGATGCGAGCGTCTGCTTCAGCCTTTGCAGGTTGGCTTTCAATATCGCATCGGGCAGATAAGGATAGTCTGAACCGTAAAGGATATGGTCGGGCGTAGTGATGGTGAGCATCGAGCGCAACACGTCGAGTGTCGGGCTGCCCGCAAGGTCGAAGTATAGGCGCGAGAGATTGCCTTCCCATTCTATAGGCCGCATATACCCCTGCTTCACCATAGCAGGAAGAATGGATTTCATACGTGGCAAAGCCAATGGCAGGAACGAGCCGCAATGGGGCACGACCACTTTCAAGTTCGGGTAGCGAACCAACACGTTGCGAGCCAACATATTGAACACGGCACGGGTAGTTTCCGCCGGATATTCATACATGGCCAACGGTGTTGTGGCAATGATTTTCTCCGGATAAGGCGTGGGGCGGTGGGGATGGATGATGATGACGGCGTGACGCTTGTTCAAAACATCCATTAACGTGTCAAGTTCTTCATCTCCCAAATATAATCCGCGGCTGTTGGTGGCAATCTTCACACCATCGGCTTTCAACGTGTCAAGCGCATAGACAGCCTCTCTAACAGCTGCATCCACGTCAGGCAACGGCAAAGCGGCGCAAAACTTGAATCGGTCGGGATACTGCCGCTTTACCTCTGCCGAAACCTCGTTCACACGGCGGATGCACACGGCGCTTTCCTCCGTATCGCCGTAATACGGCTGCGGGGCAGGCATCGTGAGCACAGCAGTGCGGATACCCGCACTGTCCATAAAGGCGATGTGCCGCTTCGCATCCCACGTAGGCAGGGGGAAGGTCTCTTCCAATTCCGCCCCGTGCGATTTCAATAATTCGATATACTCGCGAAGTATTATGTGGGCATGAACATCAACAACCTGTCCCCACAAACGACAAGTGTCAATAAACATGCCCACAAACACCACAAACACAATAAACAATCTCACAATCATTTCAATTTGTCGTATTCCTCATCAGTGACCGGTTCCAACCACTCATTCGAGGCATTTTCACCCGGTATCTCAAAAGCGAGATGCGCAAACCAACTGTCCGCCGCCGCACCGTGCCAATGCTTCACGTTGGCGGGAATGTGGATGACATCGCACGGCAGCATCTGCACGGCAGGCTTGCCTTCTTCCTGATACCAACCGCGTCCGGCTACGCATACAAGCATCTGCCCGCCCCCTTTCGTAGCGCGATGAATATGCCAATTATTACGGCAACGCGGCTCGAACGTCACATTATTGAATGGTATCTGCTCACCGGAAATCGGCGCAAGATAGCTGTTGCCTATGAAATACTTGGCGTAAGCGGTGTTAGGCACTCCGATGGGGAATATCATCTCGCGCTGAAAAGCGGACTTGCCATTATCACCGGCTGAATCGTCTGCCCACACATCTTTAGCCATACGGAAAGCAGCCCATGCGTTTGGCCAACCCGCATAAAAAGCTATATGCGTAAGCATTTCTGAAATTTCAGTGCGTGTCACCCCATTCTGCTTTGCAAATTGCAAGTGGTGTGTCAACGAAGAATCGACAATGCCTTTGCCAACAAGCGTCGCAACGGTTATCATACTGCGGTCGTGAGGACTTAGTCCCGGACGGTTCCACACTTCTCCAAACAACACATCATCGTTAAGCTCAGCAAATTTCGGAGCAAATTCTCCCAACTGCACGTGTCCGGCAGTCTGTGTAATCTTTTCTTGTGCCATAATTCCTTGAATGCTAATTATTGTTGCCATTAATAATAAAAATATTGTCTTTCTCATACGCTTTAATATATAAAAGTTTGTCATTCCAATGAAAGTGTCACGGTTACATCGCCTCTGCCCAATGCTGCCTTCAGGTCGGCTTGCGAGGCGTTGTTTATCTTTCCCAGCCGGGTGAAGCTCCACGAGTTGGTATCGTAGTATATGACAAGGTTATGCCCCTGATAGAGGATGATGTCGCCCGGTCCGGTCGTGGTCTGCTTGTCGTTGCGCGGCAGACGGATGCCGAGCGAGCCGACTTTCTCCATATTGGCGTAGTCTTCCATTTTCACGGTGATGTTTCCTTTTGCAAGCTGCTCTTTCATTGCCTGTGTGGATGAATTGTCCACCAATGTGGCGGTGAATGTCTTGCCGCCCTCGATGGTCAGTTTGATAGTATTGTTTTCCATATTCGTCTTATTTTGATTGTTAGAAACTTTTTGTTGCGCCTGAACTGCCATCGCAAAAGCGGACAGCATCAGGATTGTAATCATAATCAGTCTGCTCATAATCATTTCTGTTTATTATTGTCAGTCCAACCTGAACAGTTCGTACTGCCGATTGCCAAGTCCTATTTGTTCGGCATAATCGAGAGCATGCATTCCCTGGCATGAATTTCAGTTGGAAATGAATCGGCACTATCCACGCTGTTTTTACAGTACCGTCATTATCTGTAGGATTCCCGATAGACATTCACAATATCCTCGTCTGTCATCTGCGCGCGGTCGCTGGTGAACATCACACCCATCACCTCGCGGGTGTTGCGCATCAGCGTCTCGAACTCGTCGGGGGTGATGCCATAGTCGGACATCTTCAGGTCTGCCACGCCGCAAGCCTCCTGCAAGCGGGTGAGAGCGGTGAGGAAGTCTTCGGGCTTCGTGGCTTCAGGCATTCCCATAGCCTGCGCCATACGGATGAAGCGGTCATCGCAAGCGTGGTGCTCGATGAAATATTTGTAGTATGCCCGGCTGACCATAATCAAGCCTGCACCGTGTGGCAGTGCCGGGTGATAGGCGGAGAGTGCGTGTTCCAAAGCGTGCTCGCTGGTAATGAGGGTGAGGCACATTACTACTCCGGACAAAGTGTTGCCAAGTGCCACATGAGTGCGGGCTTCCATATCTTTGCCGTCTTTCACAGCGCGTGGCAAGTACTTCGCAAGGTTCTCGATGGCGGTCAGGGCGTACATATCGCTCATCAGGTTCGCGCCACGGGCAATATAGCCTTCCGTGCTGTGGAAAAGGGCATCGAAGCCTTGATAGGCAGTGAATGTCGGGGGTACGCTTACCATCAGTTCCGGATCCACGATGGAGAGGACGGGGAACAAGGTGTTGTCGCCTACGAATGCTTTCTCAAAAGTATCTTCCTTGGTGATGACACCGGAGTTGTCCGTTTCCGAGCCTGTGCCCGCTGTGGTGGTAATGGCGATGATGGGCAGCGGCTTCACGGCTATCGGATTGCCTTTGCCCGAGCCAATGGGTACGTAGTCCCACAACTCACCCTCATTCGTAGCCATTACGGCGATGGCTTTTGAGCAATCCATCACGCTTCCGCCGCCCAATGCAACGAGGAAGTCGCATCCATTCTCGCGGGCAAACTTTGCACCGGCATTAACATTGCCCACAGTAGGGTTCGGCATTACGCCATCGAACACCACTGTTTCCACGCCTGCCTTGTGCAGTTGCTCTTCCGTGCGGGCCAAATAGCCGTTGACACGGGTCGATTTACCGTTGGAAATGACGATGAGGGCGCGTTTGCCCGGCATCGGTTGTTCACTCAGTTTGTTCAGCATCCCTGCCCCGAACATCACGCGGGTAGGAACGTACATGTCGTAAGAAAGATTCGTTTGCATATCCTTATTATTTAATTGCTTGTTATAAAATTAATAGCTATTTAAGTACTATAAGATAATCATATCACGGATAATTGTAACAGTTTTACAGTTTTCATTTACCCATTACGCCTTTCACTTTTGCCAACAGATTCGGAATATCCAAATGCTGCGGACACTTAGCCAGACACTCGCCGCAAGCGACGCACGATGATGCCGGGTCGCCACGCTGTATGGGCGACATCGAAACGGTGTAGTCAGCCATTGCCCGATTCTTGTTCTTGTGCAATAGATAATTGTTATATACATAAGCGAAGATATAGCCAATGGCGACATTGTGAGGACAAGGAATACACTGGTAACAACCTGTGCAATCAATGTGCCCCGGTGCGTGGCGATAGGCGTAGATGGCCGCGCCCAATGCCTCGCGCTCAACAGGGGTGAGCATGTTTGGACAGGCTTTGGCGGCGTACCTCAGGTTCTCATCCACATCCTCCATACTGCCCATGCCGCTCACGGCAACGCTAACTTCGGGAATGTCCCACAAATAATCCAATGCCCATTCAGCATCAGGCTTATGAATGCCTGTGAAGGCAAGGGCATCGCGCATCACCTGTGGGAGGTTGGCAAGGAATCCTGTGCGCACAGGCTTCATCACCGCCAGTCCCATACCATTGGCAGCGGCATATTTCGGGCCAAGTACACCGGCCTCATATTCGTAATCCAAGTAATTGTGCTGAATGAGGCAGAAGTCCCACGCAGGTGTGTATTCCACAACTTTCTTGAACAGTTGCAGGTTGTCATGAAATGAGAAGCCCATAAAGCGTATCTTGCCCTGCGCCTTGAGATTCTCCATTTTCTCGATGAGCTTGTAAGGCAATACATAATCTTTCCATGCACGGTGCATAATCATATGAATGTGATAGAAGTCGATGACATCTGTGTCAATCGTGCGGCGCGACAGGTCGAAAAACTTCTCAAAGTCGTCTGCGCTCTGCATCTCCCACCACGGCATCTTGGACGTGACATACACCCGGTCGCGCCAACCTCCGGCAAGTGCTTTCCTTACGGCCTGCTCGCTCTCTCCGCCCATATAGACACGTCCTGTATCAATATAGTTCACACCTCCCTCTATGGCACGACGTACCATTGGCGTAGTCTGGTCAAAATCCACGTGTCCGTTCTTCATCGGCAAACGCAACATACCAAAACCTAATGCCGAAACATTTACACCCGTACGCCCCATTGGCCTGTATTGCATTTGCGGATTATAATTGAGGATGTCTTTCGACATTTGCTCCCTCACAACCCGATTTTCCGCTTCTTGCGCAACAGCTTTCGGACCACCCACAGCACCTATGGCTGCTGCAAAAAGTCCACTTTTGATAAAATCCCGTCTGTCCATATTCTTTTTTTATTTATCCAAACCTATCAGCCATGCCGGATTACTACGAACAAGCAAGTCGATGTCGCTTTGAGACACACCGACTGATTGTAAATTTATGATACAATCCCTCATTCCAGCTATGGGATGTGGCATAACCGCTTGCCCTAAGTCCGTAGAAATAAAACTACGAGACGGAGCGATACGTACAAATGCCGCAAATTCCTCGATGCTTTGTCGTTGGTATTGGGGCATCTTCGTTCCCTCTCCCCAAAGGCAAGGCAGATAGCAATACTCGATGTAGGCGCCCAAGTCGACGCATTGCTTGATTTGGTCGGGTGTCATCGTCCAAATTGACGAATTGGCGTGTGTCACCACCACCCGCTTCACACCCACTTCCTGCGCCTTGCGGAGCAACATGAGGCTTTCTTCGGGCGAAGAATGTCCGGTGGCAAAGATGATGTCAGCCTCGGCGCATATTTCCATCACCTTGACAACTTCTGGCAACACCTTCCCATACACATCCAATACGGGGATGCCTGCCTCCTTGCGCCTTTCGTGCCTATACTGATAGGCAGCATCCAATGTCGGCATCCAAATGCAGCGGCACAAACCCCCACTTGTTTCGACAGCTTTTTTTGCTGCAAACACGTTAACCTTGTCGCCATGTACCTTGTTCATGCAGAAACTGCCGAAACATTCCGCACCCGGCAATGCCTGACGGATGACATATGCCCTGTCGTGGCAACTGAAGTCATTCGACTTGAACATCACAGCACGATAGCCGGCAGTCATCGTATCCTTCATAAAGCCGTATTCATCTACCGACCGCTCCCGCGAATCGGGCATAGCATGGAGGTGGATGTCACACACATCTTTCAACATTCCAACATACGAATAATCTCTTTTTTCGCCTATACCTGACACCGCATCTGAGGCTCTAACCAATGCTGACGACAAAAACAAAGATCCTCCAGCCAAAGCCGAGTTTCTGATAAAATCACGACGGCTCATATTTTTATCCACGCCCATAATTCCTAAATCAACAAACTTATTATCATTTTTTTACCCATTATCTTTTGCAAATTTAGACACCATCAAATCATATCCCGACAGCAATATTACTGATTATTGTAACGATATTACCGAATATTATGTCTGCCCATAATCTGCCATTCTATTGTTTTTATTAAATTTGCAAATTATTAAAGACTAAATTATGAGATTCGGACTTATTCTTTTCTGCGCGGCAGCAATCTGCCTCGCAACGGAAGCCCAACTAAAATTGCCGATACGAATGATTGGCGATACGGAATACTATTACCGTAAAGTCAAGAAAAAAGAGACGCTTTACGGAATATCCAAAGAATTAGGCATCACAAGTGACGACATCATAAAATATAATCCATCTGTAAAATCAGGATTAAAAAAAGATCAATGGCTTTATTTCCCGGTGGATGATTTCAACAAGACAAGAAATGTAGACAAGAGCCACGCAAAAGAGATTATCCACTATGTGGAGCCGGGCGAAACGCTCTATGGCATATCACGCGTATACAATATAAGCATTGACGACCTCATGGCGGCCAATCCCGGATTGTCCAACGGATTAAAAAGCGACAGCAAAATAGTCATCCCCGCACAAAAAGGCAAAGTGACAAAGCAGCTCAGGCCTTATACCATTAAAAAAGGAGAAACTCTCTACAGAGTGTCGGCCAACAATCACGTGTCGATTGAATCATTGCTTGAGGCCAATCCCGGCATCTCTCCTACTAATTTCAAAGCAGGCGAAATAATAATGATACCGCCCGCCGAAAAAAAAGAAATCGAAAAGAGCAACCGGCCGGAAACCGTATTCATTGCAAAAAAAGTAGAAAAAGGCGACACATTTGAGTCAGTAGCCGCAAAGTACAACACCACCACAAAAGAGATAAAAGATGCAAATCCCGGCAATAAAAAGCTGAAAAAAGGCTCTTTTGTCTATGTCCCCGTTGCACAGGCGACTGACAGCATCACGAATGAGGATATAGCAGAAACATACCGTAATGTCCATGAAGTTGAAGAACTGAAAAAAATCAACATTGCCCTTGCCTTTCCTTTTGAAAGCGAAAACAACGAGCCTTCACAGAAAGCCGAACTATATACCGACTTTTATAAAGGAGTCCTGCTTGCAGCCAATGACTATGTCGACGACAGCATACAAATCAATCTTGACATATTCGACTTGTCCGGCAGCAACTTTAAATCTGTCGGCTTGTCGAATTCCGACGACATGAAAAATTGCGACATCATGTTTATAGCCGGCAGCGACACTGACATCAAAGAAGCAAGCGAATTCGCCAAAGAGCACAATATCAACATCATCAACGCTTTTGAAGTAAACGATGAGAACTACTACGACAACGAGCGTTTCTTTCAGGTTACCACTCCATCGTCATATATGTACTCAGCCGTCAACAATATGGTCGAAAATTCATTCGCCAATTATCGGATGATATTCATCAGCGGCGAGGAAACAGAGGCAAAGCCACTAATCACGCACCTGAAAGCCACAAAACTCACAAAACAGACTATCAGCATAGACGAATTGGAAGACACTGAAATATTCAGTGCCATAGTCGATAATGACAAAAAAATACTGTTTGTGGCAGAACAAAGCAGCACAACAATGCTCTCCAAGCTAAAAAAAGCGCTGAAAGCACTTTCTGAGGAATGTCCCGAATATGAATATTCGCTACTCGGCTATCCGGAATGGCTCAACTATCCGGCATCCGAACCGTTTTTCCACAAAGCGGACACATATATCTATAGCCGCTACACATTCATAGGAAACGAAGAGAAAGCCAAGAAAGCCAACAACGATTTTGAATATTGGTATGGCAAGAAACCCTTGAGATCAATGCCTCAAATGAATATTTTCGGATATGACCTCGCACGATATTTCATCGATACAATACGGCAAAACGGCAATGACTTTAACATAGCTGCCTGTGAAAGCGAAGGAATACAGACTTGCCTCGATTTCAAGAGGGTAAGCAACTGGGGCGGGTTTGTGAACACCGCTGTTTTCCTTATACATTTTTCCGACGACAATTCTATTGAAAAGACAATCATCAAATGAGCATACGAACTCTACTGTCAATAGCAGCCACTATCTGCGCCTTTGCAATGTATCCGCAACAACACTATTCGGCGAACATAGCCATTGGAGTGAAAGGCGGAGCCACACTGTCGCAAACAATGTTTTCTCCCGGTATCGACCAGACTTTCATAACAGGAATGATGGGCGGAGTGACATTTCGATATATCGAGGAGCAACATTTCGGGCTCATAGCAGAGCTGAACATGGAACAACGTGGCTGGAAAGAAACATTTGATGAAACACAGTATTCTTTCCAACGGAAACTGACATATCTGCAAATTCCGCTATTGGCACACATATATTTCGGCGGCGAAACAGCGAAATTCTTTTTTAATGCGGGCCCTGAAATAGGTTTCATGATAGGCGATAAGACCTCCGCGAATTTCGACATCCACAATCTGAATAATCTGCCTGATGACTTTCCAATAGAAAACAGAAACACTGATCAATTCACAATGGACATAAAAAATAAAATCGATTATGGAATCTCAGCAGGACTTGGATTTGAATTGGTGCCGCACAAAAAACATTCCATACTGTTGGAAGGAAGGTTCTACTATGGGCTGAACAACATTTTCAGCGCACGCAAAAGAGATGTATTCGCCGCGTCAAACGGGATGTCGATAATGGTGACGCTCGGCTACATGTTCCGCGTCAAATAATACCTATAAATAATTACCGCATCCGGCGAAAATACCTATATGATGCGATTGCGTCCGGGTGTATTTCATATTTATTTTGTAACCGAAATAAACGACAGATGAACCACATTAACCGCTACAAGCCGACCGACAAAATGAGCAACATCATTTTCCGGAACTACTCATTAATTTCAGTAATGAGCAGATTCGGCTTGCCACTTGGATTTGGAGAAAAAACCGTAAAAGAGATTTGCGACAAACAAAATGTTGACTGCAACACATTTCTCGCCGTAGTCAATTTCATTGAAGAGGAACAATACGGTTATGAATATGATGCTGAAAACGAACAAATATCTCTTCCCGCGCTGATGGATTATCTCAAACAGGCTCACTCGTATTTTCTTGATTTCAACCTGCCATCCATACGCAAGAAACTGAAAGAGGCATTGGAACTTGAGCCCAAAAACAACGATGTGACACAATCCATTCTCTTATTCTACGACAAATATGAAACCGAAGTAAACAGACACATGGAATATGAGAACAAATTCGTGTTCGAGTATGTTGAAAACCTGATTTCAGGAAAAGATACAGGCTCATACCGAATAAAAAATTTCGCGCAAAAGCACAACCATATCGAGAAGAATTTAACAGAACTGAAAAATATAATCATCAAGTACTATCCGCAAGAAACATGCAACAACCTGCTCAATGCCACATTGTTCGACATATTCCACTGCGAATCAGACTTGAATCTGCACTGCAAATTAGAGGACGAGCTATTCACTCCGGCAGTAGCGGAATTGGAAAAACGACTTGTAAATGAAAGATAACGACAGCATAAAAATTGCAATAACCGACAATTCCACAATAATACGCGCCGGAATAGCGAGTGTCTTAAAAAGGCTCTCCAACCACAACTTCACAATAAATGAGATAGCCAATTTAGACGCGCTTAAAATATTTATCAGGCTTCATACCCCCGACATACTGATAATCAATCCGCTAATATTGTCGAACAATAATATTACATTGTCTGTCAAAAAAGAATTTCCTACAATAAAAACGATAGCCATACTATCGAGTTTCATCGATCAAAAGACACTTGCAGATTTCGACGATACAATCTCGATATTCGACGACACAGAAACGATTAACACAAAATTAGAGGAGCTTCTCGCAGAGGATGACGAAGAGACAACCGATACCGAGCAACTCAGCCTACGTGAGAAAGAGATAATAGCATGTGTCGTGAAAGGAATGACAAACAAAGCCATTGCCGACAAATTGTCGATTTCCATACATACGGTAATAACCCACCGGCGAAATATAACAAAGAAATTGCAAATCCATTCAGCGGCAGGACTTGCCATCTATGCCATAGTAAACAAAATAGTGGAAATTCAAGATATTAAAGACGGAATAAATTAATGCGGAAAACTTTTAACCGTTATTCTTGTCTTTGTAAATCCAAGCATCAGGCACCACATCAAACAAAGATTCTTTCTCCATCATCGCCAAAACCTCCTCATAAGAGTTTCCCGACACGGCATATACCCTATACAGACTGCCACTTCCGTTAATTTTCAAATTCGGCAATGACGATTGACGCATATACAATTCAGCCTGCCTCTTAGTTTTAAAGGTAGCAACCACACCATAATAAACGGCATCACTCCCAACAGCAATATCAGACAGATCATCCGCCTCCAAGTCTTTATCGGGTTGGGCAACATCACTCTCCACCACTACCGTCTTCTGACTGTTGCTTACTATCGGTTCAGGTGAGATGTTGGCCGATTTGCTGCTGACAAAGCCCGCATAATCAGGGTCGTCATCAAGGCTTATCGGTGTTGACAGGACAAATGCCATTGCCACCAAAACAATTATAGAGGCCGCTATCTTAAAGATATTACGGCTTACAGGCAGATATATCAATTCAGGCTTATGCTCTTTGACGGTGTCATTCTCAGCAACCACATCATCAACCAATGAAAGGCGCAAACTATGCAATCCAAAGAAACAGCCATCAACCGAACTGCTTTCCAACGGTTCAAACGATAATAAATTATCCTCCGAGAGCAATAATCTGCCAATTCCTTCCAAATAAGCCTCTCCCGACTCTATAAGCTGCATTTTCAACGCCGCCACATCATCGGATATGACACGGATAGCCCTGTCATACGAAATACCGGCTTTCCGCATTATGGAATTTACAAGCAATCCGTCGTTATGCTGGAGAGCTTCGTTAAACCCCAACAAGCGTTTCGGAGCAATCAGCATCCCATTTTCCACAACAGCAGAACTCCGGTGCGAGATAAACGCCCCGAATCCCGGGACAATGACACAATCATTGTCGCGCAGCAAATATTCAATATGTGGCAATATCGTCAACATCTGAACAAAGATACGCCAAATAAACCTATCCTACAAATTTCATTTTGTTTTTTTCCTCAAAAACGGCTCGGCAAGCTCGGGCTCGGCACCAAGTTCCAATGCGGTCGAGGCATATTCCGCAGCGTCGTCATACCTGTATTGCAATTCTGCCGATTTCGCTTTCAACAAATAAACATACGGATCCGACGGATTCAACTTTTGCGCTTGCTGTATGTCCAATTCCGCTTCTGAGAATTTGCCCAACTCTATATAGCATTCTGCCCTGCCCATATAATTCGACTGTCTGTTCTCTTTTTCGATAATCTCGGTATACAGCCTTGCAGCATTCTCATAATCGTTTTTCACTTTATACAAAACTGCATACCCCCTCTTTGCGTCCAACGAATTCTTATCTATGGAAAGAGCCTCATCAAAATCGTTTTCGGCAATGTCGAAAAGTCCGTAGCCAAGAGCAATCATACCGTGATAATAGCGTGAGTCCACATCATTTTTATCCAATGCCTTTATCCTCGCATAATCAGAATATGCGCGTTCCGTGCTGTCCATTTCGAGCAACAGAGCCGCACGGTTGTGGAGTATGGCGACTGCATTCGGGGTAATCGACAAAGCGTTGTCGTAGTCTTTCAATGCCTCGCCCAACTTCCCCATATTGCGATGCACAGTTCCCAAGTTCGACAACAACAGGTAATTATTCGGGTTGGCAGGCTCTTTCTCCAATGCCTTTCTCAGCATTTCTTCCGCCCTGCCCCAATTCCGCTCTTCTGTATAGCGGTCGACCGAATCGGCATAGTTTTCATAAGTCTGCGCATACAGAAGATTGGCCGGCATCAAAAAAAACACAATCAAAACAATATAAAACAATCTCATCGATTCTTGCATTTGTGCCACAAAACTACATTCTTTTTCACGTAATTATCCGTTTTCATGAAAATTTTGCTATTTTTGTCATTCACTAACAAAATCTAATCAATTATGCTATTTCTACAAAGTGCCAACACGGCAGCCGCCGATTCTGCGGCAGAGGTTCAAAAAGACATGTCAGCAATCAGCTCATGGGCAGAAAGTTTTTCGGGGATGCCTGTCGACAAAATAATAGAGAAGCTCACATCGGAAGCTGTCGATTTAGTGCTCAAATTGCTTGTGGCCGCCATTGTGTTCTACATTGGCAAACTGATTATCAACCGTATACACAAAAGCATAAAAAACCTGATGATTCGCCGTCAGGTCGATCGCTCGCTGTCGATATTCATACTGAGCGCATTGAAAGTCACATTGCTGTTTCTGCTTATCATTATAGTAATATCGATTCTCGGAATCGAAACAAGCTCGTTCATCGCTCTGTTTGCCTCCGCCGGTGTCGCTATTGGCATGGCGTTGAGCGGCACATTACAAAATTTTGCGGGCGGAGTGCTAATATTGTTGCTCAAGCCATATAAAGTGGGCGATTTCATCGAAGTGCAAGGTTTCACCGGCACGGTAAAAGAGATACAAATATTCAATACAATCCTCAACACCGTAGACAACAAATCCATATTCATCCCCAACGGAGGATTGTCTACCGGAAGCATTAAAAATTACAGCAAAGAAGACTATCGAAGGGTAGATTGGACTGTAAACATAGCCTACGGCAATGACTACGATACTGCAAAAAATGCTATCGCCTCCATACTTGCGCAAGACAGCCGCATCGTAAAGAAATACATCGAGGACGACCGCGAAATGCGAAAAACAGCCGTCGCAGCCAATACCGACACAACCGAAGAAAGCACCTGCGACAGCACCGACAGCAAAAAAGGATTCAGCAAACTGTTTCACCACAAGGCCAAGCTGTCCGCTCATCTGCAAGCCCTTAACAAAGAAGATGACGTTATCAGCATACCCGCGGCAAAAGCCGACCGCTCTCCATTCATAGCTCTAAGCGCATTATCGAGCAGCAGCGTTGACATTGTTGTAAGAGTATGGGTGCCGGCGTCAGAATATTGGAATGTGTTATACGACATCAACGAACGCATCTACAAAGAGCTGCCCAAAGCCGGAATCGACTTCCCGTTCCCGCAGTTGGATGTCCACATATCGAAATAAGAAAATATCATCAATAAGAATGTGTGCCAAGCACCAATTTAACAAGGTGTTGGCACACATTCTTTTTTTATATTCCCATATCTGACTTACCAACAGATTTTCCGCATACCTACAAAAGAGCGTCTATTGCATCCGAAAGCGACTCAAACGATGCAACCGGATCATCACCGTAAACATAACGCACAGTAACCGACCTGTCGAAAAGAAAAACATGAGGAATAGTAGAAAATCCCAGAGATTTCGCGAACGTATCGTTTTCCGGCACTATGCAAGGGATGTCAAGTCCGTTTATTTCCCAATAAGATTTGATGTCAGCCATATCTTCCGAAACGCTTACACAAGCGAGATAAAACTCCTCATTTCCGGAATATTTATCATAAATCATCTGAATTACAGGCAGTTCTTCCCTGCAATCCGGACAAACAGTATTGAAAAACACCAATAACGAAACCTTTCCCTCCAAATCAGATTTGGTCAGCGTTTTGCCGTCGACAGAAATGACGCTGAAATCCGGCAATTCGTCGCCAGGCATCAAACAAGAGCCACTGCCGGTTTTCTCATCCTCAATGCAGCCCACAAAAAGAAACACGGGCAACAGTAATAAAAACACATTGCGCAACTTATTCATTCTTTCAGTCTTTTAAATATTCGGACACTGCCTCAGCACATTTCTCACCATCGATAGCGGCAGAAACAATACCGCCGGCATAGCCTGCCCCCTCGCCGCATGGATACAAACCCTCAACAGAAACATGTTGCATACTCGCAGCGTCACGCGGTATGCGGACAGGCGACGATGTACGCGACTCAACTCCTATCAATATCGCCTCATTCGTCAAAAAACCTCTCGCGGATTTTCCGAATTTTCTGAATCCATTCCGCAAACGGCTGCCAACAAAAGGCGGTAGCCACAAATCGAGCCTCGAAGGATGAATGCCCGGCGCGTATGACGTGCGCGGCAAATCTGAAGACGCGCGCCCCTCCACAAAATCGAGCACACACTGGGCTCCGGCATTAAGAGAAGAACCCGACTGCTCATAGCACAGCCGCTCCAAATCCTCCTGAAAGGCCATCATCCGCAAATTGCCAAATGCCTCATATTTCTCATCCAAATCCTCAACCCTTACCTCAACAACCATTCCGGAATTGGCCCAACGCGAGCCGCGGTTGGATGGCGACATTCCATTGACAACCAACTGTCCCGGTCCGCTCGAAGCCGGCACGATGATACCTCCCGGACACATGCAAAACGAATATACACCGCGCCCATCGACCTGCGTGACAAAATTATACTCGGCGGCAGGCAGATATTTTCCGCGCCCTTGCGATGAATGGTACTGTATGCAGTCTATCAAATGCTGCGGATGCTCAAGCCTCACACCAACGGCAATGCCTTTCGGTTCGAGAGCCACACCCGCCTCATCGAGCATACGATACACATCCCTTGCAGAATGGCCGGTGGCAAGTATCACAGGTCCGTCGAATTCCCTGCCATCATTGCAAACCACACCTACAGCTTTTCCGCCAATGATTTTCAAAGAAGTAACTGTTGTGGAAAAATGCACCTCTCCCCCACTTGCCAATATTCTGTTACGCATATTCCTGATTATAGCCGGCAATTTATCCGAGCCTATATGCGGATGAGCATCCACAAGTATATCGTCCGACGCGCCGAACTGATTGAATATACGGAGAATACGGTCGACAGAGCCGCGCTTCTTACTTCGTGTATAGAGCTTGCCGTCGGAATAGGCACCTGCCCCTCCCTCTCCGAAACAATAATTGGAATCCGGATTAACCATCCCCTCGCGTGATATGCGGGCAATGTCGAGTCTGCGCTCGTCAACATTTTTGCCCCGCTCAAGCAATACGGGCTTAATTCCTGCCTCAATAAGACGCAGAGCCGCAAACAGGCCGCCCGGTCCGGCACCAACCACAACCGCACGTTTAGCCGACGCTGACACATCACCGTAATTTATCGGCTCATACAAAGCCGTAGTAGCAGGCAACTCATCTATCCAACATCTGACTGTGAGATTAACCATTACATTGCGCTGACGGGCATCTATCGAACGCCTGACAATACGCAATGCCTTTATCCGTTCCGCCACTATGTTGTTCCGCAAAGCAACTATTTCGGCTATCCGCCTCAAATCGGAGGCTGTACGAGGGTCTGTACGTAATTGGTAGTCTTCTGTCATAACGCTAAATTACGCATTATCGGCAGAAACACAAAATATATGACTAAATTTGCACAAATTTTTAAATGACATGAGCATAGGAGCACTTTTCGACCTCGACGGTGTTGTCATCGACAGCGAATCGGTGTACACAGATTGCTGGAACGCAATAGAAAAACGATTTCCCACCGGAATAGACAATTTCGCATTGAAAATCAAAGGTTCCACATTGCCTAAAATATTGGAAACATATTTTCCCGACAAACACATACAGGAGGAAATCAAAAAAATACTGACAGACTACGAGGCCAACATGCGATATATTCCGTTTAATGAGGCAATCCGTTTCATCGGCGAACTGAATGCCGCCGGTGTGAGATGCGCAATCGTCACAAGCAGCTCGCAAAAGAAAATGGACAATCTCTACAAACAAAATCCCGGCTTCCGAGAATTGTTCGCGGCCGTTATAACAGGAGATATGGTAACACACTCAAAACCCAATCCGGAGCCGTATCTCATCGGGGCTAAGGCAATAGGTACGGACATCACGGACTGCTTCGTTTTCGAGGATTCGCTGTCGGGCATACAATCGGGCATGGCATCCGGCGCAACGACAATAGCACTTGCCACCACCTTGCCATTCGATGAAATAAATGGAAAAGCCCATAAAACCATACATGATTTCACGGGCTTTCATCTATCCGATATACTTGCCGCAAAAATGCTCAACAAGCCTTAAAACTCATATCCAAACCTTTGACCGAGTGAGTCAACGCGCCAACCGAAATATAATCGACGCCGCATTCACCGTATTTGCGCAACGTGTCGAACGTAATGCCGCCCGACGATTCTATCTCGAACCGTCCGCCTACCATCTCGACAGCCTTCTTTGTATTCTCTATATTGAAATTGTCGAGCATTATGCGGTCAACTCCTCCTATCTCAAGCACTTCGCGAAGCTCGTCGAAATTGCGCACCTCGATTTCAATCTGCATCCCTTCTTTATGGTTGTCTTTCAGATATTGATGCGCTTTATTGATTGCGTTCTTTATTCCGCCGGCAAAGTCAACATGATTGTCTTTAAGCAAAATCATGTCAAACAGGCCAATGCGATGATTCATCCCTCCTCCGATTTTCACAGCCTCTTTCTCAAGCATACGCATTCCGGGTGTGGTCTTGCGGGTATCGAGCACCTTCGCCTTCAAACCGTTCAACTCAGCGGCATATTTTGCTGTCATTGTCGCAATGCCGCTCATCCGTTGCATTATGTTGAGCATCAGCCTTTCAGTCTGCAACAACGAGCGAACTTTCCCCTCCACCTCAAAAGCGATGTCGCCCGGCTTTACATGTGCGCCGTCGTTGATAAACACCGTCATTTTCAACGTAGGATCAAATTTATTGAACACTCTACGGGCAACTTCCACACCGGCAAGCACACCCTCCTCCTTTATCAGCAGATGCTGTCTGCCCATTTCGTCATCAGGTATGCAGCAGAGCGTTGTATGGTCGCCGTCGCCTATATCCTCGGCAAAAGCCAAATCCAACAGACCGTCTATAAGTTCTTCCTTTGTTTTCATTACTATTAAGATTTTGGTGCAAAGATACTATGTTTCGTATCTTTGCAGAAAAAATAAATATGAAAATCAGCCTGCTCGTCGTCGGAAAAACTGTTCACAGCTATCTCAATCAAGGTATCGAAGAATACACAAAACGCATATCGCGCTATTGCCCTTTCTCCATACAGTATATCGCGGATGCCAAAACCACAAAAAGCCTGTCGCAGGAACAGCAGAAGCAGTCGGAGGGCGACAATATAGCGGCGGCGTTGGACAAGTCGGACTACGTAGTGCTTCTCGACGAACACGGCAAAGAGTTTACATCCGTCGATTTTTCCACATACATCGAGCGCAAAATGCAAAGCGTGCCTAAAAGGTTGGTTTTCATCATCGGCGGACCTTACGGCTTCTCAAAAGAGATATACGGGCGGGCCAACGAAAAAATATCATTGTCGAAAATGACATTTCCCCACGACCTTATCCGCCTCGTCTTCACCGAACAGCTCTACCGCGCCTTCTCAATCATCCACCACGAACCCTACCACCACGAATAAACCCGAATCGGTCATTAGAGTATATATGTTTTAGAACAAGGTAGGCGTATTTGTTGAGCGTTTAGTGAAATTTCTCTCTCAACCCTCACCCTATTCTCTCAACATTCCTGTGTTTCCCTCTGTTTGCGTAGCTCTGCGGAGCAAATAGGGGGAGTGGCACAGAGTGCCGAGGGGGTTGCTAAATCACTGCGGAGCAGTGAAAACCGGCTTCTATCCGTTTGTTTTCACTGCAGGGCGGTGAATCAGACAACCCCTCCGGGTCTTTGCCCCACCTCCCCTATTAACTACGCTCCGCTACGTGAACAGGGGAGGACACTCCTTTGCTTAATGTAATCAAATTGATTCTAAAGATTAGAGATGAACCAAATCCGAATTTTAGAGGGCATCAACAGTTTTCAAATTAATCCCAAAAAGCTGCGCATAGCTTGCCATATACAAGCAGAATTCAGCTTGGATTTCTACACACAAGCACCAATTTTGCAGATGCCGCACATCCCTACACTTTATTTCAGGTTGGCGCGAACTTCTTCGAGGTAGCGTTTCATCGCGGCGGTATCCTTGTCGCGCACTATCTCCTTCAATGTTTCGAGGCGTTCCTGTATCTTGCCTATCTGCCCGACAGTATGCGGATTGAACAGAATTTCTGTAAGCAGATAATCGTCCTCCGACATCAATCCGCGGGCGATAGCCATGTGACGCTTAAACGTTGTGCCGGGCGCGTCCTGATGCCTCATCACGCTGCCGAACACCAACGTGGATGTAAACGGAATCGACAACGAAAAGGCTATGACCTCGTCGTGTTCCTTAAACGTATATTCCCTGATGTTAAGATGCAAATCACTATATAAATCCTTGAAAAATATGCGTCCGAGATGGTCGCCTTCTTTGATGATAATGGCATTCTCATTGGAAAGATTGCTCAACGAGGCGAACGTGGGGCCAAACATAGGATGTGTGCTGACATAAGGATGCCCACAACCGGCATAAAATTCCGGAAGTCCGTTTTTGACAGACGCAATATCCGAAAGGATGCAATCACCGGGCAGATAAGGCATAACCATACGGAAAGCGTCGAGCGTATATTTCACTGTTGCCGCATTTATTACCAATTCCGGCGCAAACTCGCGGATTTCATCGACATCGGTCATACGCTGAGTGTTGAACGTAAAACGCAACCGCTGAGGGTCGGTGTCAAAGATGCCGACCGTATGCTTAAAACAAAGCAAATCAGAGAAGAAAGTGCCCATCTTGCCGGCACCAAGTATCAATATATTCATAGCCTGATGAATTACAAACGGTTGTTCAACACCTCAATCTGCTGCCTTACCGATTCCTCATGAATGGCCTGATAGACCACTTTCATGAATTCACCGCTCATGCCAAGCTCCTCCGCGCTGCGTGCCCGCGAGTTGAGAATGTCGTCGTAACGCCCGGTCTGCACAACCGGCATGCTATGCTCTTTCTTATACTGCCCTATCTCCCGGGATACACGCATCCGCTTGCTAAGAGCCTCCAACAATTCGCTGTCAATCTGGTCAATTTGCTGACGAAGCAAGGCAAGGCTTTCGGTAGTCTGCACCGAATCGCGAACCACCAACGTATGGAGAATGAAATTCAACACTTCCGGAGTGACCTGCTGCGACTTGTCGCTCCATGCACTGTCAGGCTCGCAATGCGACTCGATAATCAGTCCGTCGAACCCCATATCCATAGCCTGCTGCGACAACGGAGCAACCAGTTCACGCTTCCCGCCGATATGCGACGGGTCGCAAAATATAGTCAGATTCGGCAAACGGCGGCGCAACTCAATCGGGATATGCCATTGCGGCATATTGCGATAGAGATGCTTGCCGTATGCGCTAAACCCGCGATGGATGGCACCAATACGCCTTAAACCGGCATTATAAAGCCGCTGCATCGCTCCTATCCACAATTCAAGGTCGGGATTGACAGGATTCTTTACCAACACAGGCACATCTTTGCCCTCAAGAGCATCGGCAATTTCCTGCATGGCGAAAGGATTGGCCGACGTACGCGCTCCAATCCACAATATATCGATACCGGCATCGAGCGCGGACTTCACATGCTGCTTGGTAGCCACTTCCGTAGCGACAAGCATTCCTGTTTCATCCTTGACACGCTTCAGCCAAGCCAAACCCTTTTCGCCTATTCCCTCGAAGCCGCCCGGTTTGGTGCGCGGTTTCCAAATTCCGGCTCGGAATATTTTTATGCCGTTTTTAGCCAACTCACGTGCGGTATCCACAACCTGCTCCTCTGTTTCCGCACTGCAAGGACCCGCTATCACCATAGGGCGTTTCGGGTCGACACCCTCAAACCGTATATGTTTCACATCTTCCATAATATTCTGTTTTTATATGTTTATACTATTAATTCTTTTCAATGCCTCTTTAAATTTGTCCTCATCCGCACACAACGAAATCCTGACATACCCTTCCCCGTTACTGCCGAACACCGTACCGGGAGTAATGAACACCCGTGCATCATACAGCACTTTATCAGCAAACTCCTCCGATGTGCCGCAACCTGAAGGTATCTTTCCCCAAAGAAAAAGACCACGCTGACGACTGTCGAAAGTGCAACGCAACGCCTCCATGACCTTCTCCGCCAACTTTCGTCGCGAAGAATATACCGCATTTATCATGTCATACCAATCCTGCCCGCACGACAAAGCCTCGACAGCAGCCTCCATCATCGGGCGGAACTGCCCCGAATCGATATTCGACTTCACTTTAAGCACCCAACCCACAAACTCCTTATTTGAAGCAAGCATCGCCATACGCCAACCTGCCATATTCTGCGACTTGCTCAACGAATTCATTTCTATGGCTATGTCTTTGGCGCCGGCTACCGACAGGATGCTCATCGGCTTGTCATGAAGTATAAAGCTGTAGGGATTGTCGTTGACAATAACAATATTATGCCGCCGTCCGAAATCCACCAACCGCTCATAAAGCTCCATAGTTGCAGATACACCGGTAGGCATATTCGGGTAGTTCACCCACATCAGTTTTATTTTGTCAAGCGGCATTTTCTCCAATGCGTCAAAATCGGGATACCACCCGGTTTCTGCCGTTAAATCATACCTGTAAATTTCAGCTTCGACAAGTTCGCTGCCGGAGGTATAAGTAGGATAACCGGGATTTGGCACCAATACGCCATCGCCGGGATTGAGAAACGCGAGGTTAACCGTAAGTATTCCCTCCTTAGAGCCTATTAAGGGCTGAATCTCCGTCGCGGCGTCAAGTCTGACCCCATACCAACGGGAGTACCATTTTGCGTAAGCCTCACGCAAGGCCGGGATTCCGGATGTAGGCTGGTAGCTATGCACATCCGGTCGGCGCGCCACATCGCTCAACCGGTCAATCACGCTCTCCGCCGGAGGCAAATCAGGCCCTCCTATGCCGAGCGACACAATATCTTTTCCCTCAGCGTTCAACCGTGCAACTTCTTTCAGCTTCCGCGAAAAATAATATTCTTTTATATTTTCCACCCTGCGGGCAGGTTTGATTTTCATTTCCATATCAATCGCATTTTGAATATTCACCCAATATCTTAAAATCGCTTATCAATGGCCTTACAGCCTCTATCGACTGACGATAACGCACATAATCATCGAAAGTGAGGTTGATGAAAAACCTGTATTCCCATTCTCTTCCAATTATTGGTATCGACTGTATTTTCGACAAATTAATATCGTAAAACGAGAAAATAGTAAGTATTTTGGCCAAACTTCCCTGAGTATGAGGCAATGTAAATACCAACGAGGCCTTGTCGACTTTCTTGCCCGCAAGAAGTTCCTTTTCCGACAAAGAGTCGGCAAGAATCAGAAAACGCGTAAAATTTCGCTTATTAGTTTCTATGCCTTCGGCAAGCACATCCAGACCATACAATCCGGCCGCATATTTGCCGCAAATAGCCGCATGACCGTATAATTTATTGTCAGCTATC
The DNA here is from genome assembly GCA_944321725.1 of uncultured Muribaculaceae bacterium. Taxonomy (GTDB): domain Bacteria; phylum Bacteroidota; class Bacteroidia; order Bacteroidales; family Muribaculaceae; genus Limisoma. The sequence goes on from CALUMI010000013.1 coordinate 57,145, forward strand.
GTTTTTGCGCTTCCGGCAGTATCCTCTTTTTCAACGACTTTCAAATTTCTGTGAGCCGACAAAAACTGCCCACACTGCATCAACGCCATAGGATGCGAATTCACCTCTGTCAGGTCGTCCATACTTTGTCCCGGCAAAGCGGCAAGCACATGAGAAATACGCATTTTATACTCACCCACAATCTTATGGTCGCTCAGGCGCAACAACTCATGATTTTGCAGAAGACTTCCGGCAATCGTGTTCTCAATGGCCATTATCCCCAAAAGCGACGCGTCGGATTTAAGCATATCGAACATGTCGGCGAAAGTGTTGCTCGGCACCACCTCTATGTCCTCGCAATCGAAATATGCTCTTGCGGCAGCGTCGTGATAACAGCCTTCCACACCTTGTATTACTACTCTTTTTTTCATCCTTAAAAATAAAAAATCCCGCTTTTGGGCGGGATTCAATGTTCAACAATCTGTATCTCTTAAATTAAATCATTCACATATCATCCCGCTCTTATTCTTTGCAAAATAAAAGTAAAAGAAAAAATAATATGCAAACGACTTAGTCATATCTATTCCTAAATATGCTTGCAAAATTATATAATAGATTTGAAAAAACAACAATTTTCCGAATTATATTTACGATTGGTATGAATTTTGCGATTTAACACTAAAACTGAAAACTATAACTATATGATTTTTATTATTTTCATTGCTATCGCAATAGCAAGCTATGCCGTACAAGCATCATTGGAGAATAAATTCAAACGGTATTCGCGAATCCCTGTCAACGGAAACCTGACAGGGGCACAAGTGGCGGAACGTATGCTGCGCGAACACGGTATTTATAACGTGCAAGTGACACAAACCGACGGCCACCTGACCGACCATTACAATCCTATGACCCAAACCGTGAACCTTAGCCGCGAGGTATATTACGGCAACAGCGTAGCCTCGGCAGCCGTAGCAGCTCACGAATGCGGCCACGCACTGCAACACGCCACAGGATACAGCATGCTCCGCTTACGCTCCAACCTTGTCCCGGCCGTGAATTTCTCGTCAAAGCTGCTGCCGTGGCTGCTCTTGGGAGGCATACTGACAATAAGCGTATTCCCGCAACTGCTGCTGGTGGGAATAATTCTCTATGCTGTGACAACATTGTTCACACTTGTAACGCTTCCTGTGGAAATTGACGCAAGCCGCCGCGCCACATTATGGCTTCAGCGCACCGGCATAACTTCCGGACAGACACAGGAACAGGCCAAAGACGCGCTGAAATCTGCCGCCTACACATACGTTGTAGCCGCAATATCGAGCCTTGCCACCTTAATTTACTACATTCTCATCTATACAAGCCGCCGGGAATAAGCCGTAAAAACAGCATCCGGCACAATCAATAGAATATGCCGGATGCAAACTTCTATAAATAGAAACACATACACTGAATTATTTTCTGTTTTACGCGGCTTAAATTACATTTGCAATATCAATTCAACTTAACATATCTATGAAAACAGAACTTGAGAAATGCTGATAGCGTCAAACGTGCAAATCTACACAGCTACCCACTCAACCAAAGTGGCTGAACGCATGGTCAAAAATTGGAAGGACGGTGAAGAAATATGCCGCACATACGCTTTGCCTGTAAAAATAGAAGATGGTGTATGGATCGGCGGAGGCGCAATAATTCTGCCCGGCGTCACTATCGGACGCAACGCCGTAATCAGAGCTGGCAGCGTTGTCACCCGTTCCATCCCGGCAGATTGTGTTGCAGTCGGCAATCCTTGCCGTGTAATCAAGCAAATCGACAACGATTAACAAATAACTACAGCCACATAAACCACATTAAATCCCATACATGATTTTTTGCCAATAATTTCGTAATTTTGCGGCAACAACAAATATCATATATAAAATGGCACAAAAACCGTCAATTCCAAAAGGTACACGCGACTTTTCGCCGGAAGAAATGGCGAAACGCAACTATATATTCGACACAATAAAAGAGGTGTTCACGCTGCACGGATTCCGCCAGATTGAAACGCCATCGATGGAAAACCTTTCCACCCTTATGGGCAAGTACGGAGAGGAAGGCGACAAACTGCTTTTCAAGATTCTAAATTCCGGAGATTTCTTGAAAGGAGTGACCGACGAGCAATTAATTGAACGAAACTGCCCGCGTCTGACATCCTCACTATGCGAAAAAGGATTGCGCTACGATCTCACCGTTCCGTTCGCGCGCTATGTGGTGCAGCACCGCAACGAATTGCAATTTCCTTTCAAACGGTTTCAGATACAACCGGTATGGCGCGCCGACCGCCCACAGAAAGGACGCTACCGCGAGTTCTATCAATGTGATGCCGACGTTATAGGGACAGATTCGCTGCTCAATGAAATCGATTTGCTTGAAATAATCGACGAAGTATTCCGCCGTTTTGGAATAAGCATAACAATAAAGCTCAACAACCGGAAAGTGCTTAGCGGAATAGCAGAAATAATCGGAGAGCCGGAGAGAATTACAGACATAACAGTCGCTATCGACAAAATTGATAAAATAGGGATAGAAAACGTAAATGCGGAATTGTTGGAAAAAGGCATCAGCCAAGAAGCTGTAAAGCAACTGCAACCCATACTGTCGTTAAGCGGTACAAACGAAGAGAAATTAGAATCGCTCTCCAAGCTGCTTGCATCGTCCGAAACCGGAATGAAAGGAATAGAAGAGCTCAAATATGTGATTGGCGGAACAATAGCAGCCGGCATAGACGCACGATTGGAATTGGATGTGTCGCTCGCAAGAGGTTTGAACTACTATACAGGCACTATAATAGAAGTAAAAGCCAACGATGTGCAAATAGGCAGCATCACCGGAGGCGGACGCTACGACAATCTTACAGGAGTATTCGGAATGGAAGGAGTGTCAGGAGTTGGGATTTCATTCGGTGCCGACCGGATTTTCGATGTGCTAAACCAACTCGACCTTTATCCATCCGAAGCCAAAAACACGACAAAACTTATGTTCGTGAACTTCGGAGAAAAAGAATCCGCAGCATCTCTGAAATACGCCAAAAGGCTGCGCAAAGCCGGGATTTCATGCGAAGTATATCCGGAAAACGCAAAAATGAAGAAACAAATGGGATATGCAAACGACAACAAAATCCCGTTTGTTGCCATAGTTGGAGAAAACGAGCTTGAAAAAGGCACCATAATGCTGAAAGACATGCAGAAAGGCGAACAGCAAGAACTGACGGTTGACGAGATTGCCGCAAAGTTATAAAATAAAAAGAGGACTGCCTTCACAGGTGGTCCTCTTCCATACCAATCGATAAGATTCAGTAATTACAACCTAAACAATATAAACTCATCATTTCTTTATTATTTTTTCAGACACAACGGAATTCTTTGTCTGAACTTTTACAATATATGTCCCTCGCGACAAACCGTCAAGGCTTAAAGCATTGGTTTGCGACAAATCAAAATAAGCAACCACAGCTCCTGTAATGCCATATACAGTGGCCACACCGGATGTAATGCCGTTAATATACAGTACACCGTCAACCACAGACGCAAAACTGCTTATGCCCTCCGCCATGTTTGCTGCAACTGATGAAAATTCAGAAACAACCACACTCACATCCTTTTCCGCGCATTTTCCATTCGAATTAACCGAAACAGACAAAGTCGCGGAACCTACAGACAGCGGAGTGACAGTAAGATTCAACCCGTCAAAATCAACAGAAGCCACATCTTTATTATCTATCCCGACACTGACAACCGACAAAACAGCCAAATTATCATCATCTTCCACCAACTCCGCAACAGGGACAACCATGCTGTTTCCATTGTCAAAAGTAATGTCATCCAGCATTATTACAGGCTCCGCTTCATCGGATACAACCATAACAGACGGAAACCAATAACGGGTCGAGCCGTCGGAGCTTGCCAGTTCGGTTATTTTCTTTATTTCCCCTGTCTGCGGATTTATATAAAGCAATTCAAATGGGCCGCTGTACGACATTGTCCCTGTGATTATCAAGTCGCCTGTCGTTGGATTTACTCTTGGAGAGCCATAAAAGAACATACTTGAATATTCTTCAGGGATAGAAAAATTAAATGTCTCGTCTTTTGTCAAATTACCTTTGTCATCAATATTGAATTTATTGATGGATTTTGGAGAAAAGCTTGAACCACCTGCTACAAATAAGGCGTT